>NZ_CP029426.2:1566593-2173186 GCF_002266435.3 Bradyrhizobium amphicarpaeae
GCCAAGCGCCAGATATTCGGGGTAGTCGCCGATCGTCATCATGGTGACGATCTCCTGGGAATTCAAATAGAGCGTCAGCGGTCGCTCCATCGGCACCTTGATCTCGACCTTGGCACCAGTCTGGTCGGTCCCGGTCACGCTTTGGGTCAGGCGCGGGTCGTCTGGATTGGGGACGATCAGGGGCACCGGGGTTTTGTCGATCTTCATCATGGCCGCGAGGGTAGCATGACATTCGGGTCAAGCCGATATATGCATGGCGGGGAATGGGTGAAATGCCTCGGTTCGTCATTGCGAGCGCAGCGAAGCAATCCAGAATCTTTCCGCGGCGGCAGTCTGGATTGCTTCGCTGCGCTCGCAATCACCGGTGAGGGACCTGAGGTTCCATCGGCCGGCGAGCCGTTGGCGGAGAGCGAACGGTCATGAAAGTCATCGGCCTTGCAGGCTGGAGCGGAGCGGGCAAGACCACGCTGTTGACGCGGCTGATCCCGCACTTCAAAGCGCAGGGCCTGCGCGTCTCGGTCATCAAGCATGCGCATCACCAGTTCGACGTCGACGTGCCCGGCAAGGATTCCTGGCGCCATCGCGAGGCCGGCGCGGCCGAGGTGCTGGTGGCGTCGTCAAACCGCTGGGCCCTGATGCACGAACTGCGCGGGTCGGCGGAGCCGCGGCTGCCGGAACTCCTGGGCAAGCTGTCTGCGGTCGATCTCGTCGTGGTCGAGGGCTTCAAGCGCGAGCCGCATCGCAAGATCGAGGTGCATCGCGCGGCAAACGGCAAGCCGCTGCTGTTTCCCGACGACCCGGGGATCGCCGGGATCGCGGCCGACACCGCCATTGACACCGGGCTGCCGACTGTCCATCTCGACGATATCGCGGCGGCCGCGGCGCTGCTGCTGCGCGCGGCGATGCCGGTCGAGGAAGCGGTGGCGAAGAGCGCCGCGATGCGCTGACGAGGCACCATGGCGCAACTGTCGGACGATTGCTTTGCCTTCGGCGGCCCGATGATGTCGGTCGACAAGGCCGTTGGCCTGATCACGACGCGCGTCGATGCGATCGCCGATATCGAGACGGTGGCGCTGGTCGAGGCGGACGGGCGGGTGCTGGCGCGCGATGTCGCAGCGCCGCTGCCGCTGCCGCCCTTCACCAACTCGGCCGTCGACGGCTACGCCGTGCGCAACGCCGACATTCCGCAGGCTGCGGAGCGGGCGTTCCCGCTCGATGGCCGCATCCAGGCCGGCGCTCTTGCACAGGCACCGATCAAGCCTGGCTACACCGCACGCATCTTCACGGGCGCGCCGATGCCGCCGGATGCCGAAACCGTCTTCATGCAGGAGGACGTCCGCATCGACGATAACGGAAAGATCGTGCTGCCGTCGGGGCTGAAGCCCGGCGCGAATGTCCGCCCTGCAGGCGAGGACATCCCGAAGGGGCACATCGCGTTGCGCGCCGGGCAGCGGCTGCGGCCGCAGCATGTCGCGCTTGCCGCCGCGTTCGGTCTTGTCGGTCTCGACGTCGTCAGGCGCATTCGCGTTGCGGTGTTCTCGACCGGCGACGAACTGGCCTCGCCCGGCGAGCCGCGCGCGGCCCCGCAACTGTTCGATTCCAACCGCTTCATGCTGATGGCGATGCTGCGCCGGCTCGGCTGCGAGGTCAGCGATCTCGGCATCTTGCGCGACGAGCGGATTTCGCTCGCGAACGGCTTGAAGCAGGTTGCCGGCTCTCATGACCTGATCCTCACGACCGGCGGCGTCTCGACCGGCGAGGAGGACCACGTCAAGGCGGCGGTCGAGAGCATCGGCTCGCTGGTGCTGTGGCGGATGGCGATCAAGCCCGGCCGCCCCGTGGCGATGGGGATCATCGACGGCACGCCGCTGATCGGATTGCCCGGCAATCCCGTGGCAAGTTTCGTCACCTTCGTCCATGTGGTGCGGCCGACCGTGTTGGCGCTCGCGGGCAGTCTTCCCGAGCCGCTGTTGCCGATCCCGGTGCGCGCTGCGTTTTCCTACAAGAAGAAGAACGGTCGCCGCGAATATGTGCGCGTTTCCCTGCGGCGCGCGCAGGACGGCCGGCTCGAGGCCGTCAAGTTTCCGCGCGAGGGGGCGGGGCTTCTGTCCTCGCTGGTCGAGACCGACGGCCTCGTCGAACTCGACGAGCCCATCACGCATGTCGAGCCAGGGCAGGACGTAGGCTTTTTGTCCTACGCGGATCTGCTGTAGAGACTTGCGTTGACCCCACCGCCTCGTCCCGCCATGTTGCGTCCATGACCAGAACGACGCTCGATCTCACGGGATTGAAATGCCCGCTACCCGCCCTGAAGACCCGCAAGGCGCTGAAGCCGTTGCAGCCGGGCGATCAGCTCGAGGTCCATTGCACCGATCCCTTGTCGGTGATTGACATTCCGAACCTGATCCGCGAGACCGGCGACAAGGTCGAGATCACCGAGCGCAACGAGGCGCGCATCGTTTTCTTGATAGAAAAAGCGAATGGTTCAATAGAGAGTGTCAATGGTGCGCTGCGTTCTTGAGAACGTTATCGCGCGGATACCAACCTTTTGTCTATCGACATCGATCATGGCTTCTGCCCAAATTGACTTTCTCCGCGCAGGCGCGGAGGTTGAGTCTCGCCTGCGATACGCGGGTCAACGGGCCATGCACGAAGCTTGCGCGTCGTATCGGGCATAGAGCCCCGCTCGAGGGGTTAATTTTTAAGACGCGCGTGACGATCCTGGCGGGCGTCGGGTGATTGTGCGGAGCAGCAGGGACACGGCTGAACTGCGCCGGGCTGAGGAACGGGGTCATAGTGGCAGGCTGCTCAGAAGGGTGGCTTAGGGGAGGACTTGATGACGACAGTTGAAAGCGCTGGGAAACTTTCGGGTGCAGGCGCGGGAATTCTCGATCGCGAACACACGGTCGCAAGGGCTGGCTTCAATCGCTGGCTGGTGCCGCCGGCGGCACTGTGCATCCATCTCTGCATCGGCATGGCCTATGGCTTCTCGGTGTTCTGGCTGCCGCTGTCGCGTTCGATCGGGATCACCCAGAGCAAGGCATGCCCGGACATCTCGCTGTGGCAGGAGCTCTTCACGACGACCTGCGACTGGAAAGTTGCGAGCCTCGGCTGGATGTATACGCTGTTCTTTGTGCTGCTCGGTGTCTCCGCCGCGATCTGGGGCGGGTGGCTCGAGCGCGCGGGTCCCCGCAAGGCTGGTTTCGTTGCTGCGCTTTGCTGGGGCGGCGGCCTCCTGATCGGCGCCTTCGGCATCTACGTCCATCAGCTCTGGATCATGTGGCTCGGGGCCGGCGTGATCGGAGGGGTCGGGCTTGGTCTCGGCTATATCTCGCCGGTGTCGACGCTGATCAAATGGTTTCCTGATCGCCGCGGCATGGCGACCGGCATGGCCATCATGGGTTTTGGCGGTGGTGCGATGATCGGTGCGCCGCTCGCCAATCTGCTCATCAACTACTTCAAGAGCGCGACGGACGTCGGCGTCTGGCAGACCTTCGTCGTGATGGGAGTGATCTACTTCGTCTTCATGACGATCGGCGCCTTTGCCTATCGGGTGACGCCGCCCGGCTGGCAGCCTGATGGCTGGACGCCGCCGAGCGAGAAGAAGTCGATGATCACCGAGCACCACGTGCACCTCAACAATGCGCACAAGACGCCGCAATTCTGGCTGATCTGGTGGGTGCTCTGCTTGAACGTCTCGGCGGGTATCGGGGTGATCGGCATGGCCTCGCCCATGCTCCAGGAGATCTTCGCCGGCAAACTGATCGGGCATCCGGAACTGACGTTCAGCCAGCTTTCGGTCGAACAGAAGGCGTCGATCGCGGCGATCGCCGCCGGCTTCGCTGGCCTGCTGTCGCTGTTCAACATCGGCGGCCGGTTCTTCTGGGCGTCGATGTCGGACCTGATGGGTCGCAAGAACACCTACTACACGTTCTTCATCCTCGGCATCGTGCTCTATGCGCTGGCGCCGACCTTCGCGGCGATGGGCTCGAAGTTGCTGTTCGTGCTCGGCTTCGGCATCATCCTGTCGATGTACGGCGGCGGCTTCGCAACCGTGCCGGCCTATCTCGCCGATATGTTCGGCACGCAGTTCGTCGGGGCCATTCACGGCCGGTTGCTGACGGCCTGGTCGACGGCGGGCATCATCGGCCCCGTCGTGGTCAACTACATCCGCGAGTTCCAGCTCGCGGCGGGCGTGCCACGCGATCAGCTCTACAACACGACGATGTACATCCTGTGCGCCATGCTGATCGCCGGTTTGATCTGCAACTACCTGATCAAGCCAGTCGATCCGAAGTGGAACATGAGCTCCGAGGAGGTCGCCAGATTGCAGGCGGCCAGCGCGAAGAGCGAGGCGTCGATCCAGCACGGCTCGTTCGGCATCGGCAAGGGCGGTCTGGACGCCAGGGCGGCGATGTTCTGGGCGTTCGTCGGCGTACCGCTGGCCTGGGGCGTGTGGAAGACGCTGGAGAGCGCGGTGAAGATCTTCTGATCACAGTCGACATGGTCGCGGGACGCTGGTGATCGGCGTCCTGCGGCATTCGCTTTTCAAATCATCAAGAATGGGATTTAGGGGATTCTTATGCTTCGCACCCGCATCTGCCTTGCCGCCGTGCTGCTCGCTGCAAGCCTTCATGCTGCATCGGCACAGACCGCGGCGGCGCCTGCAACCACGGCTGCAACGACCGAGGCCAAGCCCGGTAAGATCAAGCTCACCATGCAGAAGCTGAAGGACATGAAGGCCAAATGGGCGGCCAACAAGCCGAAGCTGAAGGCCTGTCGCTCTGAAGTGAAGTCCAAGGGCCTTACTGGCGATGATCGCTGGTTCTACATCGAAGAGTGCATGAACAAGACTTGAGGCAGGTTCCGCGTAGCGTTTGCGTGAAGGGGCGTGGCAGGGCGGCTGCCCGCCCCTAATCATTATAGAGCCGTTCCAAATTTGCTTGCCCCTCTGGTATACCAGAGACTAGAGTTGAGCTGAATGAGGCTCGATGCAGGGGACGCCGGGGCGCGCGGTTCCATCGGTCGAGCCTGGAAATGAAGGCGGATCGCGAAGGCGGTGCTGCCCGAGATCATCGCGGATTTAGGGAGAACGCGACGTTTCCATGAGCAGCAACGACGACGTTCACAAGGTCAGAGAATTCGAGCATCCCGGCGAGGGACGCCGGCGCGCCAAGGCCACGCCCAAGGGGCGGCAGGTCGATCCCGCCGCCGCGCACGAGATCGAGCAATTGCTCGGCGACAAGCCGCGGCGGCGCGATCTCCTGATCGAATATTTGCACCTGATCCAGGACAAATATCATCAGATCTCGGCCGCGCATCTGGCCGCGCTCGCCGACGAGATGAAGCTCGCCTTTGCCGAGGTGTTCGAGACTGCGACCTTCTACGCGCATTTCGACGTGGTGAAGGAGGGCGAACCGGATATCGCCCCGCTGACGATCCGCGTCTGCGATTCTCTCACCTGTGCGATGCTCGGCGGCGAAAAGCTGCTCGAGGATCTGCAGAGCGCATCGGGTCCCGGCATCCGCGTCGTCCGCGCACCCTGTGTCGGCCGCTGCGACACCGCGCCAGCTGCGGAAGTCGGCCACAACTTCGTCGATCACGCGACCGTCGCCAATGTGATGGCGGCCGCGAAGAGCGGCGACACCCATGCGCACCTGCCCGAATATGTCGACTACGACGCCTATGTCGCTGATGGCGGCTACAAACTCCTCAACCGCGTGCGCTCGGGCGAATTGTCCAAGGACGATCTCCTGAAGGGGCTCGACGACGCCTCGCTGCGCGGCCTCGGCGGCGCCGGCTTCCCGACGGGGCGGAAGTGGCGCGCCGTGCTCGGCGAGCCCGGTCCGCGGTTGATGGCGATCAACGGCGACGAGGGCGAGCCCGGCACGTTCAAGGACCGCATCTATCTCGAAAGCGACCCGCATCGCTTCGTCGAGGGCATGCTGATCGGCGCTTATGTGGTGCAGGCGTCCGACGTCTATATCTACCTGCGCGACGAATATCCGGCCTCGCGCGAGATCCTCGAGCGCGAGATCGCAAAGCTGCCGCCGGGCGGCCCGACGCTGCACATGCGCCGCGGCGCCGGCGCCTACATCTGTGGCGAGGAATCCTCGCTGCTCGAAAGCATCGAGGGCAAGCGCGGCCTGCCCCGGCACAAGCCGCCTTATCCGTTCCAGGTCGGCCTGTTCGGCCTGCCGACGCTGATCAACAACATCGAGACGCTGTGGTGGGTGCGCGACATCGTCGAGAAGGGCGCCGACTGGTGGAAGGGCCATGGTCGCCACGAGCGTCATGGCCTGCGCAGCTTCTCGGTCTCGGGCCGCGTGAAAAATCCCGGCATGAAGCTCGCGCCCGCGGGCATCACCGTGCGCGAGCTGATCGACGAATATTGCGGCGGCATGGCCGACGGCCATCAATTCTACGCGTACCTGCCGGGCGGTGCGTCCGGTGGCATCCTGCCGGCGTCGATGGACGACATCCCGCTCGATTTCGGCACGCTGGAAAAATACGGCTGCTTCATCGGCTCCGCCGCGATCGTGATCCTGTCGCAAAAGGACAGCGTGCGCGCGGCTGCGCTCAATCTGATGAAGTTCTTCGAGGACGAGAGTTGCGGCCAGTGCACGCCGTGCCGGGTCGGAACCCAGAAGGCGGCGCTGCTGATGCAGCAGCCGGTCTGGAACCGGGCTCTTCTGGAAGAATTGAGCCAGGCGATGCGCGATGCCTCGATCTGCGGGCTCGGACAGGCGGCATCGAATCCGCTGGCCACCGTGATCAAATATTTCCCTGACGAGTTCAAGGAAGCGGCCGAATGACCAAGATTACGTTCGAACTCGACGGCAAGCAGGTCGAGGCCAAGCCCGGCGAGACCATCTGGCAGGTGGCCAAGCGGCAGGGCCGCGAGATTCCGCATCTCTGCTATTCGCCGGCACCCGACTATCGGCCCGACGGCAATTGCCGCGCCTGCATGGTCGAGATCGAGGGCGAGCGTGTGCTCGCGGCATCCTGCAAGCGCACGCCGTCCGTCGGCATGAAGGTGAAGTCGGAGTCCGCGCGTGCGGTGTCGGCGCAAAAGATGGTGATGGAGCTGCTGGTGGCCGACCAGCCGGCGCGCGAGACCTCGCACGATCCGGATTCCAAGTTCTGGCATTGGGCCGAAACCACCGGGGTCACGGAGAGCCGCTTCCCCTCCGCCGAGCGCTGGGAGACCGATGCCAGCCATCCGGCGATGAGGGTCAACCTCGATGCCTGCATCCAGTGCGGCCTGTGCGTGCGCGCCTGCCGCGAGGTCCAGGTCAACGATGTCATCGGCATGGCTTATCGCAACCATGGCTCGAAGATCGTGTTCGACTTCGACGATCCCATGGGCGAGTCCACTTGCGTCGCCTGCGGCGAATGCGTTCAGGCCTGCCCGACCGGCGCGTTGATGCCGGCCGTGATGCTCGACGAGAAGCAGACCCGCGTCACCTATGCCGACAAGAAGGTGGATTCGCTCTGCCCGTTCTGCGGCGTCGGCTGCCAGGTGACTTACGAGGTCAAGGACGAGAAGGTGATCTATGCGGAGGGCCGCGATGGTCCCGCCAATCACAACCGCCTCTGCGTCAAGGGCCGCTTCGGCTTCGACTACATCCACCATCCGCATCGCCTGACCAAGCCGCTGGTGCGGCTGCCGAACGCGAAGAAGGATGCCAACGACCAGGTCGATCCGGCCAATCCCTTTACCCATTTCCGCGAAGCGAGCTGGGAAGAAGCGCTCGACATCGCCGCCAAGGGCCTTGTCAAGATCCGCGACGAGAAGGGCGTGAAGGCGCTGGCCGGCTTCGGCTCGGCCAAGGGTTCGAACGAGGAGGCCTATCTGTTCCAGAAGCTGGTGCGCACCGGCTTCGGCTCCAACAATGTCGACCATTGCACCCGTCTGTGCCACGCTTCGTCGGTAGCCGCGCTGTTCGAAGGCCTGAGCTCGGGCGCGGTGTCGGCGCCGTTCTCGGCCGCGATGGACGCCGAGGTCATCATCGTGATCGGTGCCAACCCGACCGTGAACCATCCGGTCGCCGCGACCTTCATCAAGAACGCGGTCAAGCAGAACGGCGCCAAGCTGTTCGTGATGGATCCCCGCCGGCAGACGCTGTCGCGTCACGCAACCCGGCACCTGCAGTTCAAGCCGGGCTCCGACGTTGCGATGCTGAACGCGATGATCAACACGATCATCACCGAAGGCTTGACCGACGACCAGTACATCGCCGGCTACACCGAGGGTTTTGAGGACCTCAAGGAGAAGATCAAGGAGTTCACGCCGGAGAAGATGGAGGCGATCTGCGGCATCCCGGCGCAAACCCTGCGCGAGGTCGCGCGGACCTATGCGCGCGCAAAATCGTCGATCATCTTCTGGGGCATGGGCATCAGCCAGCATGTCCACGGCACCGACAATGCGCGCTGCCTGATTGCGCTGGCGCTGATCACCGGCCAGGTCGGCCGTCCCGGCACCGGCCTGCATCCGCTGCGCGGCCAGAACAACGTGCAGGGCGCCTCCGACGCCGGCCTGATCCCGATGTTCCTGCCGGACTATCAGCCGGTCGGCCGCGACGATCTGCGCGGCAATTTCGAGAAGCTCTGGCAGCAGGATCTCGATCCCGTCCGCGGCCTCACCGTGGTCGAGATCATGAACGCGATCCACGCCGGCGAGATCACGGGCATGTACATCGAGGGCGAGAACCCCGCGATGTCCGACCCCGATCTGCAGCATGCCCGCCAGGCGCTCGCGATGCTCGATCATCTCGTGGTGCAGGACCTGTTCGTCACCGAGACCGCGTTCCATGCCGACGTCATCCTGCCGGCCTCGGCTTTCGCGGAGAAGGAAGGCTCCTTCACCAACACCGATCGCCGCGTGCAGTTGGCGCGCCAGGTGATCAAGCCGCCCGGTGATGCGCGGCAGGATCTCTGGATCATCCAGGAGATCGGCAAGCGCATGGGCCTGCCCTGGAATTATGCCGGCCCCGGCGACGTCTTCACCGAGATGGCAGAGCTGATGCCGTCGCTGAAGAACATCACTTGGGATCGTCTGGTGCGCGAAGGCGCGGTGACCTATCCCGTCGATGCGCCCGACAAGCCCGGCAACGAGATCATCTTCACCACGGGCTTTCCGACCGCGAGCGGCCGCGGCAAGATCGTGCCGGCCAAGGTGATCCCGCCGGACGAGATCCCCGACGCCGAATATCCCATGGTGCTGTCGACCGGCCGCGTGCTGGAGCACTGGCACACCGGCTCGATGACCCGCCGCGCGCATGTGCTCGACCAGATCGAACCCGAGGCTGTCGCGTTCATGTCGCCGAAGGACATGCACGCAAAGAAGCTCGCGCCGGGTGATTTCATTCGCCTCGAGACCCGCCGCGGCGCGCTCGAGGTCAAGGTCCGCTCAGATCGCGACGTGCCGCAGAATATGGTGTTCATGCCGTTCTGCTACGCGGAGGCTGCGGCGAATTTGCTGACCAATCCGGCGCTCGATCCGTTCGGCAAGATTCCGGAGTTCAAGTTCTGCGCGGCCAGAGCCGAGCGCGCGGAGATACGGGACGCGGCGGAATAGGGACTACGCCGTCGTTTGGCGGCGTGGTTTCGCAGACCCCAACCTCGGTGTCGTCCCGACGAACGCCGGGACGACGGATGGTTGTGTGGCGGGCATTTGTCCCACAAACGTCATTGCGAGCGTAGCGAAGCAATCCAGACTGCCTCGGCGGCGAGATTCTGGATTGCTTCGTTGCTTCGCTCCTCGCAATGACGGTGGTAGATATCGCCTATGTCCAAAGTCACTCCCGCCACCCGGGCGCTTGCTGCAGCCGGTGTCGCCTTCACCGTCCATGCCTACGACTACGATCCTGACGCTGAGAGCATCGGCCTCCAGGCTGCCGCCGCACTCGGCGAAGACCCGTCGCGCGTGTTGAAGACGCTGATGGCGCAGGTTGACGGCAAGCCGGTCTGCGTGATTGTGCCGTCCGACCAGGAAGTGTCGATGAAGAAGCTCGCCGCAGCCGTGGGCGGCAAGTCGGCGCAGATGATGAAGCCGCCGGAGGCCGAGCGCCTCACGGGCTACAAGGTCGGCGGCATCAGCCCGTTCGGGCAGCGCAAGCAAGTACCGACCGTGATCGAGCAGAGCGCGCTTGCGCATGATCTGGTCTATCTCAATGGCGGCCAGCGCGGTTTGCAAGTGCGCCTCAGGCCGGCCGATGTGCAGCGCGTGTTGAAGGCGATCGTGGCTGACGTGCTTGCCTGACGGAGGCCGATAAGGGTCCCCCTTGGAGCTGCCCGGCCCAGGCAGGGGACTTGAGTTCATGTGGGAGGTCTGTATAGAAACATCATCAAAATAGAATGACGTTCTGTTAGACAGAACAATTGGGGATGAAGCGATGGCATCTGAGCGCAGCGGCAACAGCAGTGATGCGCCGATCCGATGTAGCGCCGACGCCGTCATCGCGGCCTTTGAGTCGATCCCGGCCCTGCTGGCGCGCGATGCGACGTTGACGGCTCGCGGTCGCTGGCTCGACGTCGATTGCCTGCTCGGGGTGAGCACGCAGCCGTTCCACGTCAGCATCCGGGCCGGGCAGATCGTGGATATGACGCGGGCTCCCGTGTTGATGCGATCCTGGCGCTTCGCATATCGCGCCACGCCGGCCGCGCTCGCCGCCTACTGGCAGCCGCGCCCGCCGGCGGGCTGGCATGATCTGCTGGCGTTGACCAAGCGCGGAGAGGCGACGCTCGAAGGCGAGATCCATCCCTTCATGACCCATCTTCAGTATTTCAAGGATCTGCTCGCATTGCCGCGCCGTAACGGCTTCGGAGGCGTGTCATGACCGGGGGCATCATCGAGCCCATCGTCGGCCGCTACGCGCATGTCGAAATCGAGGGTGAGATCAACCGGATCTATTTCGAGGAGAACGGCAGCGGCATTCCCCTGGTTTGCCTGCACACTGCCGGCTCCGATGCGCGGCAATGGCGTCATCTGCTGGTCGATGAGGAGTTCACCAGGACCTACCGCATCATCGCTTTCGACATGCCTTGGCACGGCAAGTCCAATCCGCCTGATAGCCAATATGGCAGCGAATACCGGCTGACGACCGCAAGCTACACCGCGACCATCCGGGCGTTCTGCAGTGCTCTCGGGCTGGATCGGCCCGTGCTGATGGGTTGCTCGATCGGGGGCCGCATCGTGCTCAACCTCGCCATCGAACATGCGCGCGACTTCCGCGCCTTGATCGGGCTCGAGGCCGCCGACTTCCAGCAGCCCTGGTACGACACGGCATGGCTGAACCGGCCCGACGTCCATGGCGGAGAAGTCTGCGCCGCCCTGGTGTCCGGACTGATCGCGCCGGATGGACCGGAGGCCGCTCGCAACGAGACGCTGTGGGGCTACAAGCAGGGCGGCCCCGGCATCTTCAAGGGCGACCTCTATTTCTATCGCGTCGACGGCGATCTGCGCGGCCGCACGTCTGGCATCGACGTCAACCAGTGCCCGCTCTACCTCCTGACCGGCGAATACGATTTTTCCTGCACGCCGGAAGATACGCTGCGGACAGCCGCCGGCATCCCAGGCGCGAGGGCGACCGTGATGGATCGGCTCGGCCATTTTCCGATGAGCGAAAACCCAGATCAGTTCCGCCGCTACATCGCGCCGGTGCTGCAAGACATCCTCGATAAGCAAAGATTGTAAACGGGAGGCGTATGTTATGAAGTTGCGTTGGATGATGGCGGCCGTTCTGGCCGCGCAGGCGGGTGCTGCATTTGCGGCCGACAATGTCATCAGGATCGGCGTTCTCAACGACCAGTCCGGCGTGTTCGCCGACAATGGCGGACGGGGCTCGGTCGCCGCCGCAAAGCTCGCGGCCGAAGATTTCGGCAACGAAGTGCTCGGCAAGAAGATCGAGATCATTTCGGCCGACCACCAGAACAAGCCGGACATCGCGTCGGCCACGGCGCGAAAGTGGTTCGACAACGAGGGCGTCGACATGATCGCGGACGGCGCGGCATCTTCCGCCGGCTTTGCCATCCTCGAAGTCGCCAAGCAGAAGAACAAGATCTTCGTCATCTCCGGCCCCGGCTCGTCCGATTTCACCGGAAAGTCCTGCTCGCCCGTCAGTTTTCACTTCAACTACGACACCTATGCGCTGTCGAAGTTGACCAGCGACGCGATCACGCGGGCCGGCGGCAAGTCCTGGTACTTCGTGACCGCCGATTATGCGTTCGGCCACGCGCTGCAGCGTGATGCCACCAAGTTCATCGAAGCCGCGGGCGGCAAGGTGATCGGCTCGGCCGCGCACCCGCTCGGCACCGCCGACTTCGCGTCCTTTCTGCTGCAGGCGCAGGGTTCGAAGGCCGACGTTGTCGGCCTTGCGACCTCGGGCGCGGACGTCCAGACCGCCATCAAGCAGGCGGGCGAATTCGGCGTCGTCGAGGGTGGCCAGAAGCTCGCCGGCCTGCTCGTCTTCATCACCGACGTGAACTCGCTCGGCCTGAAGGTCACGCAGGGCCTGCAGGTGACGACCTCGTTCTATTGGGACCTGAACGAAGAAACCCGGGCTTGGTCGAAGCGGTATGCCGGCCTGATGGACGGAAAGGTCGCCAGCATGGTGCAAGCCGGCGTCTATAGCGGCGTCCATCACTACCTCGCCGCCGTCAAGGCGGCCGGGACCACCGACGCGACGGCCGTCGCCGCCAAGATGCACGAGCTGAAGGTCAACGACATGTACAACAAGGACGTCGCGATCCGGCCCGACGGACGCGTGCTGCACACCATGTATCTGGTCCAGGTGAAGAAACCGGAGGAGTCCAAGTACAAGTTCGACTATTACCGCATCGTCAGCTCCAAGCCGGGCGCCGAGGTGTTCCGGCCGATGGCCGAGGGCGGCTGCCCGCTGGTCAAGTAACTGCGCCGGCCGGGCGGGCTGTCACCCGCCCGGCCGCAGGATTTCGAGGGAGAGTACGGAATGTCTGGTTCGATTGGGTTTATCGGTCTCGGTGTCATGGGCGAGCCGATCTGTCGCAACCTGTTGCGCAAGAGCGGACGAGCGGTCCTTGTCTTCGACCTTGCCGCGGAGCCGCTGGCGCGGATCGCGGCCGATGGAGCGACCGTAGCGAAGTCGGTCGCAGATGTCGTCGGCGGCAGCGAGACGATCTTCCTGTGCCTGCCCAGCGCCAGGCACGTGATGTCGGTGTTCGAAAACATCCTGCCGGCCATCAAGCGAGGCCAGACCGTGATCGATCTCGGCACCTCCGATGTCGGCCAGACCCGGTCGTTCGCCAAGCAGCTGGCCGACAAGGGCGCGCTCTGGATCGACGCGCCGATCGCGCGCACGCGCCAGGCAGCGCAGGACGGGACGCTCAGCGTCATGGTCGGCGCGTCGGCGGAACAGTTCGCCGTGGTCGAGCCGCTGATCCGGCATTTCGCCACGGATGTCACCCTGTGCGGCGGGACCGGCGCGGGGCAAGTGACGAAGATTCTCAACAACATGGTGCTGTTCGAGACGGTCAATGCGCTGGCGGAGGCGGTCGCGCTCGCCAAGCATAATGGCGTCGATCCGAAGCTGTTGCTGGAGACGCTGTCGAAGGGTTCGGCCGACAGCTTCGCGCTGCGCAACCATGGCATGAAGGCGATCGTCGCCAGGGAGTTTCCGCTGCGGGCCTTTTCGACCGAATATGCCATGAAGGATCTCTCCTACGCGCTCGAATTGGGCGCGCAGGCCGGGCTGAACCTGCGCGGCGCGGCACTGATGCGCGAGATGTTTCAGGAGACGATCGACAAGGGCATGGGCGATGCGTATTTTCCCGTCATCGCGAAACTCATCGATCCCTCCGGATTTCCTCAATAGGAGACGACATGCCATCGCCCGGCGTTGCCGCCGTCGATCGTGCCCTGAGCATCCTGGCGGCTTTCGAGGACGCTTCGGAGCCGCTGGCGCTGGCCGAGCTTGCCCGGCGGACCAAGATGTACAAGAGCACGCTGCTGCGGCTGATGGCCTCGCTGCAGGAGTTCGGCTATCTCGTGCAGTTCGCCGATGGTCGCTATCATCTCGGCCCGACGCCGTTCCGGCTGGGCGCGGTCTACCAGCGCAGCAACAACATGCACGACCGCGTCATGCCGCTGCTGCGCGAGCTCGTGGCCGACGGGTGCGAAAGCCCGTCGTTCCACGTGCGGCATGATGCCAAACGCAGGCTCTGCGTCTTCCGGGTCGATTCCCAGCATTCAACGCTCGACCGGGTCGAGGCCGGCATGCTGTTGCCGCTCGACCGCGGCGCGGCCGGCCGGGTCATCCTCGCCTTCGACGGCGAGAAGGGCGAGGGCTGCGACGAGATTCGCGAGGGCTGCATCGCGGTGTCCTTTGGCGAGCGCGATCCCGATTGTGCCGGGCTCGCCTGCCCGGTGTTCGGCCCCGGCGGCAAATGTGTTGGCGCCCTGTCGCTTTCAGGGCCGAAGCCGCGTTTCACGCGCGACAACATCAAGGCGATGACGTCACAGCTGCTGAAGGCCGCCATCCGGCTGACGCGGGCGCTGGGTGGCCCGACCGAAGCTCTTGATGCGGTGTTGGTGGCCGCTGCCGACGATGCGCGTTCTCCGCGCCGGGTGCGACGATAGGCTACTGCTTCTGCAACAGCTTCAGCCGGCAGCGCAGCGCCTCGCGGATATGCGCGCGCGTGAGCTGCTCGGCCTTGTCGCCGTCGCGGGCGCCGATGGCATCGATGATGGCCTGATGCTCGCCGTGGCTGGTCGACGGGCGGCCCGTCACCGTGAAGGTGGTCGGGCCGAGCAGGGCGATCCAGTCCTGCAATTCGCGGGACGCGTTGTCGAGATAGCGGTTGCGTGCGGCGCGGCAGATCGCTTCGTGGAAGGCGCGGTTGAGCCGCGCCATCTCGGCGGCGTCGGCCCCGGACACCTCGCCAAGAGATTGTTCGATATCCCTCAACGCGTCGATCTCGGTCGCGGAGGCATGCTCGGCTGCAAGGCGCGCCGCAGCCCCCTCCATGATCTCGCGCATGGCGTAGAGTTCGAGCACCTCGGAAATATCGAGGCTGCGGACGATCAACCCGCGGCCGGCGGCGGGCTCGACGAAGCCACGCGCCGCGAGCCGGCCCAGTGCCTCGCGCACCGGCGTGCGGCTGACCTTCAGTCGCTGCGCCACTTCCTCCTCGCGCAGGCGATCGCCGGCGCGGTAGCTGCCGGCCTGGAGCGCCTCGCACAGCGAACGAAACACCGCTTCGCCCAGCGCCATGCCGCCGCGTGCGATCAATCCGCCTGCCTTTGCCGGGCGTCTGGCCATGAATCCTCGGGCTGGCGATGCGCATCCTGCCCATGCAGAGATGCCACTTGCATCACGTCTGTATATCTTTGTATACAAAAGTACGCAATGGTTGTCAGGGTTGACCGGGGCGGCTTGCGGGCAGAATGTCTCCAACTTCGTCGCATCGGACGGACGGCATGAGCAGCAAATACGACGTGCTGGTGATCGGGGGCGGTAACGCGGCGCTGTGCGCCGCCATTTCCGCGCGGCGCGGCGGTGCCTCGGTGCTGGTGCTCGAAGGCGCGCCTAAATTCTATCGCGGCGGCAATACCCGCCACACCCGCAACATGCGTTGCGCCCATGATGCGGCAACCGAAATCCTGACTGGTCCCTATACCGAGGAGGAGTTCTGGGAAGACCTGCTGCGCGTCACCGGCGGTCAGACCGACGAGGTGCTCGCCCGCCACATGATCAGTGAGTCCAAGGACATCCTCAACTGGATCGTGGAGCAGGGCGTGCGCTGGCAGCCCTCGCTCGGCGGCACGCTGAGCCTCGGCCGCACCAATTCCTTCTTTCTCGGCGGTGGCCGTGCGATGCTGAACGCGTTGTATCTGACCGCCGAGCGGCTCGGCGTCGATGTCGAATACGACGCGGAGGTCACCGACCTCGTGATCGAGGACGGCATGTTCCTCGCCGCGCGCCTGAAACGGCCAATCAGGGGCGAGACCGAGATCCGCGCGACCGCGCTGGTCGCTGCGGCCGGCGGGTTCGAGGCCAATATCGAATGGCTCAAGCAATATTGGGGCGAGGCCGCCGATAATTTCCTGATCCGCGGCACGCCCTATAACCGTGGTTCGATTTTGAAGATGCTGCTCGACAAGGGCGTGCAGGAGGTCGGCGACCCCACGCAGTGCCACGCCGTCGCGATCGACGCCCGCGCGCCGAAATTCGACGGCGGCATCATTACGCGGCACGATTCCGTCGTGTTCGGCATCGTCGTGAACAAGCACGCCCAGCGCTTCTATGACGAGGGCGAGGATATCTGGCCGAAGCGCTACGCGATCTGGGGGCGGCTGGTCGCGGCGCAGCCCGACCAGATCGCCTACATCATTTTCGATTCCACTGTCGTCACGAGCTTCATGCCGACGCTGTTCCCGCCGATCGCCGGGCAGACCGTGGCTGAGCTCGCCGGCAAGTTGGAGCTCGATCCGATCGCTCTGGAGAAGACCATCACCGAGTTCAACGCCGCGGTGCGGCCCGGCACGTTCGACCACACCATTCTGGACGATTGCGTGACGGAGGGCATCAGCCCGCCCAAGACGCATTGGGCGCGCAAAATCGAAACGCCGCCTTATCTCGCTTATCCGGTGCGGCCCGGCATCACCTTCACCTATCTCGGCACGCGCGTGAACAAAGAGGCGCGGATGCTGATGGCGGACGGCAAGCCAACGGGCAACATGTTCGCCGCCGGCGAGATCATGGCCGGCAACGTGCTCGGCAAGGGCTACGCCGCCGGGATGGGCATGACGATCGGCAGCGTGTTCGGGCGGATCGCAGGACGGGAAGCGGCGAAACATGCACGGAACTAGGATACTGGACGAAGCCGACCGTCTGATGACGGTCTGCAATTCCTGCCGCTACTGCGAGGGGCTGTGTGCGGTATTTCCGGCGATGGAGATGCGCCGCGCCTTCTCGGACGGCGATCTCAACTATCTCGCCAATCTCTGCCATTCCTGCGGCGCCTGCTATGTCGATTGCCAGTTCTCGCCGCCGCATGAGTTCAACGTCAACGTTCCCAAGACGCTCGCGATCGCGCGGGCCGAGTCCTACGCCGCCTATGCCTGGCCACGGGCGCTGTCCGGCGCCTTCGCCCGCAACGGCCTCGTCATCAGCATCGTCGCCGCGCTCAGCATGGCCGCCTTCATCTTCGGCTTCGCCGCAGTAAACGACCGCAATGTGCTGTTCGGTGTGCACACCGGCCCCGGCGCCTTCTATAAGTTGATGCCGCATAACGCGATGGCGGCGTTGTTCAGCGCCGCGTTTCTCTATGCGATGCTGGCTCTCGTCATGAGCGTGCGCGCTTTCTGGCGCGACATCAGCACGCCGATTGGCGGCCGCGCCGATGGCGGATCGATCTTCCAGGCGATCCGCGATGCCGGTGAGCTGCGTTATCTCCATGGCGGCGGCGTCGGTTGCTACAACGAGGACGAGAAGCCGACCGACCGGCGCAAGCTGTATCACCACCTGACCTTCTACGGCTTCGTGCTGTGCTTTGCCGCAACTTCGGTCGCCACCCTGTATCACTATCTGCTTGCGCGCGAGGCGCCGTATCCGTGGTGGGACCTGCCGGTGGTGCTGGGCACGCTCGGCGGCATCGGTCTGATCATCGGTCCGGTCGGCCTGTTCATGGCCAAGCTGCGACGCGATCCGGCGCTGCTCGACGAGAACCGATACGGCATGGATGTCGGCTTCATCGCCATGCTGTTCCTGACCGGCCTCACCGGCATGGCGCTTCTGGTGCTGCGCGAGACCGCCGCGATGGGGCCGCTGCTGGCGCTGCATCTCGGTGCGGTGTTCGCGCTGTTCGTCACCATGCCCTACGGCAAGTTCGTGCACGGCATCTATCGCTTCGCAGCCCTGGTGCGCTATGCGCAGGAGCGGCGGACGGCAGCGTGACCCGTCATATCCGTTGAAAGCGGCCCCCGCGCAGAAAGGCGATGGTCTGTGCGATCGCAACGGTGTGACGCGGAAGTCCGGTATGCGATGCCTTCACGACGACATGGTCGGCCATGCCGGCCAGCATCGCGCTTTGCACGGAAACCCGTCCGTCATTCGGCTTCGGCAGAACGAAGAGACCGGCAATGGGATCGATAAAGCGGCTTCCTGCGATCACACCGACCGGATAATCCACCGCGGGCAGGCCGTCCGGCCGCGTCGTCGTCGTGAGTTCGAGCCCCGCTGGCCCGTAGAATGCGCGGTAGGGCACAAATCCCTGTAGGAGATCGGCGACCTCGCTGCCGCCGTTTGGAGTCCCCAGCATCACGACGCCGGCAAGCCGGGCTGGCCGGTACTTCGCAATGTAAGCGCGGGTCACCAGCCCGCCCATCGAGTGCGCGACGAAATGCAGCGGCGCGTCCCGTTCGGCGAAGCGGCTGATGGCCGGATAGAGATCGTCCGCGAGCTTGGCGATCGGCTTGCTGCGGCTGGGATAGTCGATGTTGAGCGTTGCGAAGCCGACCGCCCGGAGCGCCCGCTCCAGCTTCGTCAGGGATGCCGAGGTCCGCGCGATGCCGTGAAGCAGAACCACTCCCGGGCATCGCGCGTCGCCTGATTGAGGCGCCTCGTGCATCGTCCTTACGCCACCTCGCGCTCCGGCGCGGAGGCCTGCTCGCGGGCCATCGCCGTCGCGGTGACGTAGTCGGTCTTGCCGGTGCCGAGCAGCGGCACCTTGTCGACCACCATGATCGCCGCGGGAACGGTCAGCTCGGAGGCGCCGATCGTCTTGGCCTGGCCCTGCATCGCGCTGCGCTCGGCGTTCTTCTCCGTCGTCAGCAGCACGATGCGCTCGCCCTTGCGCGGATCGGGGATCGACACGGCAATCGATCCGGCCAGCGGCCACAGCGTGGTCGCGATGGCTTCGACCGCCGACAGTGACACCATTTCGCCCGCAATCTTGGCAAAGCGCTTGGCGCGGCCCTTGATGGTGATGAAGCCGGCGGCGTCGATCGCCACGATGTCGCCTGTGTCGTGCCAGCCCTCGGGCAGCACTTCGAGCACGCCAGGGTTTTCCGCCCGCAAATAGCCGAGCATCACGTTTGGTCCACGTACCGAGAGCCGTCCGCCTTCCTCGATGCCGGGGACCGGATCGAGGCGGCTTTCCATCAGCGGCGACAGGCGGCCCACGGTGCCGGGGCGGTTGGCCATGGGCGTGTTCATCGCCAGCACCGGCGCGGTCTCGGTGACGCCGTAGCCTTCGAGGATGCGGATGCCGTAGCGCTCCATGAACACCTGCCGCGTGCGGTCCTTGACCGCCTCCGCGCCGGCGATCACGAGGCGCAGGGTGCGGAAGTCGTAGGCGTGCGCCGAACGGGCATAGCCGCTGAGGAACGTGTCGGTGCCGAACAGGATCGTGGCGCCGGTCTGGTAGATCAGCTCGGGGACGATCCGGTAGTGCAGCGGCGAGGGATACATATAGATCGGAATGCCCGCGAGCATCGGCATCATCATCCCGCCCGTGAGCCCGAACGAGTGGAACACCGGCAGCACGTTGAACACCTTGTCATTGGCGTTGGCGTCGACCCGGGCCAGCGCCTGCGCCGCGTTGGCGAGGATGTTGCGGTGGGACAGAACCACGCCCTTGGGCGTGCCTTCCGAACCCGACGTGAACAGCACCACGGCCGGATCGCTGGCCTGCCGGACGACGCGCGGCGTCGTGCCGGCGAGCAGGCCCTTGATCTTGTCGGCCGTGCCGATCGAGGCGCGGACGTCCTCGAGATAGACGACCCGGGCTTCTCCGGAGATCGCAGCCATCAGCTTGTCGAGCTTGCCCTTCTCGATGAAGGCCTTCGAGGTCAGCACGGTCTTGACCTGCGCGGCCTTCATGGCGGCCAGCACGTTGACCGGACCTGCCGAGAAGTTGAGCATCGCCGGCACCCGGCCGATGTTCTGCAGCGCCATGAAGACGACGGCGACGCCCGCTGAGTTCGGCAGCAGCACGCCGACATTCTCGCCGATTGCGGTGCCGGTCTCGAGCTTGCGGCTGAGAACCTGCGCGCCGAGGATCAGCTTGCGATAGGTCAGCTTGGTGCCGAGCGCGTCCTCGATGATGACCTTGCCGGTGTCGCGGTCGCGATAGGCATGTCCGAGTGCCTCGAACAGCGAGTGATCGAGCATGGCGTTCTTGACGAGAGCGTCGATCATCACGTCCTGCAGTGCGGCACCGGCGGCATTCCGGCGCGCCTTGCCCTTCAGCGCCGTGTCGACCGGAAGCTTGACCGGCGGCAGGATGGTGACCGTTACCCGCGGAAACCACGAACGCTTGATCTGGCTGGAGTTGAGATAGCTGAGATGCGAGCGCTGCGCGCCCTCGATGCGGACCGGCACAACCACGGCATCGGCCTTGTCCGCGATCATCGCGGTGCCGTCATAGACCTTCATCAGCGAGCCGGAGACGGTGATGCGTCCCTCCGGGAAGATCACCACCGGCTCGCCGGCGGCGACCAGCTTGATCAGGTCGCGCGCGGCCAGCGGCTTGGTCGGGTCCATGGTGTAGTGCTTGACGACGCGCAGGAACGGCTTGGCCCACCAGGCCTTGGCGATGCCGGTGTCGACAGCGAAGCTCGCGTCGATCGGCAGCACGGCGTGCAGCAGGGGGCCGTCGATCAGGCTGACATGGTTGGGCGCGATCAGCATCCGCGTACCCGGGGGCGGCAGGTTTTCCAGCCCGCGAACCTCGGTGCGGAACAGTGCGCGGAACAATAGTCCGCCGGCATCACGCACGCCTTCCTTGCCCCATTTGGTCAGCACGAACCACACCGCACCGAAGCTGGCGACGCCGAGGCCGAAGAAGATCCAGCCGATATGAAGGCCCGCCGCCTGCAGCAGCGCGACGAACAGCGAGCCTGCTACCATGAAGGCCGCCTGCAGCACGTTGCCGGCGGCGATGATGCGGGCACGCTCGGATGCTGCCGACCAGGCCTGGACCGCGGCGAAGGAGGGAACGACGAACAGGCCGCCGCCGAATGCGAAGGCGACGAAGTCGGCCAGCATGCGCAGCCCCGCGAATGAGGTCGCGAAGTCGGCCGCGGTGACGTCCTGGCCCTTGGCAGTGACGCCGATGGCCCAGGCGAGATCGAGGCCGGCAAATCCCATGATGATGGCGCCGATCGGCACCAGCGCGAGGTTCGGGCGAACGTGGCTGAGGCTGGCGGCGAACAACGAGCCGATGGCGATGCCGATCGCGAAGATCGCAAGGCACAGCGTCACCACGCCCTCGGTGCCGCCGACGACGTCCTTGACCAGCGCCGGCAGCAGCGACAGCACGATCGCGCCGACCAGCCAGAACCAGGAGACGATCACAGTGCCGTCCCACAGCCGGTGGTCGGCGTGCAGGGTT
Source organism: Bradyrhizobium amphicarpaeae (assembly GCF_002266435.3). Classification (NCBI taxonomy): domain Bacteria; kingdom Pseudomonadati; phylum Pseudomonadota; class Alphaproteobacteria; order Hyphomicrobiales; family Nitrobacteraceae; genus Bradyrhizobium; species Bradyrhizobium amphicarpaeae. Next base: position 1,587,969 of record NZ_CP029426.2, read on the forward strand.
TTGAGAAGGCTCACCGTCGAGGTCCAGGGATTGGCATCGACAGGCAGGTCGGGCGCGGACGGCGTCGTCTGCGGAATGCGGGAAGCGAACGCCCAGGACAGCAGGGCCAGCACGACCACGGCCGATGCGACCCAGCCCATATGCGCGGATCCCGCCACGAACTGGCCGCCGGCGACGGTGCCGAGCAGGATCGCCATGAAGGTCGCGCCTTCGACCAGAGCGTTGCCGGTCGCGAGCTCGCCGAGCTCGAGCTGATCCGGAAGCATGGCGTATTTCACGGGCCCGAACAGGGCGGCGATGACGCCGAACAGCGCGAGCGCTGCGAACAGCAGCGGCACCGAGTGCAGGAAGAACCCGGCGGCGGCAAAAGCCGCGGCGAAGATCTCGGCGAATTTGAGCCGTCTTGCGACGACGGATTTGACGTATTTGTCGGCGAGCTGGCCGCCGAGCCCCGACAGGATGAAATAGGGGAAGATGAAGACCGCGCCTGCCACCGTCACCAGCGCGTCGCCGTGGCCGGTTAGGGCACTGTAGAGCAGAATGATGACGAGCGCGTTCTTGAGCACGTTGTCATTGAGCGCCGAGAAGAATTGCGCCCAGAACAGCGGCGCAAAGCGGCGTGACGACATCAATTCCCTGATCATGACTAGTCCTGTTTTGGAAAGGCAGCCTGAAGTGCTTGCAGAATGGGTGAAACGTCACGACCGGAAGGATGGGGATCGGACGGTTGCAGGGTGACGATGGTCGGCGCCTGCTCTGTCCCCTCGGTCCCTCTGATCCTGTTGGTATCCAAGTGGCCTCGTTAGGTTCGGAAAATATCTGGTCACGACTGCAGTCCGGTCGGAAAGGTCGCGCCTCTTGGGTATCGCGGGGGGCGATGAGGAAAAGTTGAACCGCATCGCCGAGGGTGACGAAATCGGATGCCGATGTCGGGGCATGGTAAGTCCTTCCTTGCAACCTGATCTTGCATTCGAATCGACACGGAACGTGCTGGCTGCCCGCGCTTCAGGTGAGATGGGCGAGGTGGCGAAAAGGCGACAAGCGGCCAAGAACGCTGAGCTTGCGGCCTTCGAGACGTGCGCGGTCGCGGCTGGCCCGCCACATCCGGAAGGTCGCGCGGCGTTCGGCAAGCACGCCGGCAATGTCGCAGGCATTTGCAATGCGATCGATCGGCCTCATGGCGAGCCGCAGCAGCGCGCGGCCAGGGGCGGTTACGAGAGCGATGGCGTCGTCGACGAAGGTGGCGGCGATATCAACAGCGAGGGTTTGCATTTTGCAGGTCTCCGGGTTAAATTGAACAATGTTCACATGAGTAGCTTGAAAATGAACAATGTTCAAGAAGAATCGCTGCGGGATCAAAAAAAAAGTCGGAGGCGGCTCCAGATCCTGGAGATCGCGCGGGGTATTATTTCCTCTAAGGGGTTGAGATCGTTGAAGGTTAGGGACGTCGCGGAGGCCGCCGGCTGTTCCGTTGGCAGCGTCTATAACGAGTTCGGCGACTTCGACGGGGTGATCCTGACCGTCAATCGGGAGACCGTTCAGGCCCTGACGGCCCGGCTTCGCGGGGTTCCAGCTGAGGACCCCGTTCGCCAGCTCTACGGGCTTGCCGAGACCTATCTCGAATTCTTCGCGGAACACGCCAATCTGCTGCGCTCGCTGTTCGAGCATCGGATGGAGGACGACCGTCCTTATCCCGACGACATCCTGCAGATGGTGATGGATGCTTTCGCGCTGATGCATCCACCCCTGGTCCGGCTGCTACCTGATGCGGATGACGTGAAGATCGCTCTGTTGTCGCGCACCTTGTTTTCCGCCGTTCATGGAATCATCTCGCTCGGTCTGGAGGAGCGCATGGTGGCCGTGCCGCCCCAGATGCTGCGTCAGCAGGTCGAACAATTCCTCGACGCGCATCTGGTGGGTCTCGGGATCGTGCCACCGCGGTGACGGCGGAGAGCGTCAGGCGCGCGCGACCTCGAGCGGCCGAGCTGCGACGACGACGACATCGGTTCGTCCGCCGTCGGCCTGAACGCGGTTGCGCCCCTTCTCCTTGGCGCGATAGCAGGCGGCATCGGCGCGCCGCATCGCGCCTTCGAGCGAGGTGCTGGCGTCGGCGATGCAAGTGACGCCGATGCTGGCGGTGACCGCAAAGCAGCGATCGTCCCAGACGAAGCTGAACAGCTCGAGCGATCGCCGCAGCCGTTCGGCGATGTCGAGCGCGTTCGCAGGCGAGCACTGCGGCAGGATCAGGCCGAATTCGTCGCCGCCGAGCCGGGCCACGAGGTCACGCGGATGCCGGTCCTGTTGCAGGAGGCGCGAGACCTGGCAGAGCAGGCGGTCGCCGGCGAGGTGCCCGCAGCTGTCGTTGACGTTCTTGAACTGGTCGAGGTCGAGCAGGATCAGTCCCAGTGAATCCGCTGCGGCATCGTCCAGTTCGCTTTGCAGGCGCGCCTCGAATGCGCGGCGGTTGGACAGGCCGGTCAGCCAGTCGTGCGATGCCTGCCACACCAAGCGTTCCTTCTCGGCATGCAAAGCATCTTCGAAGGCTTGACGCTGCAGCACCAATCGCCTGGTGTGCCAGATCAGGAGCAGGATCAGCATCGCAGCGGTGACGATGTTGATGCCGGTCAGCGTCAGCTTGATGGCGCGGGAGCCTTCGCCGAGCACGGTGGAGAACCGGTTGGCATGGACCGTGAATTGGGCGTTCAGCTCGGAGAGCCGCGACGACAGGAACTGCAGCCGGCTTGCGTCTCGAACAGGACCGTTCTCCAGCTCCGACCGGATGACTTCGCCGAAGACGCTGAGCTCGAGCAGCATGGGATCGGTAGCGGCCCACTCGCGGATCGCATCCCGAAGGAAGCTGACGCCATGGAAGTAGCGGAACAGCCAGATCAATCCCGGGACGTCATCGGGGTGGTTGCCGCCTTGCAGGAAGCCGATGCGTGCGGCCTCGACGTCGACCGGATCGCGCTCGAGCGCCCAGCGCGCGAATTCGTCGCCGATGGGAACGGCAAGTGCGGCCTGGTATTGCACAAATTGGCTGGAATCGCCCGAATGCAGATAGAGATTGAGGAAATAGACGGCGTTCTTCTGCGAGCGCGACCATATCGCTTCGCCCCCGACATAGGCCCGGACCGAAGACATCACCTCGAGACTGAATCCCGCGATCGCCGCCTGGAGCACGACGACCATCACGAAAGGCGACACGAGCTTGATGACATGAAGGAAGCTGTGTCCCTTCGTCGACGTTGCTGTTCTGCGAGACACCTTGCGTTCCCCAAATCGCGCAACGACCCCGCGGAGCGCTGCGCCTGCAACGCCAAGTAGAAGAGATGGTTGCTTAACTCGGCCTGAAAGGTGCGGGAGACCGCATTGCAAGGTGAAAGCGCCGTGAAGCCGATGTCTACAGATCGCTTCAAATACCGGCAAATCAGAAATGGCGTGGTATCGACGCGGCGGTGCCTCCCATTCGTCCTGCGCAGTTACCGAGAGCGTCTCGTCGGCGCCGTTAGACCAGCACCGGCTTGCGGACGCGGCCGGCGTCGCCGAACACGCGCAGATAACGCTCGATCTCCGAGGGCATGCCGGTCGCCTTCTCCGGATTGTCGGAGAGCTTGACGGCGGGATGGCCATCCACCGACGACACCTTGCAGACCAGCGAGATCGGATCGAGATTGAACGAGCCGTCCGGCGGGCAGCCGACGAAGTCGTTGGTGAGGTTGGTGCCCCAGCCGAACGAGAGCCGCACCCGACCGGCGAAGTGGTGATAGGTCTCCTCGATCGAGCCGACATCCATGGCATCCGAAAAGACGAGCAGCTTGTCCCTGGGATTGCGGCCGTTCTTTTCCCACCAGGCGATGATCTCCTCGCCGGCCTGGATCGGCGGCGCGCTGTCGGGGCGGAATCCGGTCCAGTCAGCGACCCATTCGGGGGCATCGCGCAGGAAGGCCTTGGTGCCGAAGGCATCGGGCAGCGCGATCAGCAGATTGCCGCCATAGGTCTGGCGCCACTGGTCGAGGATGCGGTAGGGCGCCCAGCGCAATTCCTCGTCGTCCCTGGCGAGCGCGGCCGCGACCATCGGCAGCTCGTGCGCATTGGTGCCGATGGCTTCGAGATCGTTGTCCATCGCGAGCAGCACGTTGGAGGTGCCGATGAACGACGAACCCAGCCCTTCCTTCACCGCTTCCACGCACCAGCGCTGCCAGAGGAAGCCGTGACGGCGGCGGGTGCCGAAGTCGGACAGGCGCAGATTCTCGAGCTTGCGCAGCCGCTCCACCTTGGTCCACAGCTTGGCCTTGGCGCGGGCATAGAGCACGTCGAGCTCGAAGCGGCCGCGGCCCTTCATCGCCGCGCGCGAGCGCAGCTCGTTGAGGATCGCGAGCGCCGGAATCTCCCACATCGTGGTGTGGCTCCAGGGGCCGTGGAAATGCAATTCGTACTGGCCCTCGACCTTGCGCAGCTCGTACTCGGGAAGGCGGAATTCAGCCAGCCAGCGGATGAAGTCCGCCGAGAACATGTGGGTCTTGCCGTAGAAGGTGTTACCCGCCAGCCAGATCAGCTCCTTCTTGGCGAAGCGGATGGTGCGGGCGTGGTCGAGCTGGGCGCGCAGCTCGCCCTCGTCGACGATCTCGGCGAGCCGCACATGGCGCGAGCGGTTGATGACCGAGAAGGTCACCTGCTGGTTCGGGTAGGTTTCCCGAATCATTTGCAACATCAATAGTTTGTAGAAGTCGGTATCAAGCAGGCTGCGGATGATGGGATCCAGCCGCCAGCTGTGATTGTAGGTCCGGCTCGCGATATCGGTGACTGTCATGGGAGGATTTTAGCGCGGCTCCCCTTGCGCAACCAGTGGGTTTGGCGAGGGGCAGGCTTCCGGGAGGCGGAGGCTCAGCCGCCCGCGACTGTCGCCGCGACAGTTTCCAGCTGGCTCCTGACCCAGCGATGAGCCGGATCTTTCTGATAGCGCTGGTGCCAGACCATGAACATCGGCAGCTCGGCCAGCGTCTGCGTGCGTGACGCCAGCGGTATCCGCGTTTGCGCGAAGCCGCGCATCACGCCGGGTGCGAGCAGGCTCGGCATGCTCGCCAGCATCTGCGAGCCGCGCAGGAAGGACGGCACGCCGGAAAAGCTCGGCACCGAGATCGCGATGTCGCGGTGAAGACCGTTGGCCGCCAGCCGGCGGTCGAAGTCGAGCCGCTCATTGTCGGTGTAGACCACCGTGATGTGACGCGCGGCGAGGTAGGCGGCGCGACCGGCCGGCGCGGTCCGCGCCTTGGCATCGAAGTAGCAGACGTAATGATCCCTCAGCAGGCGCTTCTGCACGATGTCGATGCCGGACGGCGGCAGCGGCGTGATCAGGAGATCGCAGCGGTCCTCGCGCAGCATGGCGGGCGAGGGCGACTGCGAGGGGATCACGCGCAGGTTCAGACTCTTCACCTGGCCGGCGACATGATCGAAGAACCGGGGCAGCAGCAGATCGCGCTGGAAGTCATTGGCCGCGATCGTCAGCGAAAGCTGCGCGCGTGGCGGCTCGAAGCTGACGCCGCCGGCAAAGCTTCGCATCTCGTCGATCAGCGCGCGCGCCTTCGCGGCCAATGATTGCGCATGCGCGGTTGCGACGATGCCGCGGCCGGATTTGGCGAACAGCGGATCGCCTGCGATCCGCCGCAGCTTGTTCAGGGCGTGGCTGACGGCGGACTGCGTCAGGCCGAGCCGGGTGGCGGCGGCCGTGACCGACCCCTCCTCGAGTACGGCGAGGAACAGTTCGAGGGCGTGGCCGTCGAGAGCCAAATGATCGATTTCTTTCATGAAACATATTATAATCGATCTATTTATCTGTGGAATAGACCGGCCCATGATCTCCCGACAAGCCGCGCGTCCGGACCCGGGCGCGCCCCAGGGAGAAACACGATGAACGCCCAGGCGCCAGCCTTGCGGGATCCCCGCCTCAACCGCCCCGAGCCCCTTGCGCCGCCGCTCGGCGACGGCGGCTTCTTTCAGCGGGATCGTTCGATTCATCCGCCGGCGCATGCGCCGGGCTACAAATCCTCGGTGCTGCGCTCGCCGCGCCAGTCTCTGCTGTCGCTGGAGGGTTCGGTCTCCGAGATCACGGGACCGGTGTTCGGCCACAACGATCTCGGCCCGCTCGACAATGATCTGATCCGCAACTACGCCAAGGACGGCGATCCGGTCGGCGAGCGCATCATCGTGCACGGCCGCGTGCTGGACGAGACCGGCCGCGGCGTGCCGAACACGCTGGTCGAGTTTTGGCAGGCCAATGCCGGCGGCCGCTACCGGCACAAGAAGGACACTTATCTGGCGCCGATCGACCCGAATTTCGGCGGCTGCGGTCGCGCGCTGACCGACGACACCGGCTACTACTATTTCCGTACCGTGAAGCCGGGACCCTATCCCTGGCGCAACTACGTCAACAGCTGGCGTCCGGCCCATATCCACTTCTCGGTGTTCGGCTCAGGCTTTGCACAGCGGCTGATCACGCAGATGTATTTCGAGGGCGATCCCCTGATCCCGATCTGTCCGATCCTGACGACCATCCCGGACAAGGATGCGCTCGACCGCCTCGTCGCGCCGCTCGACCTCAACGCCTCGGCGCCGTTCGATTCGCTGGCCTACCGCTTCGACATCGTCCTGCGCGGTCAGCGCTCCACCTATTTCGAAAACCGCACCGCGGGGAACTGAGCCATGCCGCAGCAGCTCAACTATCTCAAGGAAACCGCTTCGCAGACCGCCGGTCCCTACGTTCATATCGGCCTGATCCCGGCGATGGCCGGCTTCGACATCTTCGAGAAGAACTTCTCGAATGTCCTGACAACGCCTGATACCGAAGGCGAGCGCATCACGCTGGAAGGCAAGGTGCTCGACGGCACCGGGACGCCGCTGCGCGACGTGTTGCTCGAGATCTGGCAGGCCAATGCGAGCGGCCGCTACAACCATCCGGCCGATCGTTCGGCAGGCGCGCTGAATGACGAGTTTCGCGGCTGGGGCCGCGCCGGCTCGGACTTCGAGAGTGGTCTGGTTACCTTCGAGACCATCAAGCCGGGCGCGATCACCGACAAGGCGGGACGCAAATGCGCGCCGCACATCAATGTCTGGATCGTCGCACGCGGCATCAATATCGGCCTCAACACCCGGCTGTACTTCTCGGACGAAGAGGCCGCCAACGCCGCCGACCCCGTGCTCAATTTGATCGAACAGCCGTCCCGGCGCTCGACGCTGGTCGCCAGGCGCAGCGAGCGCGGCGGCAAGGTCGTGTACTCCTTCACGATCAATTTGCAGGGGCCGGAGGAGACGGTGTTCTTCGACGTGTGAGGCCTCAGCTCTCGTCGCCATGGAGCTGCGCGCGAAAGGCGCGCGGTGAGACCCCTGTGGCGGCGGCGTAGACCCGGCTGAAATAGGCGGGGTCCTCGAAGCCGAGCGTGTAGGCGATCGTCGAGACCGGCAGATTGGTGTAGACGAGGTTGCGTCGCGCCTCGCGGATCAGCCGGTTGAGGATCAGATGCGAGGCGGTATCACCGGTCGCCGCCCGTGTGATCCGGTTGAGATGTGTCGGCGTCACCGCCAGCGCCTCGGCATAGTCCGCGACGCTCCAGCGTTCCAAATGATGCTGCTCCAGCAGCGCCTCGAAGCGGCGGAACAGGCTGGATTCGACCGTGCCGTTGCCGCCGCTCTCGCTCGTGAGGGCGCGCGCCACCAGCCCGATCATGGCCGACGACAATGCCCGCAGCACATGCGCGCGGCCGAAATCGCGCGCGGCGTGTTCCGCGAAGATCTGCTTCATGGTGGCGCGGATCTGCGGCGTACCGCGCACCACCGCCGAGCGGGCCAGCGCGCCGCGCAGGCCCTCGGCGGAGAGCAGCGCCTCGTCCAGAATCTCCGCGGCGATGGTCAGCACCCAGCCTTGCGTATCGGGCACGAAGCGGAAGCCGTGGACGTCACCGACAGGCACGTTGACGATCTGCATCGGCTTCAACGGCACCACCCGCCCGTCGAGCGTCGCCTCGCCGCCGCCGCGCTCGATCAGCAGCACCTGGTGCAGCCGGGCATGGCGGTGCACGGCCAGGGTCCAGTCGTGCAGCACCGAGCGCGCCGCGATGGTCTCGCAATGCACGACGTCGGGCAAGTCGCCGGACTCGCCGAACAGATTGTAGATACGGATCGCCGGGGCTGCGCTTCTCATGTTCGAATAGTACAAGACAATGGCGAAACCCTCCATCGGTCCGTGGCGTCAAATCTGCAAAAAAGTGCCGACGGGAGGACGCATAAATGAAGGTTCAGGTCTGTATCATCGGCGGCGGGCCGTCGGGGCTATTGCTGTCCCAGCTGTTGCACCTCAAGGGCATCGACACGGTCGTGCTGGAGAAATACAGCCGCGACCATGTGCTCGCCCGAATCCGCGCCGGCGTGCTCGAGCACGGCTTTGCCGAGTTGATGCGCGAGGCGCAGTGCGGCGAGCGGATGGACCGCGAGGGCGAGATCCACACCGGGTTCGAGATCGCCCATGACGGCGTGCTCTCCAAGATCGATCTGCACAAGTATTCCGGCGGCAGTTCGGTGCTGGTCTACGGCCAGACCGAGCTGACGCGCGATCTCTATGAGGCACGGGACCGCCTAGGCGGCAAGGTCGTGCACGATGCGCAGGACGTGACGCCGCATGATCTGACCTCGGACCGTCCCTACGTGACCTATCGATCGAACGGCGAGATTGTCCGCGTCGATTGCGACTACATCGTCGGCGCCGACGGTTTTCACGGCGTCAGCCGCAAGTCGATCCCGAAGGACGTGTTGCGCGAGTACGAGAAGGTCTATCCGTTCGGCTGGCTGGGGGTGCTGTCGCGCACCAAGCCGGTGTCGCCCGAGCTGATTTATGTGAAGCACGAGCGCGGCTTTGCGCTCTGCTCGCTGCGCTCGCAGGTACTGAGCCGCTATTACGTCCAGGTACCGCTGACCGACAAGGCCGAGGATTGGAGCGACGATGCGTTCTGGGCCGAGCTGAAGCGTCGCTTGCCGGACGAGGTCGCGGGCCGTCTGATCACGGGGCCCTCGATCGAGAAGAGCATCGCGCCGCTGCGCAGCTTCGTCGCCGAGCCGATGAGCTATGGCCGGCTGTTCCTCGCCGGCGATGCGGCTCACATCGTGCCGCCGACCGGCGCGCGTGGGCTCAACAGCGCCGCGTCCGACATCTACTATCTCTACCACGCGATGCTCGCGCATTATCAGAGCGGCGACGATTCCGGGCTCAAAGGCTATTCCGCCAAGGCACTGGCGCGGATCTGGAAGGCGCAGCGTTTTTCCTGGTGGATGACGATGCTCCTGCACCGCTTCCCCGACCGGCTCGACTACGAGGACCGGCTTCAGCAGACCGAGCTGGACTATCTGCTCTCGTCCGAGACGGCGCAGCGGCTGCTCGCGGAGAATTACGTGGGGCTGCCGTTTTAGGCGTGGAGCCTCTGGCGCTCCTCATCGCTACTTCCCTTCCAGCGCATTGACCGGGGTCCAATCCGGCGGCGGTGGATTCGCGGTGAATGCCGCAGCGCGCCTGGCGAACAGCGCTGACGCCGGATCGGCCTTTGCCATCTGTCCGAACGCATCGGCCGCCTTCGCGAAATCACGCGCGCGCCATCGGGCGAGCCCTTCCGCATAGACTGCGGTCACCTTCGCCTGTTCCGCGCTCTCCGCGCTCTTCTCGGCCCGCGGCTCGAACACCTTGATGGCTTCGCCGCGCCCCAGCACCCTGATCGCATCAAGCTCGCGCCAGGCAAAGGCGTCGCCGCTCTGCGTCATGGTCGTCTCCGAGGCCATGATCGCTGTGCCGTAATATTTGTTGGCGCCTTCGAGCCGCGAGGCGACGTTCACGGTGTCGCTCATCACGGTATAGTTGAAGCGGCGGCGCGAACCGATGTTGCCGACCACGGCCTCGCCGCTGTTCAGCCCGATCCGGTGCGACAGGCCGTGGCCGGCGAATGCGGGATTGCCGGCATTGAGCTCCGCCAGCTTCTCATGGCATTTCAGCGCGGCGCGAACCGCGTTGCGGGCATGTGCGGGATCGTCGGCCGGCGCGCCGAACATGGCGACGATGGAATCGCCGATATATTTGTCGACATAGCCGCCATGGCTTTGGATGATGTCGGTCATGGCGGACAGATATTCGTTCATCAACGTCACCAGTTCGACCGGCGTCATTGCCTCGGCAATGGACGAGAAACCGCTGAGGTCGGAGAAGAACATGGTGACGTTGCGCATCTCGCCGCCGAGCGCCGGCATCTTGCCGGATGCGACCATGGTCTCGATCACTTCGGGCGCGAGATAGTAGGCAAAGCTCCTGCGCAGGAAGCGCTCGTCGCGATCGGCCAGCACGAAGCGATAGCCGATCATGATCGCAAGCGCAGCAAGGCTGGCGAGTGCCGGCTCCGTCAACGGCAGCGCCAAGGCATGGACGAACGCACTGACGGCGATGGCCGCGTAGGCGAGGGTGAGGCCGAACCATGCCATCAGCGCGCCGCTGGGCGCGAGCAGGCAGGCCGCGCAGGCGATGATCGCCGCGAATGCGATCGTGAGAATGGTCCGCATCGGAAAGCCGAGCTCGGTTACGGCGTCATGCTCCATCAGGTTTCGGACAGCAGTGGCGTGGACGAACACGCCGGCGATGGCGCTCCGGGGCTTCGACGCGGCAGCTGTCGAGATGGGGAGGGCGCATCGCGCCCCCGGCGTGCCGTCATACCCGCCGGACAACCGCATCGAGGTGAGCTTGCGGTCGTCGAAATTGAGAATGCTGCCGAGCAGCACGACCTTGCCCTCGAAGGCGCGACGGAAGAAATCGCGGTCGCCCTTTTCGGTGCAGGCCCGCAAATCGGCGAAGGAATATGTCGGAACGTCGCGTCCCATTCCGCGGAAGTTGAGCGTCGACGTATTGGAGACTGCACTCGGAATCGCGTAGCCGGACAATTCGGTCGCCCCCGAAGGCGCAATCTCCGGCTTGGCGCCGTTGGCGCGCGCGGCGAGTTCGACGGCCATGGCTGGAACCGGCTTGCCCTCGATCGAGAAGCTGAGCGGCATCCGCCGGATCACGTCGTCGGGGTCGGTGTGGACGTTGAGGGCGCGGACGTTGTTTCTCACCGCAAGCCGCTGTGCGGGGTAAGGCCCTTCCGGATGGTCGTTGCTGAGGATCTCGCCAAGCACCAGCTTGCCGCCGTCGGAAAGCTTCCGCAGGGCGATGAGATAGTCCCGGTCGAAGCCCTTCATGCGGGAGCCGAGCGCAGCGTCGCCGAAGGGGATCTCCGATTGCTCGATCGAGCTCGGAAAGATGACGTCGAAGCCGATCACCTTGGCGCCGCCTTCGGTGATGCTGCCGAGCACCCGGCCGATCTCGCGCGTCCAGGTCTGCGTCGGCGATCCCTTGAATGGTGGTGTGTCGTAGGTTTCACCGTCGATCGCCACGACGACGACCGGCGATGTTGCGGGATCGCGGCTGTCGCCGACAAGCTTCCAGCGCATCGCCGTGAGGATGTCGAGCGAAAGGCCTTGCAGGGTCTGCAGCGGCGGCGACGTGAAGATCGCGCCGGTGAGGAGCGCAATCAGGATCGCCGCAACGATGTCCCGTCCCCCGATCCGCCGCATCGCTCCGTCGCAGACCGCTATTCGAGCCGCAGCAGGCGGCCGATGATCGGGGTCGGCGAGGCGGTGGCGCTAGCGTCGACCTGGAAGGTGTAACGCTTGGTTCCGAGGCTTGCGAGATAGCTGCCGCCCGGGGTCAGCGACTTTCCGGCCTTGGCAAAGTCATAGAACTTGCCGCGGATCATGATGTCGTTCTTGAGCGGCACGCTGATCGTGGGTTCCTTGCCGTCCGTGCGCTCGATCACCAGCGTGCTGCCGCTCTTTGCCTGAATCAGGGGCGCGACGCCGTAGATCGTCGGCAGCTTGGACGGAGCGGCCTTGGCGTCGGACCGCATCGTCCGGAACGTGGTCGCGGCACTCTGGTTCGCCTCGCGTTCGGAGAGCTGCGCCGCCTTGGCGTCACAGGGCACCTTGGCGCGCTGCACGTCGCCAAGCTGCACCGTGCTCTGCTCGGCGCCGACCAGCACGACGCCCTCGCTGATGGTCTCGCGCAGGCAGGATTTGAGATAGCTGAGCGTAATGCTGGCCTTGGGCCCGAGCTTGATGATCTTGCCCGCAGCGACATAGTCCATGAATTCGACGCCATCGACCTTGCCTTGCACATCCTCGACGATGGCGGCGGGCGTCTCTGCCAGGGCAGGGGCCACAGTACAGAACGCGCCGACAACAGCGCCGATCAGGCTTCTCATGGCTATTCTCATTCAATTCGACCGATGCTTTGCTGGTCCCCGTCCCGGTGCGATTTTTAGCATCGGGGCCCCCAGGCAAGTGTGACCAGAATCACTCTTTGCTAATTGGTGTATTCTAGCAGGAAGTGGTTCAAACCGCTCATCGCCGACAGAGGAGGGTGCCAAGCTGTTGGCCGGGCGGCGAAATCAGCTGGCGGTGACAGCAGCAGGCGAATGCCCCTCGACCGGAGACTCCATGATCGGAGCGAGCGGAGCCTCGGCCTTGTGAAATGGCGTCGCCCGCTCGCCGGCGGCGATCCCGACCACCTCGTCCCAGCGCGACAAGAAGGCCTCGACGCAGGCCGGATCGAACTGCCTGCCCTTGTTCTCGACCAGATAGCTGCGAGCCTCATCGATCGGCATCGGCTCTTTATAGGGGCGTCGCGTCGTCAGCGCGTCGAAGACGTCGGCGACCGCGACCACGCGCGCGGCGACCGGAATCTCGTCCGCCTTCAGACCGTTTGGATAGCCCGCGCCGTCCCAACGTTCGTGATGGCCTGCGGCGATTTGCGCACCCAGCTGGATCAGCTCGCAACCGGAGTCCGCCAGGATCCGCTCGCCGATCGTTGCATGGGTGCGGATCACCGCCATCTCGTCGTCGGTCAGCCTACCGGGCTTGAGCAGAATGTTGTCGGGAATGGCGACCTTGCCGACGTCATGCAGGGGCGCGGCCAGATAAATGTCGCGGCAAAGCCGTGGCGGCAGTCCGAGCTGCTCGGCGATGATGCGGCTGTACCTGGCAACCCGCAGCGTGTGCTCGCCGGTGTCGTTGTCACGGTATTCCACCGCGAGCGCGAGCCGCAGGATGATCTCCTCCTCGCGTTCGCCGAGCTTTCGCGTCGCGGCCGCGACTTCACTGGCCAGGTGCGCGGCGCGGTCGTTGAGCTTGCGGACAGCTGCGCCGAGTTGAATCAGATTCCGCAACCGAACCGTCATCTCGAGGCTTTCCCGCTGCTTCGGCAGGAAATCGGTCGCGCCGGCCTGCAGCGCTTCCATCTTGACGTCATCCGTCTGCCGTGAGGTGACCATCGCGATCGGAACGTCTGCGCAGCCCGGCAGGGCACGGAAGGCGCGGATGAAGCTGATGCCGTCCATATGCGGCATCTCGTAGTCGACCAGCACGAGATCGAACACGCGCTCCCGCGCGCAAGCCAGCGCTTCCACGGGATCGAGGAAGGCGGTGGCCTCGACCAGACCATCTGCCTCGATGTGACGTTTCAGGTAGTTGAGGACAGACCGGCTGTCGTCAACCAGAAGCGCTTGGGTCAGCATCTGTGGCCGGGGCTCTCTTCGCTGGCAAAGACACGAACCCAAGCCATAACCCGGGCAAATTTAACGCGAAGCAAATGCACCTCCACGACAGCGCACGCGCCGCGGATATGCACGCCGCGCATGAAAGATGTCGGCAGGCTGTGCACGCTTGCATGCGGTTGCGCGAATTCCGCGGGAATGTGACCCGTAGTTGTACGGATGCCCGCGTTAGGGGTTTGCTCACCCGATTCACGTCAAACGAGTATCGGAATCAAGCAAGAGGCGGGGCAGCGATGGCGCTAAATCCCACGGAGCCGAGATGGTCGTTGCGGTTGCCCGCCGACTGCAGCATCGCGGCCATTCGCAATGTCTATGAGCTCATCCGCGAGGCGTTCAGCCGCCAGGAGCGGCTCGAGATCGACTGTTCGAGCGTCGACAAGGCCGACGTGACCTCGATCCAGCTTCTGCTGTCGACGGCCAAGACGGGGCAGGCCCAGGGCCGCCCGGTGGTGCTGACCTCTTTCTCACAGTCTCTTCGCAACACCCTTCGCCGCGCCGGCTTCACCAGCGAGGCGATGATCGATCAGCACTTCCCGCAAAAGAAAGATGGCATCTGATGGCCACGATTCTGACCGTCGACGATTCGCCCAGCATCCGGCAGATGATCAAGGTCGTGCTCGAGCCGGCCGGCCACAGCGTGATCGAGGCCGGCGACGGCGCGCAAGGGCTCGCCAAGGCCCAGGCCGGTAAACTCGACCTCGTCATCACCGACCTCAACATGCCCGTCATGAACGGGCTGGAGCTGATCCGGGCACTGCGCAAGCTACCGAGCGCGGTCGGCATGCCCATCGTGTTCCTGACGACCGAATCCAGTGACACGGTGAAGCAGGAAGCCAAGAGCGCCGGCGCCACCGGCTGGATCACCAAGCCGTTCAAGCCTGAGCAACTGCTCGCCGTGGTCGGCAAATTGGTGCGCGCATGAGCGTGATGGACCCGACCGAGATCTTTCGTCAGGAAGCCAGCGAGCTCTTCGAAGTTCTTGAAGGGGCCTTGCTCGACCTCGGCCAGCGTCCCGACGACCGCGAACTGGTCGATTCCGCCTTCCGCGCCCTGCACACGATCAAGGGTTCGGGCGCCATGTTCGGCTTCGACAAGGTCGCCTCCTTCACCCACGAATTCGAGACCGCCTTCGACCGCGTCCGCAAGGGCGAGATCAAGCCGACCCAGGAGCTGATCTCGGTCGCGCTCGCGGCCAAGGACTACATCCGCGCATTGATCGAAGATCCCCAGTCGACCGACGACATCATCGGCGAGGCGATCCTCGACGACCTCAAGCGCTTCGTGTTTCCCGACCAGCCTGCCGTTCCCGTCGCTGAGGTCGCCGAGGCGCCGCCGCTGGCCCCCGTCGAGAGCAAGCAGGCCGGCTGGCACCTTTATCTGGAATTCGAATCCCATATCCTGCGCAACGGCTCGAACCCGCTCGACCTGCTGGAAGATCTCTGCAAGCTCGGCCCCTGCTTCGTCGTGCCTGTCACCGACGGCATCCCGTTCCTCGACGAGATGGAGCCGGAAGACTGCTATTTGAAGTGGGACGTCAAACTGCACGCCGCCTGCGACAAGGACGCGATCGACGACGTCTTCATGTTCGTTTCGGACGAGATGAAGCTGACGCTGTCGCCGCTGGAGCATGTCGAAGCGCCTGCGCCCGCACCGCTGTTCCAGTTGCTCGACGAGGAGCTGGCGCCGGTGGCCGACATGCCCGCGCCGCCGGTCGAGGCCGCTGCCGCGCCCGTCGCCGAGCAGCCCGTCACAAAGGCGGAGCCGAAATCCGAATCGAAGCCTGAACCGAAGCTCGAGGCCAAGCGCGACGATCGCGGCATCGCCACCGTCCGCGTCCAGGCCGAGCGCCTCGACGAATTGATGGACCGCGTCGGCGAGCTCGTCATCGCGCAGGCGCGTCTGACCCAGCTCGCATCCTCCGGCTCCGATCTCTCGATCAAGATGATCGCCGAGGAAATCGAGCGCCTTGCCTCCTCTCTGCGTGACACCACGATGGGCGCGCGCATGGTGCCGATCGGCTCGCTGTTCGGGCGCTTCCGCCGCCTGATCCACGATCTGTCGCGCGATCTGTCGAAGCCGGTCGAATTCGTCACCACCGGCGAGGACACCGAGCTCGACAAGACCATGATCGAGTGCCTGGCCGATCCGCTGGTGCATTTGATCCGCAACGCCATCGATCACGGCATCGAGGATACCGCGACCCGTTCGGCCAACGGCAAGACCGAGCAGGGCCGGATCGAGCTCGCCGCCGTCCATTCCGGCGCGCAGGTGCTCGTCACCGTGAAGGACAATGGCGGCGGCCTCAACACCGCCCGCATCCGCGCGAAAGCGGAAGAGCAGGGGCTGATTGCAGCCGGCGCGGTGCTCACCGATCACGAAATCCATCAGTTCCTGTTCCATCCCGGCTTCTCGACCGCGCAGACCATCTCGGCGCTGTCAGGCCGCGGCGTCGGCATGGACGTGGTCAAGCGCACCATCGAGAACATGCGCGGTTCGATCGACCTGTCGACCCGCCCGGGCCAGGGCACCACCGTGACGCTGCGGCTGCCGCTGACGCTGGCGATCATCGAAGGTCTTCTGATCCGCGTCGGCGAGGGCCGCTACATCATTCCGCTGTCCGCAGTCGAGGAATGCATCGAGCTGACCGCCGAGGACGAGCGCTCCCGTGGCCGCAATTTCCTCAACGTGCGCGGCAATCTCGTGCCGTTCCTCCGGCTGCGCGAGATCATGAGCGCATCTGGCGCGCCGGACCGGCACCAGAAGACGATCATCATCTCGACCGGCGACACCCACGTCGGTCTCGTCGCCGATCAGATCATCGGCAACCACCAGACCGTGATCAAGTCGCTCTCCAAGCTGCATTCGGACGTCACGATGTTCTCCGGCGCGACCATCCTGGGTGATGGCACGGCGGCATTGATCCTCGACGTCGCGCAGCTCGTCGCGTTGGCGCAGTCGAAGGTCGAGAAGCAGCATATCAGCGAGGCGGCGTGATGAACGGTGGTTTGGCTGGCGAACGGCAGGCCGACGCGATGCAGGTCGTGATGATCGGCCTCGGCGAGGAGAAATTCGCGCTCGATGCCGGTCTCGTGCGCGAGATCATCGATCCTGTACCCGTGACCAAGGTGGCGGGCGCCCGGGCCTTCGTTCCCAGCGTGATCAACGTGCGCGGCAACGTCATTCCGCTCGCCGACTTGCGCATCCGCTTCGGCATGCCGCAGCTCGATGACACGGCCGAGACGCGCATCGTCGTGATCGAGCTCGATCTCGACGGCGAGCCGGTCCTGGTCGGCGTCACCGCCGACAAGGTCTACGAGGTCACCGAGATCTCGCAGACCGACGTGCAGCAGACGCCGCGCGTCGGCATGCACTGGAAGCCGGAGTTCATCCGCTTCATCGCGAAATGGCGTGAAGAGTTCGTCATCGTTCCCAACATGGAACGCATTCTGAATTGAAACGAGGGTCTCGGGCGAGACTTGGGTAGGGGCTGAAGATGAGATTTACGGTCAAGGCAAAGCTAGCCGTCGCGTTCGGCGTGGTCCTGCTGCTCTCGATGTCGGCGGGCGGCCTCGCCTATGTGAAGCTCAGCGAGATGATCGACACTGCCGACAATCTGGTGTCGCGCGCCGGCCGGATGGACCGTGCGGCCGAGATCGAGAAGGGGATCCTGACACAGGTTAGGTCCGAGAAGAATCTGCTTCTGGCATCCGACAACGAAGCGGACGGCTTCGTTGCCGAGATCGCCAAGCAGCGCGAGGCCCTTCTCAAGCTGAAAGAAGAGATTCACACCGCGGCCTCCCCGGAAGGCAAGAAGCTGATCGAGAATTTCGGCGCCGCCTACGCCCGGATGAATGCCGTTGAGGACGAAGCGCTCAAGATCGCCCGGACTGACAGGCCGAAAGCCATCGAACGCTCTGCGGTCGAGGTTCGAAAGGCGGTCCGCGAGGCAATGGATGCCGCCAACGTCTATGTCAGCAACGCCAAAAAGAACATGGCCGACCAGGCGCTCCAGGCGCACGAGGACGGCAATCGCGCCCACGTCATGCTGGTCGCTGCGGTGGTCGCATCGCTCGTGATGGGTCTGGCCGCCGCGATCTGGATATCCCTCAGCATCTCCCGCGGGCTCGGCCGTGCGGTCGGCCTCGCCGGTGCCGTGGCGGCCGGTGATCTTACCCAGACGATCAATATCTCCAGCAATGACGAGATCGGTGATCTCGTCAAATCGCTGAACTCGATGGTCGAGAAGCTTCGCCGGGTCGTCGAGGAGGCTCTCACCGCTGCCAGCAACGTTTCCGCCGGCAGCCAGGAGCTCTCGGCCAGCGCCGAGCAGCTCTCGCAGGGCGCCACCGAGCAGGCCTCGTCCGCCGAGGAAGCCTCGTCCTCGATGGAAGAGATGGCCTCCAACGTGAAACAGAACGCCGACAACGCCAACCAGACCGAGAAGATCGCCGCGCGATCGGCCCAGGACGCCGAAGCCAGCGGCGTCGCCGTCGGTCGTGCGGTCCAGGCGATGCAGACGATCGCCGAGAAGATCACCATCGTGCAGGAGATCGCGCGCCAGACCGACCTGCTCGCGCTCAACGCGGCGGTCGAGGCCGCACGCGCCGGCGAGCATGGCAAGGGTTTTGCGGTGGTCGCCTCTGAAGTGCGCAAGCTCGCCGAGCGGAGCCAGGCAGCAGCCGCCGACATCGGCACGCTGTCGACGGAAACGGTGAAGGTCGCTCAGGAAGCCGGCGACATGCTGTCCAAGCTCGTGCCGGACATCAAGAAGACGGCGGAGCTGGTGCAGGAAATCACTGCCGCCTGCCGCGAGCAGGACGTCGGTTCGGCCCAGATCAACCAGGCGATCCAGCAGCTCGACAAGGTCGGCCAGCAGAACGCCAGCGCGTCCGAACAGGTGTCTTCGACGTCGGAGGAGCTCGCCTCGCAGGCCGAGCAGCTCCAGTCCACCATCTCGTTCTTCCGCATCGAGGATGCGCGCAAGGAGAAGACGGCGGCCGAGCCGATCGACCGCGCCGTCGGACAGCTCCGGGCCAAGGCTGCGCACATGGCGGCCGCCGATCGCGGCACCAAGAAGCCGGCGCCTGCCCGCAAGCCGGCGCGTGCGATGAAGGTCGCCGGTGGCGGCGGCTTCGCCTTCGACATGAACGACGGCGAAGACGATCGCGACGCCGAGTTCCAGCGCTGATCAACCGGTCCGGCCTAGTGCCGGACCGCACTCATTTCCAAATCCTCGGAATCCGGACCGCATCATGGCCGCAACTTCGCAATATCTGACGCTCGGGCTCGCCGGCGAGACGTTCGGCATCAGCATTCGCAACGTCCGCGAAATCCTCGACATGCGGCCGATCTCCCGGCTTCCTCACGCACCGGACTTCCTGCTCGGCATGATCGACGTGCGTGGCAGCGGCTATCCGATCGTCGATCTCCGGAACAAGCTCGGCCTGCCGAGCGTGGCCGCCACGGAAGCAACCCGGATCATCATCCTCGACGTGCCGATGAAGGACCGCTTGGTCGGCGTCGGCTTCGTTGCCGACTGCGTCTTCGAGGTCACCGACATCGACGAGCAGGCCATTGAGCCGATCCCCGAGGTCGGCGGCAAATGGCAATCGGACTATGCCGCCGGCATCGGCCGAAAGGGCGAAAAATTCGTCGTCATCTTCGACCTCGCCAAGCTGATGGCGCGCGACGAGATCCCGGAAGGGCGCGAGTCGCCTCAGGCAGCCTGAGTTCCAGTTAAGCGTGACCGAGCGTAACTCCCTCAATTCGAACCAACGAGACTGAAATGCGATTCACCGTCAAAGCCAAGCTCGCTAGCGCCTTCGGCATGGTCATCCTCCTGTTCATTGTGGCCGGTGCCGTCAGCTACATGAAATTGTCCGACATGGCCGCGACCACGGAGTCCATGGTGCTTCGTGCCAAGCGCATGGAGAAGGCAGCCGAAGTCGAGAAGATCATCTTCCAGCAGCTCCGGGCCGAAAAGAACGCCATTCTGGGAACGCCGGCCGAGGCCGATGAATTCGCCGCGAACGCAGCCAAGCTCCGCGACGACGCCACGAAGACCAAGGACGAGGTCTATGCGATGGCGAGTGAAGGCGGCAAGAAGCTGCTCGACAACTTTGCCAGCGCCTTTGCCAGGATGAACGCCTATCAGGAGGAGACGATCAGGCTGGCGAAGACGGACAAGACGAAGGCGACCGAGCGATCGATGGGTGACGGGCGCAAGGTGGTCGCCGACGCGACGGAAGCGATGGGTGCCTATGTCACGAACACCAAGAGGCAGATGGCGGAGCAGGCCGCGCAATCTCAGGAAGACAGCCGCCGTGCCCAGCTGATCCTCATCGTCCTGGTCGTGGTTTCGTTGATCGTTGCCGCAGTCGGTGCGATCTGGATTTCCATCAACATCAGCCGGTCGCTCGCCAAGGCAGTCGGTCTGGCAGATGCCGTCGCAATCGGCGATCTCAGCCAGAAGATCGACAACGTCGCCAACGACGAAATCGGCGATCTCGTCAAATCCCTCAACGCGATGACAGCCAATCTGAACGCCACCGCTGCTATCGCCAACGAGATCGCGCATGGCAACCTCACGGTCGAAGCCAAGCCGCTGTCGGACAAGGACACGCTCGGTCTCGCGCTCGAGCGCATGGTGGAGAAGCTTCGCCAGATCGTGTCGGAAGCCCTGACCGCGGCGCAGAACGTCTCCGCCGGCAGCCAGGAACTCTCGGCCAGCGCAGAGCAGCTCTCGCAGGGCGCGACCGAGCAGGCTTCGTCCGCCGAGGAAGCGTCCTCCTCCATGGAGGAGATGGCCTCCAACGTGAAGCAGAACGCCGACAACGCCAGCCAGACCGAGAAGATCTCGGCGCAATCGGCCAAGGACGCGGAAGCCAGCGGTGCCGCGGTCGGCCGCGCCGTCAACGCGATGCAGACCATCGCCGAGAAGATCACGATCGTGCAGGAGATCGCCCGCCAGACCGATCTGCTCGCGCTCAACGCCGCGGTCGAGGCCGCCCGCGCCGGCGAGCACGGCAAGGGTTTTGCGGTGGTCGCCTCCGAAGTGCGCAAGCTCGCCGAGCGCAGCCAGGCGGCCGCAGCCGAGATCGGCACGCTCTCGACCGACACCGTCAAGGTGGCACAGGAGGCCGGCGCGATGCTCTCCAAGCTCGTCCCCGACATCAAGAGGACCGCCGAGCTGGTCGAGGAGATCACCGCGGCCTGCCGCGAGCAGGACGTCGGCTCGGCCCAGATCAACCAGGCGATCCAGCAGCTCGACAAGGTCGGCCAGCAGAACGCCAGCGCTTCCGAGCAGGTGTCCTCGACCTCCGAGGAGCTCGCTTCGCAGGCCGAACAGCTTCAGTCCACCATCGCTTACTTCCGCATCGAGCAGGGCGGAAAGGGGCAGGCCGCGCCGATCGACCGGGCGGTGAGCCAGTTGCGGGCCAAGGCTGCGACCATGGCGGCGGTCGAGCGGCCGGCCAAGAAGCCGGCGGCCAAGCCGGCCCGTGCCCTGAAGGCTGCCGGTGGCGGCGGCTTCGCCTTCGACATGAACGACGGCGAGGATGACCGGGACGCGGAGTTCCAGCGCTGAACTGCTTCGAGGATCGGCCCCCGACGGGGGCCGATCTGCTTCCGCAATTGTGCACGAGTTTAGGATCCAAGATGGCCTGTCCGGCCCGACATTCAGTACAGGCGGCCATCGGGGCCCGGAGCAGGCGGACGTGATGCCCGCCCTGCAGGATACGGCCGTGCATCTGTCGGACCGCCACTTCCGGACCATCGCCGAATTGATCGAGGGCCAGGTCGGCATCAAGCTGCCGCAGGGCAAGCGGCTGATGCTGGAGGGGCGGCTGCACAAGCGCGTGCGCGCGCTGAATTTCTCCGATCTCAACGAATATGTCGACAACCTGTTCGAGGCGGATCTTTTCGACAACGAACTCACCCATCTCATCGACGTGGTGACGACGAACAAGACCGACTTTTTCCGCGAGCCGCAGCACTTCGCCTTCATGCGCGACGTCGCGATTCCCGGCCTGCTCAAATCGCATGGACGGAAGAACGCGAACCTGAAGATCTGGAGCTCGGCGAGCTCAACCGGCATGGAGGCGTACACCACCGCGATGGTGCTGGACGACATGACGCGGAACGGCTCGCGCTTCCAGTACCGCATTCTCGGGACCGACATCTCGACCGCCGTGCTGCGTCTCGCCAAGACCGCGATCTACACGCGCGACGTGCTCGGCCCGGTGCCGGAGCCATTCGTGAAACGTTATTTTTCGATGTCGCGGGACAAATCGCGCGGCGAGGTGCGGGTCGTACCCGAGTTGCGGCGCATGACGCACTTCATGCGGATGAACCTGATGGACAAGTCCTACCCGGTCGACCGCGACGTCGACATTATTTTCTGCCGCAATGTCTTGATTTATTTCGAACGGGAGACGCAGCGCAAGGTGGTCGAGCAATTGTGCAGCCATTTGCGGCCCGGCGGTTACCTGCTGGTCGGGCATTCGGAATCGATGATCCACAGTGCAGTACCCGGTCTGAAGCAAGTTCAACCAACCATTTTCCAGGTCTAGCCGGAGCGCCGCCTAAAATGCCGAAGCAGAAAGTTCGCGTGCTGATCGTGGACGATTCGGCGTCGGTGCGCCAAATCCTTCTCACGATCCTGTCCGAAGACCCCGACATCGAGGTGATGGGAACGGCCTCGGATCCGTTCGTGGCAGCGCGGCGTCTGCAGGACGAGATTCCCGACGTCATGATCCTCGACCTCGAAATGCCGCGCATGGACGGCATGACGTTCCTGCGCAAGATCATGGCGCAGCGCCCGATCCCGGTGATCATCTGCTCCTCGCTGACCGAGGAGGGCTCGAACGTGATGTTCGAGGCGTTCGAGGCGGGCGCGGTCGACATCGTGCCCAAGCCGAAGATCGACACGCGGCAGGCGCTGCTCGAATGCTCGACGCGGTTGCGTGAGGCGGTGAAGTCGGCTGCGCGCGCGCGGGTGCGGCCGCGTGCGGAACGCCGGGCCATCGAGAAGAAGCTGACAGCCGATGCCATCATCCCGCCGCCGGTGCAGAGCAAGGTCCGGCCGACGACGGAGCGCATCGTCTGCATCGGCGCTTCGACCGGCGGAACCGAGGCGCTCAACGACGTCCTCGAGATGCTGCCGGTGCATTGTCCGCCGATCGTCATCGTCCAGCACATGCCGGCAGGGTTCACCGCGGCCTTTGCCAGGCGTCTCGACGGCGTCTGCCAGATCAGGGTCAAGGAAGCCGAGGACGGCGAGCCGGTGCTGCCGGGTTGCGCCTATATCGCGCCCGGCGCCCGCCACATGCTGCTTCAGCGCATCGGTCTGCGCTACCAGATCGCGATCAAGGACGGCCCGCCGGTGTCGCGCCATCGCCCCTCCGTCGACGTGTTGTTCCGCTCGGCGGCCCAGCATGCGGGCGCCAATGCGCTCGGCGTCATCATGACGGGCATGGGCGACGACGGCGCGCGCGGGATGCTGGAAATGCGCAAGCTCGGCGCCTCGACGCGGGCGCAGGACGAAGAGAGCTGCGTGGTGTTCGGCATGCCCAAGGAAGCCATCGCCCATGGCGGTGTCGAGAAGGTGGTTTCGCTGCATCACATTCCGCGAGAGATCATGCTCTGGTACCAGGCCGGACACGCCGCGGTGGCAGGCTGATGGCCATGTCTGTCGTTCCAGCCAACACGCTCACCGAGGCAACCGCCGCGATCGAGGACGTCTCCTCGCGCATCGAGGACGTCTTCGCGCGCGTCGGCCACGAGCTCGGACGCGGCCACCTCATCTTCAAGGAGCTGAACCAGGGCCTCGCCACGCTTTCCGGTGAGCTCTCGGGCGCCGAGATCGAGGGCGCTGCAACGGCGCTGCAGGAGATCGCCGCGCGGCTGAGCGAGCTGGCGCAGGCGCTGCCGGCGGAGAGCACCCTGCTGGAGACGATCGGCAAGAGCACGGCAGAGGCATCCTCGCTGCTCAAGCCGCTGTTCAAGCATATCGGCATGATCACCATCATCGCGCGCAGCGCGCGGATCGAGGCGGCCTCGCTCGACGGCGACCGCGAGGGCTTTCTCGCCTTCACCCAGGAAGCTTATGATCTCGGCAAGGCCGTGCAGCGCTCGATCGAAGGCTGCGCGCGGGACCAGCAGCGCCTGTCCGAGGCGGTCGCCACCGCCTCCGGCCGGCAGAAGGAATTCGAGAGCCGCTACCGGGCCCAACTGGTGTCGGAGAGCGCCGAGCTCGGCGCGGCCTATTCAGGATTACGCGACCAGCGCAGCAAGAGCAGCCATCTGGCCGACCGCGCCAGCTCCAGCACCCGGAAGATCGCCGAGGCGGTCGGCGGCGCCATCATCTCGCTGCAGGCGGGCGACAGCACGCGTCAGCGTCTCGAGCACGTGTCCCACGGCATCAGGCTTGCGTCGCAATCCGCGCCGAGCCTCGTTCCCACGCCCGTGACGAGCGACGACGGCGTGCGTGCGATTTGCCGGTTGCAGGCGGCCCAGCTCAGGGATGCCCAGCGCGAGTTCGGCGGCGACGTCGGCCAGATCGTCGGCGCGCTGACGGCCATCCTGCACGATGCGGGCAGCGTCGTCGGCCACGGCCGCACGCTGTTCGGCGGCGAGGACGGCGGCTCGTCGTCGTTCCTGACGCGGATCAAGCAGACGCTGGCGCACGCCTCGACCCTGATCGCCACCTGCGAGAGCGCGGGCCGCTCGGTCGACGAGGCGCTTGCGATCGTCGAGGACACGCTGGCGAAATTTCGCCAGGCGATCGCCGGGCTTGCCGAGGCGACCGTCGACATCACGCTGATCGGAATGAATGCCGGCCTCAAGGCGAGCCATCTCGGCAGCCGCGGCAGCGCCTTCGTCGTGATCGCCAACGAGCTCAAGGCGACCGCCGACCAGGTCTCCGCGGGCGCCGGGCGCCTGCGGCCCGTGCTCGACGCTATCGAACGCTCGGCGAATGAGCTGAGGGAGCTGCGCGTGCAGGGTGATCCCACCCAGCTTGCCAAGCTCGAGCCGCAAATCCTTCAGGCGCTGCGCGAGGTCGAGGCGGGCAATGAACGGCTCGGCAAGCTGATGAGCCGGCTCGTGGACGAAGGCGCGGAATTCGAGCGGCTGATGAACTCGGCTCAGGGGCAGATGACCGGGCTCGGCGACAGCTCCGCAGCCTTGCCTGCGGTCGCCACGCGGCTCGAGACGGCGAGCACAGGCGCGCAGCGGCTACAGCCGGAGCTGCAGGATCAGGCGATCCTCGACGATCTCTTCGCGCGCTACACGATGGAGCGTGAGCGGGACGTTCATCGCGAATTCCTGCAAGCGCTCGGACTGGCGTCGATCGCCGCCACGCGCCGGGTCGAGGCGGTCGAGACCGTGGATGACGGCATAGAATTGTTTTGACGGCGCCGTCGCGGGCTGCGGTGTCAATTTGAAGGGTTGGCTTTGCGGGGCGTTAACCGTGCCGGCATGCTCGCCGCGTCGGTCATTGTCGCGCCCCAGAGTTGGTTGCAAATACCAGTGAATATTACAACGGGTGTTTCCATGATGCGAGACGGCAAATACGCGGCCTGGTTCAGGACCCCGCGCGGCCAGGGCACAGGTATCGTGCATCTTGCGGACGGACGGATTTCCGGCAGCGACAGCTTCATCACCTATGGCGGCTCCTATCGGTTCGACGACGACCAGCGCTTCACTGCCGTCCTGACCACGCAGCGCTATGCCGAGGGTCCGCCGACCGTGTTCGGGCTGGACGAAGTCGAAGTCAGCCTCTCGGGCGTGTGCACCGGTGTGATGGCGACCTGCTCCGGAACGGCGAGGCAAGCGCCCGACGTGATGTTCGAGGTGACGCTGATCTACTGCCAGGAAGAAGCGCCGGCGACGGAGGCTCGGTGCGCCGTCGTGAAGCTCAATGACAAATTGCCCAAGGGTCTCGACAGCCGTTCGCGACCGCGCCAGTTT
The DNA here is from genome assembly GCF_002266435.3 of Bradyrhizobium amphicarpaeae. Classification (NCBI taxonomy): domain Bacteria; kingdom Pseudomonadati; phylum Pseudomonadota; class Alphaproteobacteria; order Hyphomicrobiales; family Nitrobacteraceae; genus Bradyrhizobium; species Bradyrhizobium amphicarpaeae. The sequence goes on from NZ_CP029426.2 coordinate 1,613,606, forward strand.
CCTGTGCCTTCCAGGCCACCCGCATCTTAGTCTTGCGTTGACGCTATCGCAGCGAAGCGGGCTGCGACCGCGCCGCGGCAACGGTGCATTTAGGCGCGGAACGTTACGATGAGGCCGCAATCAAGGACGGACGAAACATGCCTCAGATCTGGATGACATACGACGAACTGGCGACGCTTTGCGACTGTCCGCCCGCAGAAGCCAGAATGCGGGCCATCCATCTGTCGCTCGACCGACGCAAGAGCCGCGACGGCGCAACGCGCGTCAAGCTTGACCTCGCGCTGACGGCCAAATTCTTCGCCTCGGTGCGCGAAGCGGATTTCGATCTGGACGGCGCCATCGCCGCGCTTCAGAGCACGCACAGGCAGATGGCCGAACTCCTGACACCGACCGGGTTCCGCGAGCGCGGGGCGGCCTGAGCACTGCGCCTCATAGTGCCGGGCTCGCCGCAGGAGCAGCCCCCGTCGATCTCCGCTGCCTTTTCGAATCAGGCATAGTCCTGTCTCCGGAATTTCAAGCCGGGGGCCGGGGTTTCAACCCTAACGGGCCTGAGAGCCCGCAGGAGAATGCCATGAGGAAAGCCAGGTATCGGGTCGGCGTAACGCTGGCGGGAACGGTGATGTTCGGCGGGATGCTTATCGTCACGTCCGCGCCGTCACGTGCGGAGGTCGTCAAGCTGCAGGCCGACCTCAAGGGCAGCAATGAAGTGCCTCCGAACGGTTCCTCCGGTTCAGGCAAGGCTGAGGCCGCGTTCGACACCCAGAGCAAAGTCCTGACCTACACGGTCACCTATGCCGCTCTGACTGGTCCGGCGCTAGGCGCTCATTTCCATGGTCCGGGTGAAGCGGGCAAGAACGCCGGCATCGCCTTGCCCTTCAAGACGGTCCAGAGTCCCATCCAGGGCAGCGCCACGCTCACGGATGCCCAGGCGGCGGATCTGTTGGCCGGCAAGTGGTACGCGAACATTCATACGGCCGCGAACCCGGGCGGCGAATTGCGCGGGCAGATGATGAAGTAGGGGGAGATCGCCGGAGGCGCTGAAGACGTTGTCAGCGCCTTGAGCCTCAGGCTGGCGGCCGAGGCAGGAAGGCGAGGATCGTCTGGGCGAGGATGACACCGAAGGTTCCTCCCGCCGCCTTTTGCAGCACGTCCAGGAAGCCCGGATCCCGATCCGGGGTCAGCGCTTGCAGAACCTCGAGCCCCATTGCGACGGCCAGGACCAGCGAGCAAGCCAGAACCAGCCGGCCGGGCAACAGGAAGGCCAGCAGGAATCCCAGCAGGCCATAGGCGCTGAAGCGCTCGATGACCACGATCCAGTAGGCCTCGCTATGTCCCATCAGCGCCGGCCGTCCCGCCAGCCTTGCCAAGGTGGCATAGACGATCAGGGCGAGACAGATTCCTGCGGCTGCGATGAGGTGATTACGGCGCATGGCCCACCATAGCCGCTCGGGCGCGGTCCCGCTTCGAAAGACGAGAACATCGTTAAAGGACCCCGCCGATCTTCCGCATCGCGGACTGCCTGAAACCTGGCCGCAATCGCCGGCGGGGAGTCCGTCCGGGGACGATGGTCAGGCCACCAGGACGTCGCCGGCCGGCGCTGCGGATGCGGAGCGGCGGCGTGAATCGACCAGCTCGCTGAATTTCGCAAACGGCAGCGGTGCGGCGACGAGGTAGCCCTGTCCTTCTTCGACGCCGGATGCGATCAGGGCATGGCGCTGCTCCTCCGTCTCGATGCCTTCGGCAACGACCGTCATCCGAAAGTCCCTGGCGAGCGCGACCAACATCTCGACGATCGTCGTGGTCGAGGCATCCACGGTGATGGTGTCCACGAAGAATTTGTCGATCTTGATCGTGTTGGCGCCGAGCCCCTTCAGCCGCGACAGACCGCTGTGGCCCACGCCGACGTCGTCGATGGCGACGCGGAAGCCATGGTCACGCAGCTCGGCCACCACGGCTGCTGCGTGCGCGAGATCGTCGAGCTCGTCGCGTTCGGTCACTTCGACCACGATCTGGCGTGCGGAGATTCGCGCTGCCAGGACCGTGCGGCGCAGCGTCTCGACGAAGCCGGCACTCAGCAGGTGCTTGGGCACGACATTCACGGACATCTTGAAGGTCTTGTCCGCCCTCAGCACGCCATGCAGGTCGGCGAGCGCCGATTTCAGGATCTGCCAGGTCATCACCTGGATGCGCCCGCTGGATTCGGCCAGCGGAATGAAGTTCATCGGCGGCACCACCGAGCCGTCCCGACGAACCCAGCGCGCCAGAACCTCGCAGCCCGTGATCTGGCCGCTCCTGAGGTCGAAGATGGGTTGGTAGTATGGCTTGAATTCGCCGGCCGCGAGGCCGCGATCGAGATCTGCGACCGGCCCTTCCATCCGGCGGCTGCGTGCCAGCAGGATGCCGAACAGTGCACCAAGGCCAAGGGCGACTGCGAGCGCCGGCCAATAAGCCTCGCTGTTCCAGCTCGACAGCACCGCGTGCTCGAGCCGGATCGTGGCGTGAAGCGGGAAGCGCGTGGAATGCTTGTCGAAGCTGATCGGCCCTTGTAAGGGCTTGCCGGCATCGAGCCGAAACTCGCCGAGCTTCTCGCCATTGCTCAAGGCGAGGATCACGTCGCTGTGCGCGCGCAGCTCAGCGGGCATGAGATCGAACAGGCCGGCGTTGAGGCCGACGATGGCGACCAGCGCGGAGCTGCGATTGACGTCTCCGAGCACGCCCAGCGCGTCGCCGCCGAACTGTTCCACGCGGAACAGCGAGAGCTTCCTGTCGTGTGAGGGCAGCATGTCGCGGCGATCCGCCCATCCCTTGTCGAACTCGAGCGTTTCGGAATAGGCCGAGCAGATCACCGATCCGTCCGGGTTGACGAGACGGACGTCCTTGATCGCCGAGCGCTGGTAGACGTGGAGCCGGATGGCTTGCAACGCTGCCGGCGCGCAGCTGGCAAGATCGCGCTTGGCGAGCTCGTCGAGGCTGGCTGCGGCAAAATCAACCGCAAATTCGGAGCGGCGCAGAACGATCTCGGTCAACTCGTTGAGCTGATGCACCTGTTGATGGCGAATGACGGCCTCTGCCGCGAAATGCCCAGCCAAGCCGAACGCCATCGTGCTCGCGAGGACGAGCGCCGCAAACGGAAGGTTCGATCGCTGGTGTCTCATCCGGTCCGGGTGGAATGAGGAGAGGCGGGGGACTGAGCGTCGGAATTATCTTTGGAATTGATCCTAGCCAGCGAGGGCTAAGATAGGGTTTAACGGGCAGACCGGCCTGGAAGGGCTACCAAGTGGTTTGCCCGACCGATGGTCAGCGCGGCCTAAGCATGAAAGTTGAGCAGTATGATCAGGACGTTAAGCCTCCTCCTGTCGTTGATCGTCGGAAGCTCCGTGGCCTCCGCGCAGGGGACAAAAGACCAGCCGGCGGGCAATCAGCCCACCACCCGCAGCGGCACCGCGACGAATTCCGGTTCGGACAGCATGGGTGGAGCTTTCAAGGGGACGGGAACACCCAATTACGGAACGAGCCCCGGGATGGGCTCCCAGAAGAAGACGCGCAACTAGGTCTGACGGCCGGGCGGACCGAAGGCGGGACGTTTGGCGCGTCACCGGGGGCGGGCGTGAATGGCCCCTGGATAAGGTTGGTCGGACCTGTGGCTGTGTGGCGCGGCGGGATCGCGGGTGGCCCGCAACCGAAGCACCACGAAGGCGATATTGGCCGCCAGCCAAATCAACATTGCGGAAATGGCAAAATGGAGCACTGCCAGACCTCACTGCGAAGTCTGGATAAACATCCAATGGTTGCTTTGGTTCCGTTCTGCAAAAAGCTGCACGGGTTCGCCGAGGTGTCGACGCGGCAGCGGACGTGGAAAGCTGGCCCGAGCTGTTCCAGGACTAGCTCTTCTTGCCCGTCTTCTGCTTCAGCGAAAGACCAAGCCGCAATGCCATGCGCTTGATCGCATCAGGCGAGCGGCCGAGAACTTTCGCCGCCTCTTCCAGCGAAGCCGAAGACTTCGCCAGCTCCATGAGCCGGCGGTCTTCTTTGAACGACCAGGGCTTGCGCGCCATAACCGAAATGATCCTCTTGTCGGGACAACGACAAAGCCGCCAAGCGACCCATGTTCGCTCGACGGCTTTGCTTGGGTGGGGCCGGGCTTGGGGGAGCCCGGTGCGAGGATGGATATGCGATCGGTGAGACTTCGCAACAAACAACGCGGGTTAAGCTAACCGCTCAACCTTACCGCGACGAAATCGACGCGTGACGCTCCGTAGTACCACGGTATTTCGCCGGCGAATCCGGTGCGCGTCCTCCGACGGCCGTTCTCCGCACCGGTCAACGTTTGAAGCGCCAAATGAACGAGGGTTCATGGTGCCGGCGCAACGAGTTCTGGTAAAAAGAACTGCGCCTCTTCTCCGCGCTCTTCGCCCCGTGCGCCGACCAATCTTCAAGCATCACGTTGCACAAACTTCATCTTCGTCTGACAAAACTTTCAGCGGTCACGATCTTGAAGTCGACACAACGAAAAGATGAAAATGAGCGCGGGAGGAACGTTCCGCAAACGTGGGAACATTCCAAATGTTAGCTGCACTGGTCTTGATTTCGATTTTCGCAGCGGGTTTTGGCTGCGGCTATGGTGTAAGGGCGTGGCGCTCGAAAAGGCGATCGGCGCGATACCGTCTTTATGCGCCCTATACCCCTGCTGCGATGGACACCGGTCGAGGCCAGCGGCCATCCTAAATCTTGCGGCGAAGCGCGCTGAATGGTCGTGGCCGCGAAGTCGAAATAACCACGTGTGGTTAGGTTAACTCGTCGCCGTCCTTGAGCGCCTTGGAACGGCAGCCTAAGACGGATCAGTTCATGACGAGCGTTTGGCCGCCTCGATTTTTCCGGGGCGCGCAGGTAGGCATAGATGACGTATCTCATTGCGTTGCTGGTGGCGACAACTTGCGCCCTCATCTCGATTGCGTTTGTTTGCACCTATGGTCGGCATCTGAAGGATCTTCCAGGTCCCTGGATCATGACCGAGGGTCATTCAAATGATTGATCAACGGCACAACGCGCCCCGCCGGTATTTCGTTGACGGGCAGGGGCATCGCGTTCTGATCGGCCTGTCGCTGGAAGAGACGGCGGAATTCGAAGCGCTGGATGTCGCCGAGACGGAGACGCCGCAAGTCGTGACCGAAACCGGCATGGGCCAGCGAGCCGCCGCGGTTGACGACGTTCGATGGCTGGAGCTCTATTCCAAGCACGAAGGCGCCTGGCGGGTGTGGATCGCACGAAGCCAGACGGAGCGGACGCCAAATTTAGGCTTTGTTAACTATGCCTGACCGATGGTGGCGGCTTAGATTTCGACAATGGGGATGGCCCACATGTTTCAGCTGTTCCTGAGAGCGCGCGCACACAACCTGCTCGGCTCCCGCCGCGAGGACAAGGTCTTCAAGGCCCGCTCGGCCGAGCGCGATGCGGAGACCGACCGCGCGAGGATCGGCGCCGTCATGGCCGCGATCGACACGGCACTCCGAGATGCGGAGAGCGAGCAGGCCGGCCTCAACCGGCGCGTCGATGACGCACTTGCACGCGCATCCGTTACCTTCGGAAACGGCACCGATGAATATCTCGAGCGTGAGGCGCTCGACAACCATCACCAGGATCTCTTCGCGGCCGACATCTCCAACGGCCAGCGCCGGCTCAAGGAGTTGGCCAGCAGCATTGCGCACCTGAAGTTCGTCAAGACCGCAATGCTCACCCGCTTTCCGAATTTCAAGCCGCCGCAGCTCAACAGCTAGCCGGCATCGAGGATCTTGCTGCCCGCTTGCCATCCTTCGCGACGCAGACAGTGACAATTCGGTGCTGCTTTGCCGTTTGGTGCTTCGATCCTTTTTGCTATGGTCTCGGCAAGCGTTCATGTTTGAAGGAGCAACGACGTGCCGGTCAGGGATATGCGAAGGTTGGTTGGATTGGCATGGGTGTTGACATTGGCGGCGCCGGCGACGGCGTCGGCCATCACGGCCGAAGTGGCGCGCGCATGTGACGCGGCGGTGGCCAAGGCCTATCCGCCCAGGCAAATCGGCAACCCGGCGGCCGGCAGCACCAAGGGAACGGCCAAGGATCAGCGCGCATACTACCAAAAATGCGTCGCGAACGACGGCAAAGTCGACGACGCGCCGGCAGAGGCGCCCAAGGACAGCAAGCCCAGTAAGTAGCCGTCGCCCGTCGATCTAACGCGGCGGCGGGCAGGGCGAATAGAACGCGCCGTTGGCCGCATTGATGCGTTCGACGCATTGGTTGGGATCGGTAACGGTCCCGGCCACGGTGAAATCGTAGCCCATGCCTTTGACGACGACGACGTAGCGGCCGGGTGACAGCGTGAAGCCGTCCTGCTCCGGCTGCAGCAACAGCATCCTCGGCTGATCCTCGACCGGTCCCACCTTGTAGGGGTGGGACATGCTGCGAATGACCCAGGAATCGCCCGCGCTGACCATGGCGGCCTTGCCGGAGGCGTCGACGCCCAGCGACCTCGACACCTTCGCGACGACTCGAACTTCGGTCACGCTTGCCTCGATGCTTCCGTCAGGTCTGAACACGATGAAGGTGACGTCTCCGCTTGTCAGGGTCGTTGCACTCGGCGTGTTGATGGCCGCCGAGATCGCAACGCGGCGGTCCGGAATCTTTCCGGGGACCGGTTTCAGTTCCTGCAGTTGCCCCTCGTTCAACGCGTAGACGCCGAACGTGGTCGGCAGGGGCATGGAGGGGTGTGCGGGTGGCGCCGGCTCCTTTGCAATGTCGGGCGCTCGTTCAACATTCGCGCTCTCGGCTGGGGGCGGGGCGGTCGGCCGGGGCTCGGAGGCGCTTGGCGCGCGTTCGGATGGCTGGGCCAATTGTGACAGTGCAGTCATTTGTGTCTTCAACCGCGGCCAATAGATCACCGCGGCGCTGGCACCGGCCATGAGCAGGAGAATGACGGCCAGTCGAAGCAGAAAGGTGAAGGCGCCGCTCCGTTTGGGTTGATCCGGCTTTCGCGGCGGGGCCACTGGACGGCGCGGTGCTCCGGTGTCCTTCGCAACGGGCGGCGACGCCGAAACGGGGGACGACATCGGAATGGGTGGGGGAGCGGGGGATTGGACCGGCGGGGAGGCCGGAACGGCGCTTGCCGTAATTTTTTGCGGCTCGGACGCGGCGTTGCGCTCGAAGGAACGCTCGACCTCCTTGATGGCGCGTTCGAGAACTTGCTGAAGCTCTCGAGATTCCCGCGCGTCGGCGTGGGTGAATTGCTCCAGAAGCTTGACGCGCGCCAGCTCGTAGACGATCTCCCGCATCTGCCGGGGATCGTCCGATACGGCGCGGATGCGGCTCGACAGGAGACGGATAAACCCGGCCTTGATCTGCTGCGTCGAGGGAGCGTTTGCCGCGGTGTCACCGGAGTCGGTCATCAAGGCCGATCAAGTAGCCCGGATAAGGCTATTTCGCTAGGTCTTTCCGCTTCAAACGCCTCGAGATGAGGCCGTTTCGCCTCGATTGCCAAGGTTGCCAAGCCCTCGCTCGGTGCTCGAAGGTGCTTGCTTTTGGGCGAGAACCTGTGACATTTCGCCAAGCTCCTCTCCTTCGTGGTGTTCGACCATGCGCGGCGTTCTAGCAGTCCTCTCGGTTTTGACGTTCCTGGTTTCGCCTGCCGTTGCGCAGGGGATCAAGGATCAGGCCAACACCACGAGTTCCAGCATCATCACGACGCCGACGAAGAAGGCGCAAACAACCCAAGCGGCGTCCCGGCCGACCGCGGTACGGCATGTGACGGGGCTTCCGGCCGGAAAGTCGGCCCAAGGCGTCTGGCGGGACGGCAAGCTGGTCGCCGTTCCTCGCTGAGGCCGCCGCCCAACGAACCGTGAAGGAACGGTGATCGCCTCCCTGACGTTCTTGCTCGGGAGATATCATATGAAACGACCAGTTCTGATCGCCATCGCGTTGCTGGTACCCGCTACGGCCTGGGCCCAGGGCGTCAACGATCCTTCGACGCCCAACCGCAACGTGACGATTGTCAATCCGTCGCAGCCGGCGCCCCCCAATGCGACGCGTAACATCCCGAGCCGGATCGAGCCCCCCATCACCTCGGGTGGACGCGCCCGGCCCTATCACGGGAATAGAACCCGGGGCAGCGCGTCGAGCCGCCGCTAGCTGCGCCGTTCACTTGTTGCGAGACGAGCTATTGCGGGTTGACCTCGACCTCCAAGGTCGAGGTCCCTGCATCGTGGCGGTTCTTTCCCGAGATCAGCAGCGTGAACTTGTCGGTGCCGCGGGTTTCGTTTTTCGCCGAATAGCGGAAGCCCGACCCGACAACCGCCAATTCTCCTTGCGATGGTCCGCTCACGACCGACACGTCGAAGATCTGCATGTAGGACCACCGCAGTCCCTGGATGCAATCCGCCCCCGGCGCGATCGACATCGTCCATTTCACCGTATCTTGCGACAAGGCGAACGGCGTCCGGTCCTTGATGCAGAGAGGGCTCGCCTGCGCCGCGAGGCCGGATGCAGCGAAAGCAGCGACGGCAACACCTGACAACAATATTGGTCTTGCACGCATGCTCGGCAACTCCACGAGTGATGCCGGAGGATAGCAGCAATGATCTAACGAGGTCTTAGAAGGGCGGTTCTCTGGAGACGGCCATTCATATGGAACTTAGATCAACCGATCATCCCTGGACCCAACTCGGAACCATGCATTCTGCTCCCCGTTTTGCCAGGCCTGACCTTTATTTCGGAAAGGCGTAAGTTATTGATTTTGTTGGGCCCGCCTACTGTGCATGGGGTTGTTTTTCGATTTTTGACGGATGGCCCCGAAGTTCTGAGGCAGGCCCCCGACTATGGCCCGCTGGGTATCATCCCGCCGCCGGCTGGGAAGTTGCTGGCCTTCAGTGTCATTCCGCTGACGCGGAAGCGCACATTACCGGCCAGATACAGATAGTCCGAGGTGGTGCTGCCGACCGTCCGGACCTCGACGTAAGTCAACGTGATCGAGCCGACGCTCGGCGTGACCTGGGTGATGTCGACGTAACGGGCACCAGGGAAGAGCTTCTGGTCGAGCCCGTAGAAGATCTTCTCCCGCTCGGACCACAGCACGAAGTGGCCTCCGGTCTTCTGATCGACCGCCTCATATTGCGTATGGATGACTTGCGGGTATTCGATCTGGCCGGCGGTCGCAGATTGTGTTGCGAGGCAGATGACAAGAGCCAAGGGGGCAATGCTGCGAACCACGTGCTGAAATCCTCGGAGCTAAAGTGGAAACTCTGCCCGCGAATTGGCTTTCGTGCAATCGGCAAAGATATAAACTGAACCTGAGTTGAGGCTGGTGCGGCTAACGATGGCCCTCATGCCCTGGATGTTTGGAGTGACCCGCGTGCGCACCGCCCGAAGTGACCATCCGCCCGGCCGCGGAATGCTGTTTGGGGCGCTCGGTGGCGCGGTCATGACCATCGCCGGCGGCCTTGGCCTCGCAACTCCGTCCCAGTGTTTTGCCCAGACCGAGCCGGAGCCCTCGGTCAACGACTATCTTCCGCCAAGCGAGCCGGAGGTGTCGCGCGACGAATGGCGGCAGCGGATCGAGGACGCACGGCGGCGCGCCAAGGAAGCCTCGCGCGAGCGGCGGGAGCATCCGGAGCTCTACAAGCCGGTCCCGGAAGATCCGGACCTCGTCGCGACCGAACGTCTCCTCCGCGACGATAGCCTGCAACGAGGCGATATCGTCACCACCAAGAAGGGCATGTTCGTCTACCAGGGCCGATCCGACCAGCCGCGTCGCGATCAGGACTTCGTGCCGGTCAACCCCAAATCGGTGCGCTGAACTTCAGTACCGCCGCAGGATCTCGTTGAACTTGGGATCGGTGATCTCAGTCGTGTCGAGCAACAGCGCCTTGCCTTGCGGCGTCGCCTGCACATAGGCCGCGATCAGCAGCGGCTCGTAGCGCGAGCGATTGGCAAGCGCGGCACGGATGTCGGATTGCGCCAGCAGCTTGATCTCATCGTCTGTCGCCGCCGCGCTCGAGGTCACGGTCCGGACGCGCGCGAAGGCGACGTCGATCGGCACCGATCCGGTCAAGAAGGACATCTTCACTGCCGGCGTCGCCGCTTCACCGGCCTGGGCCTGCAGCGTGCCGAGCGTCAGCCAGAGCGCGGGCCTGATCGGGGAGACTTTCAAGGCCGTGATGACGGCGGTCTCGGCCGCCTTGGTCTCGCTGGTCCGTCCGGCCGCCTCGGTGGATGGACGGTGAAGAACGTCGGCGGCCCGCGCCGCCGCGTAGTTCGCGAGCAGGTCACCATCCAGCGAAACCGATGCCAGCACACCGCCGGCGGCCAGCCTGGCCTTCTCGGGCGGAATCTCGCCCGAGAACAAATCACTCGCGCGAAAGTCCGGTCGGACGAGATCGCCGTAGAATGCCATGCCGGCATGAAGCGCCAGCACGATCGCAGTGCAGATGCCGATGACGCGAAGCAGGAACATGCGGTTCATGGTGAAATCGACAAGGCCTGTGAGGGCGAAGCGAACGGATTGAAACGGGAGCAGGGCTCTCAAATTGCCATCAGACTATCGCCCTGGATCGTCAGCAGCGTCAAGTTTCCGGTCGCGTAAGCGCCGGTGTCGATGTTGATGCGGTTCGGGCGAATATCGGGCACGCTGACCGGCGTATGTCCGTGGACGATATATTTGCCGAAGCGCTCCTCGGACGCCAGGAACTCCTCGCGGATCCAGAGCAGATCCTCATCCTTCTGGCGCTCGAGCGGGACGCCGGGCTTGACGCCGGCATGCACGAAGAAGAAGTCGCCGCAGGTATAGGACGAGGGTAATTGCTGCAGGAACGCGAGGTGCTCGGGCGGCAACGCGCGCCTCAGTCCTTCGATCAGCTCGACCTGCTGCTCTGCCGAGGGGTTCATGGTCGGATTGATGCCGTAGGAGACCAGCGTCAGCAGACCGCCATAGTGGCGCCACTCCTGCAGGCGGGCGGGGTCCTTGAGGACTTCGAGCAGGAAGATCTCGTGGTTGCCCTTGAGGCAGACCGTCTCGTGTGTCTTCGAGCGCTCGATCAACAGATCGATGACGGCGCGCGAGTCCGGGCCGCGGTCGACATAGTCGCCGAGAAAGACCTGGATGGCTCGTTCGGGGGCCGAGCGGGCGAGATCGACGTCGATGACGGTTAACAGCGATTGAAGCAGATCGGCGCGGCCGTGCACGTCGCCGATGGCATAGATACGAACCCCGTCGGGAAGCCGAGGCTTGGTCTTCTTTCGAAAGCGTGAGGAAAGGCCCATCGGGTCGGTCGAATCGCTTCCAGCGTCACGAGCGGAACATCGTGACCGCTCTTACCAGAACAAGTCACACATCGGTATTCTTAATTGTTTCCGACCGATTAGCCCGCATTTTGATTAAAGGATCGCGCGGCGTTTGAGCCGTATTTCAAGACGTCTCGCGTAGCGTCTCCCCAACAAGAACGGGGAGCGCGACATGCGCAAATTTGTAAAGTTCCTTGCGGCCGTGGCCGCAACCGTCGTTGCTGCAGGGGTGGAGCAGCGGGCTGAAGCCGCTTTCGTCGGCGCGCCCTTGGGCCTGCGCGGCGCCATCCAGTACATCAAGTTCGACCAGCCGACGCTGGCGCCGATGGCGTTCACGCTGTTTTGCCTGAAGTACAAGGACGAGTGCAAGCCGCGGCCGCAGCAGATCGTGTTCAGGGGCGGTCGCCTGAAGCTCACGGCGGAGCGGCTGGCGCAAATGCAAGAGGTCAACCAGCACGTCAATACCGCGATCCGTCCCGAGGCCAATCTGGAAGGGCTGCGCGGCGAGAAATGGCTGCTGCATCCGACCAGCGGCGACTGCAACGATTATGCTGTGACAAAACGCCACGAGTTGATCGCCAAGGGCTTTCCGGCGCGCTCGGTTCTGCTCAGCGAGGTCGTGACCACCTGGGGCGAGCATCATCTCGTGGTCGTGGTTCGCACCTTCGCCGGCGATCTCGTGCTGGACAATCTCTCCGGCCACATCCTGCCGTGGTCGAAGAAGCCCTACCGCTGGGTCCGCATCCAGTCGCCGAAGAACCCGAACTATTGGGCCTCGCTCGGCGACCGCTCGGTCTGATCACCCGCGCTCTACCGTGATCCGGACTGGCTGACGCTCTGCGACAGCCCCAATCCCACGAGCACTGCAAGGCACAGGATTGCTGCGGGCTGCAGCAGTCCCGAGCCTGCGAAGCTCTGAACCAGCGCAAACAAGACACAGGCCGCGGCGGCCGCGGGGAAGAACGAGTCGCGTCCGCGCTGCAAGGCGCCGAAGAACAGGCGCACGAGCGCGATCATGCTCACCGCCAGCGCAACTGCCAGGCCAATCCATCCCATGCCGGCAAAGACGGCCGTGGCTGTCGACGGCGCCGTCAAAGCGGCTCCGGCATCACTCTGGTAGATCCGGCCCACCGCAGCAAAGGTCCCGGCGCCCGCGCCGAACCAGCGCGTGTCGGACAACATCCGCTCCAGCGCGGCCCGCGTTTCAGTCCCCATATCCGGGACGAGCCGCAGCAGGACCGGTCCGGAGCCCTTTTCGAACAGGAACGACAGCACGATCGCCGCGCCGATCAAGGCGGCAGCGGCGAGCGCGCCCGCGGCCAGAGGCGACAGGTCAAGCCGGCGAATGACGAGGATCAGCAGGATCAGCACGACGCCAAATCCTGCGGCGATCGCGTTGTTGGTCCCGGAAAGGCCAAAGACCGCAGCAGCGCTGATCGATGCCCCCGCAAGGCCGAGCAGTCCAAGCATGATCGAGCGAAGCAGCGAATGGCGCGTTTCAGCCCGCTCGGCCGCAAGCTGCATGACAGCGAGGTTCAACATGAGGCCGAAGCCGGCCAGGGTGGTCGCGAACTCGGAGGTTGCGGCAGAGCCTGCAACCGCCGGCGAGAGCCGATGCAGATCCAGCGTCAAGGCGGAGACCGCGGTAATGCCGCCCAGGACAAACAGGACAAGCTCAGCGCGGCCGCGATCTCGGACGACCACAATGGTCACGCCGAGCAGCGCGGTTGCTGCCAGCGCCATCATCAACGCGTTCAGGGTCGAGCCCAGATCGGCGGTGATCGGCCCGAGCGAGAGGCCACCAAGGACCTCGCGAGCGCTGGCCCAGATCGGATGCCCAAAGCCCAGCGGAAGCGGCATCAGTTGCGCCGCGATCAACAGAGGAATGGCGATCAGGATCCAGCGGCCCCAGGAGGTCGCGCGGATATAATGATCGTAATCGGCTTTTCGCGCGCTCGCGGTCGCCGCCAGCAGGCTGAGCCCGGCAGCCATCGTCCCGAGCTGCGCACCGAACCTGGCGCCGGCGATTTCGAGAGCGGAAGCGGAGACGATGGAAACGATGAGGGAAAAATAAGCGAGGGACAAACGGCGCTCGATGCGGAATCCTGAAACGGTCAGGTCACCATACAAGCGAGCGGGTGGTTTTCAAGCAAAGGTCGTTCCGGCCAACAACTTGCTGGCCTTTGCATGCGCGCCGCAGGTCGATCGCGAGGAAGATCAGCCGAAGAGAGATCAGCGAGCGCTCTTAACCGGCCGGGCGAACACGCGTGCGGCGCGGGCGGCGGCAAGGCTGAAGCGGGCGGCCGAGCCGAAGAGGTAGCCGGCCTGGAGCGCAATGGCGGCAAAGACCGCAGCCTTCAGGCCTTCGAGGACGCCAAGACTTGTCATCAGGCTGACCGGAAGTACGGTGAGCACCAGGGCGAATGTGACCGGCAGCAGCACCAGGACGCGAAAGCGTTGGCCCAGCACGGCACCTACCAGAAAGCTGAAGATCAAAAGCGCGGTCATCCGAAACACTCCGTGCTTCGGACCCTAAGTTCCCCACCCTAAAAAGACCCTTAAGTCGTATGGCTAAATTTGGCCTATTGGCCGCAATTCGCCAGCAGCGACTGATAGGCCTCCCGCAGGCCGTTCAGGGCCACCACCCCCTTGATCTCGCTGTCGGCCTCCTTGACCACCACCGACAACGAGGCCGTCGTCTGCCATTTGCCGGCGGCAAAGGCCGAAACCTCGTCGGGCAGCAGCACCGCCGCGCCCGCGGCCGCCATGCTGGCGTCAAAGGTCAGGCTGCCGCCGCCGCTCGCGGCGATGGTGACCTTGGGACGGCTCCGCGGCGGGAAAGGCCGGATCAGGGCCACCAGCACGTCGATCCTACCCTTTGGGGCACAGCGGACGATGAGGCCGGCGAAGTCCAGGTCGGATTGAGTGGTGTCCGCGGTCTTGGTGATGGCCGCGAAGCTCTCGCCCTCCTTGCCGCCTTGCGTACGGCTGAATTTCCAGACGGAAGTGGACGCGGGGGTGGCCACCTCAACAATGGGCGCGCCCTGGCACGAGGACGGCACGCAGGAGCCAGCCCAATCCAAGGGGCGATCTGCGCTGCCAAGGAGGGAGCCTGCCAGGAAGGCGAACAGAAGGCCAGACACGACGAAATCCAATCTTGATGGTTCCAACCTTAACATGCGGTTGCGAGGTGAAGACGGCCGGTTGCTAGGGTTCCCCGCAGTCCGCGTGGGCGGGATGCTCGTCGACGCGGCTCACGAGGTACAACAAATAGTCACAAAGGGTTAAACCAGGCCCCAAAGCGTGGCCTACACGCAACAGTAGCCGGCCGAGTGTGCCGTTAACCAGCGGGAACACTTGTCGCACCACCCCCTAAGCCGTACCAATCTACGTCAATTGGGGACTCGCGGGCGACATTCATGCATTTCATTGCCAAGACCAACGTGTTGAAGCCGGCTTTCCTCGTAGCCGCTTTGGCGCTTGGAGCGTGCTCGACCAATCCCGGCTCCGGACCGCTTACGGACGACGTTAACAACAAGATTCAGACGGAGAACGCCCCGGCCTACGAGCTTGTGCCGCTCAATCCGGCCACGGTGAAGATCCTGCACACCCATGAGCCCAAGGGGCTTGCCGGCGTGTTTACCGATCGCCGTCCGCCCGCCAGCATCGTGTTCGGCATCGGCGACGTCGTCAGCGTCACCATCTTCGAAGCCGCGGCAGGCGGTCTGTTCATCCCGGCGGAAGCCGGCGTCCGTCCGGGCAACTATGTGACGATCCCGGATCAGTCGGTCGACAATGACGGCTTCATCACGGTGCCCTATGCCGGGCAGATCAAGGCCGCGGGCCGGACGGCGGTGGAAATCCAGCGCTCGATCATCGAAAAGATTGGCAACCGCGCCATCGAGCCGCAGGCCGTGGTGTCGATGTCCTCGCAGCGCACCCAACTCATCAGCGTGCTCGGCGAAGTCAATTCGCCGGCGCGTTACCCGGCGAGCGCGGCGGGCGCCAAGGACAAGGTGCTCGACGCGATTACCCGGGCCGGCGGCATCAAGGGCCAGGGTTTCGAGACCTGGGTCATGCTGGAGCGCGGCGGAAGGCGGGCCACGGTGCCGTTCGAAAATCTCGTGATGGCGCCCGAGAACAACGTCTATGTGCGCCCCGACGACAGCATTTACGTCTATCGCGAGCAGCAGAAGTTCATGGCGTTCGGCGGCAGCGGCCAGAGTGGCGAGTTCAACTTCGATGCCTGGCGCATCAACCTCGGCGAAGCCGTCGGCAAGGCCGGTGGTCTGCTCGATGGTCAGGCGGATCCGTCTTCCGTGTATCTCTATCGCCGCGAGCCGCGCGAGGTCGCTGCCCAGCTCGGCATCGACGTGAGCAAGTACACCTCGGAGACGATCCCGGTCATCTTCAACGTCAACTTGCGCGATCCGGGCGGCTTCTTCCTGACCACCAAGGTCATGATGAAGAACGGCGACATCATCTATGTCTCGAACTCGCGCAATGTCGAAACTGCCAAGTTCCTCAACTTCCTGAGGGTGATCATGGCGACCGGCAGCGATGCCGTGAACCTCAGCAACGACGCGCTGATCTTCCGCAACAACATCAAGCTGGCGCCGTAGACGCCGACTTGATCCACTGAAACCGATGGCACCGGGGCTTTGTCCCGGTGCCATTTTCGTTTAGCGATCAAAGCGGTCTGCCGGGGCTCCGAGTTCGGGATCTGGATCAAGGCGTTCCTAATGGCGCACCGGTCATCGGTCACCCGCGATGTTGCAAGGGGCTTCATGCGCTTTCAAACATTTTGCTGCCGTCTGGCTCTCGTCCCGCTCGCCCTCGGGCTTGCACCGGTCAGGACGGTTCTCGGCGCTGCTGCAGAGCTGGGCGTCCGCCACCGCATCGACGTGATGGTCTCCGCCGAGCCCGAAGCCCCAATTTTGTCGCGCCTCAAGGGAGCCAAGGGCGAGCTGTCCTTTACGGTCCGGCTGTCGGCAAACTCCAAGGAGAGCAAGTTCTTCGGAATGCTGCGTCCGTCTTTCCCGGAGATCGTTGTCCCCGATGGCGTGGGCCAGCCGCTGGTTCAGCAGACCAAGCTCTGGGAGGAGGAGGTCTGCCACCAGCGCCGCGGCCTGCCCAAAGTCACGGTTACCCAACTTGGCGGGCATTTCGGCGAGGGGGAGCGGCGGATCGAGATTTCGGCCATTAACCGGCACATCGGCGTCCTGGTCCCGCCCGATGAATTAACCCCTGGAATAAAACTCGATCCGGGCAGTGACAGCTTTGGGCTATTCTACGCGTTCCGGGCGCAGACCCGGAACAGCCGTCTCAATGTCGATCTCAAGCTCTATCCGATCGACTGCTTCCTCTAAGCTCAAGCAGCCCGCCTCAAGAAAGCACGATGCGCCTTTGGCATCCCAACATGGACTGGTTCAGGATTCGCTGGTCATGGAGCCTGCCTGCGGCCTTCCTCCTGTTCTTTGTGGTGGCTGGTGCGCCGTTCCCGTTCGGCTCGACCAATGATCTGTCGATCGCGTTCTGGTGCCTGTGTCTCGGGACCGCGGTGATCTTCGCGCCGACGCGCGATCTGCGGGCGCCGCATCTGTGGCTGCTCGCCGGCATCGGCGTGATCGTTGTGGCCTACGCGTTCGTGCTGCACGAGCAGCTCTCCGATCATCCCTGGGTCGCGCCGTTCCAGCCGATCTGGAAGCAGGCCTCGGATCTCCTCGGCGTGCCAATCGCTCCGTCTGCGTCGATCGTGAAGAACGAGGCGTTCTTTGCGCTCGGCGCGCCGCTTGCCAACATCCTCGCCATCGTCCTCGGCATCACCGTCGGGGCGAACCGCGATCGTGCCCGCCGCATGCTATGGGTGATCGCAATTTCAGGCGCGGCTTACGCCCTCTACGGCGTGCTCTCGTTCCTGATTGAGCCCACCATGATCCTGTGGCGGGACAAGACCGCCTATCTCGGCAGCGTCACCGGCACCTTCATCAACCGCAACACGGCGGCGGCCTATTTCGGCTCCTGCGCGGTGATATGGATGCTGCTGCTCCTGGAGGATGTCCGCCGCCGGCTTCCTGAGCGGCACATCGAATGGCGGCGTCTGTCGCTAGATCTGCATACGATCCCGCCAAGACAAATCCTTCCGCAGCTCGGCTGCGTCCTGATCTGCCTGATGGCGATGTTCATGACGGGATCGCGCGCCGGCGTCGGCCTGTCGCTGCTCGCGATGATAGTGGCGTTTACGCTGTTCTCGCGGAAAGACCTGCCCCCGCGCACCGGCATCTGGATCTCCCTCGGCTCCGGAATCGCCGTCGCGCTCGGCTTGCTGCAGCTCCTGGGCGGCCGCGTCTCCAGCCGCTTCGATAGCAATGGCTTGGTCGACGAGGGCCGCATCGAGGCCTGGAAATCGACCCTTCGGATCATCGGCGACAATCCCTGGTTCGGCACCGGCATGGGCACCTTCCAATGGGCATTCCCGCCCTACCGCAGCCCCAACATCTCGATTCGCGGCGTCTGGGATGCCGCGCATTCGACCCCGCTGGAACTTGCCTCCGAGGTGGGCATTCCCTTGGCGCTGCTGGTGGCGCTGGGCTGGGGCATCATGCTGCTGGTGTTGGCCAGGGGCGTGTTCGGCCGGCGGCGGGACGTCATCATCCCGCTGGCGGCTGTGGCGACCGCGACGCTGTCGCTGCTGCATTCGTGCCTCGACTTCACGTTGCAGGTGCCCGGCTACAGCATTCCATTCTTTGCGCTTTTCGGCGCGGGCCTGGCGCAGTCCTTCCGGACCAAGGAGATCCGCCCCGTGGCGGAGACGGACGCCACCAGCCGGCGAGGCAAGGGCCACCAGACAACCGCGGGCGCGGCCCCGAGCCGGGCGCCTCAGTTTCACAAAACTGTCTAGATTCGAAGCACTTGCGCCGTTTACGAAGTCTTTAGAATAAGTGGACAGCTCTTCTCTCTTCCGCTAGTTTCCAGCAAAGAGCACAGCCATTTGCCCGGGCCGAGGAAGCATATCGGGGCAGCCGATTTTTGGAGGTTTGTTTATGAGCGTTGTCACGATTGCGCTTCGCATGGCTGCCGCTGCGGCCCTCGCCGCGACCATCTCGGCGGCCGCCTGTGCCGCCGTTTACCCGCCGCAGCGCCAGCTGCCGGCCACCGTCATTTCCGACTTCAAGACCGCCCCCAGTAGCCTGTTGCAGCAATATCCGACCGGGGGCCCGCAGCTGATCTCGCGCGTGCGCGACCTCGGTGCCTCCGATCCGACCACCCTTCCAGGCCTGATAGCGCTCCTGAAGGATCCCGCGACCACCAAGGACCAGATGCGCGGCATCGTCGCCGGCCTCGCCCAGGTCGCCCGCATGGCCGCCCAGTCCGATCAGGCCTATGCCAATGAGATCCAGGCCGCGATCGCCGGCACTGGCAATGCCGACGTGATCGCCGCCTACCAGGCCGCGACCGGCGACGTCGCGATCGCCGCGACCGGCGGCGGTGCGGGCGGCGGCGGAACCGGCGCAGGCGGTCCGACCGGTAGCGGTTTTCCCACTGGCGGCGGTGGTAGCACTCTGATCCGCTTTGGCAATAACACCTCAAGTAACATCGCGCCCAATGGCGGCAGCGGCGGAGTTGGCAGCACCACTAATAGCGTCAGCGGGCGCTGACGGGAACCGCGCATGCGGCAATGAAACCTCACGAAAGCGGCGCCGGCAGCGCCGCTTTTTCTTTTTTGCCATTAAGCGTCCTGCAAAAAGTCGCGTAAGTCGCGCGTTGCAGTGCATCCAGTGCGTTCAATTGGAGGCAGGTTTGTGCTAAGTCCCGCGAAGTGCGGTAGCTTGGTATCCGGGTTTGTACCGATGGCCGGCGGTGGTTTTGGTTAGCATTGATCCCAAGCCAACAGATCGATCCATTTTCAGGAATTGCTAGATGTTGCAGGTGAACAAGCCGACCTCGGAGATTAACCGTGATTTTGCCGAGGCCGATGGCTCAGCTTTGCAGTCGCTGAGTTCGTATTTCGAGATCATCAGGCGCCAGTTCCCGACTATCGTCGCGATCGTCTCTGCCTGCGTGATCCTAGCGGTGCTCTATCTCTTTACCGCGGCGCCGCTGTTCACCTCTACAGCTTCGATGGTGATCGACACGCGCAAGGTGCAGCTGTTCCAGCAGCAATCTGTGCTCGGCGACATTGCGGTAGATTCCGCCACGGTGGAGACCCAGGTGGAAATTCTGAAATCCGAGAACATCAGCCTCGCAGTGATTAGAGACCTTCATCTAATCGAAGATCCAGAGTTCACCGGCTCAGGCGGCGGCCTCTTGGGGTCGGTCATTGGGCTCGTCGCAGGCATTTTTTCAGATGGCAGCGTATCATCCGAATTCGAGCTGACCCGCAGGGCGCTTGAGCGGTTTGAGAAGAACCGCACGGTCAAGCGGCTCGGGCTTACGTACGTTATGGAGATCGGTTTCACTTCGAAGGATCCGGCGAAGGCAGCTAGGATCGCCAACGCAATCGCGGACGCGTATGTTGTTGACCAGCTTGAAGCGAAATACCAAGCAACGCGGCGGGCGAGCGTTTGGCTGCAGGACCGTATTAAAGAGCTGCGTACCCAAGCATCGGCCGCACAAAAGGCGGTGGTCGATTTCAAGAGTGCTAACAACATCGTCGATACTGGCGGGCGGCTCATGAACGAGCAGCAGCTTGCGGAGGTTAACAGTCAGCTCATAATGGCGCATGCGGCTACCGCTGAGGCGAAGGCGAGGCTCGATCGGGCTAACGACATCGTTAAGCAGGAGATCCCGGATGCCTCCGTGGCCGATGCGCTGAAGAACGAAACCATTGTCAAATTGCGCGCGCAATATGTGGACATGGCCTCCAAGGAATCGATCTGGTCGGCTAGATATGGCTCCGATCACCTAGCCGCTGTGAACCTGCGCAACCAAATGGCGGAAATCAAAAAGAACATTGCGGCCGAACTAAAGCGCATCCAGGAATCCTACAAGAGTGACTACGATATCGCAGTGACACGGGAGGAGGCCATTAAGACGAGCCTCGCCAACGTCGTCTCGGAGTCGCAACTAACCAACCAAGCTCAAGTCCAACTCCGTGAGCTCGAGAGCAACGCGCAGTCTTATCAGGCGATGTATGATAATTTTCTCCAGCGCTATATGGAATCAGTACAGCAGCAATCTTTCCCGATCACCGAAGCGCGGATTATTAGCGCGGCGACGACTCCGCTGAAGAAGAGCTCTCCGAAAGCGCTAATTGTCCTTGCTGGAGCACTGATGGGAGGCTTAATGTTGAGTTTCGGCGTCGCCCTGGCGCGAGAACTCACCGATAAGGTGTTCCGCACCACCGGCCAAGTGGAGGAGGAACTAGGCACGAACTGCATCGCCATTCTTCCCGCGCTTAGAGAGGCAGCGTCGCCCGGGATGCTATCCAATAGGTTCTCGACGTCATTCCGGAGCAATGCCAACGAACGAACCCGCGATCTCGAGGTTTCGGGCTCGAAGGGCAATCCCCAGCCTGACATGCTACGCTATGTGGTTGAAAAGCCCCTCTCGCGTTTTGCAGAAGCTGTTCGCTCCTTGAAGGTGGCTGTCGATCTTAACTCGATCGTGCGCGAAAACCGCGTGCTGGCGGTTACCTCGACTTTGCCGAATGAAGGCAAGAGCACGCTTTCGTCAAATCTTGCACAACTCATCGCCCATGGCGGCGCGCGGGTAATATTGGTCGATGCTGATTTGCGCAACCCCTCGCTATCACGCGCCGTGGCGCCGGACGCGAGGAGTGGCCTTGTAGACGTGGTTGCGCAGAAGGTGCAGCTCGATGAAGCGTTGATCATCGATCCCGAGACGAAGCTGTCGATTCTGCCTTCCGGCATCACCTCGAAGCTCCTGCACACTAACGAAATTCTCGCCTCGAAAGCGATGCATGCGCTAGTCACGCAGCTGCGGTCGAAATTCGACTATGTGGTGCTGGACATGCCGCCGATGGCGCCGGTGGTTGATGTGCGTGTCACCTCTTCCTTCGTCGATTCATACGTCTTCGTTGTGGAATGGGGCAAGACTAAGATCGACGTAGTGCGGCATAACATGCGCGGTTCGCCGGAAATTCAGGATAAACTGCTTGGAGTGGTTCTAAATAAAGCGGATACCAAGGCGCTGGCGCGCTATGAATCGTATCACGGTCGCTATTACTATCAGAAGTACTATGCCCGGTATGGTTATGTGGAGTAGCACGCGGCTTACGCTTCAGCCGCTTGCTGTCGCCGCGCTTTGTTGGTCGATTACCGTTCTGCCAAGTTTTCGAGCTGCTGCGCCGGTGCGAGACATCACTCAGCGAATGATAATCGACGACCGCTTTCGGCCTGGAAGCTTGAGTGTTATGCTGACGCAACTAGAGGCAGAGCCGGAGCAGGCAGTCCTGCGATCCAACATGGCTCGGGCGGAGGCTCTTGTGAGCATTCGACGAGCCGAAGGTGTTGCGAATCTCGAGTCCGGCATCGATATCGACGAGGTACAGGAACGCGCCGAGCGGAAGGCGCGCAAGTCTCTTGCACTTAACCCATCAGACTCCTTTCTTTGGTTAATGCTATATTCCGTAGCGTCGGCGCGGAGGGGTACTGACGTTGGCAATGTCCATTACGTTAATGCGTCCTATTTCGCTGGACCGCATGAGGGATGGATTGCCCTGAGTAGAAATCGGCTTGGGCTTTCGATTTTTCCGATCCTCGACCCTTCTGTACAGCAGCTAATTGTTTCCGAATTCGCAGAGCTGGTGGATGCAGGATTTGTAGAGATCCCAGCGACGAATCTGATGGGTGTGGGATGGGAGGAACGGGAACGACTGCTCAACGCTCTGCGGCATGTCGACCCTGCATCGAAGAAGCGCCTTTATAAGCGCCTCCGCCAGGATGGTGTCAAAGTTGCGATTCCTGGTGTTGAAGAAGAGGAGAGACCATGGCCATAATATGTTATCGCCTCCTGCTTGCGTTAGCTATCCTCTTCGCGAGCGTTATTCCATCTGCAAGTTCCGATCAAGCTGGACCAAGATTAACGTTGCAAGGACCTGCTGATCAGTCAAACACTTCTATCATCCGCGATGCGCTTGGGCGTCCTTGTCTCGATATAGAGGCGGCCGCGCGAAAGGAGACAATTGATCCACAGGTCTTGGATCACGTAGTCAGTATCAAGAACAATTGCTCGCGCGCCATCCAGGTAAAAGCTTGTTACGCCAATTCTGAGCACTGCAGCAAACTTGTCCTTTCGCCATATAAGCGTGTCGATACTATTCTGGGATCAATGCGAGGGGTGAAGATCTTTCGATATACTATCTATCAAAAATGAGTGTGGCAGCTTGATCGGTTCTACGCTTGGGTTTGGCTACGTAGCAAGCCGTCAACAAGAATGCTGGCAGGCAATTTGAGTGACTGCTGGTCATGATCGGTGAGAGCTAAACAGCTGCGCGCACCAAGTTGCCGCATGCCGTGCTGCCTAAATCTTGGAAAATTATGCGAGATTGTTCGCAAAGACAGAGAGTATAATTCTCCACCAGGCATCGTTGATTGGGGCGCCTCGGCAAGGTTCAGTGCTAAAAAAGCGCCCGAAGAAACACGATCTAACGCGCGATGGCGCTTCGCTGATACTTTGCCCACTGGGCTCGCGGCCGGGCGACCTCCGGTCGATCGCGTTCGCCAGCCGCCATCTTGAAGCTGAGCTTATCGGCATGCACAAAGTCCCACAACGATTCGTGGTCGACCTGAGACTAGAGCAGATTCTGATCAGACACGATCATAACCGGCTGCGGCGAAGAAGTTCAGGCACTCTTGGGCGGGGAATGCGGCCGGGACGAGGGCGATAGCGTTGTCCAAAGCCTCGATCGATCTGGCGGCGGCCTTTCGAAGGGAGGCTTTGAGCTTTGCGAACGCCATTTCGATCGGATTGAGGTTGGGCGAATAAGGCGGCAGATAGAGGAGCTGGGCCCCCACGGCGCCGATTGCGATGCCGACCTCGGCCCGCTTGTGTGCTGCGAGATTGTCCATCACCACGATGTCGCCGGGCCTGAGTGTTGGCACGAGGACTTGCGTGACGTAAGCCTCGAACGCC
Organism: Bradyrhizobium amphicarpaeae; assembly: GCF_002266435.3. Lineage (NCBI taxonomy): Bacteria > Pseudomonadati > Pseudomonadota > Alphaproteobacteria > Hyphomicrobiales > Nitrobacteraceae > Bradyrhizobium > Bradyrhizobium amphicarpaeae. Next base: position 1,637,006 of record NZ_CP029426.2, read on the forward strand.
GGATCATCCATGGGCCGTCAAGGACCATCGGCGCAGTCATGACTGTCGCCTTGAGCGCGCCGACGGATGTCGTCGTCTTCCAATGACCATGCGAAAGCGCTGCGACACAGCGCTGGCCGTACGACGAACGGCCATAGCGGCGCGCCATCTTGGTCGAGGCTCCCGTCTCGTCGATGAACACCAGCCGATCGATGCCGATCTCAGGCTGAGATGCCTTCCACGCCGCGCGTTCAGCGGCCACGCCCGGCCGATCCTGCTCGCTGGCGTGCGACGTTTTGTTGCGGCGATCAAAGAAGCGCCAGACCACGCTCGGCACGAAATGCTCGCCGTGGACTTTGAGGAGATGGTCAGCGATCTCGGCTAGCGTCATGTCAGGCGTAGCCTTGACCAGGGAGAGGATCTCCGCAGCATGACTCTCGATCCAAGCTGAACGCCGGTCTCCGCCCTGCGCTCCCGCCTCACAGGCACCGGTGCTTCGCCACTCGCTAATTAGTTCGATCGCTGTCGATGGCGCTACGCCGAACCGGCCGGCGGCGCCCCGACAGCTCATGCCTTCATCTTCCACAGCTCGAATAATGCGAAGGCGAAGGTCCGGCGAGAGCGGTTTAGCCATTGGGGGGGCTGGCCTCCATCACCAGCCCTCAGGGTGAATCACTATTTGCCTCCCAAGGGAATCCCTTCCGATTCCGTCAGGTAGGAAAATGCTCTAAGACCGGCAAGTTCGGTAACGAGACCACGTATGGTGAAAATGCTTTCCTTGATCCGCTGCGACAGCTAGATTGCATGGTCTCCCGACACCGCCTTCGGCTTGTGAACGCCGATCTGTCCAGGCTACCACTGCCGGTCTCTTCGTCCGGCTGCATCAAGCCGATGGCCGTGCTAATCGCTACCCCAAACGGCTTGGCCGCCTGATTGCGTGACATCCCGCCCCGATTGCAGCCATGACACGCTTACGAAGATCCAGCGAATACGGATTCCCCATCCATGCTGGCGTCCATCCAGCCAGCATAGTGAATCTGAAAAATGCTGATTGGAATACTAAATCGATTCAACCTAACCAGATCCGATTTAGTTAGTCCTCTTCATCCCGAGCGCCTCAATTATTACTTGATCAAAGTGTTGAGATTCCTTGCCCAAGGCGAGTCCCATGAATTGGGGGCCTTCGAAACTCCAGTAGCTCCAGGGAATGCCTCGCTTCTCGGACGCCGACCGGACTGTTTCAAGCCAGCGCCGTCGAGATGCGGGATCAACGCCGGGGCGCTGCACACCAAACTCCCCGAGGAAAAGGCGTTGCGGTGCAATGCTGTTCTTCTTTGCCCATTCGACTTGTGCATCGAAGATGGCCTCAACGCCAGCGGCGGTGCCGTAGGCTTCGAGACGTTTGAAGGCGATGTCGAGATCCCGGGCGATCTGCGCACGTAGCTTCATGTCCGAGATATCCGCATTCGTGAAGTCCTTCCTTGCGCGACGCTCGACCTCGGCGAGTTCTTCACCCGAAATTGGAAAAGAGATTGCACCGATAAAATTGGCCGCGCTAATGGGCTGCTTAGGATCCTTCGTCAATTGATGGGTGAAAGGATGAGGCGCATATACATGAAATGTATAGTAGGTGTTTGCATCATTATAAGCTTTCGGGGCAATCATCATGAGATCAAGGTTGCAGCAGGCGCAACAACCCGAAAGGACGACGGTTAAATTTGGCGCGGCAGCTCGCACCGCTTCGAAATAGGACTGTTGAGTTTCTTGCCACTGGCTCGCTGATACTTTGTTCCAGGCTTTCGTTGCGGGCTCGTTTAGAATCTCAAGCGCTACACGTTCTTTGGGAAGACTCGAGAGGAGTCGCGCCATGCGGCTTTCGAGTTGCCGAAGTAAAGCGGCATTGGGATCTTCGGCGGCTTCGGTAAAAGACTGAGGCGGAAACCGCGGATCCTGTGAGATAGGATGAAAGTCGAGGATGACGTTGAGGCCGGCATCGAGAATTCGCCGCAGGCGGTCGAGAACGATCTCGTCGAGCTCGGTTGCCTGCTTCGCGTCTGCCGAAAGGAATATACCGAGCCCAACGGTAAGGCGAATAGTGTCGAAGCCGGTGGTTTTCAGCCGGGCCAGATCATCCGGCCTGAGGGGGTGTGTCTCGGCTGTAAATGGCGGCCAAACGTAGCGCGGCGGAGTGCTCGACGTCATCATGGGCCAGTTGAGTGCGCTATGGATCGAGATTGCCCGACCGATATGCATTTGGGGCAATGGCTGCGTCCTGCCGTGCTGAGGAACAGCGAGTAGGATCAAGAGGGTGGTAAACCAAAGCGCTCGCATTTGCTTTCGGCAGATCATCGAGAGTCCTCTGGCTTGTATTTCAGCGGCAGAGCGGGGGCCGTATCCATCGGTTTGGAGCGATTAGCGTTTTCATTGGGCGACGTCGCGTCGGCAGCCTCGTCCCGCCCACAGCTCTTAACTGTCCGAAAGCGCTCCCGCAGTGCAACGAACGGCGTCTCAAGCCAGTAATACGAGGCGGTCGCGAAGGCAAAGCTCATGACGAAATTTAAGACCGCGAGGCCCGAGGTCGGCAGGCTTGTCGGGCCGAATGCTCCGGCAAAAAAATGCCAGAAATAGAGCGAATAGCTGAGTTTCCCGACGAAGACGACTAAGGGTAGATTCAAGATGAATGCGATAAAGCGCGACAGCGGGCTTTGCGAATAAAGAAGATTGTAGAGGATCACGACTACTGCCACAGCCTGAACCGTATAACGCAAGGTTTCGCGAAAGATTGGGTCACGCCAAAGAAGGCTACCGAGGATCGCCACGATCCCCAGGCTCAGCGCCAGCGGATGCTCAAGCCGGCGCAGGATGTTCTGCCAATAGGATACTTCGAGCAGAAGCGCAAGCAAGACTCCGAAAGCAATCGAATCGATGCGATACTGCGTTTGGTAGTATGTGATGAATGAGTAAGCCGGATCATCGATTGGATTCATGGTCACAAAGATCACCCGGGCCAAGAGCGGGATAATGCACAGAATCAGTACTGCAATGCGCAGTCGGCCTCCAAGATCAACCAGAGCCGCAAAGAGCACCGGAAATACGATGTAGAAATGCTCTTCGACCGACAGCGACCATGCGATAGAGAATGGCATCGCAGTATAGCTGTGCGTCACGTAAAGATTAGAATAATAGTAATTCGCAAAATAGAACAACGCGGAGAGTATCGGTTTAAGTTCGATCTGGTTGGATCGCCCGGTTAGTGAGAATACCAACACGGCTAAGATCGCGTAGGCGACAACAACGGGGTAAAGCCGGATGACGCGCCTCAGGTAGAAATCCCTGATGTTCACGCTCCCAGTCGTCTTGTATTCCGACAAGAGCAATCTTGTGATCAAGAAGCCGCTGATCACAAAGAAGATCAGCACGCCAAGTCCGCCGGGAAAAAGGCGCGCGTTTACAAAGTGACTTAGCATCACCATCATAATGCTGACAGCCCGTAAACCGTCGAGCGTCGGGAGTCGCTCGAAACGTGCGTCGAGACTAGGGGAGGGAGGCGCTTCTCTGATTATCATTCGTTACCCTCCAACGGTTTGATCAAAGTAGTCACTCCTGCCTCACCGACTTCACCCGACCAGACGAGGCGGCTCGCCGGCATTTTCTTACCGAAAGCGGGCGAAACCCAACCTCCGCCGTCCGCAGGTTCTCCTCCTCTATGAAGCATTACCTTACCGACAGCCGAAAACTGGAACGCTAAAATTGCTTTTCCATTTTCGATGACCCGGCAATCAATATCCCCGACGTCGACCTCAAGGCTTGGTGCGAACTGGAATGAGATCTCAGCTCTGCGCGGCGCCCCTTGGCCGATCAGTTGGTCGCGCACGATGATTGTTCCTTGTTCCGTAGTGATGCTTCGGCGATGGCGGACGGCGAAGGAGGCCTCGTAGCCGTCGTGGCTTGCAACGAGGCGCCATGTCTCGCCGGGTTGGGACGTTTCGAGCCTGACGTTCGCTTTTTTCGACCAGTTGAATGGTCCGGTCATGCTGCTCTGGTTTGCGTTGCTGACCGAGAGAGTATTGTGGGCAGCCGTGCTGCGGAACCAGTCCCGCCAGTCTGCGCCAGCATGATAAAGATAGGTGCCGGGATCGACGAGTATCCCTCTGCCGTTGCGCGCGAGGGTAAACGATAGTGCGTCGGCATGCCCGTGGGCGGCGATTGATAGATACCCCAGTGGTCCGTGATCAAAGACGAGGTGCCAACCGTTATGGCGCACGACTGAATATCCGCCCGTCGCAAAGGTTTTGAGCCCCCGCCGCTCGCCGATCGTTGCCACGCAGCTGGCGACGTCCGCGGCGTAGCGGCCACTCCTCACGCCGACTGCTAGCACAAATCCCTCGTCGTCGTCGCCGATCGCGGGCACTCGGCAATCAGAATCGGCGAGCCAGGCGATGAAATCGGCAAACGCGTCGAGGCGTTTAAGGGTGGCAGGAGCGATTGGTTCTACTTCATGCGCCACCAAGAGGAGCTCGGCGCTAAAAGCACCGTAGGTCGGAGACTGCTCGGCCGGGACGCCATCGGGGAATATCTGTTTCAACGCTTCCGCGTCGAGAACGCGGAGCGCGTGCGCGGCGGCAGCGGCAGCGCCAGCAAGGTCAGGCATCGCGAGGCCGATCAGGTATTCGGCGGCGGCTTCCGCGATCAGATGATTGTTGGCCGACGAGAAGCGGGAAGGAAAGCGCTTTAGCCAGTAGAGGGAAGCGGCAAGGATACTGCGCAGGCGGCTCGACGTCGCCCCGCTCAAACGCTCGCCGACAAGACTCGAGACGACGAGCAGACTGATCGCCCGCAACGCCACTTCGATGCCGGAATTCCACGCGATGCCCCGAAATGGAGGGTTGGCGTCAAACCAGCTCTGGATTGCGGTCTCGACCGCGGCCAGAGCGGCGCCGCCGCCGTCGCCGTCGAGCGCGACCTTTGCCGCGAGCGGCTGCAGGAATTGCAGACGGTTAATCTCCCAAACGCACTTGATGTCGCCAAGTGCGCGCTCGTGTCGGTAGGGAATGTCAAAGCAGTAATGCTCGCTGCCTGGCCACAGGCCGCCGGTCGCTGGATCGAGGCGCCACAATTCGGCAGGGAAGAGATTTGACGGATCGCGCTTCGGCCAGGTGTGCCCAAGTGCCACAAATTGTCCGGCCAGCGTCTCTTCCGCAGCGACCATGACAGCCTCCCGTCGCTCTCCGGCAAGGCGAAGTGCCAGGCGAGCAAGCCCGTCAAGTCGCGGTATGGGCCCCGGCGCGGTATAGCGCGCCCACCCTTCTAAACGGTTCTTTGCGGTGCTTCGTTTCGCTCTCTCGACGACACGATGAGCGATCTCGGCAGCGCTCATCGCACGTAGCCGATTGAGATGCCAAGCGATGCTCATAGATGCCGCACCAACAAGGGAGCTTTGCCGCGCGCGGTTCTGTGGAGGCCGCTAACCTGAACAATCTCGATCGATATAGACGCGGGGATCTTGAGGCGGGCTTTCGCTAGGATCAATTTCTGTGTCTCTTCCGAGAAGCCCGTCTTTGGAATGATCCAGATTTCAACGTGATCTGCTCGACGCTGATGAAGCTGCATCTGCACTATGTTAGGTATACCCCGCGGGATATGGTTGATTCCGAGAATTCGGGTTCCGTCGGGGGCGAGGACAAACTCGTCCGATCGTCCGGCGATCCCAAGGAAGGGACGAAGCCCCAGCGCAATATCGTCGAGGGCCGGGCCAATCAGACCCTTTGGCAGCCGGGCATGATCGCCAGTACGATACCTGACCAGCGGCTGGGCATCGTTCCAGTAAGATGTTCCGATGACGTCATATAGGTCGTGATCCTCTTCCGAATGCGAATAAACAAGCTCCACACGCCCATAGAGTGGCATAAAGTAGTGATTTAAACCGTCAATCGAGTAAGACAGCGACACGCGTTCGGCTTGTCCATAATAATCGAGAACGGGGGTTCCGAAGGTCCTTTCGCCAAGACGGTGCACTTCATTTGAAAGGACCTCGGATGACGAAAGAACCATGTTCAGGCTAGCAATATTTGTCGCTTGTCCGTTGATCAAGCCACAAAGACTTTCCAGAGCGCTGGGATAAACCCAAAGAATGTTTGGCTTGAACTGAGCCAGCGCATCGCCATAAGCCGAAACCGTATTCGCATTCAGGTGCACGGCAGACATCGCCAGCATCATGCCATTGCGCTGAAGCTTCCAAAATGGTGGGGAAGTATCGGAAGGGTCTTTGATGTTGTCAGCGCGCAGCACCGCAATTCGTGCCCGGTACCATTCGACGCCTCCATGTTGTGCCACAAGATGATCAAGTGCGGCTTGCTCGAATACCACTGATTGCCAGGATCGGGTAAGGCCAACTGGAATGCCGGTTGAGCCGCCAGTCTCGGCCTTGCCCGCCGGCAGCAGCGACTTGCGGGTCATGGTCTCTGCACAGTCGCGCAGTGTGGCCTTCTCAAGTATCGGCCAGTCCTCATAGACACCGCGCAAGCCTTGAGCCCGTGCATAAGCCGTTTCGCGGGCAAGGCGGAGCGTGTGGGAAGTCAGGCGCGCGCGCGCAGCGCAGCGCTCGTCTGCAGTAGCATTCTGAGTGCGCCTCAACAGCTTGCGATAATGTCCGTAGAGAAGCGGCGTACGGCGAACTAAGATATCGCCGATCGAGGATGATTTCAAAAATGTCTTCAATGACATGTTGCGGTCTCGCGCCAGAGTGAGATTAGGCGGCGCGCGTAGGCGCCTATTTCGAGATGTTCCCGATGGAGGCGTACGGAGGCTTCGCTGAGCCGCTCGCGCAAAGCGCTATCGTCGATGAGCTGAGCGAGTGCCACCGTGAGCGCTTCGACGTCGCCCGGTGGCACAAGTAGACCGGTTTCGCCATGCTTGACGATGTCTGGTGTAGCTCCGACCGGAGTTGCTACAATGGCGAGGCCTGCCGCCATGCCCTCGATCACCGACATTGGCAAGTTCTCGGCAAAGGAGGGAAGAACGAGAACGTCGGAAGCTGCGATCCGCGTCGCTGTTTCGTCGGGGTCTAGCCAGCCCGGCACTTCGACGCGCCATTCGATTCCGGTGCGTGCAACGGCGCGCCGCGTTTCTTCGATTTCACCGTCGCCGGCAAGGACTGCACGCCAGCCCGCCTTATCGTTTAACCGCGACAAGGCCTGGATTAGGATCCGCGACCCCTTACGCTCGCCAAGCCGGCCGAGAAACAGAAGCCGGGTGACTCCATGCGGATCCGGTACGCGAACCCGGACGGGAGTCGGAACGGCATTCGGCAATACGGCAACCCGCTCTGGCAAAACGCTGAGCGTTTCGACTGCGAACGTACGCCAGATTTCACCTAGCACAATCACACGCGCGGCGTTGCGGAAAACACGCTTTATCAGGCGTTGACGCGAAGGGGAGAGACTGGCGTAAAATTGCTCGTATAGCGCCCCGTGCAGATGCACAGCGTAAGGAATGCCAAGAGCGCGGGCGACCAACATAACAGCAAGTTTGCGTGCCGTGCTGCCCGAACTAGCGACATTCACGTGGACGAGGTCGCAGCGCTTCATCAGTCTCAATCCGATCATACGCGAGAGAAACGCGCCAAGGTGCAGCGGCGCGATCCAGAGAGGTCCCCGCCCCCGCGTGGTGCCGAAGAGCACGCGCATTCCGCGCAGCGAAACGGTGTCAAGTTCGCTGCGTAACGCATCCATCAATCTGTCGATGCCTCCTTCGCCCCCCTTTCCAAGGGGCGTCGCGATAAGGATCGTCGGCGGTTTAAGGGGAACTCTGGACACGGTGCTTTCTTTCGTAATCCAAGCGCCAGATCCAATACCCCGCGAGCGCAATTCCGGCAGAACTGCTGCCTTTAGTAGTAAAGGCGATCGTAGCAAATGCTGCGAGTGTAAATGTCATAGCAAACAACAGACTGCGGCGCAGAGCTGGTGCTTGTAGAAATGTGAGACTAAGGCTGGCAAGGAGCGCCATTGGGTATCCAGCCGCGAACGTTATGAATACGAAAGAGTTTTCGATATACCGCCCACCGGTTGCGGATTTCGTCAGCTCCTCCATGCGGTCGTAACTGTCAATCCCCCACCAGAACTCATCACTTCTTAGCCAGTCGAGCGCGTCAAAGATGAATAAGCGTGACTGTGAGCTTTCTTCCCAGACGCCAAGAGAGAGAATGCGATCGAAAGCGCCGACGGAGTATGCAATCGTCACTACAATAGGAACAGCAAACAGCACACCAAAATCCAGGAAATAGTCGATCGCAGAGCGGCGCGGTAGGGTTGGTTTGATAACGTTCACAATGAAGATTGCCGCGGCAATGGCGAGCGGTCCCCGTACACCGCAAAGCGCCGTTCCTCCCAAAAATGCCAACATCAAAGGGCGTCTGGCAAAAGTGCCGACTGCGCCGCGCGTAAGAAGCAACATGGCGCAGCAAAAGAGAAGGCCAGCATTGATGGGATGGCCGAATAGCCCTGCGGGACGAAAGATCACCTCGACGAACTCGCGGGGAAGAATAGGCGTACGCAAGACGAATTCCAGTGCGACTAGCAAAACGTTCAAGGTGATGATCCAGACGAACAGGGCGATCGCGGCTCGCGCCTGTTCGAGGGGCAACCTACTGAGTGCCACGAGGAGGATCGCCGGCGTGATTTGTACATCAATCAGACTGGACATAACCGCGCCCTTGCCCTGTAATCCAAGAAGGACGCAGACGAACACAAATAAAAAGACAGCGTTCCGATAATGGGCATCCAGGCGGTTTGCCGCGGGAAATTGCAGGATATGTAAAAATAGGACAAGAGCGATCCAGGACGCGGGGTGGAACTTCATGAGAAAGTTTCCACCAGCCTGAGAGTAAGGGATGACTAGGTTTAGTATTGGCGCGCTGACCAGAAATATTAGCGCAACCATCGTTAGAACGAAGCCAAACCCGTTTCCGCGTCCACCCCGCACGGTGCCATCGTTCCTTGCCCTAAGGGACGCTGTTCGCATGTTCATGCCAACTTGGTTCGGGCTTCAAAGAGGTTAGTTGTGAGCATGAGAGTCTCGCGCGCGGTCCTCTCCCATGAGTAAAGTTTCGCATTGGCAAGAGCCGCTTCACTCAGCTTTTCTCGCAAGCGAGGGCTACAGCGAAGCTTGTGCATTGCCTCCAACAATCCTTTTGGTTGGTTAGGATCGAAGAACAAAGCGCCTTCGCCCGCAACTTCGCGCAAGACCGGAATGTCCGAAGCGATAACGGGTGTTCCGAGCGCTTGGGCTTCAAGTACTGGGAGACAAAACCCTTCTTTCCAAGATGAGACAATCAGTGCACTTGCTCGCTGGTAGGCCTTCTTTAGCTCATCTTCGGAGACGGCACCGGCAGCGAGGAATTCCTTGGGCATCTCACCGCGCGCACTGTATTTGGCAAGTATGCCATGTGAATCGCGGCCGATCCAGCGCACTGTAAGACGCTCTCCGCTTTCTTCTGCTTGTTTGAGGGCGGAGAGAAGGCATTCGACATTTTTTGTCGGCTGGATATTTGCGACATAAAGAAAATGCCCACGTTCATCGGGTCGCTGCGGAGACTCTGGCGCAAATTTTGACGCCTCCTTGATGGTTACCATCCGTTTCTTTGCAAAAGATATTGCCGCGGCCGCTTCGTCACGCGTAGCGTCCGAGACACAGACGATCCGCCGCGAAACTAGCGCAAACCATCGCCACATTAGATTTGCATACGCGACTGTGCGCAGAGGCCGACTCGCACGGTCGAGATCGTATAGATCATGGATGGTGATGAATTGCTCGACAAGGGGCAATACGCTGCCGGAGGGCGCTGTGCTGAGGTAGGCGCCACACCCGTTACGCAGCGCGATAAAGTTGCCGAATGTATGAATGAGCGGAGCGTATATCTTATAAGGAAGAAAGCGCGGCTTTTTCGGCAACTCGATCCAGCGGATACTGTTGTGCGCTCGAGCCTTCGGCAATGTGGCGGGTGAGCTGTTCGTAAATGCGAACAGCGTCTCTCCGGCGGTGCTGCGCGCAAGCGCGTCCATTAGGCTGTCTGTATAGCTCGACAGACCAGTAATTCGATCGGGGTCGGACGTCACGAACGACACCGCGAGCGAATTATTGCGAGTGCCCATAGCGGAGTTGGCAAGGGCCAGAGAGGCTGTGATAGCTACTATGGCTATCAATACCTGCAGTAGTAAGACAGCAAGAGGCGGCGCTGCGGAAAGGGTGACCTTGATAAGTTCGCTCGCAGCGAACGCCGCAAGGCCAGTCCCAGAGGCTAGCCCGATGGCGCGCCACGGCACCGGGATTGGCATTAAACGCGTCGAAATCGCTATAGTGACGCCAAGCACGGTTGCAGCTCCGATCGCATAGGTAAGCGCGGCGCCGAATAGTGGCCAATAAGGCATAACAACCATGGCAGTGGCGCCACCCGTAAGAGTGCCTGCAATAAGCGGTGGCAGCTGCAAAAAGTTGCGTAGGTGGAGATGAAAGACATTGTCATAGACAAAGTACTTAAGGTTCAGCATCACCGCGCCGACGGCGATAATAGGCACTGCGACATGAAAACTTTCGTGATAGGCGAGAGGGAACAGCGCAAGCGCGATGACGTCGCGTGATGACAGCAGCATTGCGGTTGCAGGCAGGGCAACGGCTAGGATGAAGCCTAGCTGGCGCCGCAGGAAGGGCTGCGCCTCGGCTCCGCGGCCTTCATTTGCTAGTACCGAAAGCTGTACGAAGCCGCCGATGTTGAAGGCGTGGGCAACGATGTCGAAGCCACTACGGGCGACTGCGAAGGCAGCAGCATAAATCCCGAGCGTCGCAGCGTCTTGAAATGTCTTTAGAACTAGCTTGTCTAGGCTAGCTACGGCTTGCCCGATCAAGGCGAGAATCAGCAAGCGCGCTGCAAAGATGCGGAGCGCTGGCCAATCTGCCCGGTCAACTAGTGCGGGCCGTGTTTGCCGCAGCCCGCTTGCGAGCGAAATCGCGCCGACAACGAGGTTGGCGCCAGCACCGGCGATGATCGCAGGAAGAAAGTCTGCGTAAAACACCATGGCGGCCACGCTTGCACCAAAAGCGAAGATGGCTCGTATTGACTCGAGAACGGAAGCGCGCCTCGCCTCTCCCGACGCTTGGTTGAGCGCTAGTCCGAAGCGAGCCAGCGCTGCCGCACCTATGTACGCCGCAACTGCAATAGAAACGCGCCTCCCCTCTTCGGGAGCGAGTGCGCTTGCCGCCACCGACGCGACAAGAACCGCCAAAATGGTGGAGCCACCGGCAATGGCCAGCATTTTTAAGCCAAAAGTGCGGGACACGCCACCATTCGTCGCACCAAATCTCGTGAGCGCGATCCGAGTCCCGTTCGTAAGAGCGACATCGGCGAATTCGCCGATAATAGAGACCAAAGAGAAATAGCCGAAAGTTTCCGGCGTCAGCAGTCGCGTGCCAACTAGAATTGTCAAGAAAGCGACGACTCTAGGAAAAAGTGTGCTTGGGAGGTAGGTAACAAAAGACTTGATCATGCACGCCCTTGTAGCGATTCGCGCATATCGGCGTACGTCCTTAGAAAATGGATCTGATATGTTTTCTCGAAGGCGGGCGTGCCAAAAGCAGGGCCGCCCAAGCCGAAGGTCGTGACTAAGCGATTTAAGATGAGTGCACTCTCTGGCAATTCACGTGCCCCCTCGTTTCATTCCGTTCACGAGCGCGCTGAGAAATCGCCTTTCGAACCATTACGTTCTGCAGCACGACGGTATGCGGCGATCAGCTTCGGCACCTCGAAATTCCATGCTAGTTCCTGTTCGACCCTGCGACGGCCGATGGCTCCCATTGTGGCTCGGCGCTCCGGATCGGTGAGGAGCTCCTCTATCTTGTCGGCAAAATCGATGGGATCGTTTGCGCGCGCGTATAATGATGCATCTTGGGCCGACCTGCGACCCTCCGTGACGTCGAATTGAACGATCGGTTTGCCGAAGGCCATGTATTCGAGGATTTTGTTCATGGTTGATTTGTCGTTCATGGGATTGACTCGGTCAGGATTGACGCACACATCGGCGCTTGACAACACCCGGAATAGAAGCTCGTCGGGAGCTCGCCCAGTAAACGTTACGTGCTCTTCGAGACCCATCTGGCGACTCAATTCTTTCAGGCTCTCAAGGCTAGGACCGCCGCCGACGAGAATGAACTTGATATCGAAGCGTCCTTTTACCTCGACAAGATGATGAACGGCGCTGAGCAGAAGGTCGATGCCCTCCTGCTCTCCCATGACCCCGACATAACCGACAAGGAAGCGATGTCCTTCGACCAATGATTGGTCGGGCGCAACAGGCTGAACGCGTGAGAGATCCGGCCCGGAGCGAACGACGAACACGTCCTCCGCATTGCGCCCACCACGCCTTCGCGCAATAGCCTTATAGCTCTCGTTGGTTGAAATTACCACGTCGGCCGTCTTGAACGTCAGCCATTCCATGAGACACAGGCAGCGCCACAAAAGTCCACGCTTCTTGAATTTCGCTTCAAATAATTCGGGATTGATGTCGTGATGGTCGAAGATGAACCGCTTGCCAATTAGCTTGAACGGCAATGCCACCAAGAAGATGAGGTCGGGCGGATTGCAGGCATGAATGGTATCGAATCCGTGGCGAAACAGAATCTTCCAGGCAAGCCAGGTCTCATGGATGAGCGCGGTGGCGTATTCGAGGAGAAAGCCCTTTAATCCAGTTGCCTCGACCGGAAGCGGATGGCGGAATATGCGAATGCCCTCAAGCACGACCTCGCGCTGCTCATAGCCCTTACCAGTTGGGCTGATGATCGACACTTCAGCACCGGCATCGCGAAGCGCACGCGCCTCTTGCCAGACGCGCCGATCGAAAGGTATTGGCAGGTTCTCGACAACGATCAAAACCTTGCGTCCGGCAAGCGCATAGGACAGCTCCGCCTCAATTTGAGGAAGGGATCGTTCTGTCCCCGTCGGTAAGGCCGCCGAAATATCAAGCAGCGTGTTCGACATGATGTTCAGATCCTGTCTTTGCGAGATTGGTCAGGTCCACAAGATCCTGATTCGCCGGCAGCCGAAGCTGGGACGCTGTTCCGTTTGCGGCGATGACCCGGTCGAAGTGCCGCGTTTCGGCTTCATCTCGGCTAACGAGAAGCGACGCGAGTTGTGGAAGATGTGACCAAGCGTAGCCGAGGTTAGCGCCGACAAGCTTGTGCGCGTCCACTGTTGGGTCAAAGATGGCAAGACGGTAGCCACCACGCAGCAACGCGCGAGCCAGATCGACGTTCGGACTCTCGCGGAGATCGTCAGTCCCGGTTTTGAAAGCGACGCCTGCAAGTAGGATCGAAGCGCCTGGCGGAAGACCGTCGGTTGCAAGCTGCAAGAGGCGGAACTTGTGTGCCTCGTTAGAGCGCATCAACGAATCGATCAGGGGAGTGTTAGCACCGCAGTCGGCTGAGATGCTTTGCAATGCCCGTACATCTTTCGGCAAGCAGGAGCCACCGAAGGCGCCACCAGGCCGCAAGTAATATGCGGAGAGATTTAGTTTGGTGTCGGAGATGAAGATCTTATGAGCCGTTTCGGGATTGACACCAAGCTGCAGGCACAGGCGGCCAATCTCATTCGCAAAGCTGACCTTTACAGCGTGCCAAGTATTGTCGACTAATTTTGTGATTTCCGCCTCTGCAAAGTGCGTGACGAATCGCGGCGCCTTGATGCGCGCGTAAAGCGCTTCCATAGCGTTGCTAGACTGTCCATTGGACGTGCCGATCACGATCTTGGGCGGCGCAAAATAGTCTGCAATGGCAGATGACTCGCGCAAGAATTCGGGATTGTAGACGAGCTCTACTGCATTATTAAAGTGAGGGCCAAGCGCAGCCTGAAAAATCGGCGCGACCAACTCTTCCATTGTACCAGGCCTAACCGTGGATCGATAGACGACGGCTAGAGGCGTTGCACGGTTGTGGTCGACATGAGCGGCGATTTGACGGGATACTTCCGCGATGAAACGCATATCATGCGCCCCATCCACACCACTAGGTGTTCCCACGCAGACAATTGCTGCTTCGCGGTCAGCAAGTCGCGCCCCGATCTCTGTGTACGCAGATATCAGCCCGGCGCTTATTCCGTTGCGAAGCAAATCATCAAGGCCAGGTTCGATGATTGGGCAAATGCCCATATTGATATTTTGTACTTTCGTGGCGCTTACGTCGAATCCCAAAACGCTGTGCCCCTCCTTTGATAAGCAACAAGCAGCAGTCAGCCCGACGTAACCAAGACCAAAAATAGCAACTTTCATTTCACTTTTCCTGTGCCCAAGAACTGCCCAACTGCTTTCTCTTCCATTAGCGCCGAGCTCAAGATCTCGTGTAGAATCGACCGCACGCCTATTAGCCGCACTTGTTACAATGAGGTCGTCGCTTAGCAGGCGCGACACAACTCTTTCGAGAGCATAAACAGCTGGATGATCGTAGAGGTGGATAGGTAAGATCGGCTGTTGTTGAATGGAGACCTATGAATCCCTAATTGCCTTGGAAGCAAGCGCGCAGTCAACGGCGGCACATTTTTAGTAGGCGCTGTGCTGTCGAAAGCCTACGAGAGTTGTTCTTAAGAGAATTCTGAAGTCTAAGGCGATACTCCAGTTGTTGATATACCAAAGATCATACTCCACTCGCTTCTTCATTAGTTCGAGCGCACGGGTTTCTCCTCGATAACCATTAACTTGGGCCCATCCTGTGATTCCAGGTTTGACGTGATGGCGGAAGGCGTAGTTGCCGATGATCTGCTCATACTCGTCGTTGTGGGCGGCCGCGTGCGGGCGGGGGCCGACCAGTGACATGTCTCCCTTGAGCACGTTGAAGAGCTGCGGCAGCTCGTCGATCGAGGTCTTGCGCAGCCATTTGCCGATCGGCGTGACGCGCGGGTCGTTCTTCTGCGCCTGTCGGATCGTCGGGCCGTCCTCCAGCACGCGCATGGTACGGAACTTGAAGATTTTGAACGCGCGCCCGCCGAAGCCGTGTCGGGTCTGCCGGAAGAAAACCGGGCCCTTCGAGCTGAGCTTGATCAGGATCGCGGTCACCAGCATCACCGGCGCGAACACGAACAGTGCAACGCTGGCGCCGACAAGGTCGAGCGTCCGCTTGAGCGCGCGCTCCTTCCAGGACAGCGGCGCTCGGCGCAACTCGGCGGTGAAAGTGTTGCCGGTGGAGACCAGGGGATAGCGCAGGAACCGCGCTGCGTTGGGGTCCGGCACCAGATGCACGGGGATGGGCAGGATCTTCAGCGCATCCAGAATGCTGTCGATCGCGTGCTGCCGGCTCCAGTTCATCAGCAGGAAGACGTGCTCGACCCGGTTCTCGCGCGCGTAAGCGATCAGCTCCTCGAAGCGCGGCGCCAGCTGCGACAGCAGCAGCGGCGAAGCGAGGTCCTTGGGCCGGATCTCCATCACCTGCATCAGGCGGTAGCCGTGCTGGCCGAGGTCGTCCACCGTATTGGACGCGGTGGCAAGGCCGAACTCGGCGATCATGATCGCCCGGCCATTGGCGAAGGCGCCGGTGCGTAAGGCACGCGCCGTCCACCGCGCCGCTACGATCTTCCAGGCGAGCAGGACGGCGAGGCCGACCAGATAGAACGAGATCGTGGTGCCGCGGGAGAACTCCTCGCTGACCTTCATGGTGAACGCGATCGCCAGCAGCGCACCGAACAGGCCGGTCCACGTCGTCAGCGCCATCCGGAACGTGCGGGGCAGGTTCGTGATGTTCTTCAGCCGGTAGCCGTGCTGCACCGTTGTCAGCAGCACGAAATTGATCGCCACCAGCGCGCTCGCCGCCGCATACACATCGGTCTTGCCGAGCGTGCCCGCGGTGGCGACGTGATACCCGACCGCGCAGCCGATGCCACTGACCACGACGAGCACCGCATCGACCACCAAAATGGCCCGCTCGACAACCACAGGGCGCATCAAACTTGCTGCAAAACCTTTAGTCGGCAGCTTCGACTCGATCACACCACTTTTCGCCGTAGAATCAGCGATAGGCACCGGCCGTGTGGAAATAATCGTCATTCTGCTAAACCCATCGACGCGAAATTCGTTTACCCGAATAAGCCGTGCTATCGGTCAAAATCGCTGTTAAAACAAGGCTAACGAAAAATTAACCTTACCCCCAAGCTGCATTGTAGCTCATCTCGCCTCGACTGATATGTTAAATTTCACAGCCTCTTAGGATGTTCTCTTGCCACGAACGCAGTCCCGGCGGCGAACCCGGTCGAGAGGGAAGCACAGCTTCGCCATTGGCCTTGCTGCCTTGGCCTTGGTCGGAACCGCGCTCCTCCTTCTTCGCCCGGATGCGGCTCCAATACAGGCTACGGCGGCTCCAACGGCCGCCGCACTCAAGTTCCTGTTGGACGGGCCATATGGGGCGCGCTTTGCCGGCGAACTCTTCGCGTTGAGACAGGGTTATTTCTCGTCCCGCATCGAGTTGGCGACCCAACCCGACCCAGACTTCGTTCAAACTGTTGCACGTCAACATGCCATCGGCGTGACGAGCGGCCAGAAGTTCTTGCTGGCCACCTGGCGCGGCGTTCCCGTGACGGCGTTCGCAGCAAGCTTCCTCGATACCTCCGTCGCGATCTTCACGCTCGAAAGCTCGGGCTTGCGACGGCCGGTTGATCTGGTCGGAAAGCGGGTCGGGTACCGCCGGGGGAGTGAAGGAGACGTCGTGTTCGATGCCATGATGGCGCAGCTCGGGCTTCCCCGCAGCCAGATCACCAAGGTCCCCGACCGCGACAACTTCGAAGCTCTGCGGGGCGGGCAGGTGGATGCCCTCATCGCCGCAATCGACGAGCAACCGGATCCCTCCAGTTCGACCTTTACGAAGTTGAATGTCATCAAACCGCAAGACTACGGTATCCATGTTCCTGGCTTGGTCTACTTCGCTAGCAATGCTCTCGTCCATGAACAGCCATCCATGATCGCCGATGTCCTTCAGGGTCTCATTCGAGGATGGCAATTCACCTACGCCAACTACGCACGGAGCGTGCCCGTTATCGCCGGCGCCGGCTCGGCCAGGTTGAACCCCGAGCGACTCAAATTCGAGTTGCAGCAGCAGCGCCCGCTGGTGCTCCCGACGGGCGGCCGCATCGGCGACTACGACGAAAGCCGCTGGCGGACGCTTCGGGATATCCTGCTCTTCGCCAAGCTCGGCGAGGAAGTCGTGCCTTTGGCTCAGACGGTCAACTACCAGTTCCTTCGGGATGTCTACCGCCGATCGCCTGATCTCGCTGCCCCGGGGGCATGGAGCGAGGAAAAATAGGACCAAGAAGCCACACTTGCGCGCCATATCGTCCCAAAGGCCCCCCGTCGCCTCGGCATTAGTTGCATTTGAGCTGATCGCCTTGGTAAACTTCGGTTCACTATTTGGGCTAGTCGCGGAGTGGTCTTGCGAACCGGCGACGTCGATCGGCTGGGATCTGACAAGCGCGGTTGGGGATCAACTCCTCAGGGGCAAGGAGCTATTTTTGGATGTTTAGGACGTTGATCCGTGCAGGCCTTGTGGCCGCGACTGTTACGTTCTGCGCGGCGAGCGGAGCGAACGCAGCGATGCAGATGCCCGTGCCGGTCGCCGCCCTGCTGACGGGCGAAAGCCAGGCGACGCCAGTGACGTTTTGGGCGCAGCCGTATCCTTACCGCTACGCGCCGTGGCGCCGTTGCCCCTTGGTGCGTGTCGAGACGCCGTATGGCTGGTACATGGATCGCATCTGCGCGCCTGTCGGACCCGTGCTGCGGCGAGCTTACTGAGCCAGAACTGATCACCGCATCA
The DNA here is from genome assembly GCF_002266435.3 of Bradyrhizobium amphicarpaeae. Taxonomy (NCBI): domain Bacteria; kingdom Pseudomonadati; phylum Pseudomonadota; class Alphaproteobacteria; order Hyphomicrobiales; family Nitrobacteraceae; genus Bradyrhizobium; species Bradyrhizobium amphicarpaeae. Next base: position 1,654,814 of record NZ_CP029426.2, read on the forward strand.
TTGCTCCTCAATGAAGTCGTGCCGACTACGCAGGGCTTTACGCGTGTTCAGCACGTAGGTTTGCTCCTTACTGTTCTTTGCGCATAGCGAGCTAGGGCTGTGCAATCGGCGAGAGGGGGGATCGCCTGAATTGCTCCGTTCTCCTATATTCAGGGGCGAGATCGGTATCCTATTTTCATCGCCCCGGTAGCGCGGCAACGGTCTGCATGTATTATGCATCTGATGCTCCGGCAATTGTGAGCTCTTCACTTCGCTCAATAATCAAAGGGGCTAACGCCCGCCAACTTACATAAAGACAGATCAATCAAACCTTGTGACCGGCTACATACACGGCTGGAAACAGAAGCCCTCCAGCGCCGCTTTGACCCAATACCTCAACAAGGTTAGCCTTTCTGGCATAGAGTGCTTTATAGTAGCGCTTGGTCACTGCTGATGAGTCTCCGAACGCTGTATGGCAAAGGCTCAAAAGGTCTCGCTCAGTAAATCCCGCATGAGCCCCCGCTTCGTTTGACCAGCGGCCTGTCGCTCGCATCCTGTAATCCGCCAAATTCCATTTGATCTTGTTGTTCAGTGAGGTAGGCGAATTTAGATAGCCGACGACTCGCGACTTGTTGGGCGTTCCGATCAAATAGGAACCGTTAGGCTTTAGGACCCTTGCCATCTCCGATAGCGCTGCTTTGTGATCTGGAATATGCTCTAGAGCGTGAAATGAATAGACAAAATCGAAGGATGCGTCGGGGAAATCAAGTTGTTGAGCATCCATTATTTTTAGCTCAGCTGGTGCACTCCCGTCCCGGTCAAACTGAAACTGCTCACCGATGTCAATGCCTATCGTGCTCGCGTTCAAGGAGCGGGCAAGAACACCCGCCTCTCGTCCGTCCCCACAGCCGACTACAAGAATACTTGGAGAAATACAATCAATGAGGTCGCGCACGATAGCAACTAGGGCTCTCGTCTTATTATCCTTTACTTCCTTCAACGCAGCGTCTGCCAAAGCGCCTTCTCCCGATAAGAGACTATCGATCTAATATACCGGATGCCCTGTAAATTGCGACGCATCGCCCTCACAGGATGTCGATCAACCTTAACGGCCGCGCCGCCTTGTCCCAACAGCAAACTCGGGCAGAGCGATAATAAGGGCCTCATCTTTGCCGGGCAATAAACAGTCATCCGTGAAGAATTCCCAAGTCGTTGATTTGGAATCCAGGAAATGGCATTTTGCCGTGGTGGGATTTGCTCTAAAGCGGGCGCTTGGAGCGGGATTCCTTGCAAACTCGATTTGTGATTCGCTCGCCTTTGACCGCTTGGGCGAGGGAACAAGATGCGACCACGGGAGCGGCGCGAGACGGGACAGCAGGATCTTTTTCGCTCTCGGCTCGACCAGATCATCGACATGAAGCATTTCGCTGGTGACGCTGGGTCACACTGTGGATCGGAGCTTCCTGGTGGAGCGGTTCGGCCAAGTTTACAGCGATGATCCCAGGCGGCCGCCGCTGCCGACGCGGGTGATGGCGGAGCTGTCGATCCTCAACACACCTACGACCTGTCCGACGAAGTGCTGTGCGAGCGGTGGGGCGAGAAGCCCTTTTCACGGGCTGGCTTTGCGCCAATCCTATGCGCGGGTAAACAAGTAATGAGGGTTTTTCCAAATTCGAGGGAATAAACCAAGTTGGCGCTGGATGCTTGTCGCGGTGGGCCCAAACCTCGTAGGGTGGCACAGCTTACTTTGTTGATTGTTCCGAGGGGCGCTGGTGCCGAGATATTTGGCTCTCGACGGACTGCGCGGCGTGGCCGCGCTGATGGTCGTGCTGTTTCATGTGCGATGGACCAACCATCTCACTGACACGGGGTTTTTTGTTAGGGGATACTTGTTCGTAGACTTGTTTTTCGTATTGTCTGGCTTCGTCCTGAGCGCCTCCTACCTCAAGAGGATTCGCAACTTTCCGGAAATCCGACGGTTCTTACGAAAGCGCTTCTTTCGAATATATCCACTTCATTTGGCGATGCTTGCAGCTCTCGTCGCACTAGAGCTGTTGAAGGTTTTCGGCGAAAAGAGCGGCATGTGGGTCCCTGAGCACAAGCCGTTTACCGGAACAAATTCGACAATCGATCTGATCTACAATCTTCTTCTTCTCCACTCTCTCAACGTATCGGATCACACAAGCTGGAATATTCCGAGCTGGAGCATAAGCAGCGAAGCTGCTTGCTACATTGTATTTGCATTCGCAACGAGAATTGGGCTCACGTCATCTCGGTTGATGGGAGCACTTTCCCTTGTCGTTGCTTTGATATGCTATGGCTACGTAATTTTACAGAAGGGAAACTTAGACGCAACCTACGACTACGGATTCTTACGCGGATTGGCAGGAATGTCGCTAGGTATTTGGTTGTTTCACTTAAGCCAACGCGCTTTGTTTGCGCGCTTGAGTTCACGTATTCTGACCACTAATTTTTGCGTACTGCTGATAAGTGCATCTGCAACGCTCTGGTTCTCAACGAGAGTCGCTGACATTGCTGCGATTATCGTCTTCTTTGCCTCCGTTCTTTTGCTCTGCCAAGATCGAGGTGTTGGGGCAAGCCTCCTCTCCACAAAGGCAGTCTCTTTCCTCGGGAAGATATCTTATTCGATTTACATGGTTCATGTACCGATCCTGACATGCCTTGGGATCGTCCTGCGGCGCGTCCTACCGGCTTCGGCGCGCTCGATTGACGCTAACGGCTATGAGCGTTTCTTGATGAATCCTTGGCTAGGAGATGTGTTGTTGGCAGGTATTATTGCTCTTATCCTATTTATCTCAGTACGGCTCTTCAAAAGTATCGAAGAGCCCTGGAGAGAGTTCGGAAAGAAGTGCGGCATTGTGAAAACTAAGTTCGCTACAAGATAGCGATGTATTCTTGGTCTGAGTCCGTTTTGATTGAACGACACTTGGTTTTCTTATGAAGGTATGAGCAATGGGCCGCGAGAGTTGTTTCGATTTTCAAAACCCCAGTTTCTTACCCTCTGAACAGCACCGGCTCTTACCTTTATTGATGTGCGGCGGCGCCGGCACGCGGCTGTGGCCGGCTTCGCGAGAGGTGCGGCCAAAGCAGTTCCTGCCGCTGTTCGGCACGCGCTCGACCTTCCAGGACACGCTGCTGCGCGTCTCCGATCCCTCCCTGTTCAACCGGCCCATCATCATCACCAACGCGTCCTATCGCTTCATGGTGCTGGAGCAACTCGCCGAGATCGGCATCGAGGCCGACGTGATCCTCGAGCCGATGCGGCGCGATTCCGGACCCGCGATCGCGGCCGGTGCGGTGTTCGCACAGAACCGCGCCAGTGACGCCATCGTGCTCGCGCTCGCTGCCGACCACGTCGTGCAGGACAATGCGGCTTTCGTCGCCGCCTGCCGCGAGGGCCTCACCGCCGCGAGCACCGGGCGCATCGTCACCTTCGGCATCAAGCCGGAGCGGCCGGCAACCGAATACGGCTACATCAATCCGGGCGAGGTGATCTCCGGTGAGGTTCATGCGGTCGCACGCTTCGTCGAGAAGCCGGACGCAGTGAAGGCCTCCGATTACGTCAATTCGGGTTATCTCTGGAACAGCGGCAACTTCATGTTCCCGGCGAGCCTGCTGCTCGACGAATATCGCAAGGTCGATGCGGGAAGCGTCGAGACCATCACCAGCGCGGTCAACAATGCCGGCCGCGATCTCGGCTTCGTCACGCTGGAGCCCGAAGCGTTCGGCGCGGCGAAGGCGATCTCGATCGATTATGCCGTGATGGAGAAGACCTCGCGCGCAGCGGTTGTGCCGGTGTCGTGCGGCTGGTCCGACGTCGGCTCCTGGCACGCGGTGTGGGAGCTCTCCGACAAGGACGCGCAAGGCAACGCGTCGCACGGCAGCGCGGTGTTCGAGGATTCCCGCAATTGCAACGTCACGACCGATTCCGCGCTGGTGGCGCTCGAAGGCGTTGATGATCTCGTCGTGGTCGCAACCGCCGATGCGGTGCTGGTCTCGCGCCAGAAGGATGCCAACGGCCTGAAGCGTCTCGTCACCAAGCTGAAGGCGGTCGCGCCGAAGGCCACCGAGGAGCATCTCAAGGTGCACCGCCCCTGGGGCAGCTACCAGTCGGTCGACAATGGCGAGCGCCACCAAGTCAAGCGCATCGTGGTGAAGCCGGGCGGCCGGCTGTCGCTGCAGAAGCACCATCATCGCGCCGAGCACTGGATCGTGGTCCGCGGCACGGCCCGCGTCACCGTCAACGAGACCGTGAAGGCCGTGCACGAGAACGAGTCGATCTACATCCCGATGGGCGCCGTCCACCGGATGGAGAACCCCGGTAAGATCATGCTGGAACTGATCGAGGTCCAGACTGGAAGCTATCTCGGGGAAGACGACATCATCCGGATTGAAGACGACTATCTTCGCGCCTAACTCGATTGGAGACGCGTGTTTTCATTCGCCCTCAAGCGATTCTAAGTAACTTTGATAAGCTAAGCTTAGTCCATGCTCGAGCGGCATAGTCGCCCGCCAGCCGAGCTTGGCAAGGCGGCTCACGTCGAGCAGCTTACGGGGCGTTCCGTCCGGACGCGATGTGTCAAAGCTGATTTTTCCGCTGTAGCCGACGATCTCGGCCACGACGCGTGCGAACTCCGCAATCGGGATGTCGTCCCCTACCCCGATGTTGACCAGCTCGGCGTCGGAGTAGGTCTTCATCAGGTGCACGCAAGCATCGGCCATATCATCGACATAGAGAAACTCGCGTCGCGGCGTGCCGGTGCCCCACACCACGACATTCTGCGCGCCCGACGCCTTCGCCTCGTGGAAGCGACGGATCAGGGCGGCGACGACGTGGCTCAATTCGGGATGATAATTATCGCCGGGACCGTAGATGTTGGTAGGCATCACGCTGATGAAGTCGCGGGCATACTGGCTTCGAAAGGCCTCCACCATCTTGATACCCGCGATCTTGGCGATCGCATAGGGCTCGTTGGTCGGCTCTAGCGGACCTGTGAGCACCGAGTCCTCGCGCAGCGGCTGTGGCGCCAGCTTCGGATATATGCAGGACGAGCCCAGGAACATCAGCTTCTCGGCTTCGTTCTGATGCGCGGCCTGGATCACGTTAGCCGCGATCGCGATGTTGTCGTAGATGAACTCGGCGCGCAGAGTGTTGTTGGCGACGATGCCGCCGACTTTTGCCGCGGCGAGGAAGATCACCTGCGGCCGCGTCTTCGCGAACCAATCGAACACCGCGGCCTGGTTGCAGAGATCGACCTCGCGCCGGTCCACGGTGACGAGTTCGACGTCCTCCCGCTCGAGCCGGCGCGCAATCGCGCTCCCGACCATGCCGCGATGGCCGGCGACGTATACGCTTTTGCCTTTCAGCTCAAACGGTGCGTTTGCCACTGCCAGCGTCCCGCTTTGCGTTCACCAGATCGCTCGCCATCATCTCCTCGACCAGTTCCGCAAAGCTCCGCTTCGGCTTCCAACCGAGCACCTCGTGCGCCTTGCTGGCGTCGCCGACCAGGAGGTCGACCTCGGTCGGTCGGAAGTAAGTCGGATCGATCCTCACGACCGTCTTGCCGGTTTTGATGTCGACGCCGGTCTCGTCGATGCCCTCGCCGCGCCATGCGATGTGGCGGCCGACTTGCGCGAACGACAGCTCGACCATCTCGCGGACGGAGTGCATTTCGCCCGTAGCGAGCACGAAATCGTCGGGCTTGTCGGCCTGCAGGATCTTGTGCATGCCCTCGACATAGTCGCGCGCATGGCCCCAGTCACGCTTGGCCGAGAGATTGCCGAGGTAGAGCGTCTCTTCCAGCCCGACCTCAATGCGAGCGACAGCGCGCGTGATCTTGCGGGTGACGAAAGTCTCGCCGCGGGTCGGGCTCTCATGGTTGAACAGGATCCCGTTGCTCGCGAACATGCCATAGGCTTCACGGTAGTTCACGGTGATCCAGTAGCCGTAGAGCTTTGCCACACCGTAAGGTGAGCGCGGATAGAACGGCGTGGTCTCCTTCTGCGGAATCTCCTGGACCAGGCCGTAGAGTTCGGAGGTCGAGGCCTGGTAGAATCGCGTCTCCTTCTCCATGCCGAGGATGCGGATTGCTTCCAAAAGCCGCAGCACGCCGATGCCGTCGGCATTGGCGGTGTATTCTGGGCTCTCGAAGCTGACGGCGACGTGGCTCTGGGCGGCGAGATTGTAGATCTCGCTCGGCCGGATCTGTTGCACTAGGCGGATCAGATTGGTCGAGTCCGTCATGTCGCCGTAATGCATTAGGAAAGGCACGTCGCCGACATGCGGGTCTTGGTAGAGGTGATCGACCCGGGCGGTGTTGAATGAGGACGAACGACGCTTGATGCCGTGCACCACATACCCGAGCGATAAGAGATATTCAGCGAGATAGGCGCCGTCCTGCCCGGTCACGCCGGTGATGAGAGCGACGCGCCGCTTTCGTTCATCGTTTGCCAAGCCAAAAGTCCTTCGCTAGCTGGACTCGTACTGGCGCAGAGCCCTACGGTATAGAGAACGAAACGTCAATGCGAATCAATAGTAAACTATTGAATTACTTCTCGATTTAGGCATTTTTGCCCGCGCGTCTCGCATCATGTCAATGCTTATGGATGCATTGCCGCAATGCCAAGTTGATCTGGAGTCCTTGATCATACCGCCTGCTTTTTCATTCGCACGGCCATGAAGCTGCTTCGGCTCCTTCTATTCATTCCCCTTGTGAGATGCACAAAGCACAGAGAGATCATCCCGGACGTGGGCGTTGCCCCCAGAAGGGGATGCTTGCCACTTCCTGCCACGTGGGCTTGCGAGCAGATCCTTAAGTGCTATCTCGACCAGCTGAGGCGACATGGCAGCGCATGACTTTCGGCCTCCGCAAGATTTAGCGCTAGCACATAGAAAGTCGTTTGCCCCTTGCTCCTTCATCTCCTCTATAAGACCGTAGCCGATTGAAGCTAGCGTTCATGCAAGGTCTCTTTATCAAGGCCTTTTCGCTGAGACTTGACGCCGCTTAACTGACTTCTGCGTTCAGCAACATTGGCAAGATCCGACATCTTCGAGCGCCGGAAGTTGCTGATCTCCTTCAGCAGCACTAGGCGTCGAAGCTGTGCTCCATTCAGGAGGGCTTCAAACAAACCGAGGATATCGCGCGCCTGAACGTAAACCTCCATGCTGATGGCATGTTGATCGAAGCCGTACGCGCGAAGACGGGCTTCGATATTGCTCGCAGCAGAAGCATCCAGTTGCCAGTCGAGCGCGTTATGGATAGTGTAAATTTTGGCTGCATCCTGGAATTCCGGGGCAATGCCGACCACGTCGATGCGGCGAAGCGTTATCTCGATCGCCTTTTGGCGGTAGGTGTTCAGGAGCCTATGCCGCAGAGTCCTGTAGCGTTGCATCTCCCAGGAGAGTTCTGCGATGTCTATGGCTAGCAACCATTCGATGGCAGACCGAGGATCGAGATCGCGGAAGATGGCGGCCTGAAGAGCATGATACTGATCGATGCTCTCGCCGGGCAGAAGTTGAGGTGATGGACATAGTGCCTCGAACTCTGATGGCATGATGCTCGCCAACTGAGTCGGGGGTAAGTTGACAGGCCCATTCATTGACCTCGGGCCTCCGATCTTGAACGTGTGGGCGCTGCAGCGGCATTTGCGCCGCTCGTTAGGTGGACGGGACTCGCGCCCCAAAGCTCCTTCGCGATTGGCAAGGGCGAAATTTGCAGGTTGGTCCACCAGGCTCTTTCGTCTCCGTGCCGGTGCAGGGACAGGTGATGGGATCGGCAAAGTGGGACGGTGAACTCGTCGCTGACTTTTCGTCCCAGGGTCCGCGGTTGAGCAAATTTCAAGTGATGCGCATCAGCGGGGTTCTTCTGGCAGACTAGGCAAACCTGGCTGCGGATGAAGGCGAGGTGGTCCTTACTTCGTCTCCGAGGCGGCTCTTTCGGAAAGGCGAGGCCGACCTGCTCTGCGTGGGCAGGCGCGTGGACGTCGCCGGGTGTCTTCGAAGCACGTTCTTCAGGTGGAGGCCCTCCGACCGCTGACATGGCCCTGTGCTCTGCTATATCGCGATCGGGGAGGGCGGCTTCCTCGAACCTCTTCTGGTCTGAGGCCTCAAGAGTACGGGCGTCGCCCTCCAGGAGAGTGTTCTTGAGCGGGAGGCTGATCTTGGCCCAGGCGAGCAGGTCGTCGCCGCCTTCTCGCAGAGCAAGCTCAGCCAAGAGCCGATCCAATAGCTCAGCGGAGCGGACAGGCGGAAGAATAGGAGAGCGTTTTAGGACGCCTTAGGCGGCCTTAGTTTTGGTCCTGGTGAAATCTGCGGTTCCGCAGCGGCGGCAGGGCCGGACATGAGATCCGGGGCGTCCAGATCATCCTCCCCGGCGATCCCGACCAAGGCAAACAGCGCATAGCGGCGGGCGTAAGTCAGCGCGGCTCCCATCCGATGCGGTGCCTCGACCTCCTTGGAGGCGCAGACCGGTAGGTCCGAAGAGATCCACTCCCCGGAAGCATGTGCGAGAATGGTGGTGAGGTATCTGACCGGTTGGCTGCCTCGGATCCGGGTGGTCTGGATAGTCGCTGTCTCCTTCTGGCTCAGGGTCTTGCGGACGATGTCCAAGCCGGACGTGAGGGAGGCGTAGTGGAAGGTTCGCTCATCCTCTCGCGGGAAGGGCGAGCGAATCACCGCTGTCCGAGTCTTTTCCGGGGTTGGTGAGTTCAGCCTGGGCCCGGGCCAGGACGGCGGCGATGCCCAATAAGGGCGATGCCTATGAGACCGGTCGAGTAGCGCCTAGAAGGCTGCAACCTTGCGTGTCCAATGCGGGGGATCTGTTCCCGCCTCCGCCCGCACGAGGACATATCGATCCAAAGCATCCACAACGGCGTAACAACCCGGCTCAGATTATCGAGCACGAGGATCTCTCACGAGCAGCACGAGATGGTGCTCTCCGGTCGCCCCGATGACGACCTCTGCGAGGAGGAGCGCCGAGCTGGACCAGCCGGCTCGTAGCAGCAGATGCCGCTTGGTGACGGCGTAATCGCCACAATTGCCTTCGTAAGGGAATATCTGCCACTCCGCGTCACGCCGGCTTGCAAGCGGCCCCCTCGGCGCTATGCCGAAATTCACGGTTGAATTGATCTGCGCAAGTTCTCGCCAACGCTGAATTGAGGGGCGGAAATCTCGGATCCTGCGATCGTCGTGACGTTGGCAGTCCTCGGGGTATTGAATGCAGAATTGCGAGAAGGCCAGCGGTGGCGTCACCGTTTGGGATTCATAGTTCGAATAAGCGGGCTGGCCGCAAACGCAATACATTACGGCCAGCATGCGGACCGCATGTCTGATCATCGAAAGTTCGCCTGACATTTCTGATTGCCAGGCGAAGTATATGGTCGCATCGGCGCTAGTCTACGCGTTTCACCTTGTAGCCTTCGCTTTGCAGAGAGGTGCCTGGCATCAAAGTGTGTGCGTGCGGCGGCTCGCCGAACAATACGTTGTAGGCTCGTTCCTTGACGCTGCTGGCGAGGAGCAGCGCGAGGAACAGGAGGCCGAGGGCTCCGGCAGCGATAATCAGTTCGGCGAGCATTGGTGCGGCGCCTGGACCGAAGAATGGCTCGCGCTGCTGGCCGCATGCAGGAGACGAACTTGGCTCTCTTCGGAGCTGCACGGGCTCTTGTGATTTGATCGGGTCATTCACAGTTGGGCTCCCCTTTCAAGCTCCGACACGCGCATACGCTCTGGCACGCCGATGCCGACACCGGCGTGCGCCGGGTTCGATGCCCAAAGTTCGCTCGCGACTGGCAGAGGCGATATCTGGACGTCCGCCCACCAGGTGCGTTCGTCGCCGTGCTTGTGCAGGGCCTGGTGATGCGCTCGGCAGAGAGGGACCGTGAATTCGTCGCTGACCTTGCGGCCCAGGGCTCTAGGCTGCGCGAATTTGAGATGATGCGGGTCGGACGGTGTTTGTTTGCAGACGAGGCACGGCTGCGCGCGGATGAAGGCGAGGTGAGCTTTGCTCCTTTTTCGAAGAGGTTGCTTTGGAAAGGCGAGGGCGCTTTTCGCCATGAGAGCGGCAGCCCCCGGCTCGGCCCCGGGAGGCTCACCTCTGGGCGGGTTGGCGGCGAGTGTCGGGTCGAGCGCCACCGTGACCGCTGACTCGTCGCTTGCCGCGTTGAGAATCGCAGGAGCGTCCGGAATCTCAACTTGTTCTTGATAGGCGGCTTCCACCGCCCGCGCATCGACTTCGAGCAGAGTATTCTTGATCGGGAGGCTTCTCTTCGCCCACGTCAGGAGATCGTCACCTCCTGCTAGGTGTGCGAGTTGGGCTATCAGCCGGTCGCGCAGCTTGGCGGAGTCTTCGGCAGGAAGCAGCTGAGGGCGGTTCAAGGTGCCCTTGGGCGGCTTTCCTTTTGGGCCCGAACCTGTCTGTGGCTGAGGGGCAGCGGGAGATCCGGCGACAAGGTCCGGAGCATCCAGATCGTCCTCGCCGGCAATCCCGACCAGGGCGAATAGGGCGTAGCGGCGCGCATAGGTAAGGGCCGCGCCCATGCGGTGTGGGGCCTCGACGTCCTTGCCGGCGCAAACCGGCAAGTCGGACGAGATCCATTCGCCGGAGGCGTGAGCGAGCAGGGTGGTAAGGTGAATCTGGCCTGTGGCCTGCTCGCTCCGGGTGGTCTGGATCGTCGCGATTTCCTGCCGGCTCAGCGCCTTGCGCACGATGTCGAGGCCTGCCGCCAGAGAAGCATAGCGGAAGCTGCGATCATCCTCGCGCGGGAACGGCGAACGGATGATCGCCGTCAGGGTCTTTTCGGGGTTGGTCAGATCGGCCTGCGCACGGGCGAGAGCGGCCGCGATCGCTCCGATGTGGTCACTGGATTGGTGCATCGGCCGCCTCCTGGGTAAGCGCCTCGAAACTGATAGCGCCGGACTTCGAGCGCTTGGCCTTGATGCCGTGGCCGCTGGCCTCCTTGGCGTCTTCCGGCATGAGCCTCTTGAGTTCGGCCTTGGCGAGCTCGTGGTCCCCGTACGCCGCCTTGGTGCGGAGATAGGTCGCGGCAAAATCGGCCCACGCGTTCGATGAAGCCATGTCCACGATCTCGATCGCTTCCAGCCGCGGGCGCGGCGTTTCGAGGTTGAACAAGGCGGGGCGTTCGCCGTTCTGGACGCACCGCCAAAATTTCCTCTCGGCTGTAAGCAGAAGGTGCTGGTAGAGCGGGTCGGCGTGGACCTTGATCTCAACCCATTTGCCGCCGCCGGTGATGATGGAGAGAACGGCGCTGCGGGACGCGGTGACCCACATATTATGCTGCAGCTGCGCCATGTGCTTGTCCGCTGCAGCCTCCTCGGTGAAGGCCCAAGGCAGCATGAATTTTGCCTCGAACACAGCGCCGGTTTGTTCGACCATGCCATCGAGCGTTGCCGCCATCCATTTGTGGATGGGGTGGCGCACGCGCTTCTGGATGTCCTTGATGGTGGTGCCTGTCGACCGTTGATACCAGGCCCGATTAAGGACCTCTGTCACCGTGCCGAGCTGGACGATCAGGTTGTCGCCGAGGTCTTCCGGCTCGATCTCGCCGCGCTTCTCTCGCCAGAGGCGGATGAGGTGGTCTTCATCGTCGCCCATGATGATGCGGGCGTCCGAGCCGCCGATGAAGTTGCGCCGGTCGTGCGGATTGAACCTGACGATGTGCGGCTGCCCGGTGGATGCCGATGGCGCTTCGATATGGGGTGTACTCAACAGAATCTCCTGCTCTAGGCTTGCGCGGCCTTGATGCCGCACTGCCCAAAACCTCGCTTTTGCGAGGTGAGATCCGATGCCGTTTGCGCCCGGCAGAATCAGTAACGCTCCGTTTGGCTTCCGGTGCCAGTCCTTTCCGGAGCAAGATTCTTGCTCTTTTGCGCGGCTCCTGACCCAAAGATGCTCTAGGGAGGCTCGCTCCACCACTGCGGCCACCGTACCTTCTTTGGCATCCGCGTAGCGTCCACGACGATGCGCTGTTGGTACGGCGCGAGAGGTGCTGGCAGACGCTCTAGCGCGGCTTCGACCACCCACGGCTCGATCGCCATGCGCGCGGTTTCGCGATATGGATCGAGCTTGGTTGCCATCCGCAGTCTTTCGAGCGCGCCGGCGACGCTGCCCGGCTCAACTGAGACCAGGATGATCGTGAGTGGCTCGCTCGCTTGTTGTTCCTCTCGGACCTGCTTGATAAGCCCCAGCAGCGTGCGGGAGACTCCGGTATCGCCCTCAAGGCCTCGCTTGGCCAGCTTGAGGAGCAGCAGCTCGATCGCCGTAACTTGGCGTTCGACACCGTCGTCGCGGATCGTGAACGTCTGACCGAGCACCGATTCGTAGGGCGGTTTTTGCTCTCGGCTCCTGGGCGGCCGACCTGCGGGATTTCCGCTTCGGCCCTTGACGAAGCGTGAGCTAACCGGCGGGCGTCCATAGCCAACGGCGCCCTCGTGTTCAAGCCCGCCCATGAGGCTCTCCCGAAGCCTGTGATGCCGGGAGCATCTGCGCTCCAAGTTCCTGCGTGCAGCGCTTGATATCAGCCCAGTCACCCTCATCAAATCCTGCGCCGCCACGGTTTCGGCGCAACGCAAGCTCGACCGGCCATGGCTCGATAAGAAGCGGGGTCCGCTCAAGCTTATTCCAGCTCGCCCGGTACTGATCGATCCTGACGATGCCCAGAATCATAAGAGCCTGATCTGCATTATCAGGGTCAGGTGAAAACTCCCGCATAGCTTCCGGCGGAGAGGATTGCACCGGCCTTCGTTGCTTAAACCAGGCCTCTCGGTCCCTGATCCATTCCAAAACTTGGCGAATAGCCTTCGCTTTCCCTGCAAGTGCATCCTTGAAGGTCCGGTGCTGGATAGCTTCCTCCATCGACATCTCCCGGACCTTGCCGCCGATGGTCGCGGTGACGGTCTTGTCGAGCAACACCTGATAGGTGGAGCCTTCCGTCGCGTGCTTGCCGGTCCCGCGAGGTCGCCCCTTCGGATTGCCGCTGCGGCCCTTTTGAAACGAACCGACATTTGGCGATCGGCGGTTGCGCCGCCGGCTCGGTGTGCCCTGTTGTGGTTGGGTCTGGAATTGATCGCTCACGAGACAGCTCCCTCAAGCCGCGGCTCGAGACCGGTTTGTGCCGACCAGCGCTCAAGCGCCACGTCGACATATTTCGGGTCAATCTCCACCCCTCGGAAGCGCCGCCCGGTGCGTTCGGCTGCAAGAAGGGTTGTGCCTGAGCCCAGAAAGAGATCGAGAACGAGATCACCGTGTTTGGTAACGTCCTTGATGGCGTCCGCGACCAGCCCCACCGGCTTGACGGTCGGATGGAGCGTGAGGTCTTCCCGCCGGCTGCCTCGCATCGAGTTGGCGGACGCATAATCCCAGACATTGGTCCGGTTGCGGCCGTGCTTGCCGAGCTCGACCATATTGAGATGACCGGCGGCGCCCACGCGGTAGACGAAGACCAGCTCATGCTTGGATCGATAGAAAGATCCCATGCCGGCGTTGGATTTGTTCCAGATGCAGAGGTTGAGGAGGTCGCCATAGACAGCTTGGCCGACCGCGAAGACATCATCCATATGCCGCCAGTCCATGCAGACGAAATGGACCGCGCCATCCCGCGAGACATTCGCTGCGGCGCCAAGGGTCTCCCTCAGAAAGGCGCGGAACTCACCTTCGCTCATCTCTCCCGAGGCCATGGCAAACTCGCCGTGGCGGCCCGCCGGGTTTGCGTTGCCCGCGATCTTGACGTTGTAGGGAGGATCGAGAAACGCCGCATCGATGCGGAGGCTCTCGCCGACGATCCTTTGAAGGAAAGCCGCATCGCGGCTGTCGCCGCATCCGACCCGATGCTCGCCCAAGATCCAGATGTCGCCGGGCTTTGTTGTCGGGGTTGCAGGAACCGAGGGAACGACGTCGTCGTCAGGATCTGCGGGCTTTGCGAGGATCACGTCAATCTCGCCCGTCGAGAAGCCCGTCATTGTAACGTCGAAGTCAAGATCGATGGCGGCGAGCTCGCCGAGTTCGGTTTGCAGGATCTCGATATCCCAGCCGGCGTTCAGCGCGATCTTGTTGTCCGCGAGCCGCAGCGCGCGTTTCTGAGCATCCGACAGCCCGGACAAGGTGATGGTTGGCACCTGGGCAAGGCCCGATGCCTTTGCCGCCATGAGTCGGCCATGGCCGGCAATGATGTTGCCTTCGGGATCGATGAGGATCGGGTTCGTGAACCCAAACTCGTTGATGGAGGCCTTGAGCTGTTCGATCTGCCGCTTCGAATGGGTCCGCGCATTGCGCGGATCGGGCGTAAGATCGTTGGATGGGCGATAGGCGATGGAGAGCTGCGCAAGGGCAGGGAGCGAGACTGTCTTATTCATGACAACCACGCTGCGCCCGGTTAGTTACGAAAAAGACAACCGAATCTGCGATTTATCTCGGTAATGACTTACCTCAAAAATTCGATTCGTTTGAGCAATGCGCGCGGCGACCGACGTAACTCGGTGCTGACCGCAATCCGGTGCGGTGCCTCAATCCCCTGCTGGCCTCGCTATTTGAAGGAGGCGCAGCCAAAGGGCGTCGGCAAGACATTTAGGTGAACTCCATCGCACGGCTGCATTCTTACATTGGCTTAAGACCTGGTCGCCAGCACGACGCTCGCGAGTGTGAACAGCAAGGCCGCGATCTGGCCAGCGCCAAGCGGTTCGTGCAAGGTCGCCGCGGATGCCAGCACGCCGACGACGGGAACGCCGATCGTGCCGATCGAAGCGATCGAGGCCGGAAGCCGGGCCAGCGCCGCGAACCAGCTCACATAGGCGACGCAATATTGCATGATCGTTACGTAGACGATCAGGATCCAGCCAAGCTGCGTGATGGCGAAAACGTCAGTGGTCTCGATCGCAAGTCCGATCAGAGTGATTGGAAGACAGCCGATCAGGATCTGCCAGGCAGCCGATGAGAGCGGCGGCATCTGGATCGGCAGTTTCTTGGCGAAGACGGTGCCGAATGCGAAGCCGATCGCGCCGCCCAAGGCCAGCATAATGCCCGGAAGCTTTTCCCAGCTCGCGGAGATGCCGTTGCCGCCCATGATGGTCGCAAGCCCCGCGAGCGCCATGAACAACGCCGTCGTGCGCAACGCCGTCGGCTTTTCGCCGAGCACCGGCCAGGCAATAATCGCAGCCCACACTGGCATGGTGTAGCCGATCAGCGCGACTTCACTGGCGGGTAACCAGAGCAGAGCAAACCCGATCAGGACCATCCAGCAGGTGACATTGAAGGTCGCAGACAGAATGATGCGGCCCCACATGCCTTCAGGCACGCGAAGGCTTTGGCCCCGAAGCCCGGCCAGCATTGCGAGCAGCGCCGCACCGACGAGCCCCATGACGCCTCGATAGGTCAGCGGTGGAAGCTGGCCGAGCAGATACTTGGTCGCGGGCCAGTTGCTGCCCCAGCCGATCGACGTGATGGCAAGGAATGCGAGCCCCGCCGGGGCAATGCGCGTTGTCGTCCTGGATCTGGGCTCGTGCATCGGGTCACCAAGAGAGCAGTTGCGCAAGTCCGAACCAAAATTTCCGCGCTCGGCTCAGTATTTGAGCGGAAGCCGAGCAGTCTCCGGTGCGGCAAGGACAGATACCAGCGTGAGCACGGAAAGCGCGATGATGAAGATGGAGATTGCCCAGGCTCCACCCGTCCAGACCAGCAGTGCGGTTGCGATCAGCGGTGAAAGCCCCCCGCTAAGCGCGGCTGCGATGTTGGCGCCGAGCGAAGCGCCGCTGTAGCGCGTCCTCGTCCCGAATAATTCGGGCATGTACGCGGCCTTCGGTCCGAACAGCAGCGCGTGGGTTAATGTCATCGTGACAATCAGCGCGAGCGTCACGATGGTTGCGTCCTTCGTGTCGAGCAACCAGAAAAGGGGGAAAGCCATGACGATGGAGGCGATGGCGCCGGCGAGGTAAAGCGTCTTCCGGCCATAAAGGTCGGACAGCCACCCCGCGAGCGGCAGCGTCACGAATTCGACCAACGCCGCATAGACCACGGCATTGAGCACGGTCTGCCGCGGCATTCCGAGCTTCGTCGTGGAATAGGTGATGACGAACACGGTCAGGAGATACGCGAGCCCGACCTCTGACACCGTGATGCCGATGGCGAGCAAAAGGTTGCGCCAGTCGCGCCGGAAGATCTCGAAGATCGGTTGGCTTACGACGTCCTTTCGTTCGAGAACCTGTTTGAACTCAGGCGTTTCGGCCAGGCTATATCTGGCGATCAGCCCCACCAAGACCAGGACGAGACTGAGAAGGAAGGGCACGCGCCAACCCCAGCTCAGAAAGCTCGCGTCGGGTAGCTGCGTAACGAGCGCAAAGATGCCTGTCGAGGCGGCCACTCCCATTGGAAAGCCAACCTGCACCAAGCTGCCCCAGAAGCCGCGCCGCTTGCCAGCGTGCTCGATCATCATCGTGACCGCGCCACTCCATTCGCCGCCGATGCCGATGCCCTGCACAAAGCGCAGCGCCACCAGCATGATAGGCGCCCAGATGCCTACCTCATCATAGGTGGGCAGGCAGCCAATCAGGAACGTGCCGATGCCCATCATCAGCAGAGTTGCGACCAGCATCGACTTGCGTCCGATGCGATCGCCGAAGTGACCGATGATCGCGCCGCCGATCGGGCGGGCGACAAACCCGACCGCATAGGTGCCAAAGGCGGCCACGGTGCCGATCAAGGGGTCGAATGCCGGGAAGAACAGCTTATTGAACACCAGCGCGGCGGCCGTTCCATAGATCAGGAAGTCGTACCACTCGATCGCGGTACCCAGCACGCTCGCCCACGCCACCTTTGCGATCGAAGGAGTTCGCGCAGACCATTGGTCCGCGACGTTATCGGTGATGATCGTCAAGGTTGATCCCCTGCTCAGACCGCGCCACAATCTTTGGGCGAATTGAAATCCAAGCCGAGCATACAGGCAAGCGAAATCTGAATCAGATCGGCAGGCGGATCGAGTCTTCTATCAATTGTCCGACGGGAGACCCTGTTCAAGTCCCTGAAAACGAACCGGCGCGAGAACGGAGGCCTGCTCCCACCAATCGGCGACCTGCTCGTCTAGCTCGGTCTCGCCGCGACCCTTGCAGGGGAATATCTCGACGCGCCTCACCGCTTCCGCGTAGAAGCCATCAATCTTTCGCGTGACCTTCACCACCGTTCCTTCGCGGTTATGTTTGGTCAGCGGCACCAAGAGCCGTCCGTCAAGGCGAAGCGACTGCAGCCAGAGCGGGTGAGGATGGGTGAAGCCGGCGTGGACCACGATGACGTCCGCCAGTTCTCCGATATTGCGGCACGCATCAGTGCATAGTGCGCGGACATTCTTGTAGCCGCGCAGGTTCGCTCGTGCTTGGGCAACAAACCCCTTTTCACAGTCGATCGCAACGACCTGGCCATGCGGGCCGACAAGTTCGGACAGGATCGCCGAGAAGTAGCCGAGGCCGCACCCGATCTGGACGACCCGCTCGCCGGCTTTGATATCGAGAATTTCAAACAGATTGGCCCAGAGGCTGGGAAGGCCGGTGTGCAGCCTTCGCTTTTCGTCGATCGCAACCAGTACGTCATGGTAGAGATGGATCGGATCCGCGTCTGGCGTAGTTTGATATTCGCGACCTTCCGAGGCTCGCACCCGCCAAGGCCCCGGTCCGGCGAAGCGTTCGCGCGAAACAGACGTGAACGCGTCGATCAATCGCGATGATGAAATGCGTCCGCGCTTCCTGATTTGCTCGACATAACGTTTTCGCGCAGGCGCGATGTCGCTCATCTTGCTTCTTCCCATCGCTGACGATATCGTCGTGCACGATAGCCCAGGCCCGAAGAAAAGGCACGACCTTGGCCGCTCGAGTCGCATCATCGCTGCGATCGCCGTCGGATCGCGACGCGTTCTCCAGCATTGCTGGCCTGCTCGAGTTCTATGCGCGAACCGCGCCTGCGCAAACCGCCATCATGGATTCGTCAGGTGTTTCCGTCAGTTATGCGGAGCTTTGGGTTTGCGCGGAGCGTGTCCGGCAGCGTTTGCGGAAGTTCGGTGTTGCTAATCATCATCGCGTTGCGGTTGTGCTTCCGCGTGGGGTCGAAAATGCTATCGCGCTGGTTGTGATAGCCGCCGCAGCAGTGTGCGTGCCGATCAATCCGGATTTTACGCCGGACGAGCTCCAACGCTATTTTGCCGATTTGAAGCTGGCAGCGCTCGTCACAAGTGTTGAGGCGAAGCCCGCGAGTAGAAGTGTTGCCAAGGCGTTAGGAATTCCGGTTCTCGATGTCGCTTCGCGAGCAAGAGCGGTCGACTTCGAGCTTGCCAGCAGCACTCTCGGATCAGGAGTAGCAGCCGGAGACGTCGGTCCGGATGATGATGCATTCGTCCTGCTCACCTCCGGTACCGCCGCTCGTCCAAAGATGGTGCCGATTACCCAAGCAAGTGTCTGTCTTTCCGCCAGGAATGCAGGAGCCGTTCTGTCCTTAACAAAGGCCGACCGGTTGTTGAATGTGCTTCCGCTCTTTCATGCGCACGGGCTGATTTCTGGTCTCTTGACCGCACTTGCCGCTGGATCGTGCGTCATATGCACGAAAGGCTTCGATGGAGCTTCCTTCTTCAACTGGCTGCGGGAATTGCAGCCGACTTGGTATACGGCCGTACCGACCATCCATCGCGCAGTGTTGGCAGCCGCGCCTGTGGACGGTCGCGTGGCTGAGCGGAACTCCTTGCGCATCATCCGCTCTGCTTCATCCTCCCTCGCTCCGGCTACGCTTGACCGGCTTGAAGCACTGTTTGCGGTCCCGGTCGTCGAGACCTATGGAATGACCGAAGCCGCGTCCCAGATTGCCGCCAATCCCCAGCATCTGCGCAAGTCCGGCTCGGTCGGCGTGGCGTCGGGCCCGGACGTCGCGATCATGGATGGTGATGGCTGCTTACAGGCGAGCGGTCAGCATGGCGAGATCATGCTGCGCGGTCCGACCATCACACGCGGTTATGACAATGACCAGGAGGCAACGCAGGCCGCGTTCAGGGACGGCTGGTTACGCACCGGAGATCTCGGTTATCTCGATGAGGACGGTTATCTTTTTATCGTGGGGCGCATCAAGGACGTCATCAACCGGGGAGGGCAGAAGGTCTCGCCGCTCGAGGTCGAGGAGACCCTGCTGACGCACCCCGACGTTCTTGAGGCCGGAGCTTTTGGTATCCCTCACGAAAAGCTCGGAGAAAACGTTGCGGCGGTCGTGGTGCTGAGGCGGGGTGCTGACGTCACGCCGCAACAGGTGCGGCAATTGGCGGCCAGCCGGCTCGCCGCCTACAAGGTGCCGAGCTTGATCCACGTCGTCGACGAAATTCCCAGAGGTGCCAGCGGAAAGATCACGCGAAGCGCGCTTCCCGGCTTGATCGTCTCAAGTCCTGCAGTGCCGGCCGTTGCGCCTCGCTCGAAGTTGGAGAGCGAACTCGCCGCGATCTGGTCCAAAGTCCTCGAAGCGGACCGTGTTGGGGTCGATCAGGATTTCTTTGCGCTGGGCGCCGATTCTTTGGCAGTGACGCAGGTGTTGTCGCGCCTTCGCGAGAAGTTCGGGGTCGACCTTACATTCGGCGATGTCTTTGACGCTGGGACGATCGCGGCTCTGGCGGTGCGGTTGCAGGCGGCATCGGTCCGGCATGATGAAACCGCGTCCAAATGGAGGGCTGCACCCGACGGGGGGGCCGGCCCGCTCTCATTCCAGCAGCAGAGGATGCACATCCTCAGTAAGCTCGATCCGACCAAGTACAATTACAATGTCGTTGAGGTGGCGCGATTGTCTGGCCGGCTCGACGTGAGGGCTCTGGAGGCGGCGATCAAGGCCGTTGCCCGGCGCCACCAGGTTCTAAGATCTACTTTCTCCGAGGCTGATGGCGAGCCGGTGCAGAAAGTTGGCCGTGTCTCGCCGGAACTCAAGCAGATCAAGCTGGCTGGCTATGCCGGCGGAAGGCGCTCAGGCGCAATCCGGCGCGAGGCAATGAAGGTTGCCCAAGATTGTTTCGATCTCGAGCGGGAGCCGCCGTTCAAGGCAACGCTCGTACGATTTGACGCGACGGATCACGCTCTTATCGTCGCGCTGCATCACATCGCGACCGATGGCTGGTCACAGCGGCTGTTATGGCAGGAGCTTGCGGCGCATTACGCCGCCAGTCGGGACGGAAAGCGGACGTCGGTTCCCCATCTCAAGTACCAGTATCAGGACTATGTCGGCTGGCAACAGGCATGGGCGCAGACGCAGGCGGCCAGCCAACAGCTCGACTATTGGCGTAAGCAGCTGGATGACGTGACCACGCTGCCGCTCCGCACCGATCGCCCACGCGGCGAGAGCTGGACTGGGCGCGGCGCCAGACATTACGTCAAGATTCCGCGGGCGCTGTCGGTCCGGATCAAGGAGCTTGGCCAGCACAACAGTGTTACCCCCTTCATGACGCTGCTGGCCGCGTTCCAGTGCCTTCTGTATCGGTACACAGGTCATGAGGACGTAGCGACGGGTTCCTTGATCGCCAATCGCAACCAAGTGGAAGCCGAGCCGCTAGTTGGCATATTTGCCAACAGCGTGATTATGCGGACAGACCTGTCCGGCGATCCGAGCTTTCGCGAACTGCTGCAACGCGTGCGCCGGGTCACGCTCGATGCCTATCGCAATCAGGATCTCCCCATCGAAACGATTTTGCGCGCGCTCCAGGCATCGCGCCGGGACGGCAGTCCACCGTTTCAGATCATGTTTATTCTGCAAAATGCCGCGGTCGAGGCCGGCCATTTCCCAGGCTTGTCGACGCAACGGATCGAGATCGACCCGGCGGTTGCCCGATTCGATATCACCCTCGAGCTTCTTGAGACCGACGGACAGTTCACGGGATTCTTCGAATACGCCACCGATCTGTTCGACGCGGACACGATTGCCCGGATGACGGGTCACTTCCGATCGCTGCTCCAAGGCATCGTGACCGATCCCGACATGAAAATATCCCGCCTGCCTTTGCTCGAATCGGTGGAACGGCATCGCTTGCTCGAAGAATGGAAGGGCGCAAGTCTTCCCCGGCGCGGCAATTTCATCGAGCGCTTTGATCGTCGGGCGGCGCGTGATCCCAGGGCGACGGCCGCCGGCGACGGCCACGGCAAATCGACCTATCACGAGCTGGCCGGCCGGAGCCTTGCCATCGCGCAGCGGCTCGCTCGGGAAGGTGTCGGGGAGGACATGATCGTTGCGCTCCTCGCCGAGCGGAGCGTGGACCTGCTTGCGGCGATGATCGCGGTCCAGCGCGTGGGCGCGGCATTTCTCTGTTTGGACCCGGCGCAGCCTGCTGCGCGGCTTGCCGCAATCATCCAGTCCGCGCGACCCCGGCTGCTGTTGAGTTCGAGCGGCTGCGCCACCCGGCTCGACGAGATATTCTCGGCCTCTTCAGCTGCTCGTCTGCCGTGCGCAACGCTCGAGGACATCAAAGGGCGCAGCCGGGGCAAGCCGATGAAAGCACGTGCGCCATCGGGCCTCGCCTACCTCATCTACACGTCTGGCTCGACGGGCGCGCCGAAGGGCGTGATGATCGAGCAGCGCGGTCTGTCAAATCATCTGGCTTCACTGGTGTCCGAGCTCGCCCTCTCGAATAGGGACGTGATCGCTCAGACGGCACCACAAAGCTTCGTCATCTCGGTCTGGCAATTCCTGGCCGGCCTGACCGCGGGCGCGCGCGTCCACATCTGCGCAGATTCGATTGTTCAGGATCCCCTATCGCTTGCACAGGAGATGCATCGTGAAGGCGTCACGGTCCTGCAGATCGTTCCGTCGCTCCTCAGGTTGATCCTCGAGCGGGTCAACGAGACCGCGATTTATCGTGCGTTTGCCGGTCTTCGGTTGTTGATTTCGACGGGCGAGCCGCTGCCGGCCGATGTTTGCCGGAGCTGGTTCCAACATTTTCCAGGCGTGCCGGTGATCAATGCCTACGGCGCATCGGAATGTTCCGACGACGTTTCGCTGCATCGTTTGGATGCGGCCCCAACAGGGGCAGTCGTGCCCGTCGGTCGCCCCCTGCCGAATGTCCAACTCTATGTTCTTGACGCCGGGCTGCAGCCATTGCCGATCGGCGTGACCGGTGAGCTGTATGTCGGCGGCGACGGCGTGGGCCGGGGCTACGTTGGAGACAACGAGCAGACCAGCGCCCGTTTTCAGCGCGATCCTTTCACTGATCGTGCGCACGCGCGGCTCTATCGTACCGGTGACCTTGCGCGTTGGCGCGTGGATGGAACCCTTGAGTGTCTCGGTCGGGCCGATCATCAGGTGAAAATCCGCGGCTATCGCGTCGAGCTCAAGGAGATCGAGCATGCCCTTCTGGATCATCCAGGCATCAGCGCCGCGGTGATTGAGCCGTGCCGTGAGGCGAGTGGCGACGTCAAGCTGGTCGCCCACATCGTTGCCACGGGCACGCATCAGCCGAGCGCGGCCGATCTGCGCGAATTTCTCAAAGCGAGGCTGCCAAGCCAAGCGGTGCCGTCGACCTTCCTGTTTCTGGAGCGGATGCCCCTCAATGGGCACGGCAAGGTCGATCGCGCAGCAATCGCGGCGTCCCCCCGATCGGAGCCGATCATTGTGCCTCCGTCGGTTGAGCCGTCTCGTTCTAGCGAGAAGGTCATCCGCGACATCTGGAGTGACCTGCTGAATGTGAGCGATATCAAGGTCTCCGACGATTTCTTCGATCTCGGCGGTCACTCTCTGCTGGCGGGCCGTGCGATGGCCCGCATCAAGCAGGCCCTTGGGGTGACGTTGCCCATCCGGACGATTTTCGACCTGCCAACGATCGCAGCGCTCGCCAAACGCGTCGATGAAGCTCGCGGTTTAGAGGTGCCATCTGAGGCTGCGTTGCTTCCAAAAGACGAGCAAAGTGGTCCGGCCGCACTGGCGTTTGCACGGGCCGAAATGACGGCCGAGCAGGAAGACGGCGTGAGGGACCTGCTTGCGCGCCGCAAGCGTGAGCTTCAGGAGGCAATTCGCAATGCGGGAACGGGCATTGGCTCGCCAGTCCCGAACTCCGGCAAGGTCAAGGCGAAAGCCAGCAGCAAGAGAGCGATCGAGCAGATGCCGGACGCCTAGCGTTAGGCGTTTTGGGGCGGGGGAATGGCGCACGAACGGATTGGCATCGATAGCGGACTGCTCGATGTCCTTGACTCCCGATGGGTTCTGATCGTACGCGCGCGATCCTGTCGCCTGCGGGGTCGGATCGTACGGCGCGGTTCGCGTTTGATGCCCATCGCCGCCTCCACTGGCAGCCGTCCAGGAGCATCTAGATGAGCAACGCAAGGCTTCGTGTCTTTCCCGCCATCTCACGCAATCGGGATCCCGCCAAATATGTCGACGAGTTGATGCACGTCGCGCGTTTTGCGGATCGCAATCGCCTTGAGGGGATCCTGCTGTTCGAAGGCAATGACGTGTTCGTCCAGCCTTGGGCGATGGCGCAACACATCGTGGTTCAAACCAAGCGGAACTCGCCGTTGATCGCGGTCAACCCCGTCTACATGCATCCCTTCACCGCGGCCAAGCTGGTGGCGTCTTTTGCGCAGCTTTATGGGCGTAAGCTGTATCTGAACATGATCACCGGTACCGCCGTGAGCGACTTGCAGGCGCTGGGCGACCAATGTGCGCACGCAGACCGGTATGTCAGGCTGGGCGAGTTTATCAAAGTGGTGCGCCTGCTGCTCGAAAGCCCCCGCCCGATCGATTTTCGCGGAAACTTCTACACTGGGTCCGGCCTGCATCTTCACTACCGGCCTCCGGCCGATCTGCTGCCTGAATTCCTGATTGCCGGTCAATCCGACGCTGCCGAGCGCATTGCCTCTGAAACCGGTTGTATCAAGATGCAGATGCTGCCGCCGGACCACGACCGCGGCATCAAGGCGCCCGGCTTGAATTTCGGGATCTTTGCACGTCAGGACCGTGACCTCGCACGTCGCGCCGCGCGGGAGCGCTTCTCCGACAGCGCAGAGGGGCGTGAACTACTCACGCTCACGATGGAGAATACGGATTCGGTGTGGAAGCGGCGGCTCTTTGAGGGACAGACGGCCGAGATGCAACACAACGGGTATTGGCTGCTGCCGTTTCTCACCTTTCAGGCGGATTGCCCCTACCTGGTCGGCAGCTATGCGGAGATCGGTGAAAAACTCAGAAGCTTCGCGGCCCAGGGGCTTACGACGATCATGCTCGACATGGTCGCAGACGAGGCCGAGATGCGGCATGTCGTCAAGGCGCTGGAAGCAAGCGGCGTGTTCTGAGTCACGAGAGCCCCCCTCGTTAGGATGATAGACGTGAGTCGCGCCCGATGTCGGATATCTCCTCCGCCCCCCTCGAACTGCCGAATCCGCCGCCACTGACAGTGCGCTCGCCTGGCAGTCGCGTGCCGCTGTCCCACGCGCAGGAAGGGCTATGGTTCCTTGAACAGCTCGGGCTCGTCGGCGCTGCTTACAACATGCCCTGGATGCTGAAACTCGAAGGGACGCTGGATGCTGCGGCCCTGGAGCAGAGTTTCGGAGATGTGGTGCGACGTCACGAAAGCCTCCGCACCAGGTTCGAGACAGTGGACGGTCGCGGGTTTCAGGTGGTCGACCAAGCCGGAGCCTTCCACCTCGACACGGTCGATCTTTCCACGCTTGGAGACGACGAGCGGCGGGCGGAGACCGGACGTTTGATGTCGGAGGATGGACGGCGCTTGTTCGACTTGTCGGCCGGGCCGCTATTCCGCGTCACACTACTTCGATTGAGCAAGAACCAGCATATCGTGCTCGTCAACATGCATCACATCATATCGGATGCCTGGTCGATTGGCGTGATGTTTGCCGAGATTACAGCGCTGTATGCAGCCCGGGTGGCGAGACAAGTATCGCCTCTCGAGAGCTTGCCGGTTCAATACGCGGATTACGCGCTTTGGCAACGCGAATGGCTTGGTGGCGAAGTGCAGACGCGGCAGTTGGAATACTGGAAGCGGCAGCTTGCGGGCGCGCCGCAGGCACTGGCGCTGCCGACCTATCGCGCGCGGCCACAGATACAGAGTTTTCGAGGTGCAAGCCGCGGCTTTAGCCTGACGCCACAGCTTTCATCGGACCTGCGCGGTCTCGCGCGTCGAGAGAAGGCGACACCTTATATGGTGTTCTTGGCGGCATTTTCGGTGCTGCTGGTGCGCTATAGCGGGCAACGAGATATCCTCATTGGCTCTCCCTTCGCCGGTCGTGGGCTTCCGGAGCTGGAGGCCATGGTCGGTTGCTTCGTGAACATGCTCGTCATGCGCACGGATGTGTCTGACGATCCCAGCTTCCGCGATTTGCTGCAGCGCGTGAAGGAAACGACACTTTCCGCTTATGAGAACCAGGATGTGCCGCTCGAAAAAGTAGTGGAGGCACTGCAGCCTCATCGTGATTTGTCCCGCCTGCCGCTGTTCCAGGTCGCCTTGATCCTGCTGAACGTCCCCCCGGCGCAGCTGGATCTTCCAGGGCTGCGAGTGAGTCAGGTTGCCACGGAGCACGTCACGACAAGGTTCGACCTGTCATTGACCTTGTACGAGACCTCCTCCGGCGTACGCGGATGGTTCGAGTATGCGTCGGACTTGTTCGATGACGATACCATCGTACGTATCGTGGGACACTTCGGGAATTTGTTGAGCGCAATCGTTGCCGGTCCCGACGTGCGCGTCTCGGAGCTTAAGCTCCTGAATGCGCGCGAGCACAGTCATCTGATCACCGAGTGGAACGCAACAGCGGCGGACTACCCTGCTGAGAAGTGCGTCGGCGAGTTGTTTGTGGAGCAGGTGGGGCGCACACCGCATGCGGTTGCAGTCGTTGGCGAAGCGAACCAGCTGACGTATCGTGAGCTGAACATGCGATCGAACCGCCTCGCGCACCATCTGCGCGGACTTGGCGTCAAGCCGGATGATCGCGTGGCGATTTGCGCCCAGCGCGGTGTCGAGATGTTGGTTGCTCTGCTCGCGGTGCTCAAGGCGGGTGGGGCTTACGTCCCGATGGATCCGACCTTTCCGATCAGGCGTTTGGCGGACATGCTGGCAGACTGTGCGCCCCGCGCAATACTGTCGGATGCGGAGACTATGCGAATCCTGGCGGGCCATACGGGAGACCTCCCGCTGATTGATCTCGCCAATGAGGCGCTTTGGACGAATGGTCCCGAGCGCAATATTTCCCCCGCCGCGATCGGACTGCGACCGGAAAGTCTCGCCTATGTCATCTACACGTCAGGTTCCACCGGACGGCCCAAAGGCGTCATGGTCGAGCATCGGTCGCTGGTGAATCTCCTGACATCGATGAGTGAGCTCGTCGGTATGAATCCGGCTGATCGCCTGCTGTCGGTGACCACCGTAGCGTTCGATATCGCGGGCCTCGAGTTGCTGATGCCGTTGCTTGTCGGCGCCAGAGTTGTCATCGCCGACCGTAAGACGAGCAGCGATCCACGACGGATGATGGATCTGCTGCTGCGGGAGCAGATCACGGTCTTGCAGGCAACTCCCGCGAGCTGGCGGGCCCTGATCGAGAGCGGTTGGGTGGGAGAGCCCCGTCTCCGCGCGCTGTGTGGCGGCGAGGCCTTGACGGCCGATCTTGCCGACCAATTGCTTCGGCGAACCTCGGCATGCTGGAACGTTTATGGACCTACCGAGACAACAATTTGGTCGTCGGCTCACGCGATCAAGCAGCCGGCGCATCCGTCGACCGTCGTCCCGATCGGCCGACCCATCTCGAACACGAGGATCTATGTCCTCGACGAACACCGTGCTCCTGTCCCGATCGGAGTCGTCGGAGAGATTTATATCGCCGGCACGGGGGTGGCGCGCGGTTATCTTAATCGCCCCGAGTTGACCGGGGAGCGGTTTGTCACCGAGCCTTTCGCGACCGACCCTGACGCGCGGATGTATCGGACCGGCGACTTGGGGCGGTTGTTGCCAGAGGGAAGTATCGAGTATCTCGGACGAAACGATTTTCAGGTGAAGCTGCGGGGCTATCGCATTGAACTTGGTGAAATCGAGGCAGCATTGATGGGCCATGCGTCGGTACGGCAGGCGGTGGTCGTCGCGCGCGAAGATCGCGCCGATGATCCTCGCCTGGTGGCCTATGTGGTGGAAAACCGCGGGACATCCGTAAAGCGGCACAGAGAGCGCGAGAGCCGTCCGCGAGCGATGGGCACGTTGTCGGACGACTTACGAACTCATCTCCAGCGGCACTTGCCGGACTATATGGTGCCGTCAACCTTTGTTGTGCTCGATGCGCTGCCGCTGACCCTCAACGGGAAACTGGACCGGAGCAGCTTGCCCGCGCCGTCAGGCCATTCGCGTACATCCCGCGCCTACGAGCCCCCGCGCGGCAAGCTGGAGACGATGTTGGCGCAGACTTGGAGCGAGTTCCTGGAGATCGATCGCGTCGGACGTGACGACAATTTTTTCGAGCTTGGCGGCCACTCGCTCTTGGCCGTGCGTGTCGTCAATGAATTGAGTCGTCGTGGCACCGAGATCTCACTGGCCAAGCTGTTCGCAAGCCCGACAATAGCGCTGCTCGTAGGCGAGGAGGCTGGCTCCGATGGCCGCACCAGCGACGGCGCTGCAATTACTCTTCGTGCAGAAGGAAGTGGCGCTCCGCTATTCCTCGCGCCGGATCTCTTTAATCAGATGATCTATGGTCCGATCCTCACCCGACACCTTCGCGGCGGTTTTCCTGTGTATGGTTTGACAATAGGCCAAGTAGCGGCGGCATCGGCACGCACGATCGAGGCGATCGCGAGGGGCTTGGTCCGGACAATACGGTCCATTCACCCGTGCGGGCCGTACCGCCTGGCAGGCTGGTCGTTCGGCGGAATACTGGCCTACGAGATCGCAAGGCAGCTCGTCGATGAAAGCGAGACTGTGCAGTTCTTGGGATTGATCGACGCGCCGTACGGGCGGCCGAGATCCCCGTCGAAGACGTCAGACGTCGTATTCCTGCGGAACTACATTGGCAGCCGGACGGGTGGCCGAATGCATCGGTCCGACTTTCGCTCGATGGTTCTAGAATGTCGTGAGAAGGCTTTGTTGCCCTGGTCATCTACGGAAGAAGACGTACGCCACATGATTGCGCAGTCGCGGACACGCGAGCGCGCGGGCAGCCAATACGTTGGGGCGGCTATTCCGATCGCTCTCCAACTTTTCACGGCGGCGGAAAATCCTCTGGATGACCGGCTCTATGGTTGGGATCGAGTCGTTCAGGCGCCCCGGATCCACAAGACCGTTGTTCAGGGTACGCATCATTCGATGCTGCAGAGCCCTTACGTAGCGTCGCTAGGTAAGGTGTTTTCGGACGCTATTTTGCTGCCGGCGGGATAGAGATGTCGGCTTTCGCCGCCTGCTCGAACTGTTTCACTCGCACCAAGCACCACCAGCCGCGATCGCTAAGGGGCGGGCCATGGACCTCAAATAGGCCAAGACCGGCCAAAAGATGATGCGCTATCGAGGGCGCTGTGACACGGGATCTCAACGCGGCCGATGACTTTGGACCATGTCCCCCGGCGTCGTGTGGCGAGCGGCGCGGTGGGAAGAACCACACTCGTTCTGTTGTGCCTGATCTTCTCGACGTCCAGCACTTTTCGGTCTCCTATTTCCCTGTTTGCAGCCTGCTATCTGAACGATTAGGAAACCGCCCCTTTCGATGCCTAACCTAAGGCAAACAGGGCTTCTATTTCCCTTGGCGGCATCCAGAACCGGCCAGATATGCCTGTTCTTCGGCAAAATCTTCGAAAAATTCCCTGTTCCCAACGATGGACGCCTGGCCTTCTTGGGAAGCACTGTTTTTCCGGCCTAGTCCATCTGGGGGCGGCGCGCCCGGCCGGCTTTAACCTATCGCTTGTCGCGACCGTCCCGTGCGCGCACCGTTCTTGCGGCTGCCATCGCGCGTTCGTGCGCAGCACCATTCCGTCGCGATTAAGCACCAAGGCGGGTTGTCGAACCTGGTCCAGGACGTCCGTCATCGAGGTCAGCGCGACCCTTCCAATCGCTGTCGCCAGCGTCGCGGTCAGGCGCGGCGCCAATTGGGCCAACCGTTGCTTGTCGCGTGCCTCGAATGTGCCTTCGCGGCCGGTTCGTTGGAGCGTCAACGCCCACGCCGCGCTGTCTGCCCAGAAGCCGATGCCCGCGAATCAGCGGTAGCCGGATGGAAACAGCAGCTCGTTGTACATGGGATCGGCGCAAATCTGCTCTGGGCTCATCACACCGAGGTCGGTCACGACCTCACCGTCCATCATCCGCGGAAAACCCTTGGCGCGCGGGTCCCGCAAATGCCAGTTATTCCCGAAATGGAATCGGTCGCTTCGGCGATCGATTCCGTGCGCGGAACGTCCGGGAGCATGATGTCGCTCTGGAGTATGGCCGCTGACGCTCCGACCGCCCTGCAGATGTCATCCATGATGGCGCGCCGCACATTCGGGTTTACGGCGGCTTCGCCAAGCCGATCGATGATCTTCGACCATCATGGCTGTCTATTCTATTGGGTCCTCGAGAGCAGTCCCCCTCCGCCGAGCCCAAGACAATCGTTACAGCCGGCGAGCCGCCCTTGTATGTCTTGCAGCAGCCCCGCCACCGAACCTGGGGCTCTCAAACGCGCTTCCCGGCCCGGAATGCTCCGCAAGGAGGCGGTCGAAGCAAGCCGTCTTGCCTATTTCTCCTGAAAAATTGCCATCGACTAAAGTCTAACGGGATAAGTCCCGGCAGAGGAGGCATCACCGGGTCCCAAATGACCCATTCGGGTCATGCGTCCGGATGAGCCGGCGCTATTCCATGGCGAGGTTTACCTCGTGAATCGAACGAGATGGCAAGTGGACGGCCGACCCTTCGCAACTGCACCACTTCGCTCTCACCCTGCTTAAGGTTAGCAACTCTGCTGTCTTGACGCAGCGACGTAACAGTGGAAACAATTTGCAATTGTCAGAAAAGTTCTTTCGACGGCTGGGAATATCGACTTCGAGAATTCGGGCGACGCCGAGCAACGACGCAAGGCGTCGAACAATAACAAGATCACGTCATTTCAAACTCGCGCCGTTGGGCTGACGGCGAAACTTGAAAAAAATCAAGAAGGTTAAGGGAGGGGGCTCGCCATGAGCGACCGCATGATGCCACGCGTCGCGTCGATATCGCGTTCCGCTTTCGACGATTGAACATCTCTCCATTTGCACGACGCGAAGCCGCTGCCGCGCGCTCGCGAACAATACCCATTGCCCATCGAGAAAGATGAACCGCCATGATCATCAACGGCACCAATGCAAACGATCAGATCGCTGGCACCAGCTCGGCCGACGTCATCAATGCGAAGAATGGCGACGATACCGTAGGCGCCGGAGCGGGCAATGATCTCATTCAGGGCGGCAACGGCAACGACAACATCAATGCCGGCGCGGGCAACGACATCATCGACGCCGGCAATGGCAATGACACGGTGGACGGCGGCACCGGTAACGACATCATTCTCGGCGGCAGCGGCAACGATACGCTGCTCGGTGGAGCGGGCAACGACCTGATCTCCGGCGACAACGGCGACGATATCATCGACGGCGGCGCCGGTACCGACATCGTCAGCGGCGGCAACGGAAACGACATTCTGGTGTACCGCGTTTCGGAAAACGTGGGCTCTGTCGATGTCTACGATGGCGGCAAGGGCCAGGACACGCTCCGTCTTGTCGTTACGCAAGAGTTCGCGAATTCGGCCTCGTTCAGGTCCGATCTCGCCGCCATCCAGGCACTCGTCGCTCGCTATGGTAGCGCAAACTACGCGTTCAGGAGCTTCGACCTGGCCGTGGTCTCGATCGAAAAGATCGAGGTCGTCATCGAGGGCTCGACCAATCATGCGCCGGTCGCAGTCGCGGATATCGCCTCCGTCAAGGAGGACGTGACGACGGTTGCGAGCGGCAATCTGCTCGCAAACGACACGGACGTCGATGCCGGCGATACCCACATCGTGTCGGCTATGGCGGGGGGCACGGATAACGGCACCACGATCACCGTCGTCGGCAGCTATGGAACGCTGGTGGTAACCAAGGCGACCGGCGCCTACACCTACACGCTCAACAATGCCGGCGCGTCCGTGCAAGCGCTCGCCGAAGGCCAGCAGGTGGCCGAGCAGTTCACCTACACGAATGCCGACAACCACGGAGGAACGGGCTCGTCGACGCTCACGGTGACCGTCACCGGCAGCAACGACCCGGCCACGATCGCGGTGTCCGGGAGCCAGGATGTCTCGGTGACCGAGGCCGGCACCGTGGCCGGCGATCCCAGCGCGTCGGGCCAGCTTGCGGTGCACGACGTCGACAACGGCCAAGGCCATTTCGCAGTCCCGGCCTCGCTGGCAGGAACCTACGGCGATTTCACTTTCAATGCGGCGACGGGCGCCTGGACCTACACGCTCGATCCCGCGAAGTCGAATCCGCTCACCGCAGGGCAGCAGGTCACCGACACCCTGACGGTCACTTCAGCCGACGGCACCGCCAGCCACAATATCGTGGTGAACATCACGGGTACCAACGATGCGGCCGTGATCGGCAATCTCGGTCAGCACGACGTCACCGAGGACGGCGTCCTGACGGCGTCCGGCACGCTGTCGATCAGCGATGTCGACTTGAATCAGAATTCGTTCCAGACAATCGTCGCATCGACTGGCAATCTCGGGACGCTGACGATCGGCACCAACGGTGCCTACAGCTATTCGGTCGCCAACAACCTCGTTCAATATTTGGGCCAGGGCGAGACCCGCGACGAGACCTTCACCGTCAAGGCCGTGGACGGCACGGCGAAGAACGTGACGTTCACGATCCATGGCGTCAACGATGCCGCCGCCATTGGCGATCCAAGCCAGCACGATGTCACCGAGGACGGCCAGCTGACGGCATCCGGCCAACTGACCATCAGCGACGCAGACCAGAACCAGGGCGCGTTCCAGGCCGGCCAGATCACGTCATCCGGGAATCTCGGCACCGTGACGCTGCAGGCCGACGGCCAGTACACCTATTCGGTCGGCAATGCGGCCGTTCAGTATCTCGGCGCCAACGACGTCAAGACGGAGACGTTCACGGTCAGCTCTGTCGACGGCACGACCAAGAACATCAGCTTCAATATCCATGGCGCCCAGGATGCGCCAAATCTCAGCGTTCAGGACTCCTCGGGTCAGGCCGATCAGAACATCACGCTGCACATCGCAGCGAGCAAGATCGACCTGAGCAGCACCTTGTCGGTGAAGATCGAGGGCGTGCCGTCGAGCTTCACGGTCCAGAATGGCGCAACGGTCGGCGATGGCACCTGGCTGGTGACGGGCGACTCGATCCAGAACGTCGTCCTGATCCCGAACCAAGCAGTCGGCAACCCCGCTCCGTTCACCCTGCACGTCACCGCCATCTCCGATGACGGTGTTCATCAGGCCGTGAGCACGGGCTCCCTTCAACTGACCGTGACGTCCGGTGCCAACGAGATCAACGCGCTGGATATCGACGGCTATATCGGCGGCGCGACCGTATTTGCTGATGCCAACAACAACGGAATACTTGACGAAGGCGAGGCGCACACGACGACGCGGGCTGACGGCAGCTTTACGCTGGCGGGTGGATCCGGTCCGCTCGTGAGTATCGGCGGCGTCGATATCTCGACGGGGCTGCAGGTCGCCGGCTTCCTGAGGGCGCCGGAGGGCTCCACGGTCATCACTCCGCTGACGACGTTGATCGCCGCGCTGGTCGACAGCACGGCAAATGACGAGCACCCGCTGACGGCGGATCAGGCCATGAGCGCCGTGGCGGCCGCCTTCAATCTCGATCTCACCGGAGGCGTCGACCTGAGGTCGTTCGACCCGGTGCCCGATGCGGTAAACAACGATGCCACCGCGACCGCGATACTCGCGGCAGCCATCCAGGTGCAAAGCACCGTCGCCCAGGTGTCGGCCGTCGGCGTGGAGACGGGCGCGGTCATTACATCCATTGCGAGCGCAATTACGGCGTCTCAGAGCGGCCCCGGCGCGCCCGTCTTCGATCTGGCCTCTTCGGATACGGTTCAGAGCGTCGTCACATCCTCCGGCGTCGATGCAGCGGCCGCCGCGACGGTGATCGAGGTCGTTGCTGCTGCCAACGACAGCATTCAGTCGGCCACGAACGTCACTGAATTGGCACAGGCCGGTCAGGTCGCTCAAGGCGCGGCGGCCGACCAACTCGCTGCGACCGATTTTTCGGATCAACAATCGATCAATCAGCTTACGGACCGTTTTGTCGACAATCTCGACACTGAGGTTACGAATGCCGTGCTGACGCCGGTTGGGAACGCCTTGTTCGGCTCGCTCGGCGACGACGTGCTTTCGGGCGGAGGCGGCAACGATCTGATCGACGGCCAGGATGGTAATGACCGCATCAGCGGTGGCGACGGAAACGACATCCTCTTCGGCGGGGCCGGCAAGGACTATCTCGGCGGCGGATCAGGCGACGATATTCTCGACGGTGGCCCGGGCTTCGACCGCGCCATCTACACCGACGCCACCGGCGGCGTCACGATCAACCTCGCGGCCGGAACGGCGTCCGGCGCTGGCGTGGGGACGGACACCCTCGTCAACATCGAAGCAGCCGTTGGCAGCGACTTTGCCGACACATTCAACGGGGCTGGCTTCACCGGCGATGCTCGGGTCCCGGGTAGCCCTGTCGGCTACAACGAGTTTGAAGGCAGGGGCGGCGACGACACCATCATCAGCAACACCAACAGCCAGGGCGCTGAGCTGACGCGCGTCTCCTATGTCAGCGCCACCGGCGCGGTCACGGTGGATCTCGCCGCCGGCTACGCACAGGGCGATGCGTCGGTGGGCCACGACACGCTCGTCGGGTCCGGCTTCAACGGCGTCTGGGGCTCCGCGTTTAGCGACACGATACTGGGCAGCAACAACCCGATGTTCACCGCAGAGGTGTACTCGGGCTTTGCGGGCAACGACTACATCGACGGTCGCGGTGGCTACGACCGCGTGGACTACAACGTCGATTCGAACACCACGACGGGAATTACGGTCAATCTCGCCGCCGGTTCTGTCACCGGCGATTCGACCGTCGGAACCGATACGTTGCGCGGGATCGAGGCAATCCGAGGCACCAACTTCGCCGATACCTACAATGCCGCCGGCTTTGGCTCTGGCAGCGTCAATGCCGGCTCGAACGGAACGTTCAACGAGTTCACCGGCAATGGCGGCGACGACTTGATCACCGGCAACGGCTTCACGCGGCTCGGTTTCAACAACGCGACGGGCGGAGTCCAGGTCGATTTCGTCACCGGCATTGCCACCGGCGATTCATCGGTCGGAACCGATCATTTCACCGGCGTCAACGCTGTCCAGGCCTCGATGTTCGACGACACGCTGCTGGGCGGGGCGACCAACGACACCTTCACCGGCCTTGCCGGCAACGACTATATTGACGGCCGCGCCGGCTTCGACGTCTCGTCCTACAACAACATCTTCTTCACCACGGGAAGCATCACCGTCAATATGGCGGCCGGCATCGTCACCGGAGACGCCTCGAACGGCACGGATACGCTTCGCTCGATCGAGGGCATTCAGGGCACCAACTTCCAAGATACCTACGATGCGACCGGTTATGGGGTGACGGGTGCGAATGTCGGCAATAGCGGGACCTTCAACCAGTTCGAAGGGCTGGGCGGTGATGACGTCATCACCGGGAACGGCAACACGCGCCTGATTTTCGCCAACGCGACCGGAGGGGTGACCATCAATCTCGCGGGCGGCACCGCCACCGGCGACGGCTCGACCGGTCACGACACATTCACCGGCGTCAACAGCGCCCTCGGCAGCAACTTTGCCGACATCTTCGACGCAACCGGATTCTCCGGTCCGAGCGGGACCTCGTTCCAGGGGCAAGGGGGCGACGACCAGATCACGGGCAACGGCGCGACGCAGATCCAGTACAACAACGCCACTGCCGGCGTGACCGTCAACCTCACTGCTGGCACGGCCGACGGCGACGGTTCGGTCGGCCACGACACCATCACGGGCGGCGTGTTCAACGTCCTGGGCTCCAATTTCAACGACACCATCATCGGCAGCGTCAGCAACGACGCTCTCTCCGGTAACCTCGGGAACGACATCCTGGATGGTCGCGCCGGCAACGATTTTCTCAGTGGCGGCGCTGGTGCGGACACCTTTGTCTATGCGAGCGGCGGCGGTTTCGACACGGTGCAGGACTTCGTCCACGGCCAGAACGACAAGATCGATCTGACCGGGGTCTATGGCATCTACAGCCTTCTGGATGTGCAAGCGCATGCCGTGCAAAGCGGCCCCAACGCGATCATCACATTTGGCTCCGGTGACAGCCTCACGCTTCAGAACGTCAATCTGGGCAGCCTGGCGGCGAGCGATTTCCTGTTCGGCACGCCGGCCGCGCCGATCGTCGGCGACGACAACGCCAATACTCTCGTCGGAACGGCCAACGCCGAATCTATCAGCGGTCTCGGCGGCAACGACCGCCTCCAGGGCCTCGGCGGTAGCGATCTGCTGGACGGCGGCCTCGGTTTCGACCGCGCCATCTATACCGATGCGGCCGGCGGCGTCTCCATCAACCTGACAGCCGGCACGGCGTCGGGACCAGGGGTCGGCACGGATACGCTCGTCAACATCGAGGGCGCGGTCGGCAGTAATTTTGCAGACACGTTCAACGCGGCTGGATTCATCGGCGACAGCGGCATTCCCGGTGCAGCGGTTGGCCTTGCCGAGTTCGAGGGCAGGGGCGGTGACGACGTCATCACCGGTTCGATCAATGCATCCGGCGAGATTCTTGGACGCGTGTCGTATCTCAGCGCCACGGCGGCCGTGACCGTCGATATCGCTGCAGGAACCGCTGATGGCGATGCCTCGGTCGGGCACGATACGTTCAGCGCGGTCAATGCCATCGTCGGCTCCGCCTATGCCGACACCTTGCTCGGAAGCGATAATCCAAATGGAACTTACGAGCAATACGATGCCCGCGGCGGCAATGATCTGATCGACGGCCGCGGCGGCTACGATTTTGCGTCCTATAATAACGACCTGACGACGACATCGGGCATTACGGTCAACCTCGCTGCCGGCATTGTCACGGGTGATAGCTCGGTCGGTACCGACACGTTGCGTTCGGTCGAGGCCGTGCGCGGCACCAATTTCGCCGACACCTACAGCGCCGCCGGTTTCAGCGGCGCGAGCACCAATGCCGGCTCGTTCGGCACTTTCAATAATTTCGAAGGTATGGGCGGCGACGATACGATCAGCGGAAATGGCGCGACCCGGATTCAGTACACCCTGGCGCTCGACGGCGTGACGGTCGATCTTGCCCTGGGAACGGCTCAGGGTACCGCGGCCGGCGACATCGCGCAGGTCGGCACCGATCATTTCACCGGTGTCAATGCGGTGATGGGATCGCTGTTTGGCGACGTCATCAACGGAAGCAGTGCCAGCGAAGTCTTTATGGGGCTCGCCGGAAACGATCAGATCGACGGTGGCGCCGGGTTCGACACCGCTCAATACAGCAACCTGACCTTCGTCACGGGGGGTGTCAGCGTCAATATGGCGAGCGGCACGGTCACCGGCGATGCCTCGACGGGGACCGATAGTCTGCGTTCGATCGAGGGCGTTCAGGGCACAATATTTGCCGATACCTATGATGCGACAGGCTTTGGTCAGGCTGGCGCACTCAACGTCGGCAACAACGGCACTTCCAACAATTTCGAAGGCCTTGGCGGCGATGATGTCGTAACCGGCAATGGCAGCACGAGGCTAATCTACGGCAGCGCTACGGGGGGTGTGACCATCAGCATGAGTGCCGGCACGGTCACGGGTGATGTGTCCGTCGGCCACGATAGCTTCACCAACGTCAACGCCGTCAACGGCAGCAATTTCGCCGATCTTTACGACGCGACCGGATTCGTCGGCCCGAACAACAATTTCAATATATTCCAGGGCCTGGGTGGCAACGATCAGATCATCGGCAATGGCAACACTCAAATTCAGTATGGTAATGCCACCACCTCGGGCGTGACGGTCAATTTGGCGGCGGGCACCGCGAGCGGTGACGGTAGCGTCGGCCATGACACCTTCACCGGCGTCAACCAGGTTGTCGGCAGCAACTTTGCCGACGTTTACGACGCAACCGGCTTCAACAGCGTCTACGGAACGTTCAACAACTTCATGGGCGGTGCCGGCAACGACATCATCACCGGCAACGGCGATACGCAGATCACATTCGGCAATCCGACAAGTGGTGTTGTCGTCAACCTTGGGGCAGGAACCGTCGACGGCGATGCGTCGGTGGGGCATGACACGATCACGGGCGGCGTCAGGGCCGTTCAGGGCACGATATTCAATGACATCCTCACCAGTGGCGATGGCGACAACACCCTGTTCGGCAATGCCGGCAGCGATGTCCTCGATGGCGGTGCCGGGAACGACTATCTGAGCGGCGGTACCGGTGCCGATACCTTCATCTACGCGACCGGCGATGGTGCGGATTATGTCCAGGACTTCCTCCATAGCGATGGTGACAAGATCGATCTGACCGGCGTCAACGGAGTGTTCAGCCTTGCCGACGTGCAGGCTCACGCGACGCAAATTGGTTCAGACACGAGCCTCGACTTCGGGGGCGGCAATACGCTGTATTTGCAGAACGTCAATCTCGGCAGTCTCACCGCGAGCGACTTCGTGTTCGGGACGCCAATCGTGGGAGACGACAATCCCAATACGCTGGTCGGTACGTCACACAACGACACGATCGTTGCCCTCGGAGGTAACGACATGCTCGAGGGCGGCGACGGGCTCGACCTTCTCGACGGTGGATCTGGCTTCGACCGGGCGATCTATGCCGCGGCAACGGGCGGCATCATCGCCAACCTCGCCGCTGGCACCGCCTCGGGGGCGGGCGTCGGAACGGACACGCTCGTCAACATCGAGGGGGTGATCGGCAGCGATTTTGCCGATACGTTCAACGCGGCCGGCTTCGTCGGCTCGACCGGCCTGCCCGGCGTCGCCACCGGCCAGAGCGAGTTCGAAGGGCGCGGCGGCAACGACATCGTCGTCGGCAACATCAACGCCCTGGGGCAGGTCGTGACCCGGATGTCCTATCTGGGAGCAACCAGCGCGGTGACTGCGGACATCGGAGCAGGCACCGCGGATGGCGATGCCTCCGTCGGCCACGACACCTTCTCCAATGTCTCGACGATCTGGGGCTCGGCCTATAACGACACGATCTACGGCAGCGACAATGCGTCCTTCACTTACGAGACCTATGAAGGTCGCGGCGGTGACGATTATATCGACGGCCGTGGCGGCTACGACCAGGTCACCTACAATTCAGACACGACGACCACGTCGGGCATTTACGTTCACCTCGCCGCGGGCACGGTGAACGGCGATGCGACTGTCGGCACCGACACGATACGCAGCGTCGAGGCCGCGCGCGGCACCAACTTCGACGACACGTTCGACGCGACCGGGTTTGGTCAGGTCGGGGCGACCAATGTCGGTTCCTCCGGAACCTTCAACGACTTCGCCGGCGCCGGCGGCAACGACACCATCATCGGCAACGGCTCCACCCGACTGAACTACCAGATTGCGGCCGCGAGCGTCAGCGTCGACCTCGAGACCAGCGTGGTCGGGACCACCAATGCGGTCACGGTCTCCGGCAGCGCCACGGGCGCTACGGAGGGCACCGACACCTTCACCGGCGTCAATGCGGTGCAGGGCTCGACATTCTCCGACACCCTGCTCGGGAGCAGCTTCAACAACAACTTCACCGGCCTCGGCGGCGACGACTATATCGACGGCCGCGGCGGCTTCGACACCGCGATCTACAACAGCCTCAGCACGGTCACGAGTGGTGTCACCGTCGACATGGCGGCGGGCACAGCGACTGGTGATGCGTCGATCGGAACGGATACGCTGCGCTCGGTCGAAGGCATTCAGGGCACCGGCTACGCCGACACTTATGTGGCGACGGGCTTTGGCGGCGCGAGCGCCAACGCCGGCTCGTTCGGCAATTTCAACCAGTTCGAGGGCCTGGGCGGTGACGACCAGATCACCGGCAACAATAACACGCGACTGATCTACTCGAATGCCACGGGCGGCGTCACTGTCAACCTGAACGCGGGCTCGGTCACGGGCAACGCCTCGGTCGGACACGACAGCTTCACCGGCGTCAACAGCGCCTATGGCAGCAATTATGCCGACACTTACGACGCGACAGGCTTCATTGGGTTCAATTCCTTCCAGGGTCAGGGCGGCAACGACCTCATCACCGGCAACGGCAGCACGCAGCTGATGTTCGCCAACGCGACCTCTGGCGTGATCGTCAATCTCGCGAACGGCACTGTGGACGGCGACGGCTCGGTAGGCCACGACACCATTACGGGAGGCGTGACCAACGTTTCGGGCTCGAACTTCGACGACACCATCACCGGTTCCAACGGCAATGACCAACTGTTCGGCAACAGCGGCAACGACCTGCTCAGCGGCGGTGCCGGCAACGATAGCCTGAACGGCGGCACTGGCGCTGACACCTTCGTCTATGCCACCGGCGGCGGCGCCGACACCATCGTCGACTTCCTGCAGGCGGACGCCGACAAGATCGATCTCACGGGGGTTCCTGGTGTCTCGAGCCTTGCCGACATTCAGGCACTTGCGACCCAACAGGGGTCGAACACGGTCATCGACTTCGGCAATGGCGACACCCTCACGCTGCTGAACGTGACGTTGTCGAACCTCACGGCTGCCGACTTCGTCCTCGGGCAGGGCGTGCATCTCGTCGGCGACGCCAACGCAAATACGCTGGTCGGCACCGCTTACGCGGACAATCTGAGCGGCCTTGCGGGCAACGATCGCCTCAAGGGCCTCGACGGCAATGATCTGCTCGATGGCGGTCTCGGCTTCGACCGCGCCGACTATGTCGCGGCAACCGGAGGCATTACTGCAAATCTCGCGGCAGGCTCCGTGACTGGTCCGGGCGCCGGCACCGACACGCTGGTGAACATCGAAGCCATCGTCGGCAGCGACTATGCCGACACGTTCAACGCGACCGGCTTTACTGGCGATACCGGCATCGCCGGCACTAATGTGGGCTTCAACGAGTTCGAAGGCCGCGGCGGTAACGACAGCATCACGAGCGCGACCAACAGCCTGGGTGCGCTCCCGACGCGCATCTCCTACTCCAGCGCAACGGCCAGCGTGACCGTCGATCTGACGGCCCATTCGGCGGTCGGAGACGGCTCGGTCGGCACCGACACCCTGGTGGGTTCGGGCTTCGGAGGCGTTGTCGGCTCAGGGTTTGCCGACCAACTGCTCGGCAGCACCAACGGCCCCGGCACCGTGGAAATCTTCGAAGGTCGAGCCGGCGACGACTTCATCGACGGCCGAGGCGGCTTCGACCGGGCGGACTATGCGCTCGATCCGGCCGCGGTCGGCGGCATCAACGTTCAGCTGGCCGTGGGTACCGTAACGGGCGATGCCACGACGGTCGGCACAGACACGCTGAAATCGGTCGAATCCGTGCGCGGCTCGAACGCCGCAGACGTCTTCAATGCCGGCGGCTTCAGCCAACTCAGCCAAAATGCAGGTTCCAACGGGACCTTCAACGAATTCATCGGCATGGGAGGCAATGACAGCATCACCGGCAACGGCAACACCCGCGTTTCCTTCACCAACGCAACTGGCGCGGTGGTCGTTGATCTGCTGGCCGGCACCGCAAGCGGCGATGCATCCACGGGCAACGATACGTTCAGCGGCGTCAACGCCGTGATGGCGTCGATGTACAACGACATCATCCGCGGCAGCAATATCACCACGGCGACTGAGACGTTCACCGGCCTTGCCGGCGACGATTTCATCGACGGCCGCGGTGGCTTCGACGTCGTCAGCTACAACAACATCTACTTCTCCACCGGCCCTGTCACCATCGACTTCACGGCAGGCACCGCGACCGGAGACGCCTCGATCGGCAACGATACGCTCCGCGGGATCGAGGGGGCCCAGGGCACCACCTTCAACGACGTCTTCACGGCCACGAATTTCGGCGCCGTCGGCTTCCAGAACGGCGCGACCAACAACGTCGGCAACAACGGCAATTTCAACCAATTCGAAGGCCTGGCCGGCAACGATACGATCTCCGGCAACGGCAACACCCGAATCATCTATTCCAGCGCGACCGATGCCGTGACCGTCAACCTGCAGGCCGGCACAGCAACCGGCGGCAGCTCGATCGGGACCGACACCT
Source organism: Bradyrhizobium amphicarpaeae (assembly GCF_002266435.3). NCBI lineage: Bacteria > Pseudomonadati > Pseudomonadota > Alphaproteobacteria > Hyphomicrobiales > Nitrobacteraceae > Bradyrhizobium > Bradyrhizobium amphicarpaeae. The sequence goes on from NZ_CP029426.2 coordinate 1,696,093, forward strand.
ATGTGGGCGTCAACAGTGCGACGGGCAGCAATCTGGACGACACTTACAATGCCACCGGCTTCACTGGTGTCACCTCGGCCGGATCGTTCGGCACCTTCAACCTGTTCGAAGGCCTGCTCGGCAACGACACCATCACAGGTAACGGCAATACAAGGGTCTCCTATTCGCAGGCGAGCGGGGGCGGTGTGTCCGTCGACCTTTCGACTGGACATGTGAGCGGGGCGGCGGGTGCCGACGTCATCACGGGCGGCGTCAACAGCGTCCAGGGTTCGAACCAGGTCGACCTCTTGGTCGGCAGCTCGAACAATGAGTTCTTCTTCGGCGGCGGCAGTGGCGACACCATCAACGCCGGCGGCGGCAATGACGGAATCACCGGCCAGGGCGGCGATGACGCCATCGACGGCGGCGCCGGTACCGACATGGCGATCTTCTCGGGTGCGCAAGCGCAATACAACGTCACGACGTCAGGGACAATTCAGGTTCAAGACACGGTCGCGAATCGCGACGGCACCGACACGCTGAGCAACGTCGAAGTTCTGCAGTTTAGCGATGGCATCCTGTTGCAATCGTCGGGGACGCTGGGGAGCCCGATCGATCTCTCGACGCAGCAATTCTCCAACTCGGCGCCCGTGTTCGGAACGGCCGGGGACGATTATCTTCGCGTCGGATCCAACATCTTCGGGCACGCGCTCAATCTGGGTGCGGGGACGGGCGATACCGTCCTGCTCAACGGCACCTTCGGCAACGGTTACACGCTCAATCTCACGGGTGTCGAAAACCTGATCGGTACCGGCAGCGACGAATTCGTCAACCTCGTCACGACCGCGAGCGGATTGGTCGTCGACCTCGGCGGCGGCAATGATCAGCTCAATCTCGCGGGCGGGGCCAACTCGCTCAGCCTGATTGGCGTCGAGTCAATCGCCGGATCCGATTTCGGTGCGACACCCGGCGTCAACGACGTTCTCACGTTGTCGACGACGGTCACGGGTCTGAACATCAGTCTCGGCAACGGCGACAACTCGATGTACCTCGCTGCCGGCGCGAACTCGTTCGTGAATATCTATGATGTCAACCACGTGCACGGAACCGCGAGCGACGATATCTTGACGGTCACCGGTGCGATCGCGGCTGCCAACGGCGTCGCGATCGACCTCGGCGATGGCGAGGACACGATCGCCCTCAACGGAAGCTACGCTGCGTTCGCCGCGATCGGCGTCGAGCACATCAGCGGCAATTCAGGGGACAATTCGCTCAGCCTGACGAATAACGTCAATGGTATCGCCATCGACATGGGCGGCGGAAACGATTTTGTGTCTCTCGCCAATGGCGTCAATTCACTCAGCATAAGCGGCGTGGAAAATCTCAACGGCAGCGACTTTACAGGGAATCTCAATCCGTCGGACGATACGGTCACGCTTCTCAATACCGTCTCCGGAGTGACGGTTAATCTCGGTGACGGTACCGCCAACGTGTTGAACCTTGCAGCAGGTAGCAATTCATTCGACAATCTCTTTAACGTGAACCTGATCCACGGTAGCGCATCTGACGACGTTCTGACGCTGAATGCCAACCCCGCCAATGTGATCGATCTCGGTGACGGAAACGACACGTTGAACTTCAACGCGAACGTTTACGACATCACGATAACCGACGTCGAAAACGTCAATCTGGCCGCGAATTTCGACAGGATCACGATCGGCAACACGTCAGGTAGCACGACCATCACTGCGGGCGCGGGCGCGGACGAGATCTTCGCCAGCGCGGGCCATGACAACTTCCGCTTCGTCAGCACCGCAGATTCAGCCGCCGGTGCTGCCGATACCATTCACAATTTCGACGCCGGCAATGACAGCTTCACGTTCTCGGGTATCAGCGTCGCGGGCGGTCACATCGAGTACGTGGATGGGGCAGCCTTGCTAGGCGGCAACCAGGCTTCGGCCCATCTTCAGAATTTCGGACCGGGCAACGATCTACTTCAGATCGATATCAATGGCGATGGAACGAGCGATATGGATGTGAGCCTGCAGAATGCGACGGGCACTCTGCACAACGGCAACTTCCTTCTGAGCTGAGGGGGCACCGGATTCGGGGCAAGCGTCGGCGGTCCCGCCGTTTGTCTCCGGAGCCGTCGTCCTGGCAATCGCCGCTGGGCTTTAAGACGTGCACCTTGACGGCTGGATCGCGTCTGGCTGGCTTCCAATCCGCGGGAAGCCATCGAAGCAATCTGCGTGCGCGCCCAAGCAAAAACCGCCGGCACCGGCTATCCGGCAAATCGGCGGTCCGTGATCGAAGTTGCCCGGGTCGAAGGCGGCTGGCTTCTCAGGAGGCTGCTAGCGAGGCGCTCCCGCGCTCACCGAGCGTACCAATAACCCCACCAGCGCTGGGACACCGGACGCGCCTGCGCCTTCATGGCGGCGACTTCCTCGACGGAACGAAGCTGCGGGCCGTAGATTGCGGGCGGATAGACGTCATCCCAAAGCACGACCCCGGTTTGCGCGTAGGCCGCGCGCTGATGTGCCGGAGCAAGCGCCAGCTCGGCGGCCGGGGCTACGGATGCTGTCAAGGCGAGTCCGAGAGCGGGCAGGGCAATGGATCGAATAAGAGCGCGAACGGTCATAGGATTGAATCCCTCGTAATATGAGATGCGAAATAATGCGACGGGCCCCGAATGGTTGCAAGGGATGGATTGGCCGGTCGGCCCGAAATTTCCTGTTCGTTGGGAGGCGCGCCAGGTCCATCCAATGGCAGCAGGTTTGGACGGACCGTGGTCGCGAGGGAATCTCTCTATATATAGAGTGACTCTCATAGACGGATGTTGATCGCCGCGGCCGATGAGGGGAAGGCTTTGCTGCATGCACGTGAGAAGTCAGGCATGAACAATCTTTCGGCGCCCGGAGTCGACAAGAACCATGATGTCGACACACTGCTCACTCTTGATGAAGCGACGACTATCCAGGGCTATCCCCATGACTTCTGCATTCTTCTCCGCTTTCATCTTCAGCGCCGGCCTCATCTTGGGCTACGTGCTGCGTGCTTGGCGCGTCCAACGAAGCGCTGCGAATTCATCCTGCGGCTCGCGCCGAATGGACGAGCCGACCTCGCCGTTCGGCCACGCTCGACGCGCCTTTTAGGCAACGCTCGACGAACTGGCGGATCTCATTGACACGAATGGGCATGACGAGATGAGTGAACCCAAGAAGGACGCGCCGCGACGCTACATCGTCGATGGCGCCGGACAACGCGTGCTTGTCGGGCTGACGATCTCGGAGACGGTCGAGTTCGAAGCGCTGGATAATCCAGGCTCCCGCCCTGGCGCCGACTTGCTTGTCGAGGCGCGCCGTGTCCGCCAGGACGGACATCAGGACGGACATGGGAAGCGTTGGCTGGAGCTTTACGTCAAGCACGAACGAGCCTGGAACGATTGGATGGCCGAAACCCGTGCGCGGCCGGAACAGCCGCACTTGTTCAACTAGATCCTGCCGAGGTCGATGCCATCCTGGTCGCGAGACGGCTTCGACCGGCCGATGGGCAAGCCGCCGCGACCAAGTCTCCACCTCACACCGCGAGCATACGGCTGCCCTGGATGCTCATCAAGGTGAGGTTGCCGGTCGCATAGGCGCCGGTGTCGATGTTGACGCGGTTCGCCATGAATTCGGCACTGCGGACCGGCGTGTGGCCATGCACGATATACTTGCCGAACTGCTCCTCGCTGCGCAGGAACTCGTCGCGAATCCAGAGCAGATCGCGCTCCGTCTGCTGGGCCAATGGAATGCCGGGGCGAACGCCGGCGTGGGCGAAGAAGAAGTCTCCGCAACTGAAGCTCAGCCGCAGATTGTCGAGGAATTCCAGGTGCTCGGTGGGCATCGCCCGAATCAAATTGCGCATGATCGATGCCGGCTCGTCGCGCCTCAGGTCCGGCGGCGCAAGCCCGTAGGACATCAGCGTCTGGGTCCCGCCGACGGCAATCCAATCCTCGAACAGTGAAGGGTCTTCGAACACATTCACCAGAAATGCCTCGTGATTCCCTTTGAGGAAAACCGCGTTGCCCCGGCGGCTTCGTTCGATCAGGACGTCGAGGGTGGATCGCGTATCCGGGCCGCGATCGATGTAATCGCCCATGAAGACCTCGATCGCGTAGCGCGGCCGGCTGCAGGCAACGTCGGCGTCGATCACGCGCAACATCGGCTGGAGCAGATGCGCGCATCCGTGAATGTCGGAGATCGCATAGATGCGAACCCCCTCCGGCAATTGCGGTTTGGGAACAGGCGGGCGGGGTCGGGCGAGAGACATCATGGTGCTCAATCGATCGGGTGGTCGAAAAATTTCCCCAAGTCGCCGGCACCGGAGAGCTTCCATCCAACACAGACAACGTGAGGTCGGTGGAGAGCGCCCTCGTTGTCCGGCTCGATCACGCCAAAAGAAGGGCGGCAGTTTTTGCCGACCTTGTCATACGATTGCGGTGCGAACGAATGGTCCTTAGGAATTGCATCGCTCAAGGCGAGAGCGCGGCAAAGATGCATGCCGGGGCGCGATTCTGCATTTCGCGCGCAAATAGAAGATCATCGGAATGCCCGCAAATGACTGGCCGTCGGCCGCCGAAGGACTGCATCGCCTGAAAGTTGAGCGATGAGTGGCTCACACGACGGCAAAGCATCGCGACGGGCGGCGGAACTTGAGTCAAAATAGGGCAGCGCGTTCGCTCGTGTGTCGGCACTGTGACGGCATTTTCAGCGCGCCCAATTTCGCTTCGCTATTCAACACGCAGCATCATTCGTGCGTCGCAAAAGTTTTGCGTGCAGCGCCACAATGTCGCTGCGATCACGCAACACGTTCTGCGCGGGGAAGTGACGAGTCTTCAGCATCACGATGAGCGTCAGACACTCTCTCTATAGGCAGAGGTTCGAATGGCTGTTGCAACTTATGGTTCTGAAAACGCTCACGCGCTGTCGTCGACGCGAGGTGGCGCTCTTCAGAGGCCATTTCAGATCGTCGTCATGGCTGCTGACTTTCTGCTGATCTTGTTGAGCTATGCCGCCGGGGCTTCGCTGTACGGCGCGGCCGTCGCTTCGCCCGCCGACGGCGCTCCGGTGGGAGCGGGATTATTCGTCGGCGTGGTGTTCGTCGCAGTCGCCTATTTCCGGGACGTCTATGCCACGCACAGGCTGCTCAATATCGTCTGGCAGCTTCGAAAGGCGGTGTTTATCTGGCTGACGTCGTTGACGATCCTTGCCGTTGCGGCCTTTTTGCTGAAATCAACCGACAACCTGTCCCGCGGCGCCGTCATCGTGTTCGCCGTGATCGGCGGACTTGGCTTGGTCAGCCTCCGCTTCGTCTGGCAGGCGGTGTTCGGCACGAGCTTTGCGAGGAGCCGGCTGGTCGATCGCAAGGTGATCCTGCTCAGCCTCAAGCCGCTCGACTTCACCTCCAGCCGCTTCAAGGACCTGCGGAGAAACGGCTTCGACGTCATGCGCCATTTCGTGCTCGGCGACGACCGGGATGGCGGCCATTGGGAGCGGCAAATTCGCGATGTGATCCGTCAGTCGCGCTCAGCCGACGTCGATGAATATTTGCTTGCGATCGACTGGGACGAATTGCCGATGCTCCGCAAGCTCGGGCCCTATCTGCGCGCGGTCCCACAGCCGATACGCCTGCTGCCGGACGATCCGGTCGCCGATCTGGTGGCTCGTCCCTTCCTGCCGGTCAGCGGAACCGTCGCGGTCGAGATCCAGAGGCCGCCTCTCACCATCCTCGAGCGATTGCAGAAGCGCTGCCTCGATGTCGGCGTGGCTCTGTTCGCGCTGGTGATCCTGACGCCGCTGCTGCTCACCGTTGCCGTGCTGATCAAGCTTGATTCCCCGGGGGCGGTCATATTTCGCCAGTCGCGCCGCGGCTTCAATGGCAGGCCGTTCGAGATCTGGAAGTTCCGCAGCATGACTGTTTGCGAGAACGGCGAGACGATTGCCCAGGCGACCAAGCAGGATGCCCGCGTCACCAAGATCGGGCGCTTCCTTCGCATGACGAGCATCGACGAATTGCCGCAGCTCTGGAACGTGCTGCGCGGGGACATGTCGCTGGTCGGGCCGCGTCCGCACGCGCTGGCCCACGACAATTATTACGATGAACTCATCAGCAAGTACGTTTACCGGCACCACATGAAGCCGGGCCTGACGGGCTGGGCCCAGGTGAACGGCTTCAGGGGGGAAACGCCGACGATCGATCTGATGGAGAAGCGGGTCGAGTATGATGTCTGGTACGTCAGCAACTGGAGCATCTGGCTCGACCTGAAGATCATGGTCCGGACAGCGTCCGCCGTGATGTTCCAGGAAGCTTACTAGTCGTTCAGCTCACGGATCGACGGATCAGGTTCCATCTCTCGACGACCTGCTGAAGAGCCGCATGATCGCATCGCGCAAGGCGAGCAGCGGCGGCACCAGCACGAAGAAAGCCCCCATCGCAACGGAAACGATGACATGGCGGATCGAGAAGGGTTCGTCCTGCTCGATTTCCCGTTGGCTCGGGTCGATGGGCGCGGGTGAGAGCGTCGTCACCATCGCCGGCGGACGCGGTTTCCGCGGGGGAACAACGATCAACACAAACAGGATGTTGAGCAGAACCCAAATAGTCAGAATTGTCAGGACAATCAGCATTCCGAGCCCACTGGCAAAGAACTACAAATATGGGTTGAGGTTAACCTCAGGAAACCCAGAAAGAAAGATGCCAAAAGTTCCGGCATTTTGAAGCATCGAGCACCCGGATTGTCCCGTCTTGCCGATGAAGGTGCCAATTGGGGCACTGTCCTAGCCAACGTCGTCTACGTCAATCCTTGCTTTTGGCTAGGGCAATGACCGTAGTTTGTGGATTCCGGACGAATACGGGGGCCTCAGCTGTCGCGGTGGGCTCGGCGCAATCTTCGGTCTCGTGCGCGTAAGAGCCCTCGATCGCCTTCAGACGACAGTTCCGCGAAACGCAAAGAGGCCCGCTGCCAAATGGCCGCGGACCCCGAGGTCGTTCCAGATCGGCGCGACGTCACGCCTCATCAGGCGATGCGATCAGGATGGATCGTTATCGCGCTTTCCGGATCATGCTTCAGGCATGCTCGACGTAGTAACTGTTGTGGTGCTTGCCCTTGTACGCCTCGATGCGCTTGAGCATCTTCGGGTTGGCGCGGTTGAGCACGGCGCCGAGCAATTTCTTCTGCAGGACTTCCGATCCGGAAATCGATTCCTGAAGAGCGCTTCGTGTCGTCTGCCCCCATTCGATCACGTAGACCATGGCGTCGATCAGGAAGCTGACGGCCTTTGCATCCGCCACCGGCATCACCGGCGCGAGGTCGATCACGATGTACTCATAGTGCTCTTTCAGCACCTTGAGCAGCTCGGCCATCGCCTTCGATCCAATGACGTCGGCCGAATTGACCATGCGGGAGGCCACGACGGACGGCAGGAAATCAAGCCCCGTCTCCTTGCTTCGCTGCACGTGGTAGCCCAGGCCGGCCGGATCGTTGAGCGCCTCCACCAGTCCGGTCGTGGCATTCGGCGCGAGCTCGCGCGTGAGCGAGCGCGTGTGCAGGTCGCCGTCGATCAGGACCGTGCGATGCCCGGTGAGGGCGATCAACTGGGCGAAGTTGGCCGCCACCGTCGTTTTTCCCTCCTTGGGGAGCGACGATACGATGCCGATCACCTTGATCTCGCGGGTCAGGCGCGCAACATCGATCGACACCTTGATGTTGCGCAACGTCTCGGCAAACCGCGAGAACGGATGATCGACGACGTAGCGGGACAGGTTGGGCGGACCGGTCTTCGCGGACGTCGACAACAACGCGCCTGCCTTGGTCGGCGGACGAATGTCGGGCAGGACCCCGAGGCACTTCACGCCGAGCTCATCTTCGACCTCGCCGGGCGTCCGCAAGACGTCGCTCAGCATTTCACGCCCGAATGCAACGCCAAAGCCGAGGCAGAGGCCGCCCACGAGGCCGCCGACCAGCGCCAGGACGGTACGCGGCGAGCTCTTGCGATCCGGCTTGTTGGCAGTGCTGATGAGGCGCGACTCGCTGAGCGGAAAGCTCTGATTCTGCGTCGCGCTTTGCAGCTTCTCGAGGAAGTTGTTGTAGAGATTGCGATAGGTGTCGGCGGCGCTCTCGAGGTCGCGCAACTGGACCTCGGCCTGGCCGGTGTGGCCGGCCTGGGCGACGAGATCCTTTAAGCTCTTGTCGAGAGAAGCTTCCCGGCTCTTGGCGATCTCGTAGTCGCTGCGATAAGCATCTCCGATCCGATGCAGTTCGTCCGCCATGTTCTTGCGGATTTCATCCATCTTGTTGGCCAGATTGACGGCGGCAAGATGGGTCTTGCCGTAACGCTTGGACCAATCGGCATACTGGGCCGCGAGATCGAGATATTGCGCGCGCAGGCGGGTGATGACCGAGTTGTTGAGAGCGTCGGTCACGGTGGATTGTGCGACATCCTGGTCCGATATCGCGTTGATTCGGTCGAGTTTGGCCTTGGCTTCGGCCGTCGCCGCCCGCGCTTGAACGAGCTGCGTGTTGAGGTCGGACAATTGCTGTTCGGACATCAGGCCGCGGCTGGTTCCGACGATGTTGTGTTCGGCCTTGAAGGTCTGCACGGCACGGTCGCTGGCGGTTGCCTGCTCGCTCAGCTCGACGCTGCGCTGCTGAAGCCATTCGGTGGCCCGCTTGGTGGACTGATATTTGGCTTCCAGCGCGCCGACCAGATAGGCATTGGCGATGGCGTTGACGATCTTGGCGGCCTTGTCGGGGCTCCGGGAGCGATAGTTCAGCGACAGAACATAGGTCGTCAGCACGCGCTCGGTTCTCAGGTTCTTCTGGACCGCCTCGACCACGGCATGTTCGAGGTGCTCCTGGGACGCCGGCTCGCCGGAGCTGAACAGCGACATGACCTTGCCGAGGACAATGGACAGAAGGCCCGGTTTGGAGCCGTTGAACTCCGGATCGTCAGTCAGCTTCAGGCGACGAACGACCGAAAGGATCAGGTCGTCCGAATTGATCACCTCGACCTGGCTGTCGACATAGCCTGTGTCGATCAGGGCGCTGTTGGCATTGCTGTCCTTGTCCAGCACCTGGGCCTGGCGCGTATCCATCATGATGCGGGCATTGGCCGTGTACATGGGCTGCGCCGTGACCAGATAGAGGATCACCAGAGCGAGCGCAGCACCAGTACAGGCAGCGATGATCGGCCATTGCCGGCGCAGGACGTCGGTCACGCGCTCGAAGCTGAGGACGGCACCGCCGAATTCGATGCCGAATCGGTGTCCCGACTGGAAATGTTCTCTAGGCTGATACATGTGCTAATTCGCTGCCTTTTGACGATCGCTGATCAATTCGGAAGGGGGACGGGCTTGAACGGGTTGGCCAGCTTGGTCTTCCACTCGCCTTCGAGCAGCGCCCCGCCTCGAGGCGGTTGCGCCGGCCCCTTGTCTTGCGATTGCGCCTGGGCGCCGGAGGCGTCGTCTCCCGCGGCGGCATAGCCTGCCTGCACGTTGAGATCGCCGATCCGCTGCACGAAATCCCTGATCTTGCGTGCGGCGTCCGGCTTCTTCGACGTGCATCGCCCTTCGGCAATCCTCAGTGCGGCGCCGATCGACGAGCGATCGGTCGAAGCCGAAGTCGAGATGAGTGTCTGCACGGAAGGCAACACCGACGGGCTCGTGGCGATATAGCTGGAGAGCCGATATCTCAGCTTCTCCTTGTCATTGCGCAGCCGCTCCAGGAGCGAGGAGGGCGATTTCACGAATGTGTCGAGTTCGAGCTGCGAGGCACGATCGGAAGATTCGACACACTGGGCGCGGCAAGCATCGATAGTTCCGCCCATCAAGGCTGAACCTGCCAAGACGATTGGCAGCCATCGCGATCTCGCAAGACGACGTGTTAGTCCGCAACCCATTCGTGTCCCTTCCTCCCTGTTGCAATAGGAGAACACGCGAAACCTGGCAGCTAACTGTGTCAATTTTTGTGCGACGCAAAAGCTGAATGCGTGTGCTCGACGACAACGCGCGCTTTGCCTGCATTCCTGCCCGGTTGTAAAATGAAGATATGCAATGCATGCGATATGGGCATGCTTGCGCCTATGAATGTTGCAAACTGAAAACATAAGAGGCGTGCACGCTGAAGTGTCGCGAGCACGCGTCGCAAAACCGACACAAGTCGTTGAGCGAGTCTTTGTTCCCGCCTGAAAAATTATCAGCGCGATATGCGGCGTATCGTGCATGCGAAAAGATCAAACGTCTTTGTGGTCGCGTTGATCGCAGCAGCGTCGAATTTCGCGCACACTTTGCACGTAAATGCTCGCAATCATCACGCCCGACTTGATTTGCGCGCCGGCGCACGCGATCTCAGGCAAAAAGTGGCGTGAACTTGGCGCTCGCATGTCCGAATGATCTGCAAGCGTTGAAATTATCGTCGACCCTCATGCGTCGAATGCGAGTCCGCGGTCGCAGAGATTGAACATGCGCAAGACCTGATACACACTGCTGCGATGCAATAGCTGGGAATGTTGATGTGACGGAGATGGTTCATCGTGAGAAGGCGCATGTGCTACCGCTCGACAGCATTCGGGGGATCGCCGCGACGTCGGTGGTGATTCACCATCTCCTGCTGATGCCGACCTTCCTCGCGGCGTTCCCGCACAATGCGTGGATCAACTGCTCGTTCTTCAGAAGCTCCTGGCTGCTGGTCGATCTGTTCTTCGTTCTCAGCGGAATCGTCATGTCGCTCAGCTACGTCGAGGGCGATTTCGGGCGCTTCTCGCTGCGCGAATTCATGGTGCGACGGCTGGCGCGGGTCTATCCGCTGCACATCGTCATGCTGATGGCAAATCTTCTGTTTCGACTTCTGCGGATCGGTTTGGTCACGGCTGGCGTCGTGGTGGCCGCGCCGGCGGCGTTCGAAGTGAACAACGCCTATTCCTTCGGTCTCAACGTCCTGCTGCTGCATTCAATGGGGTTCATCGACTATCTCAGCTGGAACGCGCCGAGCTGGAGCATCAGCGTCGAATTCTACACCTACCTGGTATTTGGCCTCATCGTGCTGCTGGCCCAGCGCATGCGGTCCCTGCTCTGGTTCTACATTCTCTGCGGGGCGCTAGCGATCTGCAGTCTGGTCGTCATCATCTTCGTACTGGACAAGAGGAGCCTCGGGCTTCAGACCGATTTCGGCATCCTGCGCTGCTTCGTGAGCTTCTTCCTGGGCGTGCTGACGGTGAGGATCGTCGACCGCCTGCCGGCCAAGCCGGGTCCTGCCGCGCAGGGCGCGCTGCAATTCGCCGCCATGATCGGGAGCATCGTGCTGGTGTCCCTGGCGGAGACCAATCCTGCGTCAACGTTCCTTGCGCCGGTGACGTTCGCGATCTTCCTCGGCAGCTTGCTGGCCTTTCCAGACGCGCTGCTGGTGCCGCGGATGCTGGTGGTGAAGCCGCTGGTCTGGCTCGGCAAACGTTCCTACTCGATCTACATGGTGCATGCGCTCGTGGTGTTGCTTGCCGAATATTTCGTGCGAGCCGTGGGAGCGGGGCGCATCACCGCGCTGGATTCGGTCTGGGCGGGCCTGCCGGCGACGCTGAACCTCGTGGTCTCGCTGGCCGCCGTTCTGGCGGTCTCGCACTTCACTTATCTCTACGTCGAAATCCCCGGTGGCAGGTTCATGCGAAATGTGCTCGGAAGCCGTCGGGATTTCGCGCGATCCACCGCGCAATCGGCGCGGCTGACGAACTGAGCCCGATATGACGATCCTCGCGCTGCACCGGCCGAAAATCACGTTGATCAGCCTCAACATCGAGGCGATCGCGCTCGGGGCCTATCTGGTCCGCGACGCCTTTGGCGGGGTGATCCGCTATTACACCAGCATCTATCACATGAACGCGCTCTGGTACGTGCCCGACGCCATTGCGCTTCTGTGCCTCATCCAGTTCTTCGTCCATTGCATCCTGCGCAATCGCAGTACCCTGGCGTTCCTGGTGTTGGTGCAGATCATGCTGTCGCTCGTGCTCGGCTATTTCATGCTGGGTACGGTCAACGCAGCAGTCTCATCGTTCAAGATGATGCTGCCGGTGTTTGTCGGATTCTGCTTTTGCGATTCGAACCTCGGCTCATACAGAAAGCTTCTGTCGGTCATCGCGGTTACCTTCTACCTGTCGGTGATCGGTGTTTTCCTGACCAAATTCTATCTGATGCCTTGGGTGGGCTACAAATACGAGTCCTTCGGCGCGGTGCGCGAGGCCGGTCGGTTGTGGTGGGCCTATGGCGGCGACGACCAGCGCCTGATGGGCTTTGCGGCCGACAACACCATGGCTGCCTTCTTCATTTTGGTGTCGTTCGCGATCACGTCGATTCGCATGAGCACCACATGGTGCTTGCTGCTGGGTTCCGTCGCGATCTATGCCACTAAGCTGACCACGAGCAAGACGACCATGATCGTTCTCGTGCTCTACTTGATTCTGCTGGTGTTGGTGCGGATGCTGCCGGAGAGGTCGCGCTTTCCCGCGATCCGGACCATCGCGCTGTGGTCCTATGCTTCGATCTTCGTACCGTTCTTCATGATCGTGGTTGCTTCCGGGACCGCCGCGGTGCCGCATTCGACCCTCTTCAGCATCCTCGATCGCATCAACAACAGCTGGCAAAAGCCGTTTATCTACCTCACTCAGCTCATGCCCATCGGCCTCGTGACCGGCTGTGGCGCGGGTTGCTTCAACTATCCGCAACAGCTGTTCTCACCGCTCGCGCCATTTTGGGTGCCCGTCGACAATTTCTACATCGGGACCTACCTGATGTTCGGTCTGCCGTTCGTCGCCTTTATGGTGATGGTGTTCAGGGCGACATTCGGCGCGACCGACGTGTACAAGCTGACGCTGATCTTCGTCGTCAACCTTTTCACGATCACGGTGCTGAACTACGGCCCGGCATCTGGCCTGCTGATTATCGCATTGAGCTTCAGTGACGTGTTCTCGCGCCGCGCGGCCTCCGCTCGGGCGGGCGACGCCGTGCCGATTGTGGTGCGGCGGCCGATGCCGTCATTGGAAGGCTTCCGCCCGGATATGCCGGCGGCGAGCGGAAGCAGGTGAGAACGAAAGATGCATAAACGACTCGCATTCATCGACACGCTGCGCGGCATTGCCGTTTTGTCGGTCCTGGTCCAGCATGTGTTCGAGGTGATCGTCGAGAAGCACCCGACGGGCGCCTATTACTGGCCGATCCACGATGTGTTCGGCTACTACATGAACTTCGGCCGGTTTGGCGTGGTGTTGTTCTTCTTCGTCAGCGGCTTCGTCATTCCGTTCAGCTTCCCGGACAGCGCCACGCCCGTGCGGGATTTCGCCATCAGCCGCTTCTTCCGGCTCTACCCGGCCTACTGGACCTCGCTCTTGGTCGGGCTCGTGACGATGCAGCTGCTGGACTCGAAAATCTATCCGCTCGGGCAGATCGCCGCGAACGTGACGATGTTGCAGACCTTCGTGAACGTTCCGAACCTCTGGGTGTTCTATTGGACGCTGGCGATCGAGCTGCTGTTCTATGCCGGATGCACTATTCTGTTCGCGATGGGGCTGCTGAACCGGCGCTTTACAGCGGTGACCATCGTCGTTTCGGCCGCGCTGGTCGGAACGACCGCTGCGCTCCTGGTGGAGAACAGGGCCGTTTCTTCGGTGATGGAGGTCGGGCTGAATCTGTCGGCGATGTTCCTGGGCAAGATCATCCGCGATACCGTCATCGGCGGAAAGCTGCGATGGTCCCACGTGGCGGTCTGCACGCTCCTGTATGCGATCTTCGCCATCGCCCTCGCCGACCGGCGGTTCGGGGGCGTGTACCACGAGAACTTCTTCCACAGCTATTCGATCGCAGCCGCCTATGTCTGCGCGGCGCTCGTCTTCATCGGTTTTGCCGTGTTCGGCGAGAGAATGGCGTGGCGGCCGATGGCATTCGTCGGCGTGATCAGTTATTCGGTCTACCTGATGTCGCCGTTCGCGATCGTCTTCATCCATCGCCTCGTATGGTTTGGCGACGGGCCGCTCGGATGGTCGATCTTCCTCGTCGTGATCATGACGTTGTCGATCCTGGTCAGCTGGATGACGTTTACATTCGTCGAGAAGCCCAGCATCGCCTTCGGGCAAAGGTTTCGCTCGGCACGGAGAAAGAAAGTCGTTCTCGAGCCTGCCCTCAGTACTCAGGGTGCTGCAGAATGAGTCACGCGCCGCACCAGCCGGGCGCCGCTTACGACGGATCGTTCGTTCCGTCGGTCCAGGGGCTGCGCGGCATTGCGGCGCTGAGCGTGCTGATGGATCATTTCTACGACATGCCGAAGGGCGGCATGTACGACATCCCGGATCCCGGCTTCCTGCCGCCGCTCTGGCTCTGGCTCCAATCGGTGATCAATGTCGGCGGGCATGGAGTCGAACTGTTCTTCATGATCAGCGGGTTCCTGATCCCGGCGAGCCTGGTGCGGCACGGCTCGCTGCCGCGGTTCTTTTTCGATCGCGTCCTGCGCATCATGCCGGTGTTCGTCGTCCTGCATCTTGCGCTGTTCGTGGTCGGTCCGATCGTCGGCTACAAGTTCTTTCGTGGAATCGATCTGACGAGCTATCTCGCGGTCTTCGCGGCCAATCTGTTCTTCGTGCAGGATGCGCTTGGTCTGCCCATCGCCCAGCAGAACGCCTGGACACTGACCTATGAATGGGCGTTCTACATCTGGTTTGCAGCGACGTTTTCGGTGTGGCGCGGCGGGGGGCGGCTCTTGGCCGCGCCGCTGATCCTGCTGGGTGTCGCATGCCTCCTGCACTGGCCGATCACGGCGTTCTTCTGCATCGGTATGCTCTACAGCGCCACCGGCTTTCGCATTCGCATTCCGGGACGTCTCGGCTTGGCCGTGGGCCTGGCTTGCGGAGCGGCCATGTATGCAAGCCTGGTGCTGTTTCATCCCTTCGTGGGGCTGCTTCCCGGCTTCGTGCTCTTCGGCATGGTGCTTGCCCCGGAGTCGGGCCTCGGCAAGGCACTGAGCGTCCCGGCCCTGCAATATGTCGGCAAGATCAGCTACAGCCTCTATCTCGTGCATCCGTTCGTGCTCTTCCCCTTGCAGGTGATCGGCCTGAAGCTGGTCGCAGCCGGCGTCGATCGCTGGCTGCTGTGGGCCGCTTTCATCGGGCTCGGGCTGGCGATGTCCTTGGTCGCAAGCGCGATCAGTTATGAGTTGATCGAGGTCAGGCTGAGGCGCCTGCTGGACGGCGCGATCCGCGGCATGGTCTTTCGGCCGTTGAAGGTCGGGCAATCGGTTTGAGCGGCCGCGTGCCCGTCGCGGTCAGCTCACGGTACGGCCGGCGAGCTTATGATAGGACCCCAGCAGCCGTTCGGCGATGTGATCCCAATTCAAGAGACCCTCCGCGGTTTGCCGTGCGCCGTCGGTCAATGTCGCGGCAAGCGGCTTCGAGGTCAGGACGCGTTCGAGTGCATCGGCCAATGCAGTGGCGTCGCCCGGAGGAACCAGCAGGCCGTTGACTCCGTCGGTGACGACGTCGGGAATGCCGCCGGTGGCGCTGGCAACGACGGGACGCGCATTGCCGTAAGCGGAGGCAAGCACGCCGCTCTGCGTTGCATCCTTGTAAGGCAGGGCGACCACGGTGGCGGATTGAAACAGCTGTCCGGTGTCGGCGGGCGAAATGTAGGCGTTGATGGTCTTGACCGTCGGCGTCGCTTCCATCCGCGCGCCGAGCCGGGTCATTTCCGGGCCGCGGCCGGCGACGATCGCCTCATGCGGCACGCCGCGCTTGGCCAACATGTCGATCGCATCGATGAAGACGTCGAGGCCCTTGTAGGCCCACATCCGTCCAAAAAACAGGATGCGTGCGGCTTCGGGCGCCGTGACTGCGCCTCGGGCCGGTGGAACCATGAGCACGCCGTGCATGCTGGAAACCGTTGCGCCGTTGAAGTCGGGCGAGGCGCGACGAAAATCGGCAATGCAACTCTCGCCATGAGTCGTGACGATCGAGGCTGCGGCGCGCATGCGTCCGCGCCAGCCGTCCTCACGTGGCGAGGTGCCGGAGCCGCCCTCCGAATGCGGGATGGCATCGTGAACCGTCAGAACCAGGGGAATGCCGAGCGGGCGAAGAAGCTGGATCAGCCTGGACGTGTAGATCTCCGGAACTTCATGACAATGAACGATGTCCGGACGAAACGAAATTATGTCGAGGAACGAGGCTGGGATGCCGATCACGCCGCCGCGTCGCAGGCTCAAATCGCGAACCCGGGTTTCGAAGGGAGCCGCAACCGCGATGTCGGCCAGTTCCCATTGCTGGTTGGCATCCTTGCGGTTGAGCACGAGCCGAACGTCGCAATGATGCGCGAGTCCAGATGCGAGCCGGTAGGAATATTCTGCGAAATGCGGCGCGTAGATCGCCACGCGCAAACGTTTTGAGCGGCGGAGAGAACGCGAGGCGGACGAATTCATCAAGGCATCCATTTTGCATCACATCGCAGAGAGCGATTGGAGTGTAGTCCACGATTTGAACTCACTTCCACTCTAAATCGGAATCGTGACGGCGCTCATCTGATTGCCATCACTCCGTCGTAATGTCGCGAGCAATCAGGCGCCGTCGTGAGCGGCGACAAGCGGTGGCGCGTCATCATCATTGTCGCGTCGTCTGGATCGGAATTGGGTCGAATTGTTGATGAACGTCTCGCAGGGCAAACAACATCAGGTCGTGGTGGCCCTGTTCTGGTCGCTTGCACAGAATTGGGGCGGCCGCGCTTTGTCGTTCGTGCTGTTCCTGGTGCTGGCACGGCTGCTCGATCCCGCCGATTTCGGTCTTGCGGCGCTGGTCGCCTTCGTCCTGCTGCTTTTGAGCTCCATTGCGGAATTCGGCTTCGGCGATGCGTTGATCCAGCGACGGACGCTCGAGCCCGCCGATGTGACGCTGCCGTTCTTCTGCTCCTTTGCAGCCTCGGTGCTGCTGGCCGTTCTGATTGCACTGCTTGCGACGCATATCGAGCGTTGGTTCAACGTGAAGGGGCTCGCGCCGCTGCTGACGGCCGCCAGTCTCTCGCTTCCGATCGGTACCGCGACCCTGTTCCAGGAGGCGCTCTACAAGCGCCAGATGGACTTTCGCGTGCTCGCGGTCAGGACCATGGTTGCGACAGCCGTCTCCGGCGTCGTGGGCATCGCCTGTGCCTATGCCGGGTTTGGCGCCCTCAGCCTCGTGATTCAGGTGGTCGTTCAGAGCGCGATCAGCGGCTTGTGGCTCTGGAGCCAGCCGCGATGGTTGCCGATGCGCGGCTACAATCTGAAGAGCTTCCGCGAGCTCTCCGGCTACAGCGTCCACGTCGTGCTGAACAGGCTGCTGGACTTCGCCATCGTTCGGACGATCGACATGATCATCCTGTCGCTCTATGGCGTCGCCGCGCTCGGCATCTACACGGTCGGGGCGAGGGTCTACCTGATCCTGATGCAACTTCTCACCCAGGCGGTCATGGATGTCGCGTTGAGCGCCTTGTCCAGGATCGCGCACGAGCGGGATCGGATCGCAGGCGCTTATCTGCGCAGCGTCAGTCTCGGCGCACTGATCGGATCTCCGGTCTTCGTGCTGCTTGCGGCGATCGCGCCGGAATTCTCCCTGCTGCTGTTTGGCGCGAAATGGGGCGGCAGCGAAGCCGTGATGCGGCCGCTGATGCTGATCGGCGCGGTCCAGACGGTGCAGTTCGTCAACAGCGCCTATTTCGGCGCGCTGGGCAAGCCGAACTATGTCTTTGCGCTCAACATCCTGAAATTCTGTACGGTCGTGCCGGCCATGTTCCTGCTTCCGTCGCGCGACATTGGTCAACTGGCCACGATCTTCGCGTTCTCGCAGCTGGTGGTGACCCCCGTCACGTTTGCGCTGGCGCTTCGGCTGCTTGGCTTGAGCTGGAGCCAGTTTCTGCGTCCCATCGCGGGCTGCCTTTGCGCCATCGTTCTGGCCTACGGCGCGGTCGTGCTGTGCCGGGAGGCGACGCTGGGCATGAACCCCTATTTGCGGATCGGGCTGCTGTCGTCCTGTTTCGGCGCGACCTATCTGACGGGCCTTCTGCTGTTCTGGCGGAAGCAGCTCCTGTCCCTGATTGATTTCGTCGTGAAGCGCGGTGCGACCGCTTGATGAAGACGAGGAGACTATCGTGAAGCAATTGATCCCGGTGCCCGTACGCAGGCAGCTCAGAGGCTGGCTCAACAGCGCCAAGAATACGCCCTTGGCGCTCGATTTGCTCGAGCTGCGCAGATGGCAGAACGCCCGGAGGGACGTCGGCGTCAACGCCGCGCCGCGCAACGATCCGCGCCGGCTCGTTGTGCTTCCTTCCGATCCCTGGAGCGTTCGTCAGTCGCGCGGCGATGAGGCCATGATCGAAGCGGCCACCGGGGAGGTGAGGCGGACTTATCCCAACCTCGAGGTCTACGTCGTCACCGCGACGGCAGCGGCCAGCGCGGACGTGCGTGCGATGGGTTTCAAGCCGCTCGAACTCTGGCGGCAGCCGTTTTCGTATGAGACGGTCGCCCAAGAGCTGTCGCTCACCAGGCCGGATTTCGGGCTGGTTCTCGGCGCCGACGTGCTCGACGGTTACTATTCGCCGGTGGATGCCGCGCGCATGCTGCTCGTGGCCGACCTGATGGCCGCGTTCGGCGCCAAGGTCAGCGTGCTCGGATTCAGCTTCAACTCCCGTCCGGCAAAGGCGCTGCGCGAGGTGTTCCGGCTGCTGGACCCGGGCGTGGTCCTGAACCTGCGCGATGCGATATCCCTTCAGCGTTTCGACGATTTCGCTCGGAAACGCGCCCATCTGGTCGCCGATGCGGCGTTCATGCTGACGCCGCGGGCGGACACGGCCGCAGTGAAGCAGATCGCGTCGACGATCGAGCGGCAGCGCGAGCAAGGTCGCAAGGTCTTCGTCTTCAACATCCATCCGATGCTGTTCAAGAAGCCGGAGCCGGCCAAGCTGCGGCACATGATAGAGCTTGCGGCGGTCGCCATGGAGCGGCTGTCGCGCGAGCACAAGGCGAGCTGGCTGTTGCTCGCACATGATTACCGCCCCGAGATCGCCGACGACAATTGCCTGCGGCCGCTGGCTGACCGCCTCAAGCCCACGCTCGGCGATCATGTGCACCATGTCGATCAGGCGCTGTCGGCGGGCGAGATCAAGGCCGTCGTCGGTTTGGTGGACGGCGTGATCACCGGGCGCATGCATCTGGCGATTGCGGCGCTGGGGCAGGGAACGCCCGTCGCAGCGATCACCTATCAGGACAAGTTCCAGGGCCTGTTCGCGCACTTCGGCGTCAGCGAATCGCTGCTGCTGTCGCCGGCCCAATTTCTGGTCGACGACAGCTTCGAGAAGTTTGCGCTGCAGTTCCTGGGCACCCACGAAGCCGTCGGCGGGAAGGTGCGTCAGATGCTGCCTGCTGTCATGGAGCTGTCCCGCGCCAACATCGCACCGCTCCTGGGCGAGGGCGCGATGCGGACGGTGCATGAGGCCGACGGCAAGGTCGCCTGAACGCCCTCAAGTCATCGGCAGGCGGTCAGTTGACCGCCCGTTCGGTGGTGTTGTCGAAGCGGACGGAGCTGTCGGTTGCGGTCGCCTTGCGCGTGGATGCGGCACCGATGTCGGCCCAGCGGTTGATGAAGCGCCGCGCCGGATTTTCGAAATAGGCGTAGGTGCGGTCCGCGATGACGGTCAGGACCAAACAGCAGGCCAGGGCGAACAGGCCGAACTGATCAGGCCGCAGTCCGAGCCAGGTCCACAACGGCCTGAACACGGCAATGAGAACCGCATCATGCAGCATGTAGATCGCATATGAGGTGTTGCCGAGCCGTCCGAGCAGGCGGGCACCCGGAATCTGCCTGAAGGCGCTTTCGCCGACCGCAGTGAGCAGGATCGCGCAGGAGAACAGGATAATGGCCAGATCCGGCTTGGCGAAGACGTTGAGGACGAGCACGGAGAGGCCGAACGTACCGATGCCGGCGAAGATCATAAGCTTGTGCCGATAGGGATGCGACATCCTGAAGAGAATGGCGAGCAGGATGCCATTCAGGAAGCTCGGCAGCGCACGGAGCATCCCGTAGTCGAAATTGGCGCCATACATCTGCGACCGTTCCTGCCAGATCGGCAGATGGCCGTGGGCCAGGATCAGATACAGAGCTGCCACGATCGCGCCGAGCACGACCGGCTGGACCTTGCGCGCAAGCAGCATCAGCAGCGGAAAGACCAGATAGCAGAAGAACTCCGCGCTGATCGACCAGGACGGCGAGTTGAAGCTGAGATGGTCGGTGACGCCCCAGGCCTGGAGCAGCAGCAGGTTGTACAGGAAGTCCAGCGGCGTCGAGCGGGCCGTACGCTCCAGGCCGACGCCGATCAGCACCACGAAGATGAGCAGGCTCAGCAGGTGCAACGGATAGATCCGCGCAATGCGACGGATCATGAACCGGGAGTAGGCCGCCAAGCCACGCGCGTCGGACGGGTAGGAATAGGAGATCACGAAGCCGGACAGGATGAAGAACATGTCCACGAACAGGCCGTAGGACCCGTTCCAGGCCGGCGAAACGCCCGTGTCGATCAGCTTCAGGTGGAAGATGAAGACCCCGAGCGCAGCGACGAAGCGGTAGAAGTCGAGAACGACGAAACGTCTTGATTCACTGGCTTCCATCGGGCCTCGGAGTCCTTGCGCGGTTCGTCTCTCTTCTAGAGTCGAATTGTGACGCAAGTTCGCTGGATGGAGCGGTGGAGGCGGCGTGATCGCGGATCAGTCAGTCTCGGGTCTCTCGAGATCATCGTGGCGGCAAGTGAATGTCCACATCGTTCTAACTCTGCCTCTTGATGAGGCAGGAGCGCGACGAGCGGTCCGGAATCCTGGCTGGTTCCGGCCCGCGTCGACGTCGATGCAGCGTCCCGCCGTGCTCAGACGAACACGAAGTCGTGGCTCGTCAGGCTGGAGACATAGACGTTCTTCAGCAGGATCGAATCGTGGTCCGAAAACGTGATCAACGCATTCGTGCCGGATTGCGTGATCTGCAGATGGCTGTAATCCGCGGCCAGCAGCTTCGAGATCTGGACGACGTCGTGCGTCGTGCCATCACCGGCCTGGAAGTTGAGGATCTGGTCCTGGCCGTGATCGTAGGCGATGGTGGTCGAGTTCGGCGCGGCCGAGAACACGTCGTTGCCGGCTCCGCCCTGGATCGTTACGCCGCCGGCGACGGCCGTGACGTTGTGGGTGCCGTCGGTCTTGGTCTGGTCGAAGAATTGCAGCGCGCTGGCGGAGTTGTAGTTCTCATGCTGCGTCGTGCCGGCCTGTCCATTGAAGTTGAACAGGAAGACGTCCTTGGAGCCGTCGCTGTTGTTGGCGATCTCCTGGGTCTTGGTGCCGGCGCTGTTGTAGATATCGGTCAGCTTGCTGCCGTCGTCGTGGATGATCTGGGTATAGTCCAGGGTGCCGTCGGCGTGGGTCCGGGTGAGCTCGACCATCTTGCCGGAGGCATCGAGGTGCTGATGCTGGGTGGTGTAGGACTGTCCGGTGACGTTGTAGTTCCAATTGTCGGACGTGCCGTCGGCGTTCTTGATGTAGGCAGCGGTCTTGACGCCGCCGGTGTAGACCGTCGTGGAGCTGTAACCATCGCTCTTGGTCGTCACTTCGCTGGTGATGACGCCGTGCGCGTCGTACCAGTCGGAGGTCTTGGTGCCGTCGGCGCTCTGAACCAGCGTAAAGGCCAGGCTGTCGTCGGCATGGGTGCGAACGATGTGGGTGAGGAAGCCCGTCGAATCGTAGCTGTCGTGCTCGTTCGTGTAGGTCTGGCCGACGACGTTGAACTGAAAGACGTCCTTCGAACCGTCGGCGTGGTAGTCGGTTTCCGTCTTCTTGATGCCTGATGCATCGTAGTTGGTGACCACGCTGCTGCCGTCGCTGGCGAGAACCTGGGTATAGTCGAGCGAGTTGTCGGCATGCCAGCGCGTCACCTCGGTGGTATGGCCGGACGGATCGAGGTGCTGGTACTGCGTGGTATAGCTCTGCCCGGTGATGTTGTAGCTGTAATTGTCGTGACTCATGTCGGCGTTGGTGATGTAAGCCGCGGTCTTGACGCCATTGGTGTAGACCGTGGTCGAGCTGTAGCCGCTCGGCTTCTCGAGCACCTCGCTGGTGAGGACGCCTTTGGCGTCGTACCAGTCCGTGGTCTTGGTCCCATCGGCGCTCTGCGAAAGCTTGAACGCCATGCTGCCGTCGGCGTGCTTGCGGATCAGCGTGGTGAGGAAGCCGGTCGCATCGTAGATGTCGTGCTCGGTCGTGTAGGTCTGGCCGGTGATGTTGAAGAGGAAGACGTCCTTGCTGCCGTCGGCATGGAAGTCGGCTTCCTTGGTTCGCGTTCCCGCTGCATCGTAATTGGTGACGACGCTGCTGCCGTCGCCGTTGATGACCTGGGTGTAGTCGAGCGTGCCGTCGGCATGCTTGCGGGTGACCTCGGTGACCTTGCCCGTGGGGTCGACGTGCTGGATCAGCGTGGTGTAGCTCTGGCCGGTGATGCCGTAGGCGGTATTGTCCTGGCTGCCGTCGGCATTCTTCACATAGGCGTTGGTCTTGACGCCGTTGCTATAAAGCGTGGTCGAGGTGTAGCCGTCCGCCTTCTGCACGACCTCGCTGGTGAGGCTGCCGGCGGCATTGTACCAATCGGTCGTCTTGGTGCCGCCGGTCGTCTGCGTGAGCTTGAAGGCGAGACTGCCGTCGGTGTGCAATCGCGTCAGGCTGGTGAGGAAGCCGGTGGCGTTGTAGACGTCGTGCTCGGTGGCGTAGGTCTGGCCGGTGATGTTGTAGGTCCACACGTCCTTGCTGTGATCGGCATGATAGGCCGTCTCGACCAGCTTGACGCCGGTGGCGCTGTAGGTGGTGATCACGCTGCTGCCGTCGCTATTGTAGACCTGCGTCGAATCCAGCGAGCCGTCGGCATGGCTGCGGGTTACCGAGGTGACCTTCCCGGAGGCATCGACGTGCTGAACCTGGGTCGTGAAGCTCTTGCCCGTGATGCCGTAGGTGTAATTGTCCTGCGAGTGGTCGGCGTTCTTGACATAGGCAGCCGTCTTCACGCCGTTCGCATAGAGCGTCGTGGAGTAATAGCCGTCGGACTTCTGGACCACTTCGCTCAGCAGGGTTCCGGCCGTGTTGTAGGTGTCGGTGGTCCTGGTTGCGTCGGTGCCGACATGAACGAATTTCGTCTTCACGCCGCCGGTGTAGCTGATCAGGTCCTGCGAGCCGTCGGTATAGGCGACGGTGGTCGAGGTCGGCTGTCCGTTCGAATTCAGGCCGGTGTCCGACTTCGACAGCAGCGTCCCGCTGGAATTGTAGGTCTTCGTGCTGCTCCAGGTCGCGGCCGTATTCGTCACCGAGAACGAGTATCCCCCGTCGATCTTGGAGAGAGCGCTTCCGTAATGGGCGATCATGTAGTCCATCGTCGCTTTGGAAGCGACCGGCAGGACGTGGGAGTCGGTCAGCGTGATCGTCTTCAGCGCCGTCGACTCGCTCAGGTCGGACAGCTGCGGCACGATCCCGGCGGCCGTCCCGCTCACAATGGTCCTCGTGTCCGGCGGAGTCGTCGTAGCCGGAGGCGCGTCGATCTCGATGATCAGCGGGTGATCGCTGAGCGGGATCGTGATCGTGCTGACGTCGGTATAGCTGGCGATCGCAGTGGTTCCCGTCAGCGTGTCGTACACCTTGACCGAATGATGCACGCCGCCGAGGTTCACGGTGACCGTCTGAGCCGGATTGGAGACCTCGGTATCGGTGGGATCGTTCCAGAGCTTCGGCTCCGCCCACACGACGAGCTCGTAGGCGCCGTTGCTCTTGCCGAGCACCATGCTGTTGCCGGTGGCCGGCATGTTGCTCAGGCTGTAGTTCAGCGGATCAGTCGGCTGCAGGCTGCCCTTGCCGTCGTCGGCCAGGATGGTCGTCAGATTGTGAATGGCCGTGGCGGCGAGCTTCGGCGTCCCGTCGGAATTGAATAGTCCGAAATTGGCCTCGGGATTGGTATTGCTGGCGGAGGAGTCGCGGTCGAACAGCTCGTAGAGATAAGTCGCGCTCACGCCGGCCTTGTAGGCATCGACCAGGGTGTTCAGGATCGATTTGGCCTGCACTGTCTCGTTGACGCCGAGATATTGGGTGTTGGCCTGCGTGGTGTAGCCGGTCTCGGTGATGACGACAGGCTTTCCCGGTGCCGCGGACATCACCGCGCTCAGCGTTGCGGCAATGGAGCTGCCGGTTGTCAGGCTGGTGCTGACATAGGCATGGGCGTTGGCGTAATCGACCGAGCCCGACATGTTGCCGAGCTGGCTATAGCCCTGCGGATCGTTGTAGGCCAGTGACAGATTGTACACGGGAATGCTGCCGAGCGCGGCGTTGGCGTTGACCGCCTGATAGAGCGCGCTCTGGAACTGAGCCGCGGCGGCAAGACTCGAACTGCCATTGTAGCTGAAGGGCTGATGATTGGCCTCGTTGAGCCCTTCGATGGCGCTGATGCTGCCCGGGTGGCTCGTCGCGAACTTCTGGAGCGAGGCGATGTAGTTCTGCAGCCCGGTTGCGCCGGTCTGGGGCAGCGCGGACGACACCAGGAAGTCGAACTTGTAGCCGGCGGCGGCCAGACCGTCGACGACGGGTTGCGCCGCCGGGCTGGTCCCCATGGCGTCGCGGAGATGGGTGACGCCGAGATACTTCAGATCATCGACCATCAGCGCGAGATTGTTGTAGCCGGTCCAGCCGAAGCCGGCGTGCGTATTGACGCCGATGGAGTTGATGAAGCCGCTGGCGGACAGGATGGTTTGATCGGACATTGCACACTCGATTTCAGCGCGAACAAGATTGCTCGCAGGGATTGCGTTCAAGCTTCTCTGTCGAGTGTGAATTTCAGATAAAAATCGAAGCTACAAATCGCGAGCGAACTTGGGTTCCTTGTGCAGGAACAGAATCGCTCTCCGTGCAGCAGAATATGAATGCGATGCCGGGGCAGGATGACGTGAGGAAGGCGCTTTCGTGATTTTCACGAACTGCGGTGCTGAATATGTGCGCATCGCTCGCGAGATGAACTCGGACAACGGTGCGATGCGGCTCGCTTTGTCGCGTGCCTTTCGAGCAATTCATGCGCTGACTTGCATGCGAAGCTCGCAGATGCCGCTTCGATTAGCGGTTAAATTCTCTAATCTACTCGCAATGGTTGTGGCTGCCCAGGAATGGTGCAGCCGCTCTTTGCTGAAGTTGATGCGGAACCCGATCTGTGTCGCAGACCCGGATGCGGCGAACTAGCCGCGGCGGGTCAGCAATAAAAAATCCCCGCGCCATCCGATGACCGCCGTCGCGATCGCGGCGATCACGATCTTGCCGGCGAGCCATGTCGCGGGCCCGGTCGGCATCGCAGCGAGCGATCCGATCAGGATGGCGGCCGCAAGGGCCTGCATGACCAGCGACCAGCGCGGGAATGCCTCGAACCGCAGGGTCGGACCAAGCGCGACCAGGATCGTGACGAGGGTGGCGAGCGCAGCGCAGCCGACGGCCTGGCGCGGCGACAGTCCGGCCCATACCGCCGCCAGCGCGACGGCTGCGACGATCGCGAACTGACCGGCCGCGACGACCACGAGCCGGGTCGCGAGCTTCTCCAGGTGTGGAACCACTGCGACGGTCGCCTGGAGATGTGTGTGCAGGAAATAGAAGGCGGCCACCGTGGGTGCCGTCGCCAGGAAGCCGTCGAGGCTCTCCCGCGGCACCAGGATGCGGGCGGCATCCGGGATGAAGCCGACCAGGCCGCCGAGCAGCACGAGGGTCGTGCAGATCATGAATTCGAACATCCGCCGGGCCGATTGAACCGACTTCGCGACGGTCCCGTGTTCGAAATCCTTGACGACCTCGGGATAGCTCACGGTGTGGATCGCGGCGTTGAGGACCCAGAACGGACGCTGCAGCAGGTCGAGCGCGATCGAAAATCCGGCGCCTGCCCCGGTCGCGCCCAGCCGGCCGATAATGATGACACGGAGCAGCACCGGCACCGACAAATGGATGACGGAGGCACCCGCCGCGAGCATGCCGTAGCCGGCGAAAGCCTTCCAGTCAGTCAGCATTGCCTGCAACGAGGCGCGCTCCAGCGGCGTGCGGTATGCAACGAGCCCGGCGACGAGGCCCAGCAGGTGACCCGACGTAATCCCGAGCAGCGCTGCTTCAGCCGTCCCTGAAATCACGCCTCCCGCCGCGGCCCCCACCAGAAGCGCGGTGGCACGCAGCGCAAGGAGAGAGGATGCAACGCCGAGTCGGTCGGACAGACGGATCGACAGGAAGTAGAGATCCGTCAGGCCCTGAAGCACGGATATGCAAAGACCCAACGCGATGATTCCTGCCGGGAGCGCACTCGCCAGGGAGGCGCAACTCCCGACCACGATCAGCGCGGCCGCGCTCGACAGGCCTGCCGCAAACAGCGACCACCTCAGCCGCGCCGCCTCGTTCTCCCTGGCTGCGGCGAGAAAACGCAGTCCGGCCAGCTGGAGCCACTCGAACATCAGAACGCAGAGCAATTGGCTCGAGGCCAGCGCGAGCGAAAAGCTGGTGTAGTCGGCGGCGGGCAGCAGATGGCTGATCGCGAAGATCAGGATGATCGCGGCGGCGCTTTGATAGACATAGCCCGCCATCGCCAAAAGGCGTGTCATGGTCGGCGTGTCATCTCGGAATGAGGCGTTCCTTGCCCACGACTGCCGCTCCCTGTGGCGCTTCTGTCGTTGCTGCGCGCATATGCGACATCCGCTGCTCGCGCAATTGTTCATACAGGTTCTTGTATGAAGACAGCACGTCGGCAAATATCCACTTGTTGGTATCGGCGATGAGGCGCCGGCTGATCTCGTCGATCTTGTGCGGATCGGCCGCGACCGCCAGCATGCTCCTGGCCAGGGATTGCGGATCGGCTTCGGTCAGCCAGCCTGTAACGCCGTGCTCGATGACCTCGGGCATGCCGCCGAAGCGGGTTCCCAGCAGCGGCCTGCCTGCCGCCTTGGCATCTGCGACGACCAGCGGACCCGGGTCGTGCCAGATCGACGGGGCGATCACCACGTCCACTTGCTTGTAGAAATCGTCCGGCACCACGAAGCCCATGAACTCGATCCGCGCATCCGGGGCGAGCGCTCTGAGGCGTCGTTGCTCCTCGTCGCTGACACGACCGGCGATCAACATGCGGATGCGATCCGGAGGCAGCAGCGCCAGCGCCCGCATCAGGTTGTCGATGCCCTTTTCCTCCGTGAGGCGGCCGATGAATCCGAACGTCACTTCCGTGGTGCAGACCGGACGCGGATAGGGCGCGCGGGGCGGCTCGGTGGAGGCGTTGCGGATCACGGTGCGGATCGGCGTCTCCGCGAACATGCCCATGTCGGTGTGAATGGACAGGACGCGCTCGCTCACGCCGACCACGGCGCTGAGCCAATGCGTGGCGCGCTTGCGATGAAAGGTTAGAAGTTTGCAGCTCGTGCAGGTGTGCTCACAGGAGCGCCCCTTGTCGAAGCGGGAGCAGCGCGGGCAGGTCAGATAATAGTCGTGAAGCGTATGGAGCACGGGAACGCCGAGCTGGGCCGCAACGCGCCAGATCGCGGTGGTGAGTCCCGACAAATTGTTCGAATGCAGCACGTCGGGCTTGAAGGCCCGAATGCGTTCCGCGATCAGGGGGGCCTGCATCTGCCAGTCATCGACCGCGTGCCAGATGCTGCGCAATGCGACGTTCTTCTGCTCCGTGAAGGGCAGATACACGTTCCGCACCGGCGCGGAATACACGTTGATGCCGTCGCAGGTTTCCGGAGCTTGCCCGGGCGTGGATGCGGCCCGGATCACTTCCACCTCGTCACCGCGCTGCGCCAGCCCTTCGGCGAAGCGTCGGGCGAAGATCTCGGCGCCGCCGACGATCTTTGGGGCCTGAGGCGTCGGATAAAGCGTGGATGTCAAAAGAACTTTCATCGCGTCAACCTCATGTCTCGCAAAATCGTCTCTACCGTGCCGGCCTGATCTCCAGGGCGGGAGCGGCACTGTCATTGGCTGCAATCAGAACAGGTGTGCTCGAGACGGGGATCCAGACCCCGGACGCAGGCCTCGCCGCCTGGTCGCATGGCATCGCAAAGCTCGCGCCTTGTTGATCGCCCTTGAGCCGAATTTCGTAACGTCGGTCCGGGGTCTCGGACCAGACTGCAATTCTGCCGCCGGAAGCCGTCGATGCATTGATCGACACGACGCCGCTGGCGAGCTCGCGCCGCTCGGCACTCAGGCTGGGGCGAATGAAGGCCCAGGCCCCCTGGGCCGCGCAGGCGACGGGCTTCGGCGAATTGTCGAAACGATAGAGCCCGAAATTGTCCTCCAGCTGCGACGGGTTCTGTCCACTGTCCTTGAGCTCGTAGAGCCACATGCCCTTGAGCCAGCGCGCCGCGGTCGACGCCCACAGGATCAGCTGCGCCGTATTGTCGGCCTGCGCCTGCTCGCTGACGCCGCATTTGTTGCTGGCCGTGGTCCAGCCCGTCTCGGTGACATAGATCGGAAAGTCGGTGTTTCCGCTGGCCTGGCCGACGAGACGGTGAAACGCCGTGAGCCGGTCGATGATTTCGGCCGAGGTGCGTTTGCTCGGGCCCATGCAGAAATTGTAGAGATGGATCGAAGCGCCATCCGCATATTCGAGGATGCCGGTCCGCAGCATCTTCTCGGTCCACGTCCAGCCCGGATCGTCGCCGAGCGCGCCGACCAGGAAAGGTGCATTCGGTGCAACCCGTTTCACCGCCGGTCGAGCGACTTGCGCGAGCGCCAGATAGTTCTCCGGCGAGAACGCCGGATCCTTCTTCGCCGCCAGATTCCATTCGTTCCAGAGTTCGAAGACCGGGTTCTGCGCCACCACCGATTGCGCGGCCGCCGCGGCATAGTCGGCGAACCGCTGCCGCGCTTCATCGGTGGTCGGCGGCGAGGAATTCGGAACCAGATGATGGCCGAAGGCGAGGATCAGGAGGGGACGCGCGACGCCGGACCTGACCTGTGCTTCGAGCCTGCCGAGCCTGGGCGTGAAGCCCATCCGGCGTCCCCCGACCTCGAAATCGGACCAGGGAAAATCATCGCGAAAGGCATTGAGGCCGAGTTGCTTGATCTGCGCGATGTTCTCCGAAGGCACGTATCCGCGCGCGCTCACCGGGCCACCCAGCCCCTGATGGGTGCCGACCCCCAGCAGGAATCGGGCATCGAGCGGTTGAGCCTGCTGTGCGCAGACGGAGACCGGCACGAGAATGAATGCAATGAGGCTCGCGAGGCGCAGGCCGTCGCGAACCAAGGTGCGTGGGAGCCCGGCCATCAGAAATTCTTGGAGAAGTCCGACTGCAGTCCTGCCTTCGCCTCGATCAGCGTCCGGTCGTCGTGGAGCAGCTCGGCATAGACCTGCTGCAATTGCCCATGCGTCTTCTGAACGTCGTAAAACTGCTTGAACCGGTCGTAGCCGCGCTGTCCCAGCACCTTGAGATCGAGATCGAGTGCCCGCCGGAAACCGTCGACGAGCGGCTGAACGGCGACGGGCTCGCACAACACGCCAGTGACACCGTCGACGACAATCTCGGGCAACGCGCCACTGCGGAATGCCAGGATGGGCTTTGCGGCGCGCATCGCTTCCAGGGCAACCAGGCCGAAAGCCTCCCATCGTGACGGGATCACGACGAGATCTGCGGCCTCGAGCTGGGTCTCGATGGTCGGGCGGTCGAGCCAGCCTAGCATGGACACGTTGGAGGGGACGCTCGGGCCTTCATATTTGTTGACGACGGAGGCCCCGATCATGCGGATGTCAACCACATCTTGGAGCGTGCGCGCCGCTTCGATCAGGAGATCGAATCCCTTCTGGCGGTCCAGGCGTCCGATGAAAAGAACCTTGACCTTCTTGGAGGTCCATTCCGCCGCGACGGGCTGCGGCGAGCGCGTCTTCGAGATGCCGTTATGCACGAGGGTGAGACGGTTGGCCGGAATTCCCGCGCGGACCGCTTCGTTGAACTCGTCGCCGGAGATGCAGATGATTCGATCCGACGTTCGCGCGAGAAGGTTTTCTGCCGCCTTTGTCACCAAATGGCTGAGGCGACCGGTCTCGCGTGAAAATGCCCAGCCGTGTGGGCAATAGACCACGCGCGGTCCGTCCGAGCGGGCCGCGAGCGCGGGGCGGAGCACGAGACCTGCAAACGAGGAATGCAGATGCACTACGTCCGGCCTGAAGGCGTCCAGGGCCTGCATGCTCGCGCGAAACATCTGGAATAGTCCGGCGACGCCGCGGCCGGATCGTTCGAACGTCGTAATCTGGTTGTCATCAACCGCGGGGAGATCGCGACGATGATCCGAAGGTACGACGTAGTGCAAATTGTCGGTGCCGAAGCTCGTCTGTTGCTGCGGATGCAACTCGTTCAAATAGCTCGCAATCCCGCCCCGAATCGTCTCGGCGATGTGCAGCACTTTCATTGTTTGCCTTGCATAAGGCTGCGTCGGAGAGCCGGACATCGTGTATCCCTGTTCTGTATTCGCTAGTGCGAAACACAGTTCCTCGAATACGTAGCGATAATGGGGCAGCGATGTGGTGATGTTGCGCCATGATCATTCGCGCGTCGCGATCGCCACAAAAAACAAAACGTCACGGAACCACGCGAAAGGCCGCGAGTTGCAAACCGTTTGTGCAGAAACCATTGCGCGCAACAGGCGAGTTGCGTCGAATTTCACGCAGCGCTGGCGACGGTTGCCGGCTCTGCGAGATGATCGAGCAGAGCCTTTGCCGATTTCTTCCACGAATAGAATGCAACGCGCTCCTGTTGCGTCATACGTTCCTGAACGGATAGGGCGCCGGTTGCCAATCTTTCGAGCATGAGCTGCTTCAATGCGTCAGCATCATTGGCGTCAAAATACGCAGCCGCATCGCCGCACGTCTCAACGACCGCATCGGCTCTTGAGGCGATAACCGGGCAGCCGAAGATCATGGCTTCGAGCGGCGGCACGCCGAAACCTTCATAGAGCGAGGGAAATACGAACGCCGATGCCTGCGCGTAGAGCGCTGCGATCTCGCTGTCCGTCAGACGCCCGGCCAGCAACAGGCCGGAAGCTCCGTCGCCGGAATTGTCCTGAAAGACCTTGCTGTTATCGCCGCCGACGATGACCAGTGGAACGTCAGGCCTGTCGAGCAGCTCGATGGCCCGGATCGCGACGGAAAGATTCTTGTTCTTGGTCCTGGAGCCGACATAGAGGAAAAAATGCTGCGGCTGAATCCCGAGACGGGCAATGATGCCGGGATCCGGCTTCGTCCTGGCGAAGTGTTCTGCGCTATTGGGAAAGACCGGGATCGCTGTTGCCGGCAGATTCAGCACTTCGGCAAGCTCTTTGCGCGAAAAGCCCGATACGGTTGCGATGCTTGCGTGCCGGGCGAGCAGCTGGCCCATGGTTCGGTGAACTGTAAGATAGCGCCAGTTGAAAAAGTCGGGCCTGCGAAAGACCTGTGCGTCGTGGATCACGACAATGTGGTCGCGATGGAACACCGGGCCGGAATTGGCGAGACTGATCAAGCGTCCTCCCGCGGCGGCGCGCGCCAGGTCGATTTGATCCCAGGCGTGCCCGCGCAAGCGGCCGACGGCGCGAATCTTGATTCGCTCCAGCTGAAGCTGTTCGCTTGCATCCATGGGCGTCAGCAACTGCCAGTCTGCATTTCGCAGCGAGGCGGGCGTTTGCTCCGACCCCAAAAGCACGTCGATCGCCTTGACGATCTCGGCGGCATAACGCTGAACGCCGGTGAGCTTTTGCGACAGAAAGCGGCCGTTGATGAAGAATTTCAATTGGCTACCACGATGGTTGATCGGAGTCCGGGCCGACACGCCGGGGACGAAACGCAAAGGAGCAACCGTTAGGTACAGAAATATGACGCAGCCCTGCACGGTGGAGGAGCGCTACCTGCATGGCTGGCGCCGCCTTGCTGCGTGTGGGGGCGCAGTGTAGATGTCGGCCATGAGTGACGATACCCACTCCCTTCGCTGCGGCTCCCTCAGCGCGACAGTCAAGGCGCACGGCGCCGAACTGTGCTCGCTGAAGGACGGCATCACCGAATTCGTTTGGCAGGCCGGGCCGGAATGGCCGCGCCATGCGCCGCTGCTGTTTCCGATCGTAGGGCGCCTCGCCGGGGACGAATTGCGGCACCGGGGCAAGACATACCGGATGACCCAGCACGGCTTTGCGCGCGACAGCCGCTTTGCATGGGCGGAGCGCGGCGAGAGCCGCTGCACGCTGGTGCTCGAAGACAGCGAGACGACCCGCGCGCTCTATCCGTTCGCGTTCCGTCTGACGGCCGCGTATGTCATCGATGAGTCCGGCCTCGATCTGACGCTCACGATCGCCAACACCGGTAAGGAGACGTTGCCGGCTTCGATCGGCGGCCATCCTGCGTTCAACTGGCCGCTCAAACCCGAAAGGGCGAAAGAGGATTACGCGCTAATCTTTGCGAAGGCGGAAGCCTCTCCCGTCCACCGTCTTGATGGCGGGCTGCTGCGCGCCACCGCGGAGCCCGGTCCCGTCAAGGGCACGCAGCTCCCCTTGTCCGAATCCCTGTTCGCCGATGACGCCATCATCTTCGACCGGATCGAGAGCGACGCGGTTCGCTATGCTGCGTCCACCGGCCCCTGGCTGAAAATGTCATGGCGCGGCTTTCGCGAGCTCGGGGTCTGGTCGAAGCCGTCGGGCGCGCCGTTCCTCTGTATCGAGCCCTGGCGCGGCTACGCCAGTCCCGCCGGCTTCGACGGGGAGTTCACGGACAAGCCGGGCTTGATGCATATCGCGCCGGGTGCGGAGGAGCGACTGGCGTTCCGGATCGAGGTCGGATCGTCCTGAGTCGCAGTTGGCCGATGGCGCTCAGGCTTTGATGCACTTCAACAAGCACTGATGCCACTTAGCCTCATCCTGAGGAGACCGCGAAGCGGTCGTCTCGAAGGACGAGGCGTGCGCTCGGGTCGTGCAGAGCGCCATAAGCGATAGCCCTGGGGTTGGTGGGGATAGGCGGCGTCGTTCAGCGCATACCGGCCGCAGTGGCGGCAATGGCCGGCCGGAGGCGCGCCCGATCCGATCCCCCGGACGTCAGGCGGTGCGCCAGGTCCTGTGCGCGCCGTTCGACCAGATGCCATGTCGCGCGTGCGATGAGATAGCTCAGCGCCGCAGTGACGACATAGGCGATGAGCAGCGAGACCAGTCCATCGGCGAGCGGCCAGAGCTGACGCAGGCCGTAGATCACCGCGAAATGGGACAGGTACATCGAATAGGAATTACGGCCGAGCGCTTCGAGCGGCTGGAAGCGGATTGCAAGCTTGATGCAACCGGCAACCAGCGCGCCGAGCACGAGGTTGATCATCAGATAGTTGAATTCGTGCGAGCCGGTGACGCGGTCGGCGACAAAGGACAGTGCGATGAAGACCGCATAGATCGCCGCGTCCAACTTGGCAAATCCGTCGCGCAGCGAGAAGAACAGCGCGCATCCGATCAGGAAGACCGGCAACTGGTTCAGGAAGCTGATGTGGAGCGTGGTCCAGACGAATGCCTCGTGGCCGGGGCCGTAATAGGCGGAGAACAGCGCGAAGGCCCACGGCTTGAACAGGCAGACATTGACGAGATGCAGCACGATCGCCAGCGCGACATAGAGATGGCGGCGCGATCCGAACGCGGTGACCAGAAGCGGAAAGATGAGATAGAAGGTCATCTCGGCCGCGATCGACCAGTCGCCGGGCACCACGCTGTTGACGCTGTCCGGCCAGAAGCCGTGCAGGAACGTCGCGGTCAGGATCACTTGAACGGGCCCGATGCCGTTGGGCGCGTTGTCGCTCGGTCCGGTGCCGTTGATGACGAGGTAAACCGGGATCGCGAGCCAGAACAGCGGCGCGATGCGCAAGGCACGGCGGATGTAGAACTTGCGCGTCGGACTGGTTTCGACACGCTGCGTCCACATCAGGCACATCGTCATGGCGCTGACGAAGTAGAACACGTTGACGCCGGTCCAGCCGCACATGAACGCGTAGTCGACGGCGTGGATATTCGACGGAAATGATTGCGAGACGTGGATCGCCATCACGCCGGCGATGGCGAGCCCGCGCAGGACATCGAGTGTGTGCGAACGGCCGAACGGCGCTGTGCCTTGCTCGGTTCGACCGGCGGCCAACCGGGCCTGCCCCTGCATCACGCCTGCTCCGTATTTCGCATTGTGCAGGCGGGACCATAGAGGCGCGGATGGGCTTTCCGAAGCCGGAGGCCTTTTTTACGTTAACCGCCGGTTGAGTCTGAAGGCGAATGTGCGGGATCGGCGGCCACGGGCCGACGCAAGGCCCTCTGGAGTGCAGTCCTGCGCTATGATGCGCAGAATGAGAATTGTGGGCGAATTCATACTTAATCCCTGGAGATCATGACCAATATTGTTTGCGCATCACAACGCGCCTAATATTCCATCAGGCAATTTCGGGGGCTCGAACAAGTCGTGAATGTCCGTTCACATGACAGCGCGTTGCGCGGTGACTTGAATCTCCAAGGCGGGCCGCAGGCCATCCAAGGCGGGTCCCAGGCACACAGGACACCCAAGACCGTGGCTGATTCCGCACTTAAGGAGTTGCGTCCCGCCGGCCGCGAACGGCTGATCGTCGTCGAGGACGATCCGGTGACGCGGACCATGCTGGTCGGCTATTTCAGCGAGAACAATTTCGACGTGATCGGCGCCAGCTCCTGCGCGGAGTGCCGCCAGGCATTGCGCGCGCGCACCGATCTCATCTTCCTCGACGTGCAGCTGCCTGACGGTGACGGCTTCGAGCTCGCCAAGGAGATCCAGGCGACCAGCAACGCGGGCATCATCTTCGTGACGCGCCGCGACACCGACGTCGATCGCATCCTCGGTCTCGAGATCGCCGGCGACCATTACGTCACCAAGCCGATCAATCTGCGCGACCTGCTCGCGCGCGCCCGCAGTGTGCTGCGGCGGCGTTCGCTCGACCGCAAGGCAGCCCGCAATCACAACTCGATCGCCTTTGGCGACTGGATCATCGACCTGACCCGGCGCGAATTGCTCGGCGGCGATGGCAAGCCGGTGTCGCTGACGCGCGCCGAATTCGATCTGCTCGCGGCGCTGGTCGGTGCCGACGGACGGCCGCTCAGCCGCGATTATCTGATCGAGGTCGTCAGCAACCGCCAGGCCGAAGTCGACATCCGCACCGTCGATGCGCTGGTGGCGCGGCTGCGCCGCAAGCTCGTCGGCAGCGGCACGCCCGTGATCGCGACCGTCACCGGCGTCGGCTACAAGCTCGCGCTCAGCGAGCGGCTGTAGAAATCAACGCGACGCCACGCGCTTCCATCGTGCTTCGATGCGCGCCTTGATCTGGCTGATCCTGGCCTCGTGCGCGGCCCAATAGGCACGGCTGGCGGCCGCGGTGCCCTGACGATAGCGGGCATAGACCGTTTTGGGCTGCGCCGACAGCTTCGGGCGGCTCGCCGGTTTGGTCGAAGGGGCTGCCACGGCAACAGCCGTAACCGGGGGCGCCGGTTCCGGAGCAGCCGCAGCTTCGGTCGACAACGCCTTCGAGTTCATGGCGACAAGACGGTTGCGCGCCCGGTTGCAATAGACCTGCGACCGCGCGGTCATCGCTTCCTCGCCATGGCCGGCCCGGTATTTCATGAGGGCACGGCAGATGTCCCCGCCGGCCAGGCGCCAGGCCCGGCTGAGATAAAGCACCCCATAATGAATGTTGATGTCGGGTTCGGCGAGTTCCGCATCACTGCCCCGGAATCCCAGCATCGCCGCCGTCTCGGGGCGCACCTGCATCAGGCCGATTTCGCCGACGCTGCCGATCACGGCCGAATTGTAGCCGCTTTCGACGAAGACGACCGCCTCGGCGATATCGGCCGGTAAATTGGTGCTTGCGGTTTCTCGCTCGATGATCTTCCGGATCGTGGCCCGGGATGACGGCGTTTCGCCGGCGCCGAGCTCCGTGTTGCCGTCTCCGGCGTGCGCGCAGAGCGGAGCCGACAACAGCAGGACCACCGCCACGTGTCGCCACGTCGCGCCGAGACAGAAGCATGCCCGATCCCACAGCATGGCTCCGTCATAGAGTGCCCGAGTTAACAAACGGCTCCGACGCACGGCGGCTAGCGCGCGCGGGCGCTCTGGTCGGTGGACGTCGCTGGCGCGGGTTCGGCCAGCCGGTCGTCGATCGCATAGAGCGTGCAGGTGGGCGACCATTTCATGCAGGCCGCCAGCGAGTCGCGCCGGGCCTCGTCGGCCGTGATGTGCCCCGAGCGCCAGCCATAGCCGCCATTCGGCGACACGGCGAACGCCTTGTGCGGCAGCATGCTGGCGAGATAGCGCGCGAACTCAGTCCGCGCGGCCTCGTTGAGCTGGCGCGGCGGCGGCAGCGGGTCGGGCGGGCTCAGGATGTCGCGGCCGAGCAGGCCGCGCTCGCGCAGGAACATATCGACATAGGGCGTCCATTGCGGACGGCTCGCCACCGAATAAAGGTAGTGGCCGTCGTCGCCGAACGGCGGCGCCGCGATGAACGTCGCGTTGCCGCCACCGGCGCGAAATCCGTCATGGAGGCGGCGCGCGAGGTCGGGGCCGAAATACGAATCGTTGGTGGCATAGACCCAGAGCATCGGCACGCGCGAGGTCTTGCCGAAGGCGGCGAAGGCCTGCACCAGCCCGTCGGGATTGCAGACGTCGTCGTCGTCGCGCGAGCCGCGGCCGCCGGCGAAGCTGATGGCGGCGGCAAGACCCGCCGGCGCCTGCGCGGTGAGCGCGACCGTTGCGAGCCCGCCGGCGGAATGGCCGGCCGCGATCATGCCCGTCGTCGTGACGTCGGCCCGGCGCGCCATCGCATCGATCGCGGCGCGCAGGTCGGCAACCGCGACCGCGGCTGCGGGCAGATAGGCGGCCTTCGCGCAGCCGCCGACGCTGTCGACGCGTCCGCCGGGCGAGGTGCCGTAGCCGCGCCGCATCAGGATCAGCGCCGCAAAGCCGCGCCGGGCATATTCGAGCGCGATGCCGTAATATCGGTGCGCGGACATCGTCGCGCGGTCGTCGAAGCTGCGCGGCGAGCCGTGGCTCAGCAGCGCCAGCGGATAGCGCTTCGTCCCCGCCGGGCGGACCAGAAAGGCCTCCAGCCCCTGCGGCCCGGCCTCTGCCATGGGGATGCGCAGATCCTCGGTGTAGAACTCCGCGGCTCGCGCCGGCGCATCGGCCACGACGAGGCCGGCGATCAGCAGCAGGAGCTTGCGCCAAGGGATCATGGGACGATTCGACAGGGTTACGCACGTGGAGCATAGCACGTCCCGTAGCCCGGATGAGCGAAGCGACATCCGGGGCGGATAGTCCCCGCACATCGCTTCGCTCACGCGGGCGACGGGCAATCCCCAAGGAACGCCTTCCCCACCGCGGGTGTTGTGCCCTTGGCGGGGGCTTGGCCGATGCTATGGTGTCGCGCGATCTCTGTAAGACAGGACGAGGATATTTTCAGTGGCTGATGTTCATCCCGGGGCGGGCAAGCAGGCTTCGCCGGACGCGCTCACCAACATTCCGCGGCTGGTGACGGCCTATTTCGCCGGCAAGCCCGATGTCGCGGATCCCGCGCAGCGCGTGGCGTTCGGCACCTCCGGTCATCGCGGCACGTCCTTCAAGAACACTTTCAACGAGGGCCACATCCTCGCGACCACGCAGGCGATCTGCGACCATCGCAAGGAAAAAGGCCTGAGCGGCCCGCTGTTCATCGGCATCGACACCCACGCGCTGGCCGAGCCGGCGCTGGTCAGTGCCGTCGAGGTGTTCGCCGCCAACGGCGTCGACATCATGATCGACAAGGACGGCGGCTACACGCCGACGCCCGTCATCTCTCATGCGATCCTCACCTACAACAAGGGCCGCACCAGCGGCCTTGCCGACGGCGTCGTCATCACGCCCTCGCACAATCCCCCGGAGGACGGCGGCTACAAGTACAATCCGCCGCATGGCGGCCCGGCCGACACCGATGTCACCGGCGTGGTCGAGAAGCGCGCCAACGCCTATCTCGCCGACGGCCTCAAGGGCGTAAAGCGTATCGACTATGCCAAGGCGCTGAAATCGTCGAACGTCCACGCCTATGATTTCGTCACGCCGTACGTCGCCGATCTCGGCAACGTCCTCGATCTCGACCTCATCAAATCCGCCGGCATCAATATCGGCATCGACCCGCTCGGCGGCGCCGCCGTGCATTACTGGCATCCGATCATCGAGCGCTACGGCCTGAAGGCCACCGTCGTGAACGAGGCGATCGACCCGACCTTCCGTTTCATGACACTGGACTGGGACGGCAAGATCCGCATGGACTGCTCCTCGCCCTACGCCATGGCGAGCCTGATCGCGATGCGCGACCGTTTCGACGTCGCCTTTGCCAACGACACCGACGCCGACCGCCACGGCATCGTCACCCGCACCGGCGGCCTGATGAATCCGAACCATTATCTGGCGACCGCGATCTCCTATTTGTTCGCGCACCGTCCCAATTGGGGCAAGGACGCCGCGATCGGCAAGACCGTGGTGTCGAGCTCGATCATCGATCGCGTCGCCAAGAAACTCGGTCGCAAGCTGGTGGAGACGCCGGTCGGCTTCAAATGGTTCGTCGACGGTCTCCTCACCGGCGGCTTCGGCTTCGGCGGCGAGGAGAGTGCAGGGGCCTCGTTCCTGCGCCGTGACGGCGGCGTGTGGACCACCGACAAGGACGGTGTCATCCTCGGCCTGCTCGCCGCCGAGATCATGGCGAAGACCGGCCGTGATCCCAGTCAGCTCTTCAATGATCTCACCGCCGAGTTCGGCGTGCCGCATTACGCCCGCATCGACGTCGCCGCGACCGGGCCGCAGAAGAACATCTTGAAGTCAGTCACGCCCGAGCAGCTCGGCCTGAAGGACCTCGCCGGCGATCCCGTCCGCGCCACGCTGAGCAAGGCGCCCGGCAACGGCCAGCCGTTCGGCGGCATCAAGGTCGAGACGGATTACGGCTGGTTCGCCGCGCGGCCGTCGGGGACGGAAGATGTGTACAAGATCTACGCGGAGAGTTTCCGCAGCACCGAGCACCTGATGCGGATTCAGGAAGAGGCCAAGGCGGGCCTGGCCAAGGTGTTCGGGGCGTAGTTGCCGAATCTGCTCCATCTCTTCCTCCCCAAAGAGAGAGCCCCACTCACACTGTCATTCCCCGCGAAGGCGGGGAAGCCAGTACGCGGTGGCCTTGATTTTGGTGCACGCGACGCCCGCCACGGCGTACTGGATCGCCCGCCTTCGCGGGCGATGAGATCAAGTAAGCCTGTATACACAAACTCAATAAGAGGTATTATAGTAAGCATTTCGAGTGCTTGAAACTCTTGGCAACCCGCTTTATTGTATACATAACGCATACAAAACACGTGGGAGTGAGACCGATGACAAAGCCCTTTCCCATGAACGCCTGGTACGCCGCGGCCTGGGACGCGGACGTGAAAGCTGCGCTGCTGCCGCGAACGATCTGCGGCAAGCATGTCGTGATGTACCGCAAGGCCGATGGCTCGGTCGCCGCGCTCGAGGACGCCTGCTGGCACCGCCTGGTGCCGCTGTCCAAGGGCCGGCTCGAAGGCGACACCGTCGTCTGCGGCTATCACGGCCTCAAATACAACGCGCAGGGCCGCTGCACCTTCATGCCCTCGCAGGAGACCATCAACCCGTCGGCCTGCGTGCGCGCCTATCCCGTGGTCGAGCGCCACCGCTACATCTGGCTCTGGATGGGCGATCCCGCGCTGGCCGATCCCGCGCTCGTCCCCGACATGCACTGGAACCACGATCCCGCCTGGGCCGGCGACGGCAAGACCATCCATGTCAAATGCGACTACCGCCTCGTGCTCGACAATCTCATGGACCTCACCCATGAGACCTTCGTGCACGGCTCCTCCATCGGAAACGAGGCGGTCGCCGAAGCGCCGTTCGACGTCACCCATGGCGAGAAGACGGTGACGGTGACGCGCTGGATGCGGAACATCGAGCCGCCGCCGTTCTGGGCCAGGCAACTCGGCAGGACCGGCCCCGTCGATCGCTGGCAGATCATCCGCTTCGAAGCCCCGTGCACCATCGCCATCGACGTCGGCGTGGCGCCAACGGGCACCGGCGCGCCGGAAGGCGACCGTTCGCAGGGCGTCAACGGCTTCGTGCTCAACACCATCACGCCCGAGACCGAGAAGACCTGCCACTATTTCTGGGCCTTCGTGCGCAACTACCAGCTCGGCGAGCAGCGCATCACCTCCGAGATCCGCGAAGGCGTCTCCGGCATCTTCCGCGAGGACGAATTGATCCTCGAAGCGCAGCAGCGCGCCATGGACGAGAACCCGGATCGCATCTTCTACAACCTCAATATCGACGCCGGTGCGATGTGGTCGCGCAAGCTGATCGACAGGATGGTGGCGAAGGAAACCGCGCCGCAGCGCCTCCAGGCGGCGGAGTAGACCATGGCCGAACGTGAGGTCGACCGCTCCGTCTCGCAGACCGTGAAGGCGCAGCTTGCGCTGCGCGACCAGATCCTGTCCGGCGCACTTCGGCCGGGCGAGCGCATCTCCGAGCTCCAGGCGGTGGAAACCACCGGGGCCTCGCGCACCCCGGTGCGCATGGCGCTGGTGCGGCTGGAGGAGGAGGGCCTGCTGGAGGCGATTCCCTCCGGTGGCTTCATGGTGAAAGCGTTCTCGGAGCGAGACATCTCGGATTCCATCGAGCTGCGCGGCACGCTCGAAGGGCTCGCTGCACGCTTCGCGGCCGAGCGCGGCGTCTCCGCGCGCGAGCTGGAGCCGCTGAAGGAGTGCCTGGCGGCGATCGACGAATTGTTGCGGCAGGTGCCGATCTCGATCGAAGCGTTCTCGTCCTATGTCGCGCTGAACGCGCGCTTCCACGCCCTGCTCACGGAATTGTCGCGCAGCCCGCCGCTGATCCGCCAGATCGATCGCGCCTCGGCGCTGCCGTTCGCATCCCCGAGCGGCTTCGTGATGGCGCAATCCGCGCTGCCCGAGGCGCAGCAGATCCTGATCATCGGCCAGGAGCACCACCGTGTCGTGATCGACGCGATCGAGAACCGTGAAGGCGCGCGCGCCGAAGCCATCATGCGCGAGCACGCGCGGCTCGCGGTCCGCAATTTGCGGCTGGCGCTGCGCAACCGCACCCATCTCGACCTCTTGCCGGCGCTCGCGCTGATCAAGACCGCAACCGATTGAGGACGCCATGCGCTTCATCGAAACCTGGATTCCGGCAACGCTCGTCTCGACGCGCGATCTTGCTCCCGGCATCCGCGAATTCCTGATCCGGCCCGATCAGTTCGACGCCACCGCCTATCCGGTCGGCAGCCACATCAATGTCAGCGTGACCATCGACGGCCTGCCGGAGACGCGGTCCTATTCGCTGGTTGGCGAAGCCATTTCGGCTGGCTTCAAGATCGCGGTGCGCCGCGCCGAGGATTCGCGCGGCGGCTCGCGCTACATGTGGCAGCTCGCGCCTGGCGCGCGGCTCGACATCACGCAGCCGGCCTCGCTGCTCGCGGTGGACTGGTCCCGCGAAAGTTATTGTTTGATCGCCGGCGGCATCGGCATCACGCCGATCCTCGGCGCCGCGCAGGCGCTGGCGCGGCGCGGGGTGGATGTCACGCTTCACTATGCGGTGCGCTCGCGCGCCGAGGCCGCCTATCTCGACGATCTCGCCACGCTGCTCGGCGATCGCCTGGTCGTTCATGCCGGCGATGAAGGCAAGCGGCTCGATCTCGACGCGGTGTGCGCGTCAATCCCCAAAGGCACGCTCGCGTTGTTCTGCGGTCCGATGCGCATGCTCGATGCCGCGCGCCACGCCTGGATCGGCGCGGGCCATCCGCTACCCGATCTCCGCTACGAGACCTTCGGCTCCAGCGGTACGCTCCCGACCGAGCCGTTTCGCCTGCGCCTGAAGGGCTCGAATGTCGAGCTCGAGGTGCCACGCGAACGCTCGATGCTGGATGTGCTCAATGCCAGCGGCCACGACGTGATGTATGACTGCAAGCGCGGCGAATGCGGCCTCTGCGCCATCGACGTGGTCGAGGTCGACGGCGAGATCGACCATCGCGATGTCTTCTTCAGCGATCATCAGAAAGAGAGCAACCAGAAGATCTGTGCTTGCGTCTCCCGCGCGCGGGGGACGATCACCGTGGATACGCTGCTGCGGGCGGACGCGGTCTGAGGCGACCTCCGGATCGAGCACGTTTCCGGGCTACGAACCGCGAAGGGGGGCCGCACGAAAAACCTACGCCGCGAACGTCCTCCGGAGCTTCTTCGTCTCCAGCAGTGCCAGCACGCCATCGGCCGAGACCGGACGGCTGATCAGATAGCCCTGCACCTCGTCGCAACTGATCTGCCTGAGATAGTCGAGCTGGCCGGCGGTCTCGACGCCTTCGGCGACGACAGCGATGCGCAGGTCGCGCGCGAGCGAGATCACCGACTTGACGATGGCGGCACAGTCGGGCTGCACCAGCATGTCGCGGATGAAGGATTGGTCGATCTTGATGCGGCTGAACGGCAGCTTGCGCAGGTAGGTCAGGGAAGAGAAGCCCGTCCCGAAATCGTCCAGCGCCACGGTGACGCCGAGCTCTAGAAGCGCGTTCAGGACCGGCTCGGCCGAGCCGTATTTCGACAGCAGCATCGATTCCGTGATCTCGATCTCGAGCCGGTGCGGGGCGAGCTTCGCTTCGCTGAGCGCCTGCACGATGATCTGGAGGATGCCGGAATTGTGAAATTGCGCCGCGGAGAAGTTCACGGCAACCCTGATCTCGTCGGGCCATTGGGCGACCGTTGCGCAGGCGCGGCGGATGACCCATTCGCCGATCTCGTGGATCAGCCCGGTCTCTTCCGCGATCGGAATGAATTCGCTCGGCGACACCAATCCGCGCTCGGGATGTTGCCAGCGCAGCAGCGCCTCGAAACCTGTGATCCGGTTTTCGTCGAGGTCGAGGAACGGCTGGAATACGAGGAAGAGTTCGTCTCGCGCGATCGCGCCCGCGAGGTCGGATTGCAGCGCCTTGCGATCGCGTGACACCCTGTCGTCGGCTTCCTCGAAGAAGCGGACCGTGCCGGGTCCGGCTTTCTTGGCGCGGTAGAGCGCGGCATCGACGTTCTTCATGACGTCGAGCGGCGTGGTGCCGTCGCGCGGCGCCAGCACGATGCCGACGCTGGTCGCGCCGACGATCTGGCGGCCCTCGATTCGGAACGGTTCGATGAAGGCCGCGACGAAGCGTTCGGCGACATCGAGTGCATCCTCGGGACGCGCCAGATTGGCCATCACCAGCGCGAACTCGTCGCCGCCGACGCGCGCGACGTGCTCGGCAGCGCGGGTGCAGCGTCGCAGGCGGTTGGCGACCTCCACCAGGAATTCGTCGCCGGCGGGATGGCCGAACTTGTCGTTGACCTCCTTGAAACGGTCGAGATCGAGCAGCAGCACCGCAAATTCCTCGCCGGACAGCGCCAGTCGCTTCAGCGCGGCCTCGAGCGTCTCGTTGAAGGCGACGCGGTTGGGCAGGTGGGTCAGCGGGTCCAGCCGTACCGTGCGCTCCGCCTCGATCTGCCGCATCACACGCCGGGTGAACGAGAACGAATTGACGAACACGCCGCGGATCAGCACGCTGCCGTAGACCACGACGAGGAAGGCGATCAGGGCAAAGGCCAGATCGCCGTTCCTGCCGAGGCAGATGGCGATCCCGACGAAGATCGGGGCCGTGAAGGCGATGGCTGCGATTGGAATGGTGGCGAAGGCGAGCGCGCCGCCGGCCAGCATGCCCGAGCACAGGCAGGTGATGACGAGTTGGCCGCCGGTCGAAGCATCGGTGAAGAAGGCGGCGGGGACGATGCCCCAGGCGGAGCCGAGGACGAAGGCGTTGCGCACCAGCCGGTGCATGGCGCGGCGCGAGACGAATTGCGGCTTGGTGATGCGGCGCGCCGCGCGTGACTGCAGACCGAACATGATCGCGCCGCTCGCGACGACGCCTGCCCAGATCAACGCAATGATCCTGTCCGGCGTCTGCCAAAGCGCGATGGCGAGGACGATGGCGTTGCAGGCATTGGCCAGCATGATGCCGACCGAATAGCCGAG
The DNA here is from genome assembly GCF_002266435.3 of Bradyrhizobium amphicarpaeae. Lineage (NCBI taxonomy): Bacteria > Pseudomonadati > Pseudomonadota > Alphaproteobacteria > Hyphomicrobiales > Nitrobacteraceae > Bradyrhizobium > Bradyrhizobium amphicarpaeae. Next base: position 1,740,243 of record NZ_CP029426.2, read on the forward strand.
CACCAGCGACATCTGTTCGGCGCGGATATGGCCTGCTACGCCCTCGTCGGTTGTGGGACCGCCAAAGGCCGACAAATCACCCGCGAACAGCCGCGCGACATAGCTGGTCGTTTGAGTCCGCATTCCAGAGCCTAGCAGCTTGGGCCGTCCGTCCGGCGCGGAAGCGAGAATTCGCTGCAAAACTTTGACGAACTATGAATTATCTCACCCGGTCGGCATCGCCGCGACCACTTCTGTGTGTTCGTGACCTGGTATCGATAACAAATCGATACGAAGGCGCTTTGGTCGCTTGCCGCTTTTTCCCGTGCAACCGCAGTTGAAACGAACTCAGCGCCCCAACTGTTTCGGATCGTAATAGAACCGCTCCTCGACGAGCTGATCGCCACGCCATGTCTGCCAAGCAATCTCTTCCAGTGTCCGCGTGAGGCCTTCGGCATTGGTGAAGCTGAACCGCCAACGCGTCGCGACGTTGTCGCCTTCGATCAAGCTCGGCCCGATCCGCACCGCCTTGACTTCCTTGAAGGCTGCGAGCACGCCGCGCTCCTTGGCCGCGAGCTTGTCGCGCCCGACCAAAGGCTCGGCCTGGTTTTCATGGGTGGCGGCGTCCGGAGTGTAGTAGTCGAGGATCGCGCCGACAAAGTCCCCGTTTTCCAGCCGCTGCGCAAAGGCTTCGACGATCTCACGGCTCGGCATGACGCACCCCATGATAAAAACAGACTGTTAGTCGGTAAATACCGACCGGTAGTCGAAAAGTCAACTGGCCGGCTGGGAAGAATTCGACTAGACGAGACAACATGGTGAAGCAGGCGGAGCGGCGCGCAGCGACGACCGAAGCGATCCTGACGGCGGCACGCCGCCTGTTCGGGACGCAGGGCTTTGCCGTCACCACGATGGACGCGATCGCGGAAGCAGCCCACGTCGCCAAGGGCGCGGTCTATCATCACTTCAAGACCAAGGAAGCGGTGTTCGAAGCCGTGTTCGACCAGGCCTCGCGCGACCTCGTCGTCGAGATCGACGGCACGGCGCGCGCTGAGAAGGACGTCCTCGCCGCGATGGTCGCCGGCACGCAGCACTATTTCGCGGCGACCGCGAAGGGGCCGACCGGCCAGATCATCCTGCGCGACGGCCCGGCCGTGCTCGGCTGGGAGCGCTGGCGCGAGATCGACGCGCAGCACTTCGGCGGCAAGCTGCCGCGCGCGCTTTCGGTGGCGATGGAGGCCGGCCTGATCGCAAGGCAGCCGGTCGAGCCGCTCGCCCGCCTGCTGCTCGGCGCGGTGACGGAGGCCGCGGTCGCCTGCGCCGGACGCGCTGATACCGCAAGGGCCGGCGCGGAATATGCCCGTGCGTTCAAGTCGCTGGTCGAGGCGCTGCGCGTAAGGCCATGACGTGCTAGTGACGGAGCGGAAACGCCCACACCAACAAGAAGAACAGTCACGCATGAACGCAACTTCCTCCCTCGCGCCGTCGGATCCCGAATTCGATTACATCATCGTCGGCGCCGGCTCGGCCGGCTGCGTGCTCGCCAACAGGCTCTCGGCGAACGGCAAGCACAGCGTGCTGCTGCTCGAGGCGGGACCCAAGGATTCCAACATCTGGATCCACGTGCCGCTCGGCTATGGCAAGCTGTTCAAGGAGAAGACCGTCAACTGGATGTACCAGACCGAGCCGGAGCCCGAGCTGAAGGGGCGCCAGGTGTTTCAGCCGCGCGGCAAGACGCTGGGCGGCTCGAGCTCGATCAACGGCCTGCTCTATGTCCGTGGCCAGCACGAGGATTATGATCGCTGGCGCCAGCTCGGCAACACCGGCTGGGGCTATGACGACGTGCTGCCCTATTTCAAGAAGGCCGAGAACCAATCGCGCGGCGCCGACCAATATCATGGCAGCGGCGGTCCTTTGCCGGTGTCCAACATGGTCGTGACCGACCCGCTGTCAAAGGCGTTCATCGACGCTGCGGTCGAAACCGGTCTGCCCTACAACCCCGATTTCAACGGCGCCACGCAGGAAGGTGTCGGCCTGTTCCAGACCACGACGCGCAACGGCCGTCGTGCCTCGACCTCGGTGGCCTATCTCGGCCCGGCCAAGGGCCGCGGCAATCTCAAGGTCGAGACGTCCGCGCTCGGCCAGCGCGTGCTGTTCGAGGGCCGCCGCGCCGTCGGCGTCGAATATCGCCAGGGCGCCAACGTGCGCCGCGCCCGCGCGCGCAGGGAGATCGTGCTGTCGAGCGGCGCCTACAACTCGCCGCAGCTGCTGCAGCTCTCCGGCGTCGGCCCCGGCGACCTCTTGCGCAAGCATGGCATCGACGTCGTGCTGGACGCGCCGGGCGTCGGTCACGACCTCCAGGATCACATGCAGGTCCGCATCGTGATGCGCTGCTCGCAGAAGATCACGCTCAACGACACCGTCAATCATCCGCTCCGCCGCACCATGGCTGGCGCGCGCTATGCGCTGTTCCGCAAGGGTTGGCTGACGATTGCGGCCGGCACGGCAGGCGCGTTCTTCAAGACCAGCCCGCGGCTGGCCTCGCCCGACATCCAGGTGCACTTCCTGCCGTTCTCGACCGACAAGATGGGCGAGAAGCTGCATGATTTCTCCGGCTTCACCGCCTCGGTGTGCCAGCTCCGTCCCGAAAGCCGCGGGACCTTGCGCATCCGGAGCGCCGATCCGACGGTGCCGCCGGAAATCCGCATCAACTACATGTCGACCGAGACCGACCGCAGCACCAACGTCGAGGGCCTGAAGATCCTGCGCAAGATATTGAATGCGCCGGCGCTGAAGCCGTTCGTGATCAATGAGTACGATCCCGGGGCGAAGGTATCTACGGACGCCGAATTGCTGGATTATTGCCGCGAGCGCGGCAGCACCATCTACCATCCGACCTCGACCTGTCGTATGGGCAATGATGCGCTCGCGGTGGTCGACCAGCGGCTGAAGGTACGGGGGCTCGAAGGCCTTCGAATCGTCGACGGCTCGGTGATGCCGGACCTCGTATCGGGGAACACCAACGCGCCGATCATCATGATCGCCGAAAAGGCCTCCGACATGATATTGGAGGATGCGCGGTAAACCCGCGCGAGAAGGAGCAGACGGTTTGGCTACGCGACTGAAGATCGGCACCCGCAAGAGCGCGATGGCGCTGGCACAGACGGAAGAGATCGCGCGCCGCCTGACCGCTGCGGTGCCCGGCCTCGACGTCGAGATCGTCAAGTTCGACACCACGGGCGATCTCGACCAGACTAGCAAGCTGCTGCCGCATGGCGGCAAGGGCGGCGCCTTCGTGGCGCAGATCCGCGCTGCCGTGCTGTCAGGCGAGTTGCAGGCGGCGATGCATTCGCTGAAGGACATGCCGGGCAACGAGGACACGCCGGGCCTCGTCATCGGCGCAACGCTGTCGCGCGATCCGCCCAACGACGCACTGGTGCTGCGCGACGGCGTGACGCTTGAGGCGTTGCGTCAGTCGCGCGGCAAGGGTTTCAAGATCGGCACCAATGCCGTCCGCCGCGCCGCCTATGCACGGCGCTTGTTTCCGGACGTGGAGGTGATCCATTTCCGCGGCGCCGCCGACACGCGCGTGCGAAAGCTCGACAATGGCGAGAAGCAGCGCCTGCCGGATGGCGGCACGGTGGGGCCGGCCGATGCGCTGATCATGGCACGTTCGGGCCTCGATCGCGTCGGCCTCGCCGGCCGCATCGCGTATGAATTCACGGCAGCGGAGATGTTGCCGGCGGCGGGGCAGGGCATCGTCGCCGTCGAATGCGCGGCGCAAGACTGGCAAACGCGGCAGATCCTGTCGTCGATCGACGATTCCGCCGCGCATGCCTCTGCGGATGCCGAGCGCGAGGTGTTGTGGGTGCTGAACGGCCACTGCAATTCGCCGGTGGCGGGCTTCTCGACCATCGCGGGCGATCAGATGTCGCTGACGGCGTCCGTGCTCGATCTCTCAGGCAACACCATCATCGAGGTCTCGCGCGCAGGCCCCGCCGACCGCCCGCGCGAGCTAGGCCGTGCCGTGGGTCTGGATCTGTTGGCGAAGGGCGCCGCCGGGATCATCGAGCGCAGCAGGCCGCGCTGAATGCGTTAATTCCGGCCTAATCCGACGCAATTTTACGCAAACTTGTCGTTATTTGGTCGCGAACCGTCCTGGTGACTTTCGCTTTTCCTGCCGCGGCGCCCGGCGCATAGCAGTCGCGGTCTGAACGGAAAAGGCGACGACGATGGCTGAGAACGAGATATTCATTCTCGAAGACGATCTGACGACGCGCGCGATGCTGAGGGTCGTTCTCGAGAAAGCGGGCTATCAGCCGGTTTTCTTCGCCGATGGCGAAGCGCTGGTTGCGAAATCCCGCCATGCCTCGCCAGCCTGCATTCTTCTCGATCTGTGCCTGCCGGGAATATCGGGACTGGACGTTCTTGGACAATTGACCGATCGAACCTGTCCGGCGCCGATACTCATGGTGTCGGGGCAGGGCGATATCCCAACCGCCGTGCGCGCGCTTCGGATCGGAGCGGCGGATTTCGTCGAGAAACCATTCAGTCCGGCAGACCTGGTTGCGCGGATCGAGTCGGCCGGTGCCGGCCAGCCTGCGCATTCAGCCAATCCATTGGACCATTTCAAGCAATCGCGAGGACTCACCAGGCGCGAATGCGAGGTTCTGGATCATCTGATCGCGGGTTCATCGAGCAAGGTGATTGCGCGGAAGCTTGGCATCAGCCCCCGAACGATCGAGGATCACCGCGCCCGGATCTTGCAGAAGGCCGGCGTCAAGACGACCGCGCAGCTTTCGATCATGGCCTTCAAAGGGCCACAGGCCTTGAAGGACCTGCCCGCCGCCTTTGGACGCCGCACCGTTCACTGACGACGCAGGTGGTTATGCCGGCGTGATCCCGTTTTGCCCGACGTGTCAAACCTGCGTCTGAGCAGGGGTCATGTCGGCCCAGCGTTTTCAATGACTTGTCTACTGTGCATGGGGTTGTTTTCGCGTTTTTGCTTTCGGCTCCGTTGGGGCGGGCGAACTAGCCCCTTACGCGCCTGATCATCTGCTCGACATGGACGATCGGCGTCTCCGGCTGGATGCCGTGGCCGAGATTGAAGATGAAGCGCCCTTGCGCAAAATTCGCCAGCACGTCGTCCACCGCGCGGTCGAGCGCGGCGCCGCCCGTGATCAGCACCAGCGGATCGAGATTGCCCTGCACGGCCACCTTGCTTTGCACGCGCTCGCGAATGAAGCCCGGCTCCGCAGTCCAGTCGATGCTGACCGCATTGACGCCGGTCGCCTCGACATAGGCCGGCAATTGCGCACCGGCGCCGCGGGGGAAGCCGATGATTTTCGCATCCGGCACCTTGGCCCGCACGCCCTCCACGATGCGCCGGGTCGGCTCGACCGACCAGCGCGCGAACTCGGCCGGCGGCAGCACGCCCGCCCAGGTGTCGAAGATCTGCAGGGCATTGGCGCCCGCTTCGAGCTGCAGCAGCAAATATTGGATCGAGCTCTCCACCAGCACGTCGACGATTTTCGAGAACGCCTCCGGATGCCGGTAGGCCATCATCCGGGCCGGCGCCTGGTCCGGCGTGCCCTGGCCCGCGACCATGTAGGTCGCAACCGTCCACGGTGCGCCGCAGAAGCCGATCAGCGCCGTCTTTGGATCGAGCGCGGCGCGCACGAGCTTGAGCGCTTCGAACACCGGCTTGAGCTTGACGAAGTCGGCGCGCGCGGCGAGCGTTGCCACCTTGGCGGGGTCATCCAGCGGATCCAGCCGCGGGCCCTCGCCGACCTCGAACCGCACCGAGCGACCGAGCGCATGGGGGATCACCAGGATGTCCGAGAAGATGATCGCGGCATCGAAGCCGAACCTGCGGATCGGTTGCAGCGTTACCTCGGCGGCAAGCTCCGGGTTGAAGCAGAGGTCGAGGAAGCCGCCGGCCTTGGCGCGGACCTCGCGATATTCCGGCAGATAGCGGCCGGCCTGCCGCATCATCCACATGGGCGGGATGCTCTGGCGCTGGCCGGAGAGCACGTCGATGAAAGGTTTCGTCGCAGATTGGGGCACGAATGGTCCTGAGCAAGGGTAAGGCTCCTGATACACCGCTACGGCCCTCAGCGGAACAGGGGAACCAGCGCTATCGGGCCGCGTTGACCTGCCGATGGAGGACACCATGGCTGAGACGTTCAATCCCGCGCCGCACGACAAGCACGCCGACGATCTGCACGAAGCGCTCGCTGCCGACCGCCACAGCAAGCTCGAAGCCGGGCTGAAGGATAGCTTCCCGGCGTCCGATCCCGTCAGCGCCGCCCAGCCGACGCCCTCGAAGGCGGATGCGGATGCCGACAATCCCTCGCTCTGGGACAAGGTTAAGGCCATCTTCAGCTAGCGGAGAGCGAGGCCGGATTCCGATCGGTTTGCTAATGTCCTGTTAGCGATGCGCTGATCCTTGCGTCCGTAGGACTACGGAAAACCGGGATATCGCGGCGCATTCCAGCGGTTGTTTCAGGGTTCAATAACAGAAGCGGCAGAGTTTCCGGAACATCGGAGAATTCTGCCGCATGAGCGCTACTGCCCAACGAGCTGGAGGGAGCCGTCTGCCGTTGCGCGCGGCGGCGTTCGTCGTGCTGACCTGCGCAACCATCCTCGGCGTCAGCGGCTGGCGCGAATGGGCCGCCCGCGACGCGGTGCTCAGGGGTGCCGAGACCGAGATGGCGAACGTCGCCCGTTCGCTGACCCAACATGCCGAGGACAGTTTCGATCTACTGGATTCCGGCGTCGTCGGCGTCGTCAGCCGGCTGGAGATGGACGGCACCGGCCCTGCGACCATTGCCAAGCTCGGCAACGTCCTGGAGGTGCGCCGGAAGGCCGTCCCGCGCATCCATGGCATCGCCGTCATCGACGACCGGGGCAATTGGCTGACCTCGCCCGGCACGGTCGGCTCGACGCTCAGCGACGACGCGTTCTTCCGTTATCATCAGCTGTCCCCGAAACGGGAGGCCTATGTCGGCCGTCCCGTGAAGAGCCTGCTCGAAGGTGAATGGGTGGTCACCCTGTCGCGCCGCTTCGACAAGCCGGACGGCAGCTTTGGCGGCGTGGTGCTCGCGACCATCAGCTCCAATTATCTCGCGCACTTTTACGAGCAATTCGAGATCGGCCGCAACAACTCCGCGACGCTGGTGCACGGCGACGGATTGATCATCGCGCGCAATCCCAGCAACGACAAGTTCGTCGGCCGCAGCGTCGCCGACACCGCGCTATTCCGCGACGCCAGCCTGCAACGGCCGAGCGGCGTCTACCATTTCAAATCGCCTCTCGACGGTGCCGAACGTCTCAGCTTCTTCAAGCGCAGCAGCCGCTATCCGCTGGTCTTGCTGGCCACGCTTGACGAGGAGGAATTGCTCGCACCCTGGCGAGCCGCGGCAATCTCCCGCATGCTCTACGTCTTCGCGTTGGTGATGCTGATTGCGGTCATCGGCGCCGTGCTGGTGCGGCAGCTGCAGCGCGGCCAGCGCATGGCCGCGGCGCTGGTGGAGAAGGAGGCGCATTTCCGCCTGCTCGCGGAAGGCTCCAGCGATATGGTGACAAGCATCGCGCTCGACGACCGCTTGCGTTACGTCTCGCCCTCGTCCGTGCGCGTCGTCGGCTGGCGCGCAAACCAACTGATCGGCACACCCGCGCTTGCGGGTATCAATCCGGAGGATCTGCCGGAGGTCCAGGCGACCATCGATGCCATGAAGCGTGGCGACCGGGAGGAGGCGCGGTTCACCTATCGCCACTCGCACCGGCAAAACGGCGAGGTCTGGCTTGAATCGACCATGCGGGTGACGCGCAAGGACAACGGCCGTGTCGACGGCGTGGTCGCGATCACACGCGACATCACCGAGCAGAAGAAGCTGGAAACCAGGCTCGAGACGCTTGCGATCGAAGACAGCCTCACCGGCCTTGCCAATCGCCGCCGTTTCGACGAGCGGCTGAAAGAGGAATGGGCGCGCGCCTATCGCGACCGCTCCAGCCTTGCTCTGCTGATGATCGATGTGGATCACTTCAAGGCCTATAACGACGAATACGGCCATCCCGCAGGCGATGCCTGCCTGCGTCTGGTCGCAAAGATCATCGCGGCCGAGACGCAGCGCACCGGGGATCTGGCAGCGCGCTATGGCGGCGAGGAATTCGCCATGCTGCTGCCGAACACCGACGCCGCCGGCTGCACCCTGGTCGGCGAGCGGATCCGCAGCGCCATCCATGAAGCCGGCCTCGTCCATGCCACCAATCCGGAGTCCGGGTGCGTCACCGCCTCGGTCGGCGGTGCGACCTGCCGGCCGGCGCTGGAGCGTACGGCGGGCGTGTCCTCGCTCGTCGAAGCTGCCGACCGGGCGCTCTATGCCGCCAAGGACGCAGGCCGCGACCGGCTGATGATGTCCGGCGAGCTCATGAACCTGCTGCCCAGGGCATCCGGCCAGTAGGACGGCTCAATAATGCGGCGGGCGCTCGTTGGCTGGCCCGGGCGCATTGGCCTCGGCGTCCTGCAGCCGCTCGCCGAGCTCTGTGATCTTCCGCGTCAGCAGGTCGATCTGCTTCCACTGCGCGGTGATGGTCTGGTTCAACGTCTCGATCGTGTCGTCCTGATAGGCGAGGCGTGTTTCCAGCGTGTCGATTCGCTCGGCGAGCGTCCTGATCTCATTCGTCACGGCCGTGTCCCATATCCTGTTCGAGCAAGCTGCGTTCGCGCAAATCGTGGCCGAGCGCGACGCGCTCGTCGAACACGAAGCACTCGCCGCGCCAGCGGCTCTGCGCCTCCGGCACCTGTTCCAGGTATTTGAGAATGCCGCCCTTGAGGTGATAGACCTCGGCAAAGCCGCGCGCGAGCAGATGGGAGCTCGCCTTCTCGCAGCGGATGCCGCCGGTACAGAACATCGCGATCCTGCGGTGCTTGGCGGGATCGAGCCCGACTGCGGCAAAATCCTTGAACTGGCCAAAGCTCCTGATGCCGGGATCGATGGCGCCTTCGAACGTTCCCATCGCCACCTCGAAGGCGTTGCGGGTGTCGAGCAGCAATATGTCGGGCGCTGAGATCAGCGCGTTCCAGTCGCTCGCATCGACATAGGTGCCGACCTGGCTGGTCGGATCGGCAGTCGTATCGCCGAGCGTGACGATCTCCTTCTTCAGCCGCACCTTCAGCCGCCCGAACGGCATCGCTTCGGCGGCCGAGAATTTCAATTCGAGATTGTTCAGCCTGCCACCGAACATGTCGCCGTGCGCCAGCTCATGGGCGAGGATGTCGATCGCCTCCGGCGCACCGGCGAGCGTGCCGTTGATGCCTTCCTGCGCCAGCAGCACGCTGCCTTTCAGCTGAAGCCCGGCACAGAACGCACGTAGCGGCTCGCGCAGCCCGCGGTAATCGGGGAGGGCCGCGAATTGGTAGAAGGCGGCGACCTTGATGATCGAATCCGGATCAGACATGGCCGCTCGTTTAGCAGGCGGCCGGCGCCCGGAAAACCCGCATGGCCGTCGGCCCTGAAAGGTCTATACGCCCAGCGGATGGCAGCCATTTCCCTGGTATGCCAGCATTGCCGAAGGCGGCCGGAATGTGTCATGTAACCCCGGTTTTCCGAGATGGCGCGCCTTCCGCGCCACGGGCCAAGAGAGCAAGAATTCGATGAGAAACTTTCATTTCCCAGGCAGGTCGACGGTCCACGCCACCAACGCGATGGTCGCGACCTCGCATCCGCAGGCCTCGCTCGCAGCGATCGAGGTGCTGCGCGAAGGGGGCACCGCGGTGGATGCGGCGGTGGCGGGCTCGGCCCTGCTCGGCGTGATCGAGCCGCAATCGACCGGCATCGGCGGCGACTGTTTCGCGCTGGTCCAGCCGCGCGGCGAGGGCAAGATCATCGCCTATAACGGCTCGGGTCGCGCGCCGAAGGCGGCGAATGCCGACTGGTATCTCGAGCGCAAGATCAACTCGGTGCCGCTGACCTCGGCGCATGCGGTCTCGATCCCCGGCGTGATCGACGCCTTCGCGACCGTCTTGCGCGACCACGGCAAGTTCGGCTTCGACCGGCTGCTCCAACCCGCGATCAAGGCGGCTGAGGAAGGCTACGTGGTCGCCCCCCGCATCGCCTTCGACTGGAAGAACCAGTTCGAGAAGCTGAAGGGCGGCACCAACACCGTGCGTTACCTGTTGCCGGGCGGCAAGCCGCCGGTGGCCGGCGACGTCATCCGACAGGCTGAGCTCGGCAAGACGCTGCGTGCGATCGCCAAGGACGGCCGCGACGCCTTCTACAAGGGCGCGATCGCGGAAGACATGGTCGAGACCCTCAGGGGCATCGGCGGCCTGCACACGCTCGACGATTTCGCCGCGCACGCCACCGAGACGACGACGCCGATCGGCACCGTGTACAAGGGCTACGACGTCTGGCAGTGCCCGCCGAACGGACCCGGCCTCACCATGCTGCTGATGCTGAACATCCTGTCGCGGTTCGACCTGACGAAATACGCCCCTCTCAGCGTCGAGCGTTTCCATCTCGAAGCCGAGGCCGCGCGCATCGCCTACATGCACCGCGAGCTGCACGTTGCCGATCCCGACCACATGCAGGTCGAGGTCGCCAAGATCCTCGCCAAGGAATTCTGCGACGAGCACATCGCCAAGATCCGCATGGACGGCATGCTCGACCTGCCGAACGTCGCACCGCCGATGAATCCGTCGACGATCTACATCACCGTTGTGGACAAGGACCGCAACGTCTGCTCGTTCATCAACTCGATCGCGCATTCCTTCGGCTCGGCGATCGTCTCGAACAAGACCGGCGTCCTGTTCCAGAACCGTGCCGGCGGCTTCCGCATCCAGCCGGGCCACCCCAACTGCATCGCCGGCGGCAAGCGGCCGCTGCACACGATCATGCCGAGCCTGCTCACCAAGGGCGGCCGCTCCGTGATGCCGTTCGCGGTGATGGGCGGACAATACCAGCCGGTCGGCCAGACCCGCGTCGTGACCAACATCCTCGACTATGGCTGCGACGTGCAGGAGGCGATCGACATGCCGCGCGGCCTGCACTACGAGGGCCAGTATCAGCTCGAGGACAGCGTGCCGGCTGCGATCGTCGAGGGGTTGAAGAAGCTCGGCCACAAGACCACCAGCGTGGTCGGCCCGCTCGGCGGCGCGCAGGCGATCTGGATCGACTGGGACAAGGGCACGCTCACCGGCGGCTCCGATCCGCGCAAGGACGGCTGCGCGCTCGGCTATTGAGCGGGGTCTCCAGCGGGGCTGGAAACGACCACCGCATTGCGCTAGACACCTTCCGCCTCAAACGGAAGGTGCCTTATGCAGCGTTTCCAGCGCGCACTCCTCACCCTGATGTCGGCACTCGCGATCACGGTGATCGCAGGTGTGTCGCATTTCGTTTCCACAACGGCCTCGGCCCAGACCGCAGGAAAGACCATGACCACAGCTTCAGGCTTGCAGATCATCGACTCCACCGTCGGCACCGGTGCCTCGCCGCAGCCCGGCCAGACCTGCGTGATGCACTATACCGGCTGGCTCTACGAGAACGGCCAGAAGGGCAAGAAATTCGATAGCTCCGTCGATCGCAAGGAGCCGTTCGAATTCCCGATCGGCAAGGGCCGTGTCATCGCCGGCTGGGACGAGGGCGTCGCCTCGATGAAGGTCGGCGGCAAGCGCACGCTGATCATCCCGCCGCAGCTCGGCTACGGCGCCCGCGGCGCCGGCGGTGTAATCCCGCCGAACGCGACGCTGATGTTCGACGTGGAACTGCTCGCGGTGAAGTGACGCACGCGTCGCACTGGGCGACACAAAATAAAAAAGACCGGCCTTTCGGCCGGTCTTTTCCGTTTTCAGATGCCGCGCGTCAATCGGCCGCGCGCTTTGCGCCGGCTGCCGCACGATCAATCGCGTCCTTTGCGGCGTCCTTGGCATCACCCATGGCCTGCTGGCCCTTGCCCTTCACTTCCTGGATCACGCCTTCGCCCTTCAGACGGTCGGAACCGGTGGCTTCACCGATGCCCTGCTTGGCCTTGCCGATGGCCTCGTTGACGTTACCCTTGATCTTGTCCGTGGTGCCGCTCATGAAACTCTCCTTTTGATCTTGCTCGTGAATGCAACGTCCCGCGGCTAGCAAGGTTCCAATTTTGGTATGGCTCGCGAGCGCGGCTTCGGGTTAGGTTGCCGCGCACGGAACCAACAGAAAGCAAGTCCCATGACTGGCCATGACCATTCGCATTCCCACCATGACCACGATCACGACGATCGCTGGAAACATGACGGCGTGCGCGTCATTCCCGGCAACCAGCTCGATACCAACGTGCCGTCGACGGCAGGCATGGACCGCGCGGCCGCGATCAATTTTGCGCGCGTCGGCGCCCAGAAATTGTGGGCCGGCACCGTCAGCATCAAGCCGGACGCCAAGACCGGCGCGCATCATCACGGCCATCTCGAGAGCATCATTTATGTGGTGAAGGGCAAGGCGCGGATGCGCTGGGGCGAGAATCTGCAATTCACCGCGGAAGCCGGCCCCGGCGACTTCATCTTCGTCCCGCCTTACGTGCCGCATCAGGAGATCAACGCCAGCCCGGACGAGGTGCTGGAATGCGTGCTGGTGCGCAGCGACGGCGAGGCGGTGGCGATCAACCTCGACATCGAGCCGGTCGAGAAGCCCGAGACCGTGCTGTGGATCGATCCCGTCCACCGGGATCCGAACGAGAAGAAGTAAGACCTGACGGCGGCCTGCCCGGTTCTGTCGGGTCGAACCGGGCGGGGGTGACCGTCGGAAAAATATCCGGAAGCGGTGTCGGGTGGCCGTCGGCCTGTACGTCCTTGGGCAGAACCCGCCCAAGGAGCTTCCGATGCCCAGGATGATTTTTCTCAATCTGCCGGTGACCGACCTCAAGCGTGCGACCGCTTTTTACGAAGCGGTCGGCGCGACCCGGAACCCGCAATTCAGCGACGACACGGCAAGCTGCATGGTCTTCTCCGAGGCCATCTACGTGATGCTGACGACCCACGACAAATTCCGTCAGTTCACGCCGAAGCCGATCTCCGATGCGAAGACCTCGAACCAGGCGCTGTTCTGCCTGTCCGCCGACACCCGCAACGAGGTCGACGCGATCGTCGGCAAGGCCGAGGCGGCGGGCGGGTTGGCCGATCCCAGCCCGAAGGACGAATACAGCTTCATGTATGGCCGCAGCTTCGAAGATCCGGATGGCCATATGTGGGGTGTGAACTGGATGGACATGGCGGCTGTCCCTCCGCAGCCCGCAGCGGCGAATGCCTGATCAGCTCGTTTGAGCGCTAAACTGAGGAGGAGCATTCACGATGTCCAAGGTCGTACCCTGCATGTGGTTCAACGGCGATGCCGAGGAAGCCGCGAAGTTCTATGTCTCGCTGGTGCCGAATTCGGCAATCACGCACGTTCAGCGCAACGTATCGGACGGCCCCTCCGGCAAGGAAGGCTCCGTGCTCGTTGTCGAGTTCACGGTCGCCGGTCAGCCGCTGGTCGCGCTCAACGGCGGCATGAAGATGGAGTACACCCACGCCATCTCGTTGATGATCCATTGCGATCACCAGGCCCAGGTCGATAGCATCTGGAATGCTTTCCTTGCCCATGGCGGCAAGGAGGAGCAGTGCGGTTGGCTCAGGGATCGCTGGGGCGTGGCCTGGCAGGTGGTGCCGAAAGTGATGTTCGAGTTTCTGTCGAGCCCGGACAGGGCAGCGGCCGCGCGCGCGATGCAGGCCATGATGAAGATGGTGAAGCTGGACGTCGACACGCTGCGCCGTGCGTTCGAGGGTAAGTCGGCAGCGTGACGGCGACACAGGTCCCGTAGGGTGGGCAAAGGCGCTCTTGCGCCGTGCCCACCATCCGTATCCGGTTGAGAAAGGTGGTGGGCGCGCTCCGCTTTGCCCACCCTACAAGATCCGTGCGAGCCGCTAATAATTGATCCGCAGCCCGACGCCGCCGTGGATGGTCGTGCCGACGGGTTGCGGGCCGAGCGTGCCGTTGGCGAAGAGGTCCACGACCCAGCCCTTCTGCACGCGGAAGCCGAGCCGGCCGCCATATTCGAACCAGCCCTGGTTGCCCATGGTCGGCACCACCGTGCCGTCGCCGGTCACGGTGGCGACGATGCCGCTATGGCTCGCAAACGACTGCACCCAGCCGCCGTTGATGTTGGTTTCGATGTTGCTGCTGAACAGATGCGTCCACTGGCCGCCGATCTTGACCAGGCTGGTGCGGTCGGTGCCGGTCGCGATGGTGGCGTCGAACGGGTTGAAGGCCACCGCATTGTCGCTATAGCCGGACACGCGCTGCCAGAGCTGCCAGACCTCGATCGAAGCTGCGACCTCGTCGCGCGGCGACACGCGGCTCATCCAGCCGGCGCGGCCGTAGACCGCGTAGTTCGACGCGTTGGTCGAGCTCGTCACGCTCACCGGTCCGAGGCTGGTATTATAGCTGCGGGTGTAGCGCGCCTTCTCCCACGGCGTCAGGATGGTGCCGACGTCGAAGAACGGACGTGACGAGCCCCAGTCGGTGAAATCGTAACGGAGCGCGAAGGCGCCGATCGGCGCGCTGGTGATCTTGTAGCCGCCCTCGTTGTATTGCGTGTAGGCGATGCCGGCGAGCAGCGACAGATTGTTGGTGAGCTCCTTGCGGCCGTGGATGCCGGCCGAAAACGAGCCGGCCGAGCCGAACGCGCTGATGCAGTCGCTGCAATTGACCTGCTCGTTGACGCCGAGCAGGACCGTGCCGAGCACCCGGTTGGTGATCATCTGGTTGAAGCGCTGATTGGCGAGCCCGCCGATCGAATTGCCGCTGGAATCCGCGCCGGTCGGCGTTGGGCTGGGCGACGGATAGGGATTTGGCGTGGGTGACGGAGAAGGCGAGGGGCTGGGGGAGGGCGAGGGCGAGGGCGATTGAGCGGCGGCCGAACCGATGCCAAGCGCGGCCGAGCACAATGCAACAGCCAGAAGGAGCGCGGCCCGTCTCACGAACTGTCTTGCCAGGTTTCGCATCGTCAGCGCCCACACAGCATGCCGTCCTCATGGACGGCGGGCGTGATCGCCGGCGAGGCGTCGGCATACTGGTTGACCGAACACAGCCCCGCGCTTGCGGCGCAATTGGCAGCGAAGGTCCACGGCGGCGTGTTGGTCTTGGTGATCGAGACCTTGCCGCCGGTCGATGTGATGATTGCGGTGTCGCCGGGCTGGGTGAGCTGAACGCATTGGAAGCTCGTCGTGCAGACGCTGGCCGCGCCGTCCTGAAGCACGACGACGGAGCGTCCGCGCTGCGAGAGGATGTCGAGCGTGGTGCCGCGCACGCCGATGGTGGCAAGCGGTGTCGTGATCTTGTAGGCGGTCTTCTCGGAATGGCCGGTGACGAAACGGAACGCGCCGGTGGTCATGCGGATCGCGACGTCGCGATAGCTGTGCTCGTCGTTGAAGACGGTGCGGTCGAGCTTGAGCGTGGCGCTGGGACCGAGCGACAGGTTGGTGCTGTCGGCCATGACGAAACGCGCGGCGCTGTCGGCGCCGGTGCGCACGGTCTCGTCGCGCAGCATGCTGTCGCCGACACTGATCGGCGTGGCGGTCGCGGCCACGCGCACCACTTCGTTCTGGATCACGACGGCTTCGCCGACGCGCGTCTGCGCCGACGCGGCAGGCGCCGCGCACAATGCGGCCGACAACAGGGTGGGGAAAAGCCAGAAACGCAAATTCATTTCACAACCGATCGATGTGTCCCTGATCGTACCGGATCGCGCACGCTTCTGATGTGGCGAAATTATCACAAGCGGCGCGGACATGCGTTATGCTTAGTGACAGTGGCGGCAGAATGCGTTCAATGAAAACTGCGATCCTCTTTTTTGTCAGCGGTGACGCAAATTTGCCACGCAAAACATCCCCACAGCAGCCGCTTGAACGGTCCGCAGTTCCGAGAGTGTCGCGAAGCGCAGTGGTTGCTGTCGTTATTTTCCTAGCTGCCCATTTCGCGCTGCTGATCGGACTGACCACACCGGAGAAGTTCGTCTTCGACGAGGTGCATTACGTGCCGGCGGCGCGGCAGATGCTGGTCCCCGTGATGTCGCAGCCGATGCTCAATCCGATGCATCCGCCGCTGGCGAAGGAGCTGATCGCCGCCTCGATCGCGGCCTTCGGCGACAACGCGCTTGGCTGGCGTTATCCCGCGACATTGTTCGGTGCGTTGGCGATTGTCGCGATCTATCTGTGCGGCCTCGCGCTGTTCTCCGCGCAGGGGCCTGCGATCGCCGCAGCGCTGATCGCCGCCCTGAACCAGATGCTCTACGTGCAGGCGCGCATCGCGATGCTCGACATCTTTGCGCTCGGCTTCGGTCTGCTCGCGACCGCGGCCTTCATGCATGGTTTTCGACGCGAGCGGCCGCAGGCGCTGTTCGCGATCTCCGGCAGTCTGTTCGGCCTGGCGGCAGCCTGCAAATGGAGTGGCCTGTTTCCGCTCGGCGTCTGCATCGTCATCGTCGCAGCGATCCGCCTGATGCAGGGCTGGCGCACGCTGTTCGCCGACGCCAAGCCGGACGACTGGTACCGGCCGGAGCTGTGGCCCGGCTTGAGACTGCATCATGTCGCGCTCTGCTTCGCCGTCCTGCCGGCGATGACCTATCTTGCGACTTTCGTTCCGATCTACGGGGTGTCGTTGCCGGATCTGATCGAGGCGCAGCGGCGGATCTTTGCCGACAACACCACGACCGCGATCGCCGGCCACACCTATATGAGCGCGTGGCCGTCATGGCCTCTGCTCGCACGCCCGGTGTGGTTCCTGTTCGACAAGACGGGCGAGGACAACATCTCTGCGATCGTCTTCCTCGGCAATCCGCTGGTGCTGTGGCCGGCTCTGCTCGCGCTCGCGCTCGCGCTGCGCGATTTCATCGTGCTGCGCCGGTGGGATGCGTTCCTGATCGCGGCGTTCTATTTCGGTCCCTGGCTCGCCTGGGCATTGCTGCCGCGCACGCTGGGCTTCATCTACTACTATCTGCCCGCCGCCACGGCGGCATCGCTCGCGCTGGTCTACGTGCTGCGCCGGGACGGCCTGCCGCGCTGGCTGCTCTGGGCCTATGTCGGAACCGCCGCGATCGGTTTTGCAGTCATGCTGCCGATCTCGGCGGCCTTCATCGGAACCACGATGCGGAGCTTCGGCCGGCTGATGCTGTTCCAGAGCTGGATATGACATCGCCGCCTGCCGGGGCGGCAGGCGGCGATGTTCGTCATCGGATCAATGCCCACATCACTTCGATGCGGTCTTGGTATCCATGTTCACGACCTGGACGCGGCGGTTGATCGGGTCGGCGCCGTTGGCGGTATCCTTCAGCTTGGTCTTGCCGTAGCCGACGGTGACGAGATCGGTGCCGTTGAGGCCGTAGTTCTGCACCAGGTACTTCTTGATGGTGTCGGCGCGGCGCTCGGAGAGACCTTGATTGTACTCTTCGCCGCCGGTCGCGTCGGTGTGGCCGGCGACCACGAAGGTCGAGCCCTTGAGCGCCGGATCGGACAGCGCCTTGCCGAGCGCCTGCACCGAGGGCACCGAGGTCTTGGCGATGTCGGCCGAGTTGTAGTCGAACTGGATCTCCAGATCGATCTTCGGCTTGGTCGCGGCGAGCTCGGCAATCTGCTCGCGCTCACCGGTCGAGAGCGAACGGGTCGATCGGTTGCGCACGGTGTTCAGGAAGGTCGATTCCTTGGCCTGTACCGCCGGATCGGCCTGCGGACCGGCGGACAGGCCGCGGGTCGCCGGCTTCGGCTTCAGTGCATCCAGGATCTGGCCTGTGGACACGTTGTTGTCACCGGCCAGAGCCAGGCCCGCCGTCATCGACAGCGCGGCGGAGAGAGTTATCGCCTTCAGTCCAAAGAATTTATCAAAACGGGTCATTGTCGTATCCTCGCTGTTACGCCTGATAGCGATTTGATGCTGCGAGCATAGGGCAGGTTCAAAGGCCCTGATGTGATCTTGGTCACGGTGGCAAAAACCGCTTCAAGGCCGATCCTAGCGCATTTCCGGGCGTTCCGGACGTCGGACCGGCGCGTTTCGCGGTCACCCCGGGTACAGGGCCGATCGTACCAATAGCAGTGGTCGCACTCGCCGCGGCGCGGGTTCAAGCGGCGGCGGTCCCCGGTGTGATCGAAATCATGTTGGGGTGCGCGGACCTTGGCCGCGGCAGCTCCGTTGTTGCATTGCAGCAAGAAAATTGTCTTCTCCGCGAAACGTCGGCGGGAGAGAATACGTAATTGCGAAGGCCGGCATGATGCCGGTTTCATTTTACGGAGGAGACTTTTTGATGAAGATCTTGCTCACCGCCGCAGCCTTTGTCGCGTTCACCCTTTCGCTGTCCCCGGCGTCCGCCGCGATGATGGCGTGCACCAAGGACAACATGATGAAGTCCGCCGCGATGATGGGCGGCACGCCCGACACACCGGCCAAGATGGCGTCGAACAAGGAAATGGCCATGGCCAACACCGACATGAGCAATGGCAAGATGAAGAGCGCCTGCATGCACTACATGAAGTCGCAGAAGGCCATGATGGCGAAGTAGGCTTCGGCCGCGCCAGCCCGCCGCGCTGTCAGCAGATGGCAGCGCGGCTTTTTCATTGCAGGTTCCGGTCAGGTTCTTTCTCCCGGCGCGAATCCCGCTACATTGCGTTCTGCAATGTCACGCGCGCCCAAACCGCTTCCCCTCACCACGACACAGGCCCGGCAGATCTGGCTGCATGCCCAGCGGCTGAACGAGCGTGCCCCGTTCGGCGAGGGAGCGCAGGCCGTCGCAGATGCGGTCGCCCATCTTGGCTACGTGCAGATCGACACCATCAACGTCATCGAGCGCTGCCACCATCACATCCTGTTCAGCCGGATCCCGTCCTATCGCCGCGCCGATCTGCGCCACGCCCAGAGCGTCGACAGAAGCGTGTTCGAGTATTGGACGCATGCACTTTCTTACGTGCCGACCGGCGACTTCCGTCTGTTCCTGCCGGCGATGCGCGAGCATCGGCGCGAGGGACACAAATGGTTCGCCTCGGTGAAGCCCGCGGACATGCGCAAGGTGATGCGGCTGGTGCGTGCCGGGCCGCTGACGATCCGCGACATCGAGGACGACGTGCTCACCGAGAAGGAGCATCTGTGGCAGAGCCGCAAGCCCTCGAAGCGGGCGTTGCAACTCGCCTTCTATACCGGCGCCGTGACCATCAGCGAGCGCCAGGGCATGCTCAAGACCTACGAGCTGATGACGCGGCATTTCGGCTGGGACAAGCTGCCGAGGCCGGCATCGGCCGGGGAGATCACGGCCTATCTGCTCGACCGCGCGTTGCGGTCGCAAGGTGTGGTGAGCCTCGATTCGATCTGCCACCTCGACGCGCCGCGCAAGAAGGCGGTGGCCGGCCTGATCGCCTCCCGCGTCCGTCGCGGCGAGCTCGTGCCCGTCGCTATCGAAGGTGCCGGCAAGCAGGAGCATTGGGCGGCGCCGGCCGCGCTCGAGGCGAACGCCGAGGTGGTCTCACCCGATCTCGTCCACATCCTCTCGCCGTTCGATCCCCTGATCATCCAGCGCAAGCGCACCAATCTCATCTTCGGCTACAACCACCTGTTCGAGGCCTATGTGCCGAAGGCCAAACGCAAGCTCGGCTATTTCGCGCTGCCGGTGCTGGTCGGCGACGAGATCGTCGCCGCGCTCGATCTGAAGACCGATCGGCAGGCGAAGAAGCTGCTGATGCAGAAATGGACCTGGACCGGGCAGGGCAAGAAGACGGCGGGGCGCAAGGAGCTCAAGCAGAAGATCGAGGACGAGCTCGATCGCTTCGAGCAGTTTCAATTGGCGGAGTAGACGCGACTTCGTAGGGCGGATGAGCCGAAGGCGTAATCCGCCACGGCTGTCGCAGCGAAGAGAGTAGAGGCGGATTACGCAGCGCTAACCCACCTTACGCAACTCAGCCACCCGATCGATCCAGGCCCCGAACGCTATCCCGACCGCATAGGCCACAAGGTTCCATGGCGAGAAGATGCGCCCGAGCAGCAGCGCACCGGCCGTGGTGAGCCGGAACGCGTCGAGCCATGGCGTATGCACCAGTCGGGAGAACTCCACGACAACCGCGATCAACACCGCGACAGTCGCGATCTGCGCCCGCGTCAGCTGCGGCAGCACGACACCGACCATCAAGAACACCATCGTCGCCCACAACAGCGAGCCGCCGTATTTCACGATGAACGCAGGCAGGCCGAGCGGAAAGCCGTACCAGCGCAGGCACAGCCCGCAGGCGATCACCGCGAGCGCGAGGGCGGCGCGGGTCTGCGATGTCCGTACCGGCGCAACAGGTTTATCCGGTTGCGTCCAGTGCATTGCTTGCTCCATTGACTCTTTGGCCACGATGCTGAAAACGGCAACCGGCCCACAAAAGCAACAACCCAGGGGGAAGCCATGAGCCAGACCACCACCTATGCCGGTCCCGGCGGCGCCAAGAACTTCAACAAGTCGGACATCGAGACCTCGACGATCCGCGCCATCTCCTGGCGCCTGATTCCGTTCCTGGTGCTGGCCTACTTCTTCTCCTATCTCGACCGCGTCAATCTCGGCTTCGCCGCGCTGACCATGAATGCGGAGCTGAAGTTCACGCCGCTGATCTTCTCCTGGGGCGCCGGCATCTTCTTCATCGGCTATTTCATCTTCGAGGTGCCGAGCAATCTGGCGCTGGAGAAGTTCGGCGCCAGCCGCTGGATCGCCCGCATCATGGTGACCTGGGGCATCATCTCCGCGCTGATGGCGCTCACGAGCGGCGTGACGAGCTTCTACGTCCTGCGCTTCCTGCTCGGCGTCGCCGAGGCCGGCTTCTTTCCCGGCATCATCCTCTATCTCACTTATTGGTATCCGGCCGAATATCGCGCCCGCTTCCTTGCGGCCTTCGCCATCGCCGTGCCGGTCTCGACCGTGATCGGTGCGCCGATCTCGGGCCTGCTGCTCGGGCTCGACGGCGCGATGGGCCTGAAGGGCTGGCAGTGGCTCTTCATCATCGAAGGCATTCCCTCGGTGCTGCTCGGCATCGTCACCTGGTTCTATCTCACCGACAAGCCGGAGAAGGCGGACTGGCTGTCGGCCGAACAGAAGGCGTGGCTGAAGACGAAGCTCGATTCGGAAATCGCCGCCAAGCAGGCGGTGAAGCACCTCTCGCTCGGCGAGGCGTTGTCCTCGCCGAAGGTGATCGCGCTCAGCCTGATCTATTTCGGCTTCGTCGGTGCGCTCTACGGCATGCAGTTCTGGCTGCCGCAGATTGTCAAGGCGTTTGGGCTGACCAATGCGCAGACCGGCTTCGTCACCGCGATCCCGTATCTGTTCGGCACCATTGCCATGATCCTGTGGGCGCGGCATTCCGATGCGACGCGCGAACGCGTGACGCATGTCGGTGCGCCGCTGCTGCTCACGGCCGTGGCGCTCGCCGTCTCCAGCTATCTCACCGATCCCGCCATGACGATGGTGGTGCTGACGGTGGCCGCGATCGGCGTGTTCTGCTGCTTCGGCGTGTTCTGGACGCTGCCGACCGCCTGGCTCTCCGGCACCGCGGCCGCCGGTGGCATTGCCCTGATCAACTCGATCGGAAACCTCGCCGGCTTCGGCGGGCCCTATCTGATCGGCTGGGTCAAGGAAGCGACGGGACAGACCTCGACCGGTCTGCTGGTGCTCGCCGTGCTGCCGCTGCTGGCGGGCATCCTGGTGTTCGTCGGCGGCCACGACAGCACGCACGAGTTTGCTGAGCAGGAGCGGTAAAGGGCGAAACCCCACAGCTCGGTAGCCTGCATGATCCAGGCTACGAACCTGCATGGTGCCCTATCAGGGCACCTATCTGCCAATAGTCCTTCCGACCCTTACCACCCCTTAACGATCACGCATTCCTGATGACTGACGATTATTGACTTTCATCAGTGATTAGTCGACATTCCTCTCATTCGAGATACAGGAGTGTCCTTCGATGTTCGTCCGGTCGGTTTTGTCGAGCTATTCCAGGCTGTTGGCAGGTGTGTCGTTGGCCCTGATGGCGGCGAGTCTGGCTGGGTGCAATGACACCGTCGCCGAGAAGGCAGAGCCGCCACGTCCGGTTCTGGTCGCGACCGCGCATTATGATGCCGAAACCCCCGAGCGCAGCTTCGTCGGCACCGTCAGGCCGCGAATCGAGAGCGATCTTGGCTTCCGCGTCGCCGGCAAGGTCGCCAAGCGCCTGGTCGAGGTCGGCCAGACCGTCGAAATCGGCCAGCCGCTCGCGACCCTCGACGAGATCGATCTGAAGCTCCAGGCCGAGCAGGCACTGGCCGAGCAAACTGCGGCAACCGGCGTGCTGGCCCAGGCCGCTGCCGCTGAGCAGCGCGCCAAGGACCTGAAGGCCAAGGGCTGGACCACCGACGCGCAGATGGACTCCAGCCGCGCGGCTGCAGACGAAGCCCGCGCCCGCCTGAACCGCGCCGAGCGTGCGCTCGAGCTCAGCAAGAATTCCCTTTCCTACGCGACGCTCAACGCCGACGCCCGAGGCGTCGTCACCGCAACGCTGATCGAGCCCGGCCAGGTGGTCTCCGCGGGCCAGGCTTCGATCCGTGTCGCCCGCTTTGCCGAAAAGGAAGCGGTCGTCGCGATCCCTGAGACGCTGGTCGGACGCGCCAAGTCGGGCGTCGCCAGCGTCACTCTTTGGTCGGAGCCGGGCAAGAAGTATACAGCCAAGCTCCGCGAGATCGCGCCGACGGCCGATCCGGCCACGCGCACCTATCTTGCAAAGTTCTCGCTGCCCGAGGCCGACGACAAGGTCTCGCTCGGCATGACCGCGACGCTGACGCTGTCGGACGCCGCCACCGAACGCGTCGCGCGGCTGCCGCTGTCGGCGCTATTCAACGAAGGCGGCAAGCCCTCCTTTTATGTCGTCGACGACAACGGCGCGCTCACGCTGAAGCCGGTGGCAGTGAAGTCCTACGAGAGCAGCGACGTCGTCATCACCAGCGGTGTGGAAGAGGGGGCCAAGATCGTTGCCCTCGGTGTGCAGAAGCTGGATCCGGGCCAGCGGGTGCGGGTCGTGTCGTCACTGTCCTTTTAAGTCTCGTTTTCGAGTTCGTCGTTGCAAGGCGAGTTTCGGCCCGAGCGCAAATGCGAAGGCTGAAGCGGCGAAGCGATCCAGAATCTGCCCAGCCCCCTGGATTGCTTCGCTGCCTCGCGATGACGGTTTGAACTGAGTGGCTGTCGTTATTTTGGCAACTGGATCGTCTTTTCGGAGAGAGCGATGAAGCGCTTCAACCTTTCGGCCTGGGCCGTCAGCCATCGGACGCTGGTTCTCTTCCTGATGATCATACTCGGCGTTGCCGGCTTCTTCTCCTATGAGAAGCTCGGCCGCGCCGAGGATCCGTTCTTCACGGTGAAGGTGGTCAACGTCTCCGTGATCTGGCCGGGCGCGACCGCGCAGGAGATGCAGACCCAGGTCGCGGACCCCATCGAGAAGAAGATCCAGGAGCTGCCCTATTTCGAGAAGGTGCAGACCTATTCCAAGCCGGCCTTCACCGCGCTGCAGGTCACCTTCCGCGACTCCACGCCGCCGAAGGACGTGCCCTATCTCTTCTACCTCTTGCGCAAGAAGCTCGCCGACGTACAGGGCCAGCTGCCGTCAGGCATCCTGGGACCCGTCGTCAACGACGAGTTCTCCGACGTCGATTCCATCCTCTACATGATGACCGGCGACGGCGCTGACTACGCCCAGCTCAAGAAGGTCTCGGAAGGCTTCCGTCAGCGCATGCTGAAGGTGCCCGGCGTGACCAAGGTCGACGTCTACGGCAACCAGGACGAGCGCATCTTCGTCGAGTTCTCCCACGCCAAGCTCGCCACCCTCGGCATCACACCGCAGGCGCTGTTCGACTCGCTCGCCAAGCAGAACAACGTGACGCCGGCCGGCACGGTCGAAACCTCCGCGCAGCGCGTGCCGCTGCGCGTCACGGGCGCGCTCGACGGCGCCAAGGCCGTCGCCGAGACGCCGGTCGAGAGCAATGGCCGCGTGTTCCGCCTCGGCGACATCGCCACCGTCACCCACGGCTATGTCGATCCGCCGAGCTTCGTCGTCCGTCAGGAAGGCAAGGCCGCGATCGGCATCGGTGTCGTCACCGCCAAGGGCGCCAACATCCTCGAGCTCGGCAAGGAGGTCGAGAAGGCGACGGCTGAATTCATGAAGGCGGTGCCGCAGGGCATCGACGTCAAGCTGATCGCCGACCAGCCCAAGGTGGTCGAGCACGCAGTCGGCGAGTTCGTGCACTCCTTCATGGAAGCGCTCGTGATCGTGCTGTTCGTCTCGTTCCTGGCACTCGGCTGGCGGACCGGAATCGTGGTCGCGCTATCGGTGCCGCTGGTGCTCGGCATCGTCTTCATCGTCATGAACATGATGGGCCTCGACCTGCACCGCATCACGCTGGGTGCGCTGATCATCGCGCTCGGCCTGCTCGTCGACGACGCCATCATCGCGGTCGAGATGATGGTGGTGAAGATGGAGCAGGGCTGGGACCGCATGCGCGCGGCGTCGTTTGCCTGGGAATCAACTGCGTTTCCGATGCTCACGGGAACGCTGGTCACGGCCGCTGGCTTCCTCCCCATCGGCTTTGCCAATTCGGCGGTCGGCGAATATGCCGGCAGCATCTTCTGGATCGTGGCGATTGCGCTGGTCGCCTCCTGGTTCGTGGCGGTGATCTTCACGCCCTATATCGGCGTCATGCTGCTGCCCAACATCAAGGTGCACCACAATCACGATCCGCACGCGGTGTACGAGACCCGCATGTACCGGGGCCTGCGCGCCATCGTGCAATGGTGCGTCAACCACCGCATCACCGTGGTGGTCGCGACCGTCGGCATCTTCATCGCCTCGGTCGTCGGCTTCGGCCATGTCCAGCAGCAGTTCTTCCCGCTGTCGGAGCGGCCCGAGCTGTTCTTCCAGTTGCGCCTGCCTGAGGGCACCGCCTTCAACGTCACCGAAAAGGCGGTGAAGAAGGCCGAGACGCTGCTGAAGGACGACAAGGACATCGAGACCTACACCTCCTACGTCGGCCAGGGCTCGCCGCGCTTCTGGCTCGGCCTCAATCCGCAGCTGCCGAACGAGGCCTTTGCCGAGATCGTCGTCGTCGCCAAGGGCGTCGAGGGACGCGAGCGCGTCAAGGCCAAGATCGAGAGCGCGGTTGCCGACGGCTTCCTGTCCGAGGCGCGCGTCCGCGTCGACCGCTTCAATTTCGGCCCGCCGGTCGGCTTCCCCGTGCAGTTCCGCGTGATCGGTCCCGACGCCAACAAGGTGCGCGAGATCGCCTATCAGGTCCGCGACGTCATGCGGCAGAACAAGAACGTCAAGGACGTCCAGCTCGACTGGAACGAGCAGTCGCCCTACCTCAAGCTCGTCGTCGACCAGGATCGTGCCCGCGCCCTGGGCCTGACCCCGCAGGACGTGTCGCAGGCGCTCGCGCTGCTGATCTCGGGTTCGCAGGTCACGACCGTGCGCGATGGCATCGAGAAGGTCGGCGTGGTCGCCCGTGCGATCCCGTCCGAACGCCTCGACCTCGGCGGCGTCGGCGACCTCACCATCACTTCGCGAAACGGCGTTGCCGTGCCGCTGCAGCAGGTCGCCAAGATCGAGTATGCCCACGAGGAGCCGATCATGTGGCGGCGCAACCGCGACATGGCGATCACGGTGCGCTCCGACGTCGTCGACGGCGTGCAGGCGCCCGACGTCACCGGCCAGATCACGCCGAAGCTGAAGGCGATCAAGGACCACCTCGAGCCGGCCTACCGGATCGAGGCGGGCGGCGCGTTCGAGGAATCCGCCAAGGGCAACGCCTCGATCTTCGTCCTCTTCCCGCTGATGGTCATGGTGATGCTGACGCTGCTGATGATCCAGCTGCAGAGCTTCTCGCGCCTGATCCTGGTGTTCCTGACCGCGCCGCTCGGCATCGTCGGGGCCTCGTTTGGCCTCAACGTCGCCAATGCCCCGTTCGGCTTCGTGGCGCTGCTCGGCCTGATCGCGCTTGCCGGCATGATCATGCGCAACACGGTCATCCTGGTCGACCAGATCGAGACCGACGTCTCCCACGGCCTGACCCGGCGCGAGGCGATCGTGGAGGCCACCGTGCGCCGCGCCCGTCCGGTGGTGCTGACCGCGCTCGCGGCCATCCTCGCCATGATCCCGCTGTCGCGCTCGGCCTTCTGGGGCCCGATGGCAATCACCATCATGGGTGGCCTGTTCGTCGCGACCTTCCTGACGCTGCTGTATTTGCCGGGCCTCTATGCACTTTGGTTCCGGAAGAGCCTGGACGAGGCGGGGACGCCCGAGCAGCCTGCCGCGTCGCAGCATGGCAGCGATGATCATCCCGCAATTCCGCTTGCTGAAGCGGCTGAATAAGTGAGATGAAGTGCTGATTGACGAGTCCTGACAGATGACACTGATTGCGGAACATATCGAAGGCGACACCCGGGATCGTATTCTCGAGGTGGCCGAGCGGCTGTTCCGTCAGATCGGCTACCAGAAGACCACGGTCGGGGACATCGCCAAGGAGCTCAGGATGAGCCCCGCCAACGTGTATCGCTTCTTCGAATCGAAGAAGGCGATCCATCAGTCGGTGGCGCGCTCGCTCATGGGCGAGGTCGAGCTTGAGGCGCAGCGGATCGTGGCGAAGCCCGGTCCGGTGCCGGAGCGCTTCCGCGAACTGCTCACCACCATCCACCGCATGAACACCGAACGCTATGTCGGCGACAACAAGTTGCACGAGATGGTCGAGATTGCGATGCAGGAGGACTGGGACGTCTGCGTCAACCACATGGAGTGTATCGCCCGGTTCGTCGGCCAGATGATCGCGCAAGGCGTGGCCTCGGGCGAGTTCGAGGCGCCGGACCCCCAGCTGGCCTCGCTGTGCGCCTGCACCGCGATGATGCGGTTCTTCCACCCCCAGATGATCGCCCAGTGCGCCACCAAGCCGGGCCCGACCATCGACCAGATGATCGATTTCGTCATCGCCGGTCTGTCGCCGCGCCACTGACGGGGCGGCGGAATTTCTCTTATAAGCAGGCTGACGTAGCCCGGATGGAGCGAAGCGCAATCCGGGATGGTTCAGCGTTGCGCTAGCGGCCCCGGATTACGCTTCGCTCCATCCGGGCTACCAGGATCAGGGAAGGCCTCGCGTGACCGACAAAGACCTGTACTTCTACGAGCCCTGCAAGGGCCACGGCCTCAAGCACGATCCCTTCAACGCCATCATCGCGCCGCGGCCGATCGGCTGGATTTCCTCCCGCGACACCAAGGGCCATGTCAACCTCGCGCCCTACAGCTTCTTCAACGCGTTCTGCTATGTGCCGCCGATCATCGGCTTCTCCTCCACCAATTGGAAGGACACGGTCGAGAACATCCAGCAGACCGGCGAGTTCGTCTGGAATCTCGCCACGATGGACCTTGCCAAGCACATGAACGCGACTGCCGCGCATGTCGCCCCCGAGGTCGACGAATTCGAGATCGCGGGCCTCACCGCCGTGCCCGGCAAGCTCGTCAATGTGCCGCGCGTCGGCGAGAGCCCCGTCGCCTTCGAGTGCAAAGTGTCCGACATCGTCCGCCTCAAGGGCGCCGACGGCAAGGAGGCCGATGCCTGGCTGACGCTGGGCGAGGTCGTCGCCGTCCACATCGACAAGGCCATGATCGAGGACGGCGTCTACCAGACCGCCGCCGCCCGCCCGATCGTCCGCGCCGGCCGCCGCGGCGATTATTTCGAAATCAAGCCGGAAAACATGTTCGAGATGGTGCGCCCGGATTAATCCCGCTCGCTCTCTCCGCTGTCATTCCGGGGCGACGCGTCAGCGTCGAGCCCGGAATCCATCGAGCCGCAGAGTGGTTGGATGAATGGATTCCGGGCTCGCGCCAAGAGGCGAGCCCGGAACGACGTGGGGGAGACATCTGGCCCCATCCCTCTCCCGG
Organism: Bradyrhizobium amphicarpaeae; assembly: GCF_002266435.3. Classification (NCBI taxonomy): domain Bacteria; kingdom Pseudomonadati; phylum Pseudomonadota; class Alphaproteobacteria; order Hyphomicrobiales; family Nitrobacteraceae; genus Bradyrhizobium; species Bradyrhizobium amphicarpaeae. The sequence continues at coordinate 1,768,189 of NZ_CP029426.2, forward strand.
AACTGCCAGCACGACCCGGCCGTTATGGCCCCGGGGCGGCCGCCCGGCCGCGTCAATTCGCTTCATTTCGCAGCCGAAGTGTTCACTCGCCCCGGCCACTTTCCGCTAAAATGCCCGACAAACGCGCCGATGCATGAGGTCAGCCATGAGCTTCCGCCGCGACACCATCACCAAGCCGATATTTTCCTGGGCCCGCGGCGTGCTGCCGGCGATGTCCGATACCGAACGCGAGGCGCTGGAGGCGGGTGACGTCTGGTGGGATGCCGATCTCTTCACCGGCAACCCCGATTGGTCGAAGCTGCTGAAAATTGCGCCGGCCAAACTGACTGAGGAGGAGCGGGCCTTCCTCGACGGCCCCGTCGAAGAGCTCTGCGCCATGCTCGACGAGTGGAAGATTTTTTGGGAATGGCGCGATTTGCCGCCGGATGTCTGGCACTTCGTCAAGCGCGAAAAGTTCTTCGGCATGATCATTCCGAAGGAATTCGGCGGCCTCGGCTTCTCGCCCTACGCCCATTCGGAAGTCGTGCGCAAGATCTCGACCCGCTCGATTGCGGCCGCCGTGACGGTGATGGTGCCGAATTCGCTCGGGCCCGGTGAGCTGCTGATGCATTTCGGCACCAAAGAGCAGCGGGAGCGCTGGCTGCCGCGCCTCGCCGATGGCCGCGACATTCCCTGCTTCGGCCTCACCAGCCCGGAAGCCGGCTCCGATGCCGCTTCGATGGTCGACACCGGCATCATCTGCAAGGGTACCTTCGAGGACCGCGAGGTCATCGGCCTCAGGCTCAACTGGCACAAGCGCTACATCACGCTCGGCCCGGTCGCGACCCTGCTTGGGCTCGCCTTCAAGGCTTACGACCCGGATCATCTCGTTGGACAGCAGGAGGAGCTCGGCATCACGGTCGCGCTGATCCCGACCAATTTGCCCGGTGTCGAGATTGGCCAGCGCCACCTGCCGTCGATGCAGGTGTTCCAGAACGGCCCGAACCGGGGCCGCGATGTCTTCATCCCGCTCGACTACGTCATCGGCGGCAAGGAGCGGCTGGGGCAGGGCTGGAAGATGCTGATGACCGCGCTCGCCGCCGGCCGCGGCATTTCGCTGCCCTCACTGTCGGCGGCCGGCGCCGCTTATGCGGCCCGCACGACCGGCGCCTATGCCCGCATCCGCGAGCAGTTCGGCATCTCCATTTCCAAGTTCGAGGGGGTCGAGGAGCCGCTCGCGCGCATCGTCGCAACCGCCTATCAGCTCGACGCCGCGCGCCGGCTCACTTGTGCGGCCTTGAATGCCGGCGTTCATCCTGCCGTCATCTCCGGCATCATGAAGCTGCATGCGACCGAGCGGATGCGCACCGCGGTCGACGACGCCATGGACATCCACGGCGGCAAGGCCGTGATCGACGGCCCGCAGAATTATCTCGGCAATCTCCACCGCGCCGTGCCCGTCGGCATCACGGTGGAGGGCGCCAACATCCTCAGCCGCAACCTCATCGTGTTCGGGCAGGGCGCGATCCGCGCCCATCCCTATCTGCTCGCCGAGATGACCGCGCTTGCCGACACCGACCGCGACCGCGGGCTCGCCGCGTTCGACAAGGCGTTCTGGAAACATGTTGGCCACAGCGTCCGAACCCTGTTCCGGGCTTTCGGCCGGAGCTGGACTTTCGGCGCGTTCGCGATGGCGCCTGACGCGGGCGACGCCACGCCCTTCTATCGCCAGCTCTCGCGCTATTCGGCGGCATTTGCGCTCTGCGCCGACATGGCGCTCCTGACGCTCGGCGGCGCACTCAAGCGCAAGGAGATGCTGTCGGCGCGCTTCGGCGACATCCTGTCCGAGCTGTACCTGCTATCGGCGGCGCTGAAACGCTGGCAGGACGAGGGCCGGCAGAAGGAAGACTTTGCCGCGCTGGAATGGTGCATGGCGACCGGCTTCAAGACGATCGAAAACAGGCTTGCGGAAATCCTCGCCAATCTGCCGAACCGTTTCGTCGCGGGCTTCCTCAAGCTCGTGATCCAGCCGTTCGGTGCCCGCGTGCTCGGCCCGTCCGACCGGGTCGTTCACCAATGTGCTGGGATCGTGCTGGAGCCTTCGGCCGCGCGCGAGCGGCTCACGCCGGACCTGGCCCATGTCGACGACGACGGCGGCTTCGCCCGGCTGGAGCGCGCGTTCACGCTGGTCACGGGCACCGACGCCATCGCCAAGCGCATGCGCGCGGCGCACATCCGCGACTGGAAGGACGCCGTGGCCAAGGGCGTGATCACGCAGGCTGAAGGCGAGCAGCTTGCCGAGGCTCACGAAGCGGTCACAAAAGTCATCGAGGTCGACGATTTTGCGCCGGAGGCGCTGTCGCCGATTTACAAGAAATCCGGCGACGTGCATCAGTTCTTCCAGGACCTGGGTGAACAGAGGGCGGCGAGCTGATGGCACGACCGGTTTTCATCGTTGACGGCAGCCGGACGCCGTTCCTGAAGGCGCGCTCGGGCCCCGGGCCGTTCACGCCGGTCGATCTCGCCGTGCAGTGCGGACGGCCGCTGCTGGCGCGGCAGCCGTTCGCGGCGACTGCTTTCGACCAGGTCATCCTCGGCTGTGTCAACGTGATCGCGGACGAGATGAATCCGGCCCGCGTCGCCGCGCTTCGGCTCGGCATGGGCGAGGACATGGTCGCCTTCACCGTGCAGATCAATTGCGGCTCCGGCATGCAGTCGATCGACACGGCCTATCGTTACATCCGCGAAGGCCATGCCGACATGATCCTCGCCGGCGGCACCGAGGCTCTGAGTCATGCGCCGCTGGTCTGGCCCAATTCCGGCGTGCGCTGGTTCGCCGGCCTTGCCACAGCCAAGGGCATCGCCGCGAAGGCCGCCGCCGCGTTCAAGCTGCGGCCGCGCGATCTCAAGCCCATCATTGGCCTGGAGCGCGGGCTGACCGACCCCATCACCGATCTGAACATGGGGCAGACCGCCGAAGTCGTCGGCCATCTCTTCGGCATTACGCGCGCGCAGTCCGATGCCTACGCCGCCGAGAGCCATCGCCGGCTCGCGCATGCGCAGACGGAGGGCTATCTAAAGGGCGAGGTCGAGACCGCGTTCTCCCGTAATGGAAAATTCTTCGACCACGACGATGGCGTACGTCCGGACTCGACGGCCGAGACGCTAGCAAAGCTCCGGCCGGTGTTCGAGCGTCCCTGGGGCAAGGTCACCGCCGGCAATTCCTCGCAGATCACCGACGGCGCGTCCTGGGTGATCCTCGCCTCCGACGCCGCGGTCGCAAAGCACAGGCTGACGCCGAAGGCCGTCATCGTCGACAGCAATTGGGCCGCGCTCGACCCTAGCATCATGGGTCTCGGTCCGGTGATGTCGGCGACGCCGCTGCTTCAGCGCAACGGCCTCACCATCAAGGACGTCGAGACCTGGGAGCTGAACGAAGCCTTCGCGACGCAGGTGCTTGGTTGCCTGGCTGCCTGGAATGACGACAAGTTCTGCCGCGAGATTCTCGGCCTTGACGGCGCCGCCGGCGAGGTCGACCGCGAAAAGCTCAATGTCGATGGCGGCGCGATCTCGCTCGGCCATCCCGTCGGCACCTCCGGCAATCGAATCGTGTTGCATCTCGTCAATGCGATGAAGCGGCTCGGCACGCGGCGCGGAATTGCCACCGAGTGCATCGGCGGCGGGCTCGGCGGCGCCATGCTGATCGAGGCGGTGTGACCATGGATTCGAAGATCATGACCGCGCTGGGCGACCGCGTGCTGGAGCTCGGACCCAAGCCGGCGACGGACAGTCCCTACAGGCACTTCAAGCTGACGCGCGATGAGGACGGCGTGGCCTGGCTGCTGTTCGACCGCGCGGACGCCAGCGCCAACACGCTGTCCTCGGACGTGATGGAGGAGTTCGATGCCGTGCTCGCGGTGATCGAGACCGAGCGTCCCGCCGGCCTCGTGATCCGCTCCGCCAAACCGTCCGGCTTCATCGCCGGCGCCGACGTCAACGAATTCCGTGGTGCCAGCGATCCCGGGATCGCCGGCGATCCCGGGATGGTCGAGATGCGCATCCGCGCCGCGCATGCGGTGGTGGATCATCTCGAAGCCTTGAAGCTGCCGACGGTCGCCGTGATCCACGGCTTCTGCCTCGGCGGCGGCCTCGAGGTTGCGCTCGCCTGCCAGTCGCGCATCGCGATCGATGGGGCGCGCTTCGGCTTCCCGGAGGTGATGCTGGGTCTGCATCCCGGCCTCGGCGGCACCGCGCGTTTCACCGCGCTGGTCAATCCCACCCAGTCGATGGCGTTGATGCTGACCGGCCGCACCATCGATGCGCGCCGCGCCAAGGCGCTCGGTCTCGTCGATACCGTGACGCAGGAGCGTCATGTCCGGGGCGCGGTGAAGGACGCACTGTTCGGCCGGCTGAAGCGGGCCAAGCCCGGTCTTCTCACGCGTGCGGCGAATTTCGGCTTTGTGCGCGGTCTCCTGGCCAAGCGCATGCGGTCGGAGGCGGCGAAGGCGGCGCCCCGCGAACACTATCCCGCGCCTTACGCGCTGATCGACCTCTGGGAGGCCCATGGCGGCAACAAGGCCGCGATGCTGAAGGCCGAGCAGGCCTCGTTCGCCAGGCTGATGGTGACGCCGACCGCCCAGAACCTGATCCGGGTCTTCTTCCTGCGCGAGCAGATGAAGAAGGCGGCAGGCAGCGGTAACACCATCAAGCACGTCCATGTCATCGGCGCCGGCGCCATGGGCGGCGACATCGCGGCTTGGGTCGCCGGGCAGGGGCTGCGCGTCTCGCTCGCCGACATGAAGGCCGAGCCGATCGCGGGCGCCGTCAAGCGCGCCGCCGAACTCTACGGCAAGATCATCCGCAAGCCGACAGAGGTGCGCGACGCGCTTGATCGGCTGATCCCGGACATGGACGGAGAGGGCGTCCGCAATGCCGATCTCATCATCGAGGCAGTCCCTGAGAAGCTCGAGCTGAAGCAGAAGGTCTACGCCGGGCTCGAGCCGCGGATGAAGCCGGCCGCGATTCTCGCTACCAACACGTCGAGCATTCCGCTTCAGGATCTGCGCACCGCGCTGGCGCGGCCCGAGCGGCTGGTCGGCCTGCATTTCTTCAATCCGGTGTCGCGGCTGCAATTGGTCGAGGTCGTCAGTCACGACGGCAACGACCCACAGGTGCTGAGGGAGGCGCTGGCTTTCGTCGGCGCGATCGATCGTCTGCCGCTCTCCGTGAAGAGCTCGCCGGGCTTCCTCGTCAACCGGGCGCTGACGCCGTACATGCTCGAAGCCATGGTGATGCTGGACGAGAAGACCGACCAGCGCCTGATCGACGCCGCGGCCGAGCAGTTCGGCATGCCGATGGGGCCGATCGAACTCGCTGACCAGGTCGGGCTCGACATCTGCCTCGACGTCGGCGACATGCTGCGCACCAAGTTCGGTGACCTCCTGCCGCCCACCCCCGCATGGTTGCGCGAAAAAGTCGCCAAGGGCGAGCTTGGCCGCAAGACCGGCAAGGGCTTCTATACCTGGAAGGACGGCAAGGCCGAGAAGGCGCCACTCCCCGACACCGGTCCGCGCGTCACCGACCAGATGATCGACCGCCTGATGCTGCCGATGTCCAATGTCTGCGTCGCCTGCCTACGCGAGGGCATCGTCGACGATCCCGATGCGGTCGACGGCGCCATGATCTTCGGTACCGGCTATGCACCGTTCCGCGGCGGACCGCTGAACTATGCGCGCACGCGCGGCGTGGAGAATGTCGTGTCCACGTTGCGCGGGCTCGCCGAGCGATTCGGCGGACGTTTCGCGCCGGATGCGGGCTGGGACAGTTTGCAATAGGGGGCCGCCGGTTAAAAGATGCTATCATGGGTGGTGGAGCCTGTGGGAGTATCGCCGATGCCGACGATCCCGTTCTTCCAGCAAGCCACCCTGCGCGAGATCATCATCACCCGGCTGTGCTGCGGGGCCGATGTCGTCGTGATCCTTTGTTGCGTCGGCTATCTCGTCGGAAATTATCCGGCGGTGGGATTGCGCTGGCCGTGGTTGATCGTGGCACTCCTGGCCGGATATTTCCTCGCTGACCTTTTCTCGGGGCTGGTGCATTGGGTGGTCGACACTTGGCTCGACGAGGGGATGCTTGGGCGCGGCATCGCAATCACGCGGGAGCATCACACCCATCCCGGTCACGTGCTGCTCTACGGATTCCTCGATCAGGCGTCTCTCGGTGCGGCGCCGAGCGCGGTGGTGGTCGGGGGCGCGGCCACCGTCACGGCGTTGTTTCCGGTTTCCGCACTCACCTATGCGCTGATGGTCGTGTGGTTCGTGATCGCGACCTGCATGCTGTTTGGCATGAGCTTTCACAATCTCGCGCACTGGCAGGTCCGCCCGCTGCTCCTGCGCATGGCGCAACGGCTGCATCTGGTCTGCTCACCCGAGCATCATTGGTGTCATCACCGTGACCACACCATCCGTTATTGTGTCATCAATGGATGGGCCAATTATCCGTGCGATCGTCTCCGGCTGTGGAGCAGGCTGGAACGGCTGGTAACGGCGACGACCGGACGCGTGCCCCGGGCCGACGATGCGGAGTGGCAACGCAAGCTGAACGATACCGGAATCTTCGTCGCCTCGCGGCGGCCGATGAGATAGCGCATGCCTGTCTCGTGCCGATGTTGCGCAAGGCGCCGCGGCTTTGTATCCAGAGCGGAGAGCCGCGGGAGATCGACCACATGACCGACACGCACGTCCACACCCCTATCAGCTCCGGCACCGGGCCCGGCGGCGATCTCTGTATCCGCACGCTGGCGATGCCCGCCGATACCAACGCCAACGGCGACATCTTCGGCGGCTGGCTGCTCAGCCAGATGGACGTCGGCGGCGGCGTGTTTGCGTCGAAGGTCGCGAAGTCGCGCACCGTGACGGTCGCGATCGAGGCGATGAATTTCCGCAAGGCGGTCTATGTCGGCGATCTCGTTTCCGTCTATGCCAATCTCGTGCGCGTCGGCCGCACCTCGATGACCGTGCATCTCGAAGCCTGGGCGCTGCGCCGCAGGGAGCTTCAGCCGATCCTGGTGACCGACGGAAATTTTACCTATGTCTCGATCGACGACGAGGGGCGTCCGCAAACGATCCGTCGAGACGATCCGCCGATCGCGACCTAACCGCGCGCGGCGCTCTGCCCTATCTCACGAAGATGTGCGGCGCGGCCAAACGTGGCGCGACCAGGTCATCGCGTCGCGGCTTCGCCAGCAACCGGTCATAAAACGGATGGGCTCCCCGCGTACTCAATTGCACGTCGATTCGGGGTAAGAGCCGGCTGATTTGCCTGAGGAACTTTTGGGCAGAGATCCGGTTGTTTGCCCGCATTGAGGAATCCACGGGCCATGCCGGACAGCTACATAATCGAAGTCAATTCACAGACCGCGGGTATCGTCGTTCGCGGCCAGGGCGGCTACTGCTTCTTCGCCTCGTCCCACCAGTTCAATCGCCTCGAAGGCCAACTCTTCCGCAACGCCCGTGAGGCCGAGCGGGCCGCACGCAAGTTGGTTAACGGCGATGTGAGGGAAGCCGCATAGCTTCCGCTATCGTTCCGGAGCGCGCAGCGCGAATCCGGAATCTATCACGCTGCAGAAATTGCCGACCAATGGATTCCGGGCCCGCGCCTTTCGGCGCGTACCGGAATGACGTTGATCACAACTTCGTCGCGGCCCGCGACAGCAGCTTCCATTCGTCGCCCTGCTTCTGCCAGTTCATCAGAATGTGAAGGTTGGTCGGCACTTTCTTCCCATCCGCCGCCATCTCCTGCTCGGCCATCCAGTGGAAGCGCACGATCGCAGCGGGACCGACGACCTTGATGGTGGGGTCCTTGTAGTCGATCGACAGGAATTTCGACTTGCCGTCGGTGGCGTTGGCGATGAAGGTCGCCTTGTCCTCGACCTTGCCGCTGGAGTGGCTGTAGCTGAGATCGTCCCAGCACAGTGCGCCGAGCGCCTTCGGATCGGCCGCAATCTGGGCGAGGCGGAAGGCTTCGACCTTCTTGGTCACGGTGTCCTCGTCCACTGATGCGGCGAGCGCCGGTGTCGTGAGCGCAAGCGCGGAGACGGCAAGAGTCGAGAGAGCCAGATCGCGTCGGTTGATCGTCATCGTTTCCTCCTTTTTGATCTTGCGGGAAGTGTTGCAGCCGCGCGCGGCTTTGTCGAGTGTCACTTCGTCGTCAGCATGACGTCATTGCGCGCTCGAAGCCTTATTGATACGTCTCACGCATCAATGCGCCGCGGATTTGGGAAAGTACGGACATGATCGAAGCCGCAACGGAAGCGACGGGCAGGGCCCTGCTGTTCGACATCGACGGCACGCTGGCCGACACCGACCCGCTGCACTTGAAGGCCTTCAACCAGGTTCTCGGCCCTCGCGGCCACATCTTCGATCACGCGCGCTTCTCCAGAGAGCTGCAAGGTTTCGCCAATATCGCGATCGGCGAGCGCTTTCTGCCGGACGAGGCGCCGGAGCGGCGCGCCTCGATCCTCGACGAGAAGGAGGAAGTCTTCCGCGAACTCGTGGCCGGGCAGATCGAGCCGCTGCCGGGCCTGATGGCGCTGCTCGACCGTGCGGACGCTGCCGGCATTCCCATGGTGGCGGTGACCAACGCGCCGCGCCTCAATGCCGAGTTGCTGCTTTCCGGCCTCGGCATCACGCATCGTTTCAAGGCGCTCGTGATCGGTGCCGAACTGCCGCACGGCAAGCCGCATCCGCTGCCCTATCAGGAAGGGCTGCGCTTCGTCGGCGCCAGGCCGGAGGCCTCGATCGCATTCGAGGACTCCCGCACCGGCGTCCAATCGGCCACGGCGGCCGGCATTCCGACCATCGGCGTCCGGACCAGCCTCAGCCATGCTGACCTGGTTGCAGCCGGCGCCATCGCATCCGCCGGCGCCTTCGACGATCCGCAGCTGCTCGCGCGTCTCGCGAGCGCCATGTCGTGGTGAGAATGGCTTGGTAGGAGATGGCGTGGTGAGCGGCCGCATGGCTAACCGTGATCGCAGCGTGCATTGACCGAAGGCGAGAACCGCCGCACCATGCGGCTTCCTGATTTGAGGCCTTTGCCGTGACCGGACTGACCCATCGCCAAGCCGAAATCCTCAACATCGCGCGGGCCTCTGGCCGCGTCATGGTCGAGGAGCTCGCGCGCCGCTTCGAAGTCTCGGCGCAGACCATCCGCAAGGATCTCAATGATCTCTGCGAGCGGAGGTCGCTGACCCGCATCCATGGCGGCGCCATCATCGCCTCCGGCGTCGAAAACCTCGCTTATGAGGCGAGGCGCTTCGTCGCCGCCGACGAGAAGAAGGCGATTGGAGCTGCCGCTGCATCGCTGATCCCGAACGGCTGCTCGCTGTTCATCAACATCGGCACCACGACCGAGGAGGTCGCGAGCGCGCTGACCTCGCACGAGGACCTCCTCGTCATCACCAACAATCTCAACGTCGCGATGCTGCTCTACCGCCATCCCCGCATCGAGGTCGTCGTCGCCGGCGGCACGGTGCGGCGTGCCGACGGCGCCGTGGTCGGCTCGACCGCGACGCAGCTGATCGGCCAGTTCAAGGTCGACTACGCCATCATCGGCGCGTCCGCGATCGACGAGGAGGGCGCGCTGCTCGACTTCGATTATCGCGAGGTGCAGGTCGCGCAGGCCATCATCGCCAATGCCCGCAGCGTGATGCTGGTTGCCGATTCCACAAAACTCCGCCGCAGCGCGCCGGTGCGCATCGCGCACATGACCCAGATCCAGACCTTCGTCACCGACCAGGAGCTGCCCGAGCGCCTCGCCACGATCTGCCACAGCAAGGGCATCGAGGTGATGGCGGCGATGCCGAAGGGGGCGGGAGATGTCGATGACGTCCAGGCCGAGGTGCAGGAAGCCTCGCCGGTGGTACGGCTGCGTTAGGGTCTTATCGAGCGCTCCACGGGTTGATCAGCGTCACACCAGTTGGTTCGAAATCCCCGACATTGCGCGTAACAACCGTCAGGCCATGAACAAGCGCGGTTGCTGCAATGAGGGCGTCGCGTTCAGCCCGTGGATTGGGGACGTGAAGTTGCGCACACCGCTGCGCCACCGCAATATCGATCGCCAGGATCCGCCCTTCGAAGCGGGCCAGAATGTGATCGTCGATCCAGGCGCGCAGGATGGCGCCCTGCACCGCGTCTTTGCGCTCGATCAGACGCGCGCCAAGTTCAATTTCAAGAATTGAAATGGCGGACATGAAAAAATTGGCCGCGGGCACAGCGTTGGCCCAGGCGAGGACATTGCGATCAGCCCTGTCCGGCCGCCTCAGTTCGGAAATGACATTGGTGTCCAGCAGAAACATCAGTCGAGATCGGCGGGCCTGGAGATTCCGCCGGTGAGCCGAGGCGGATCGAAATCAAAATCCGCGTTCGCCTGCGCCAAGGCTTCGGCAAGGCTCATGTGGCCGCCGCTTAGCCGCAAATAGTCCTCGATCGTCAGCAGGACATGGGCCGGGCGGCCGCGATCCGTGATGAAGACCGGCCCCTCCGAGGCCGCCTTCTTGGCGCCGCTCGTATCCTGGTTGAATTCTCGGCTGGTCAAGGTGGTGACCATCGTCAGCGTCCTTATCGCCACGGCAGGCTTTACCCGTCAAACTATATGTAGATACATTGCTACATTCAAGTGGTGCGCTTTGTTGTTGTCGCAAGGCCGCCTCGCCCTGCCGCTCAACCGGGCCATTTGCCTCCAAATCGCCCGGGCTTCTGCCGATTTCTCCGTCCCATTGGCGTTGAATAAGCTCTCCTTTCACTTTCTTTCGCCTCTCTTTCATCTTGCTTTCGTTTTCCGGTGTGATCTAATGAGAAACGAAAGTAACCGCCCGACGGAACGGGCGGTCGCCGGGGGATGCGTCTGTTGGAGCGTATTTTCGACCTCGCCATCATTGGAGGCGGTGTTAATGGCTGCGGCATCGCGCGCGACGCGGTGGGCCGCGGCAACACGGTTTTCCTGTGCGAAATGAACGATTTGGCGAGCGGGACATCGTCCTGGTCGACCAAGCTGGTCCATGGCGGCCTGCGCTATCTCGAATATTACGAGTTTCGCCTGGTTCGCGAGGCGCTGATCGAGCGCGAGATCCTCTGGGGCATCGCGCCCCACATCATCCGCCCCCTGCGTTTCGTATTGCCGCATCACTCTGGCCTGCGCCCCGCTTGGCTGCTGCGTCTCGGCCTCTTCCTCTATGACCACATCGGCGGCCGCCATCTGTTGCCGGCGACCCGCTCGGTCGATCTCCGGCGTGACGAGGTCGGCAAGCCGCTGATCCCGAATCGCTACTCCCGCGCCTTCGAATATTCCGACTGCTTCGTCGACGACGCCCGCCTCGTCGTGCTCAATGCGCGCGATGCCGCCGACAAGGGTGCCGAGATCCGCACCCGCACCCGCGCAACGGATATCAAGCAGTCCGGCGGTCTCTGGACCGTGAGCATGGTCAACACGCTGACGGGTGAGCGGTCGCAGATCCAGGCAAAGGCTCTGGTCAATGCCGGCGGCCCCTGGGTCGAGGACGTGCTCGGCCGCGGCGCCGGCGTCAACGCGAAAGCCAAGGTGCGCCTGGTGCAGGGCTCGCACATCGTGGTCAGGAAGCTCTACGACCACGACCGCGCCTACATGTTCCAGAACGCCGACGGCCGCATCATTTTCGTGATCCCGTACCAGGACGACTTCACGCTGATCGGCACCACGGATCGCGACTATGACGGCGATCCCGCCAAGGTGAAGGCGACGCCGGAGGAGGTCCAGTATCTCTGCACCGCGGCGAGCGAATATCTGGCGAAGCCCGTGACGCCGGACGACGTGGTCTGGACCTATTCCGGTGTGCGCCCGCTCTATGACGACGGCGCCAGCGAAGCCAAGGCCGCGACGCGGGACTACGTGTTCGAGCTCGACACGCCCGGCGGCGTGCCTCTGCTGTCGATCTATGGCGGCAAGATCACCACCTATCGCCGGCTCGCCGAGGAGGCGCTGGAGCGGCTCGCGCCCTATCTTCGCAGCGCAAAAGCGCGGGAGGGCTGGACGGGCAAATGGCCGCTGCCCGGCGGCGACATGAATGTGTCCGACATCGACGGCCTGATCGCCGAGCTGCAGCGCGGCTATCCCTTCCTCAGCCACGAGCACGCCAGGCGGCTCGCGCGCGCCTATGGCACCAAGGCCATCAAGCTGCTCGGCGACGCCAAATCGTCGGCCGATCTCGGCCAGGCCTTTGGTGCGACGTTGACCGAACGCGAGGTCCGCTACCTCATGGCCAATGAATGGGCCGTGACCGCCGAGGACGTCGTCTGGCGCCGTTCCAAGCTCGGCCTGCGACTATCTGCCGATGAGATCGCTGCACTTGACGACTGGATTGCAACCCACGCTGTGCCGCAAAGTCCCCTGCTGGAAGCGGGAGGACGCTCATGACCGTGACACTCGATCACGTGACCCGGACCGTCGAGGGGGTCGAACACATCCGCGACGTCTCGCTGACGCTCGAGAGCGGCACGCTCAACGTGCTGCTTGGGCCGACGCTGTCGGGCAAGACCTCGATCATGCGACTGCTCGCCGGCCTCGACAAGCCGACCAGTGGTAAGGTTCTGGTCAACGGCAAGGACGTCACCGGCGCCGACGTGCGGAAGCGCTCGGTTGCGATGGTCTATCAGCAGTTCATCAACTACCCCTCGCTCACCGTCTACGAGAACATCGCCTCGCCCCTGCGCGTGCAGGGCAAGCCGCGCGCCGAAATCGAAGCGCGCGTGGGCGAGGCCGCCAAGCTGCTGCGGCTCGAGCCGTTCCTGAAGCGTACGCCGCTCCAGCTCTCCGGCGGCCAGCAGCAACGTACCGCGATCGCGCGGGCGCTGGTCAAGGGAGCCGATCTCGTGCTGCTCGACGAGCCGCTCGCCAATCTCGATTACAAGCTGCGCGAGGAGCTGCGCGCCGAGCTGCCGCGCATCTTCGAGGCCTCGGGCGCGATCTTCGTCTATGCCACCACCGAGCCGACCGAGGCGCTGCTGCTCGGCGGCAACACAGTGTGCATGTGGGAAGGCCAGGCGCTCCAGATCGGCGGGACCGCGAATGTCTATCGCCGGCCGCAGACGCTACGCGTCGCACAGGTGTTCTCCGATCCGCCACTCAACCTCGTCGGCATCGAGAAAAAGAACGGCTCGGTTCAATATGCCGGGGGCGCCGCTTCGCCGGCCTCCGGCCTCTATTCGTCGCTGGCCGACGGCGCCTATCGCGTCGGCTTCCGGGCGCATCAGCTCGCGCTTGCCAATGGCGAGGCCGACCGGCACGCCTTCCACGCCACGGTCACGGTGACCGAGATCACCGGTTCGGAGAGTTTCGTGCATCTGACCCGCGACGGATCGAACTGGGTGGCGGTGCTGCACGGCGTGCACGAGTTCGAGCCGGGCCAGACGCTCGACGCCGTGCTCGATCCCAATGATGTCTTCGTGTTCGACGCGGCCGACCGCCTGGTCGCCGCGCCCGGCTCTTGAGGGAGATGCGCCATGGCCCGCATTGACCTCGTCGATCTCGCGCACTCCTACGGCGGCAATGATGCGCCGCAGGACAGCTTTGCGCTGAAGCCGGTGACCATGACCTGGCGGCAGGGCGGCGCCTATGCGCTGCTCGGCCCGTCCGGTTGCGGCAAGACCACGCTGCTCAACGTCATCTCCGGCATCATCACGCCGTCGCGGGGGAAAATCCTGTTCGACGGCGAGGACATCACACCGCTGTCAACCCAGAAGCGCAACATCGCCCAGGTGTTCCAGTTTCCGGTGATCTACGACACCATGACGGTAGGGCAGAATTTGGCGTTTCCGCTGAAGAACCGCGGCGTGCCGAAGGCCGAGATCGACAAGCGCGTTGCCGAGATCGGCCGCCTGCTCGACCTCGAACCCTATCTGAACCGCAAGGCGACGCGGCTCACGGCCGACGCTAAGCAGAAGATCTCGCTCGGCCGTGGTCTCGTCCGCTCCGACGTCGCCGCCGTGCTGTTCGACGAGCCGCTGACCGTGATTGATCCCGAGCTGAAATGGCAGCTGCGCTCGAAGCTGAAGGCGCTGCATCGCGAGCTCGATCTCACGATGATCTACGTCACCCACGACCAGACCGAGGCGCTGACCTTCGCCGACACCGTCGTCGTCATGCATGACGGCCGCGTGGTGCAAAGCGGCACCCCGGCGGAGCTGTTCGACAAGCCCGCGCACACCTTCGTCGGCTACTTCATCGGCTCGCCCGGTATGAACATCCTGCCGGCGGAGGTGAGGGGACGCGAGGCGCGCATCGACGGCCACGTCATCGCGCTCAACCGCAGCTATGACAACCTTCCGGCCGGTGCGAAGATCGAAATCGGCGTGCGTCCCGAATTCGTCGACGCCGTCACGCCGACGCCCGGCCTGCTCACGTCGAAGATCGAGCGTGTCGACGATCTCGGCCGCATCCGCTTCGCGCGGGTCCGCGTCGGTGAGGCCAGATTGGCCGCGCGCGCGCCTGCTGGCTTCACGCCATCCGACGGCATGGCCGGACTGAAGTTTGATTCGTCCCATGTCCACGTCTACGCCGACAGCCTTCTGGTGGAGGGAGCCGCCTGATGGACAAGACCGTCAACCAAAAAGCCTGGTTCCTGGTGCTGCCGGTGTTCCTGGTCGTCGCTTTCTCGGCGGTGCTGCCGCTGATGACGGTGGTGAACTATTCGATGCAGGACACCTTCGGCAACAACCAGTTCTTCTGGAACGGTGTCGGCTGGTTCAAGGAGTTGCTCGATCCCTCGACCGACCTCGGCGGCCGTTTCCTCGCTTCGCTCGGGCGCAACCTGTTTTTCTCGCTGGTGATCCTCGCCATCGAGGTGCCGCTCGGCATCGTCGTCGCACTGTCGATGCCGCGCCAGGGCTGGACGGTCGCGGCCAGCCTCGTGATCCTCGCGCTGCCGCTGCTGATACCGTGGAACGTGGTCGGCACGATCTGGCAGATCTTTGGCCGGCCCGATATCGGTCTGATGGGCTACGTCCTCAACCACATCGGTCTCGATTACAATTACGTCTCCAACGACATCGATGCCTGGGTCACCGTCATCGTGATGGACGTCTGGCACTGGACCAGCCTCGTCGCACTGCTCTGCTACGCCGGCCTGAAGTCGATCCCCGAAGCCTATTACCAGGCGGCCCAAATTGACGGCGCTTCGCGCTGGGCCGTGTTCAAGGCGATCCAGCTGCCGAAGATGAACCGTGTGCTGCTGATCGCCGTGCTGCTGCGCTTCATGGACTCGTTCATGATCTACACCGAGCCGTTCGTCGTCACCGGCGGCGGCCCCGGCAACTCGACCACCTTCGTGTCGATCGAACTGGTCAAGATCGCGCTCGGCCAGTTCGACCTCGGCAAGGCGGCTGCGCTCTCGCTGGTCTATAACCTCATCATCCTGATCGTCTGCTGGATCTTCTACACCGTCATGACCAATGCGGGCTCCGAGCGGAAACAGCAGGAAGGAGCCGTGTGATGCACTCGATTCCCGGCCGCCGCCTCATCATGGCGCTGTTCCTGATCTTCCTGCTGCTGCCGATCTACTGGCTCGTCAACATGAGCTTCAAGACCAACGCCGAGATCGTCTCGACGATGACCCTGTGGCCGCATGCGCCGACGCTGCAGCATTACAAGCGCATCTTCACCGACGAAAGCTGGTATTCCGGCTACATCAATTCGCTCGAATACGTCGTTCTCAACACCATCATCTCGATCTCGGTCGCGCTGCCGGCGGCCTACGCGTTCTCGCGCTACCGCTTCCTCGGCGACAAGCACCTGTTCTTCTGGCTGCTGTCGAACCGCATGGCGCCGGCGGCGGTCTATGCGCTGCCGTTCTTCAACCTCTATTCGGCGATCGGCCTATTCGATACGCCCTGGGCGGTGGCGCTCGCGCATTGCATCTTCAACGTGCCCCTAGCGGTCTGGATCCTCGAAGGTTTCGTCTCCGGTGTACCGCGCGAGATCGACGAGACCGCCTTCCTCGACGGCTATTCCTTCCCGCGCTTCTTCATCAAGATCCTGGTGCCGCTGATCGCAAGCGGCATCGGCGTCGCCGCCTTCTTCTGCTTCATGTTCTCGTGGGTCGAGCTGCTGCTCGCGCGCACGCTGACCTCGGTGTCGGCCAAGCCGATCGCCGCGATCATGACGCGCACGGTGTCGGCGGCCGGCATGGATTGGGGCCTGCTCGCCGCCGCCGGCGTGCTCACCATCATTCCGGGCGCGCTCGTGATCTGGTTCGTCCGCAATTACATCGCGAGCGGTTTCGCGCTCGGTCGCGTGTAGGAGCGCTCATGATCCCGAAAAGTGGAAACCGGTTTTCGGACCAGATCATGAGCAAGGAGTAGAGCTTATGGACTCCATCGCATGGATGGCCTGGACGTTGCCGACGGCGATCTTTTTCGCCGCGCTCGGCTGCACGCTCGCGGTCATGACCTATCTTGCCGCGGTCTATCCAGAGGCCGAGCGGGTCGGTGTCCTGCGCATCCCGACGACGCGCGGTGACCGCCTGTTCATCTCTCTCGTGACAGCCGCAGTCATCCATCTGCTGTGGATTGCCTTCATCGGCACGGATGCGATCGCAACGCTGCCGATCGGCGGCGAGGATGGCGTCGAGATCTCGCGCCTCTGGCTCGCATCAGGAATTTCGCTGGCCACGGCCGTGCTCATTTTCCGCACGGTCTGACGCTCGCGAAGGGACGGCCAGATCCGGGGGCGATCCGGGTCTGTATAAAAGTTTGTCGCTCAACGGAGGAACAACATGCGACAGTTTAGGAGAAGGGAACGTCCATTGACCAAGAATAGCTTTCTGACCATGACCAGCGTCGCCGCGCTCGTTGCGGTGTCGTTCGCCGTCTCGGCGCCGGTCCGCGCCGCCGACGACGCCGCGATCCAGAAGTGGATTGCGGAATTCCAGCCCTCGACGCTGTCGAAGGATGACCAGAAGAAGGAGCTGGAGTGGTTCGCGAAGGCGGCCGAACCGTTCAAGGGCATGGAGATCAACGTCGTCTCCGAGACCATCACCACCCACGAATACGAATCGCAGACGCTGGCCAAGGCGTTCTCCGAACTCACCGGCATCAAGCTCAAGCACGACATCATCCAGGAAGGTGACGTCGTCGAGAAGCTGCAGACCCAGATGCAGTCCGGCAAGAACGTCTACGACGGCTGGATCAACGATAGCGATCTGATCGGCACGCATTTCCGCTACGGCCAGACCATCGCGCTGTCGGACTACATGACCGGCGAGGGCAAGGACGTCACCGACCCCATGCTCGACGTCAACGACTTCATCGGCAAGTCGTTCGGCACCGCACCGGACGGCAAGCTCTATCAGCTGCCCGACCAGCAGTTCGCGAACCTCTATTGGTTCCGCTACGACTGGTTCACCAACCCGGACTACAAAGCCAAGTTCAAGGCCAAGTATGGCTACGAGCTCGGTGTTCCCGTGAACTGGTCGGCCTATGAGGATATCGCCGAGTTCTTCACCAACGACATCAAGGAGATCAACGGCGTCAAGGTCTACGGCCATATGGATTATGGCAAGAAGGATCCCTCGCTCGGATGGCGCTTCACCGACGCCTGGCTGTCGATGGCCGGCAACGGCGACAAGGGCATTCCGAACGGTCTGCCGGTCGACGAATGGGGCATCCGCATGGAAGGCTGCCGTCCGGTCGGCTCGTCGATCGAGCGCGGCGGCGACACCAACGGTCCGGCCGCGGTCTACTCGATCACCAAGTACCTCGAGTGGATGAAGAAATATGCTCCGCCGCAGGCCCAGGGGATGACCTTCTCCGAGTCCGGTCCGGTGCCCGCGCAGGGCAACATCGCCCAGCAGATGTTCTGGTACACCGCCTTCACCGCCGACATGGTGAAGCCGGGCATCGCCGTGATGAACGCGGACGGTACGCCGAAATGGCGTATGGCTCCGTCGCCGCACGGCGCGTACTGGAAGGAAGGCATGAAGCTCGGTTACCAGGACGCCGGCTCCGTGACGCTCTTGAAGTCGACCCCGGCGGATCGCCGCAAGGCAGCCTGGCTCTATCTCCAGTTCATCGTCTCCAAGACGGTCAGCTTGAAGAAGAGCCATGTCGGTCTCACGTTCATTCGTGAATCCGACATCTGGGACAAGTCGTTCACCGAGCGTGCGCCGAAGCTCGGCGGCCTGATCGAGTTCTACCGCTCGCCCGCGCGCGTGCAGTGGACCCCGACCGGCAACAACGTGCCCGACTATCCGAAGCTGGCCCAGCTGTGGTGGCAGAACATCGGCGATGCGTCGTCCGGTGCGAAGACGCCGCAGGCCGCGATGGACTCGCTCGCAGCCGCCCAGGACTCCGTGATGGAGCGTCTGGAGAAGTCCGGCGTGCAGGGGGCCTGCGGTCCGAAGCTGCACAAGAAGGAGTCGGCCGAGTACTGGTACGCCAAGGCCCAGAAGGACGGCACCATCGCCCCGCAGCGCAAGCTCGCCAACGAGAAGCCGAAGGGCGAGACGGTCGACTACGACACCCTGATCAAGTCGTGGCCGGCCCAGCCCCCGAAGCGGGCGGAAGCGAAGTAAGCGCGTCGAGCGTTGCCAAATGCGAAAGGCCGGGAGCGATCCCGGCCTTTCTGTTTTCGGAGAGCCACGCTGCCCGCCATACCGTCATTGCGAGCGAAGCGAAGCAATCCAGAATCTTTCGGCGATGGCAGTCTGGATTGCTTCGTCGCAAGAGCTCCTCGCAATGACAGCTGAGAGAGCAGAGCCCTACTCCGCCGGCTCGGCCGCCAGCGTCGGGTAATCCGTATAGCCCTTCGCGCCGCCGCCGTAGAAGGTGTTCTTGTCCCAGTCGTTCAGCGCCGCGCCTTGCTTCAGCCGCTCGACGAGGTCGGGGTTGGAGATGAACGGCTTGCCGAAGGCGATGAGATCGGCTGCATTGGCGTCAAGCACCTTGGTCGCAAGATCGAAATCGTAACCGTTGTTGGCGACATAGGCGCCGGAGAAGCGCTTGCGCAGGCCGGCATAGTCGAACGGGGCGATATCGCGCGGGCCGCCGGTGGCGCCTTCGACGACGTGGAGATAGACCAGCTTGAGCGCGCTGAGGCCATCGACGATATGGTCGTACAAGGCTTGCGGGTTCGAGTCCGAGATGTCGTTGGCCGGCGTCACCGGCGAGATGCGGATACCGGTGCGGTCGGCGCCGGCCTCGGCCACGACGGCCTTGGAGACTTCCAGCATCAGCTTCGCGCGGTTCTCGATTCCGCCGCCATAGGCGTCGGTGCGCTTGTTGGTGCCATCCTTGGCGAACTGCTCGAGCAGATAGCCGTTGGCGCCGTGGATCTCGACGCCGTCGAAGCCGGCCTCCAGCGCGTTCTTCGTGGCGCGCCTGAAATCGTCGATGATTCCGGGAATTTCCGAGAGCTCGAGCGCGCGGGGCTCGGAGACGTCGGCGAAGCCGCCGTTCACGAACGTCTTGCCCTTGGCGCGGATCGCGCTTGGCGCCACCGGGGCTGCGCCATTGGCCTGGAGATCGACATGCGAGATGCGGCCGACATGCCAGAGCTGGATGAAGATTTTGCCGCCGCGCTCATGGACCTTGTCGGTGACCTTGCGCCAGCCGGCGACCTGGTCCTTGGTGTAGATGCCGGGGGTGTCCTGGTAGCCCTGGCCCTGCTGCGAGACCTGGCTCGCTTCGGTGATCAGGAGGCCTGCGGAGGCGCGCTGGGCGTAATAGTCAGCCGCGAGCGCGCCGGGCACGAACGTGCCGGGTACGGCGCGGTTGCGTGTCAGCGGCGCCATCACCAGGCGGTTGGCCAGCGTGATCGGGCCGAGCTTGTAGGTTTCAAACAATTTGGTCGGGCGGCTCATTTGGGGTGCTTCCAGGCGGTGAGAGGTCCGGAACACTTGTGCATTGCGTCAATCAGCGCAAGGGAAGAGCCATTCGGAAAGTGCAGGCGAGCTACGCGGTGGGGCCCGCGTAGCATAATTCATGTGCGATTTTGGCCACGGCAGTGGATTGCGACTGCCTCGGCCATGCAAATCAGTTCGCGCCCATGAAATCGCGCTTGCCGATCTCGACGCCGTTGTGGCGCAAAATGCCGTGCGCGGTCGTGGCATGGAAATAGAAGTTCGGCAGCGAGAAAGCGCTCAGGAATTGCTGCCCCTTCATGGTGATGGACTTGTCGGGGCCGGCCGGGAAGGTGACGTCCTTGGTCTCGGCGCCCTCGAACTGCTCGGGCTTGAACGACTTCACATAGTCGATGGTCTTCGCCAGCCGCTGCTTCAATTCCGCAAAGCTGGTCTCGGTGTCGGGCGTCGCGGGCACTTCGCTATGGGTCAGCCGGGCGCAGCCCTTGGCGGCGAAATCGCCGACCAGCTGGATCTGCCTCGACAGCGGCAGCATGTCCGGAAACAGGCGGGAGCCGAGCAATACGCTGGGATCGATCTTTTTGGCCGCGCAGTGCGCTTCAGCTTTGGTGAGCAGCCCGGTTACGCTGTTCAGCATTTGCAGATAAGCAGGGACGACGGCGTCGTAGAAGGACATGTGATGCTCGCTTATGAATGGGAAATCTCAGGAGAAAACCTGAGCCACTCACATGGGAGCCTCATGGAAAATTACAATCGCGGGGAGCTGCTTGTGCAGTGCGAAAATTCTACCTCATCGTTCCCGCCGGCTGCGTCTGCGCCGTGCCGCCGCGCATGCGCGCCAGCAGCTCCGCGGTCGGCCAGGAATCGGCCGGCAAGCCATGCTTGATCTGCATCGCCTTGACGGCGGCGCGGCTCTGCTGGCCCAGCACGCCATCGACCTTGCCGACATTGAAGCCCGCACGCACGAGCAGTTGCTGCAATTCCTTGAGCTCGTTGAACGGCAGCTGCGATACCGGTTGGGCGGGTTTGCGCATGGGGGCAGCGCCCGCAATGCGCGAGGCGAGATAGCCCGCTGTGGTCGAATAGATCAGCGAATTATTCCACTCGGTGTAGGCCGCGAAGTTTGCATAGGCCATAAAGGCCGGGCCAAAGCGCCCCATCGGCAGCAGCACGGAGGCCGCGAGATTGTCGTTCGGCAAGGGACGGCCGTCGGGATATGTCACCCCTAACTGCGCCCATGTCGAGCGCGGCTCTCGCACCGTGAGATCGGTCTTCTCCCACGGCAGGTTTTGCGGCACCTTGATCTCTTCCAGCCACGGCTCGCCACGCCGCCACTTCAAGCCGTTGGCGATGTAGTTCGCGGTCGAGCCGATCACGTCGGCGCCCGAGCGCAACAGGTCGCGCCGTCCGTCGCCGTCATAATCGACGGCGTAGTTGACGTAATGCACGGGCAGGAACTGGGTCTGCCCAAGCTCGCCGGCCCAGGAGCCGATCATCTCGTCAGGATGCAGATCGCCGCGGTCGATGATCTTCAGCGCGGCGATGGTCTCGTTCACGAACATCTCGGAGCGGCGGCAGTCATAGGCCAGCGACACCAGCGATTTCAGCGTCGGCAGATTGCCCATGTTGGCGCCGAAGTCGCTCTCCAGCCCCCAGAACGCGGCGATCACCGCCGGCGGCACGCCATATTCCTTTTCCGCGCGCGCGAATGCGGCGGCGTATTGCTTGATGTGTTGCTGGCCGTTCTGCATGCGATAGGGCGCCGCCATGCGACCGGCAAATTCGGTGAAGAGCTGGCCGAACACGCGCTGGCCGCGGTCGCGGTTGACGATGCCCTGGTCGTAGACGAGGTAGGGCGAGGCTTGCGCGATCGTCCGCTGCGACACGCCGGCCGCCACGGCCTGTTGCTTCACGTCGGCAAGGAAGCGATCGAAGCTCGCGCCATTGTGGCACGACGCCGCGCGGGACGAAGGCGCGGTTGCCTTGGGCATAACAGGCCTTGCGGGTGGCGGCTGGAGCTGGGCGGAGGCGGGAAAGCAGAACGCAGCGAAAGCAACGGCCGCGATCGCGAGTCGGGTCTGGAGCATGGAGTTTCCGGCGGGGAGGGACGCTTGGATTCTGGACGAAGCTTAATGGAAGCGCGGTAAGCAAACCAGTGCCGCGGCTCCGCGACGCACCTTGAAACCTTGCGCCCCGGCCCGGGTCATCCCCACCTGATGTTTGCCGGCCCGCAGGCGCTTCCAGCGGCCGTGGCCGGCCCAGGAGAGGGCCATGAACTATCTTCGTACCGCAATGCTGCTCGCAGGCCTCACCGCCCTGTTCATGGGCGTCGGCTATCTGATCGGCGGCGCCTCCGGCGCCATGATCGCGCTTGTCATTGCCGCGGCGACCAATCTCTTCGCCTACTGGAACTCCGACCGCATGGTGCTCTCGATGTACGGCGCCCATGAGGTCGATCGTTCGACCGCGCCGGAGCTGGTCGGGCTGGTCGCGGAACTTGCGGGGCGGGCAAGCTTGCCGATGCCGCGCGTGTTCCTGATGGACGAGGTGCAGCCCAACGCGTTCGCGACCGGCCGCAATCCGCAAAATGCCGCGGTCGCCGTCACCACCGGCCTGATGCGCCAGCTCAGCCGCGAGGAGCTCGCCGGCGTGATCGCGCACGAGCTCGCCCATATCAAGAATCACGACACGCTGCTGATGACGATCACTGCGACCATCGCCGGCGCGATCTCGATGCTGGCGCAATTCGGCATGTTCTTCGGTCACCGCGGCAACAACAACGGCCCGGGCATCGTCGGCTCGATCCTGATGATGATCCTCGCCCCGCTCGGCGCCATGCTGGTGCAGATGGCAATCAGCCGTACCCGCGAATATGCCGCCGACGATCTCGGTGCGCGCATCGTGGGACAACCGATGTGGCTGGCCTCTGCGCTGGTCAAGATCGAGGGAGCCGCGCATCAGCTGCCGAATGTCGAGGCCGAGCGAAACCCTGCGACCGCGCACATGTTCATCATCAATCCGCTGTCGGGCCATGGCGTCGACAATCTGTTCGCCACTCATCCCTCGACGCAGAACCGCGTCGCGGCGCTTCAGCAACTCTCGGCCAAGCTCGGCGCGCAGGTGGCGCCGTCGCTCGGTGCCAACGAGAACTACCCGCCGCGCAGCCCATGGGGTCGCTCGTCCTCGCGTGGGCCCTGGGGCTGAACCGGAACCTGCAATTTGCAGCCGGCTTTGTGACCTGGCGCACACAGGATAGTCGGAGCCGGTGTTAACACCCGGGCGAGACACTTCCTTCGAAAGGGGATGCGTGACCGGCCCGCTGCCGGCCACCGTCGAAGATGACCAGAGCTGCCGTACCATTGCTGATCGTCCTGTGCGTGCTTGTCGGCCTGTCCACGCACACGGTCGTCAATTGCGGCGACGAGGACGATCCCGACATCTGCTCGGCCGTGATCGGCTTCTCGCCGCTGCGCGGCGCGCTGATCGCCTTTGCCTATGAGGGGCGCGGACGGATCGCGCTACGCCATGGCGACTTCAAGCGGGCAGTCGCCGATTTCGACGAGGCCATTCACCTCAATCCCAACCGCGCCTCGCTCTATCGCGACCGCGCGCTCGCGCGCCGTCAGAACGGCGATCTGGAGCTCGCCATCGAGGATTACGACGAGGCGATCGCGCATGATCCCAAGCTTGCCGCGCCCTATCACCAGCGCGGTCTCGCGCTTGCCGCCACCGGCGATCTCGATCGCGCCATCCTGAGCTACAACACGGCGGTCCGCCTCGACCCCTCCGATGCGCAGGCCCGCCTCGACCGTGGCCTTGCGTTCCTCGCCCGTGGCCAGGCCGACGACGCACGCGCCGATTTCTCGGCGGCGCTGGCGCTGCCGGCGGGCAAGGACGGCCACACCCGCGAAGCCGCGCGCGCCAGGCTCGCCGAACTCGCCAGCGCCGAGCCGACGCAGGTGTCGGCGCCGCGAAGGTGAGATTGTCTCTCCACGAATCCCGAAATCGTAGGGTGGGCAAAGGCGCACTAGCGCCGTGCCCACGATCTCTGCATTCGGCGACAGACGCGTGGGCACGCTGCGCTTTGCCCACCCTGCGATACTGTCGTCGCGGAAAGAGACCCCTCATCCGGCGCTTGGCGCCACCTTCTCCCGCGAGGGAGATAAAAGGAAGTCCGTCCTACTTCGCCTTCTTGGCTTTGGCCTTCTTCGCCTTCGCGGCCTTCTTCGCAGGCTTCTCCGCCTTGGCCTTCTGGACCTTCACCGCAAGCGGGGTGCTGGCGGCGAGCCGCATTGATCGCGCATAGCTGTCGGCGACGTTGTCGGCGGACATCTGCAGGCGCTTGGCGGCGGCGGTGGCCTGCTCCATGGTGGCCTTGGCCATCATCTTGAAGCGGTCACTGGTCTCCTTGCCCTTGGCCTTGGCCGCCAGGCCGTTGAAGCGATCCCGCCGCTCCTTGGCGCGGGTCATCAGGCCCGTATGCAGCTGTCTGGCCAGTTGCCGGATCACGACATCCAGGTCGGCGTCCGCCATGTTGTTCTACCTCTTCGAAAAACGGTATCGATGCGGGCGGGACTATGCAGATCGGGCCCCGCCTTGGCAATTCCCGCCGAGGCGTCATCCGCAGCTTCCGGCCTGCAAAACCAAAAAAGCCGCGCAAGTTGCGCGGCTTTTCTGATGTTGCCGTGGGACGCCTCACTTCAGCGAGGCGACCGGACCGTTTGCGGCCGCCGGCTCCGGGTCGAAGCCGAACACGCCGACGAGATATTTGTAATAGTCCGGCATCTTCTCCTTGAGCGTCTCGCGCGACTTCGGGTCGTGGAATTCGCTCTTGCCGGCCAGGAAGATGCTGGCGGTTACCGCAAAGAATTCCATGGGATTCTTCAATGCATAGGATTCCTTGGGCAGCAGATCCTTGGACTTGGCCAAGGCGTAATAGGCGATCACGCCCTTGTTGGCGTAACCGTCCGGCAACAGGCGCGCATGATAGGCGTGCAGGAGCTCGTGCAGCAGCACGGCCTCCTTTTCGTACCGCATCATGTCCGGCCGCAGCATGATCACGCCGAGGCCCGAATCGACCGCGAGGTCGACGGCGTTCGGATTGGTCCAGCGCTGCTTGTCGTGGTCCCACACCGTCAGCGTCCGCGGTACGCGGCGTTCGACGTTGGGGGCGACGCGGCCGTAGCAGGCGGTGGCGGCGCCTTCGTCGAGGCAGGCGAGCTCGCTCGCGATGATCGGCACGGTGCGGAAGAAGCGCAGCACGCGCGGCGACAGGCCGGCCGCCTCGACCGCGTCGATCTGGCTCTTCAGATTGTCGGTGAGCTTGTCGACGTCCTTACGGTCGGAATTCTCCGTGAGGTCGAACATGTAGCCGCGATAGCTCTGGAAGCCGGGCGGCAGCGGCTGCGCTGCGGCGGCATCGAGCGTTTCGGCACGGGACGGACCGGCGAAGAGCGCGCCGACAATGGTTGCGGTCAGCAGCAACGCAATGCGCATGATGAACCCCCTGATGTCACTTCGCCCGGCAGAATAGGCCACCGCCGTTTGCGAAAAGTGAGTGGGGCAAGACTAAGGCGCCGATGTTGAGGCGTGCTTAATCCTTGGTTGCAGATCGCGGCGGCGTGTTAGGGGCCAGTTAACCAAGGTCATCCAGGGCGGCCCTCACAACTCCCGCGCATTCGAGAATGCGAACGAACTCACCCGCCGTGTCGTCTCGTCCAAAATCAGCGTGCGCGTGATCGGCGGCTCGGCGCGCTGGGCGCAGTTTTCGCGCTCGCAGAGGCGGCAGTTGACGCCGATCGGCGTGCCCTCGGTCTTCTCCAGGTCCATGCCGGCGGCGTAGGTCAGGCGCGCGGCGTGACGGATCTCGCAGCCGAGGCCGATGGCGAAGCGCGGTTGCGGCAGCGGGTGCGGCGCGACGGGGCGGCGCACCATCTGCGCGATCGAGAAGTAACGCGTGCCGTCGGAGAGCTCGATCACCTGCTTGAGCAGGCGATCGGGCGTGTCGAAGGTCGAGTGCACGTTCCACAGCGGGCAGGTGCCGCCGAATTTCGAGAACGGAAAGGTACCCGACGAGAAGCGTTTTGAAACGTTGCCGGCATTGTCGACGCGCAGCAGGAAGAACGGAATGCCGCGCGCGTTCGGTCGCTGCAAAGTGGTGAGCCGGTGACAGACCTGCTCGAACCCGGAACTGAAGCGCTGCGCCAGCACGTGGATGTCGTAGTTCAGCGCTTCGGCCGCAGCCAGAAACGCCGGATAGGGCATCATCACGGCCGCCGCGAAATAATTGCCGAGCGTGATCCGGAACAGACGCCGCGGCGCGTCGTCGAGCGGTCCGGCACGGCCGATGATGCTCTCCAGGGCTTGCGCACATTCCCCCAGGCCAAGCTGGAAGGCGAGCTGGAAGGCGCGGCCGGGCGGATCGACCAGCTCGGAGACCAGCAACTGGCGGCGATGGCGGTCGAAACGCCGCAGCGTCTCGCGCATCACGTCGACCGGCATGATGCGGGTCTGGATCGAATGCTTTTCACGTAAGCGCGCAGCGAGCGCTGCGTAGAGCCCCTCGGCCGGGACGTTCAGCTCATCGCGAAGTGTCTCTGCGGCCTGCTCCAGCTCCGGAAAATAGTTGCGGTTGGCCTCGATCAGCTCGCGGACGCGCTCGACCGGGTTGGCCTCGTAGCGCGTACCGACGTCACGGTCGGCCATCTGCGCCGCAGCCAGCGTCTCGCCCTGGCGCGCCTCGGTATAGGCCGCGTACAGCCGCTGCAGCGCGTGGGTCACGCCGGGGCAGAGCTCGGCGAGGTCGCGCAGCTCCTGCTTGGGCACGTCGATCTGGCGGAACAGGGGATCGGAGAAGATCTCGTTCAGCTCGGCGAAGAATCGATCCTCGTCGGCGGTGGCGAGGTCACGCAAATCGAGGTCATAGGTCTCGGCCAGCCGCAGCAGGATTTGCGCCGTGACCGGGCGCTGATTGCGCTCGATCAGGTTGACATAACTCGGCGAGATCCCGAGCCCTTCGGCAATCTGGGTCTGCGACAGCCCCAATTGCTGCCGGATCCTGCGGAACCGCGGGCCGACGAAGAGTTTTTTGCCGGAATTGGCGGGCATTTCTCAGGGCTCCGTGCGCATTAAGGACAGTCTGACTGACCTATAAATTTACAAACTTTACAAAATAACATCTATTACATGTTCCGATGTTACATGACATCACCAATAAGAAACAAGCCATCTAGCCGAAGTTTCTGTTTTCGCGTTTAGCTCCTGACACGCATCTCGCAATGCACTGTCAAGAATGTCGATGGCCAGCCATCGCCATCGTCAGCGAAAGGATCAGGCAAATGAACTACCAGCCCCGCGGCATCAGCACCCTCCAGGGTCCATCGTCGTATCAGGACGAGGTCAAGGCGGCCCAGGCGCTCCTTGAGACCCAGCCGACGTGGAACGGCGTGTCGGCCGAGGCCGTCGCGCGCATGCGCCTGCAGAACCGCTTCAGGACCGGCCTCGACGTCGCCCGCTACACCGCGGCGCTGATGCGGGCCGACATGGCGGCCTATGACAAGGATCCGACAAAGTACACCCAGTCGCTGGGCTGCTGGCACGGCTTCATCGCCCAGCAGAAGCTGATCTCGGTCAAGAAGCATTTCGGCGGCAAGACCGATCGCACCTACCTGTATCTCTCGGGCTGGATGATCGCGGCGCTGCGTTCCGAGTTCGGCCCGCTGCCCGACCAGTCGATGCACGAGAAGACCTCGGTGCCTGCGCTGATCGAAGAGCTCTACACCTTCCTGCGCCAGGCCGACTCGCGCGAGCTCAACGACATCTTCCGCCTGCTCGACAAGGCGCGGAAGGAAGGCGACAAGACCCGCGAGCAGGAGCTGATCGCGAAGATCGACAACTTCCAGACCCATGTCGTCCCCGTCATCGCCGACATCGACGCCGGCTTCGGCAACGCCGAGGCGACCTATCTGCTCGCCAAGAAGATGATCGAGGCGGGTGCCTGCGCGCTGCAGATCGAGAACCAGGTCTCGGACGAGAAGCAGTGCGGTCACCAGGACGGCAAGGTCACCGTGCCGCACGAAGTCTTCATCGCGAAGATCCGCGCCTGCCGCCACGCCTTCCTCGAGCTCGGCGTCGAAGACGGCGTCATCGTGACCCGCACCGACTCGCTCGGCGCCGGGCTGACCCAGCAGATCGCCGTCAGCCACAAGCCCGGTGACATCGGCGACCAGTACAACAGCTTCCTCGA
Organism: Bradyrhizobium amphicarpaeae; assembly: GCF_002266435.3. Taxonomy (NCBI): domain Bacteria; kingdom Pseudomonadati; phylum Pseudomonadota; class Alphaproteobacteria; order Hyphomicrobiales; family Nitrobacteraceae; genus Bradyrhizobium; species Bradyrhizobium amphicarpaeae. The sequence goes on from NZ_CP029426.2 coordinate 1,796,298, forward strand.
TTGCGAGGAAATCACCGCGGAGAACGCCCGCAACGGCGACGTCATCATCAACCGCAACGGCAAGATGCTGCGTCCGAAGCGGCTGCCCTCGAACCTCTACCAGTTCCGTCCCGGCACCGGCGAAGACCGCTGCGTGCTCGACAGCATCACCTCGCTGCAGAACGGCGCGGACCTGCTCTGGATCGAGACCGAGAAGCCGCATATCGAGCAGATCGCCAAGATGGTCGATCGCATCCGCAAGGTGATTCCGAACGCCAAGCTCGCCTACAACAACTCGCCGTCGTTCAACTGGACCCTCAACTTCCGTTGGCAGGTCTACGACGCGATGAAGGAAGCCGGCAAGGACGTCAGCAAGTACAACCGTGCCGAGCTGATGAAGCCGGAATACGACGATACGCCGCTGGCGCAGGAAGCCGACGAGCGCATCCGTACCTTCCAGGCGGATTCGGCCAAGCGCGCCGGTATCTTCCATCACCTGATCACGCTGCCGACCTATCACACCGCGGCGCTGTCGACCGACAACCTCGCCAAGGAGTATTTCGGCGACCAGGGCATGCTGGGCTACGTCAAGAACGTCCAGCGCCAGGAAATCCGTCAGGGTATCGCCTGCGCCAAGCACCAGAACATGGCCGGCTCCGACATCGGCGACGACCACAAGGAGTACTTCGCCGGCGAGGCTGCCCTGAAGGCGGGCGGCGCCCACAACACCATGAACCAGTTCGGCTAACGAGCACGCTATTGGACAGGAGACTGACAATGACCAAAGGCAGCAATTTCTGGGTGATCGGCGGCGAGTTCGGTTCGATGAACTTCCACAAGCTGGTGGAAGGCTCGGCCCAGGTGCAGGGTCCGTTCAAGACCCGCAAGGAGGCCGAGGATGCCTGGCGCACGGTCTCGGAAGAGAACCGCCACAAGGCCGGCGTCCGCTTCTCCATCGTCGAAGAGCCGTCGCGCGTCTCGGCCTGAAGGGCTCGACTGGCGACCTGAACTAAGAAGACGTCCAAGGACGGATGGTCCCATCCAGGCTCTGCCTGGGTGGGATCGTCTGTTTTTGGCACAGGTCAATCGGCTGTGGGCGCCGTAAGTCTCTGGAATTGCGGACCCTTTGCGGCGGGTGTGGTTGCTGATAGGTTAATGGAGGAAAGTCGAGGACGAGGCCGACAATGTCAGAGCCCGAAACCAGCGGGACCCATCCCGGCCAGCCGCGCCCGGTGCGGCTGCGCGACGCGCTGCTGCGCGCGCGGATCGAGGCGGCCGACCGGACCGGCGTCGTCGTCGATCTCAGGGACGCCGAGGTGGCGCGGCTCGAGATCCTCAACGACGCGCTCGATCCCCTGTTCGCCCAGGTGCCTGACAGGATCGACCTGTTCGACCGCGGCATCAGCCAGGGCGATACGCCGAGACTCTGGGTCGACGTCGTCGCCCACATCGTGATGGGACGCGACAAGCGGCAGTACCGCTTCGTCCAGGACACCCGCTTCGGCCGCATCGTACTCGCCGAATCGCACGACACCGCAATCATCGTCGAGGCCGTCACCGATTATGTCGCGCGGCGGATGGTCGAGCGCGAGCATGCGATGGTGGTTCCGCCCGAACCGAAGCCCGAGGCCGTGCCGGAGCCGCGCCGCTCGCGCCTGTGGCCGTTCGTGTTCGGTTTCGTGCTCGGCGCCGCCGCGCTGTTCGGGCTTGCGGTGCTGGCGGCGTTGCGGAGCTGGTGATCAGTTGCTCTGTCATTCCGGGGCTCGCGCTTCGCGCGCCCCGGAATGACGGCGAACTAAATCAACCTCACATGCTTGATCTGCCCGATCTGAAATCCCGCCCCGAGGCTCCGCACCGTCTGCTCGCAGCGCCAGCCGGCATTGTCCTTCTCGATTCTGAACAGGTTGTACGCAGCCGCCGGGTAGTGGCCATGCGCGAGCGCGGAGGCCGAGGGCACGCCGAGCGCGGGAATGTTGCCGTTGGGACCTTCGAACCACATCGTCGAATGAATGTGGTCGTGCCCGTGCAGGATCAGCTCGACGCCGTGGCGCTTGAGCAGCGCGAGCAGCGCGGCCGAATCTGTCATCCGCTTCTGCCGCGCATCGGACTTCAGCGGATGGTGCACCAGCAGCACGCGGAAGACGTCCTCGCCCGCGAGCCGTTCGAGCACTGTTGCGAGGGCGGCGAGCTGATCGGGCCCGAGCGTGCCCGTCGCCATCAGCGGCAGGGTCGGCACCGCCGTGGACAGGCTGATCAGCGCGAGCGGCCCGCGCCGGCGCACGGATGGGAAGCCGATGCCGCCGTCGTCGCCGGCGAGATAGGGCGCAAACGTCTCGCCGAAGCGGTGCGAGGTGGCGCGGACATAGGCGTCGTGATTGCCGGGAATCGTGGTGACGCGGTCGGGCGCGCCGACGCCCTCGAGCCAGGCGCGGGCAGGGGCGAACTCGGCTTCCAGCGCGAGGTTGACGAGATCGCCGGTCACCGCGATGTGGTCGGGCGCCTGCGCCTTCATGTCGGCCACCAGCGCGTCGAGCACCTCGCGGCGCTGGTACTTGTGGCGGTTGCGCGTCCAGTTGACGTAGCCGAGCACGCGCTTGCCGGCGAGCTCGATCAGCCGCGGCTTCGGCAGAGGCGCCAGATGCGGATCGGACAGATGGGCAAGCGTGAAGGGGGCCGGCGTGTTGGAAGTCATGGCGCGCGATTGCCTCGCTATTGTTTTGCTGTAATGGCAAGGTCGCGCCCCGCGCGCAAGAAGGGCCTGAACCCTGGCCTCAAGGAAGCCTGATGGGAGATCGCCTGAACCGCATTCGACGGAAGTTCGAGCCGCTGCTGCGGCGATTCTTCCACGCCTATTTCCTCGTCGTCCGCGGCATGACGCTCGGCGTCCGCGCCGTGGTGCTGGATGCCGAGAATCGGGTGTTTCTGGTCAGGCACAGCTACGTCAGCGGCTGGCACCTGCCCGGCGGCGGCGTTGATTTCGGCGAGACCATGGAGCAGGCGATGCGGCGCGAGCTCAAGGAGGAGGGCGACATCGACCTTACCGGCGAGGCCGTGTTGCACGGCATCTTCCTCAACAGCCACGTCTCCCGCCGCGACCATGTCGCCATCTACGTGGTCAGGCAGTTCAGGCAGGATCGCCTGCCCCCGCCCAACCGCGAGATCAGCGAATGCGGGTTCTTTGCGGTCACGGCGTTGCCCGAGGACACCACGCGAGGGACGCGGCTGCGGATCGCCGAAGTGCTGGACGGCGAGCCCCTGATTGCGACGTGGCGCTGAGGATGGCCTGTGTTAGAGCGTTTCCCAGCAAAGTGGATACCGGTTCGCGTCAAGAAAACGCGTCAAAACGAGAACCTGGAGCCCCGTTCCGATACCATCGGAACGGAAATGACTCTAGTAAGCAGCCCGAAAGAGCACCACCGGATGAAGATTGCCAAATTCGCTTTCGGCCTGATCTGCCTTGCGATCCTCGCCAGCAACATCGTCACGATGTCGCGCTGGAGCGAGGCGCGCGGGGTCTATGACGACATCTGCTATCTCAGGCAGGCGCATCTGTTCCAGCGTCTCGGCATCGGTGGGCTCAACACCAATGCCGCGTTGGACCACGATCATTATTTCGAAGGAAAATTGAGGGAGATCGCGTTCGCCGAATGGCAGGATCCGATCCGCTGGCCGTGCCACAATCCGATGCCGAGCGGCAAGATCGTGATGCAATATCCGCCGGGCACCGGCTTTCTGCTGGCGCTGTTTCCCGAGGGTCACCAGGTGGTGCCGCTCTACGTTGCCGCGAGCCTGATCGTCTGCGGCCTTGCTCTGTCAGGCATTGCCATGGCGCGCACGCTGCCGTCGGTCTTCGGCGCTGGCCTGTTCGGCGCGCTCGCAATCTACCTCATGATCAATCCGGCGAAGGCGAGCTATTCGGTCGCGCCGACCATGGCGCTGTGCGCGGTCGCCGGCTTCCTGACGGCGCTGTGGCTGACCAGGGATAAACGCAGCGTGCTGCTGATCGCGCTGATCGCCGTCCTCCTTGGCGCGTCCGTCAATTTCAGATTGCCGAATGCGCTGCTCGCGGCCGGCTATTTCATCTATCTCGGCATTGCCTTCCTGAAGGTGCGGACTCCGTCAGCCTTCGTGCAGGGGCTCGGCCTCGGCTTCGGCGTTCTCGTCGGCATGGCCCCGACCTTAGTCGCCCAGGCCATCAACGCCGGCAGCCCGCTGGCCACGACCTATGGCAGTGCCGACGTGGTCGCGCCGGCCTTCGACTTCGCCGTGTTCGGCCATTATCTGCGCGACATGCAGTTCGTGCTGATCGTGCTGGCGATCGGATCCACGGCATGGCTGTTGCGGATGGGCGAGGGCAGCGTGCGGCAGGTGGCCCTCGTCGTCGCCGGCAATCTCATCGTCAATCTCGTCTTCTTCCTCAGCCATCCGGTCTTCACGCCCTATTACATCGTGCCGGTTGCGATGCTCTCGCTGTGGAGCGTCTCGTTCGCCTGGCTGATGCAGCCGGCGCAGGCGCAGCAGCCCGCAGCGCTCGGGCGCGAGCCGGCAAGCTTCGGAGCGCCGTCGCGATGACCTCAACGCAACTTCGCATCGCGGTGTTGGTGCCCTGCTACAACGAGGAGGCGGCGGTCGCCACTGTCGTTGCCGATTTCCGCAAGGCGCTGCCGTCGGCCGCGATCTACGTCTATGACAACAATTCGCGCGACCGTACCGCGACTGTCGCGCGCGAAGCGGGCGCGATCGTGCGCAGCGAGCGCCGGCAGGGAAAAGGTCACGTCGTGCGCCGCATGTTCGCCGACGTCGAGGCCGACGTCTATGTGCTGGTCGACGGCGATGCGACCTACGATGCGCCGAGCGCACCCGGCATGATCGATCGCCTGCTCGATGATCATCTCGACATGGTGGTCGGCCTTCGCGTCGATCAGGTCCGGGCCGCCTACCGGCTCGGCCACCGCACCGGCAACCGCATGCTGACCGGCTTTCTGGCGTCGACCTTCGGTCACGCTTTCAAGGACATCCTGTCCGGCTACCGCGTGTTCTCGCGCCGTTTCGTCAAATCCTTCCCCGTCCTCTCCGACGGCTTCGAGATCGAGACCGAGCTCGCGGTCTACGCGCTGGAACTGTCGCTGCCGGTCGCCGAGATCGAGACTCCCTATTACGCGCGCCCCGAAGGCTCGTTCTCCAAGCTGAACACCTGGCGCGACGGCTTTCGCATCCTCGGCACCATGGTGAAGCTCTACCGTTCGGAGCGGCCGTTGCGCTTCTTTGCCGTAATCGGGGGCGTGTTGGCGCTGGCCGCAGTGATCCTCGCGATCCCGATCGTGATCACCTTCATCGAGACCGGCCTGGTGCCGCGCCTGCCGACCGCCGTGCTGTCGATGGGCTTGATGATCATGGCCCTGCTCGCGGTGTCCTCGGGGCTCGTGCTCGACACGGTGACGCGAGGGCGGCGGGAGATGAAGATGCTGGCCTATCTGTCCCAACCGCCCCTCAAAAGCAGCTGAACGCCGTCGCTGCCCGATGGACCGCGCTGCGTTCAGGTGCTATCCCGCGAATTGACATGACCGATCTCTCACTGACCATCCTCCCTGAAGCCGCCGGCGACGCCCAGTCGATCGAGCGGCTGCACGAACGCACCTTCGGTCCCGGCCGCTTCGTGCTCAGCGCCTATCGGATCCGCGAGCACGTCGACCACCTGCTCGAATTGTCCTTCACGGCCCGCATCGGCACGCTGCTGGTCGGCTCGGTCAGGCAATTGCCGGTGCTGGTCGGCGAGACGCCGGCGCTGCTGCTCGGCCCGCTCACGGTCGAGCCGCCGTTCCGCGGCCACGGTGTCGGCCGTCTGTTGATGGAGCGCGCGCTCAAGGACGCGAAGGCGAAAGATCACCGCCTCGTGCTGCTGGTCGGCGACGAGCCCTATTACAGCCGGGTCGGCTTCAAGCCGGTCCCGAAAGGCCGTGTCACCATGCCCGGCCCTGTCGACGCCGCCCGTATCCTGGTGTTCGAACTCGTCGACGGCGCCTTCGAAGGCGTGTCGGGGCAGGTGGGCCCCGACTGGAGCAAGGCGCGGGCAGGGTAGCTCGGTTCGTAGCCCGGATGAGCGAAGCGACATCCGGGACATCTGCGCCGCAGATGCAGCGCCCCGGATATCGCTGCGCTCATCCGGGCTACGTAGCTCGGTTGGACTCCGTCATTGCGAGCGCAGCGAAGCAATCCAGGCTACCTCTGCAGACAGACTCTGGATTGCTTTGTCGCAAGACCTCCTCGCAATGACGGCGAGTGCCGTTGGCCGACTCGAGCTCAGAACTTGAAGTTCGCGAACGCGCGCACGCCGATGCCGGGCAACAGCACCTCGTCCTTGTTGTAGGATACCGAGTTGCGGATGTTCTCGTTGAGGAGATTGTTGCCGACGATGCCGGCCATCATCTCGCGCGCACCGAACCAGTTGCGGTCGAGCTTGGTCTTGTAGCTCACCTCGGCCTTCAACAGGTTGTAGCCCGCCGTCGGCGTCTCCGCGATCACGGCGACGTTGTTCTGCGCGAAGGCGTGCAGCAGGTTGACGCGCATCAACCAGTTGTCGTCGCGCCAGAACACGCCGCCGCCCATCCGCATCGGGGGGATCCGCGGCACGTTGGTGCCGTCGCTGAAGGTGGCGCGGACGAAATCGAACTGGTTCTCGATGCCCCAGATGCCGCCCTGGAAGGCGGCGACGTCGAGCTGCGACTGGAATTCACCGCCGCGGAAATTCGCGTTGCGCTGCGAATAAACCGCCTGGTTCAGCTCGGCGCCCGGATTGCCGCAGGACGCAAAGTCGTCGTCGCAGGACACGCCCGTGAGGCGGCGGTAGATGAAATTGTCGAAATGCGTGTAGTAAACGGTCGCCTCGAAGCGGAACGGCCCCGTCGCCCTGCGCACGCCGAGCTCGACCGACTTGGCGGTCTCGATGGTGAGGTTCGGATTGCCGATATCGAAGGTCGCGGTCGCGTCGTGGCCGCCGCGCGAGAACAATTCGGCCGCCTTCGGCGCGCGCTCGACATATTGCGCGGTGATGCTGCCGACCATGCCGCCCGGCAGGTCCTGCAACAGGCCGATGCTGCCGCTCTTCGGCGTGAACGACGGATTGCGCGCGATGCCCGCCTGCGGCGTGCCGTCAGGCAAATAATCGGTCGGGAAGTTTGGTGTCGTGCCGTGCAGCTCGACATGCTCGATGCGGCCGGCGACCTGCGCCCGCGTCGCCTCTGTAAACTTGAACTCGTTGAAAGCGTAGCCGGCAACGCGGTTGCTGTTGTTCGGATCCCACAGGCCGTTGAACAGCGTGCCGGGATTGTCCGGGCTCGGTGCGCTCAACTCCTGATGGCCGACCTGCAAGCCCAGCGCCGTCGTCACTTCGGCGAAGCGGGCGTTGAACGGCATCAGCTGCACTTCGGTGCGGATCTCCTGCTCCTTGTTGGTGAAGGTCTGCCGCACGCCATCAGTGGTCGGGTCGGTGGGATCGGCGAGGCCAATCTCGTTGTGCCGGTAGTCGGTCGCGCCGGCCCAGAAGCGCACCGCGTCGATTGCGGCGGCGTCGGGATGATACTCGCCCTTGACGTTGATCTTGGTCTGGTGGCCGTCGATCCGTGTCTGGTGGTCGGCGCCGTCGATGCCGGGGATGTGATAGAGCGCGTCGTTCTGGGTGATCGACGCGCCGATATAGCCGCCCTGGAAGAAGTAGGAGCCGCCGATCGAGGCGCCGTCCGAGCGCGTCGCCGAATTCGGCTGGCGGCCGTTCACGGGCCGCGTCTGGTCGAAGAGATACGGATAGCTCGGAATGCTGTAGTCCGAGGTCGTGCGGCCATAGGCGTCGGCGTGGAAGGCGAAATTGCCGCCGCCGGTGTCGAGCAGAACGCCGCTCTCGACGCCGCGATCGACCGAAGAGAACGCGGTTCGGGTCTCGGCGGTGACGCAAGGCGAAGTCGCGGCGCTCGCGAGCGGAGCCTTGGTCGGCAGGCCGTAGGCCTGGAATGACGGCGCGCAGGACGGCAGCGCATCCGGAATCCGGTTATTGGTGGCGCTGACGACGCCGCCGATCGAGGTCGAGCCGTAGCGCAGCGCGGCGGGCCCGCGCACCACTTCGATCTGGTTGGTCGCAAGCGAATCGATCGGAACGAAATGATCCTCGCCGAGATCGGAGGCGCCGCTCGCATTGGTGCCGTTCTCGACAATGCCGACGCGATTGACGTCGAGACCCCGGATGATCGGCCGGCTCGATGCGCCGGGCGCGAAGCTCGATCCGGTGATGCCTGGCTTGGAGAACAGGAGATCGCCGAGCTGTCCGCCGCCCTCGCGGCGGATTTCCTCGTTCGGCACCACGGTGACCGTCGCGAACTGGTTGGTCACGACTGACAGCACGCCCTGCTGAGGCGCGGCGGACGCGGAAGCTGCCGGCTCCGCCTCCGCCGCTTGTTGGCGGCTGCGCACCCGCGCGGTCCGCGTGCCGCGGCCGGGATTGCGGGACGGCACCACCGCTCTGCGCACGATGGGGCTCGGCGCCGTCACGGTGACGGCAGGGATCTCGGTCGATGAGTTGTCTTGCGCAGGCGTCTGGGCGAGAGCGGGCGTGGCGGCGGCACCGAGCAGGAGCAGGCTTGCTCCGCCAAGACGCTGCGCGCGTCGCGATTGAAATGACATGGTCCTGATTCCAGTCAGGCGCCGTCCGCATGATTGTGTGCTGATCGGAGGCGGCCTGCCGTCGCGGCGCGACGGAATTCGACTTCAACGTTTCCCGGGCATTCGCCGTTTCGCGGCAAGCCCAGGCGTGATCAAGCGATGTTGAGAGTCAGGACGCGGGAGGGGCGCGCGGCTGGAACGCGTGGCCTGCCGATTTCAGATGCAGAAATTCGGCATCGGTGGTGCGGTAGAGCAGCTCGATCGCTTGCGGCAACAGCAGCACGGGCGGCGTTGCCGATATGACGGTGCCCGCCATCGCGACCACGGCACAGATCGCGCAATTGTCCTCGCCCGGATGCTCGCGGTCGGGAACGGCCGGCGATTGCTTCTGGACCGCGGCGCGGTCGATCGCAGCAACGTCCTTCGTGCTGTCCTTGGCGCCGTCGATCCGCTGGAGCGAGGCCTGCGTCAGCGGCGCGGCCTGGGCGAACCAGTGGCTGTGGCCGAACGTCAGCGCGAACTGCACCAGCATCGCGAAGATCGCGAGCCGGGCGCCGTGCCTGATATTCGACCGGAACCACTTCATCTGGAAAAGCCACCCCACATCGCGAGATATCGCGATGTAACAATATAACATCGCCCGATCGGTCTGCGGATGTCAATCGCGCTCAGGCCGGCCAGCGCCGGTGGCGGGTCGATGTGTCGTTCGAGCAACGGAGCGAGGTCAGCGCCCCTCGCGTACCCACGTCGCCGCAAACGCGCCGAGCAGCAGCAACAGCCCGATCAGGCCGGCGAATATCGGCAGCACGCCGACGCCCTTGACGACGCTGGCGTCGCGCATCCGCACGCCCATCCAGCCGTCGCCGGCAAACACGCTGGCCGAGCGCACCGGCAGGATGCGCGGCAGCTCGACGCTGGTGCCGTCCACCACGCGCACGGCATTGCCGCCGGTCGCCTGCGTCAGCGGCTTCAAGGTATCGACGGTGGAAGTGACTTCCGAAAACTCCTTCGGATTGGTCGGGCCGACATTGATCAGCGCCTTCAGCGTGCCGTCTGTGGCCTGCCACAGGCCGAGCTCGCTTGCGGGAAGGCTGGCGCGCCATTCGCCGGGGTCGCCGGCGCTCAGCGTCAGATCCTGCGAGACGCCGGACGGTGAGGTCACGCTCACCGGCTGGACGCTGTCGGCCATGGTCTGGCGCACCACGACGAGGTTCTTGCCCTGCACCTGAAGGCGCAGCGCCTCTTCATCGAGATCCGGCTGCTTCATCAGCCAATGCGACATCCGCCTGAGCAAGTCCAGATGCGGGCCACCGCCCTCATAACCGCGTGCCCACAGCCAGATGTGGTCGGAGAGCAGCAGCGCGACGCGGCCCTCGCCGAAGCGGGTCAGGAACAGCAGCGGCTTGCCGTCCGCGCCCGTCATCACCGGCGGATTGACGGAATTGCGGGTGTCGACGGTGCGGAAGAAGCGACTCCAGTGCGGCGGCTCGGAGGCCGAGCCCTCCAGCCCGCGCGTGACGGGGTGGCGTTTGCCGACATCGGACAGATGCGCATAGAACGGCTTTTCGGTGACGCCGACCGGTTCGGCCGGCAGCACCGAATCCAGCGGCGTGCGCCAGATGCTGGTGTTGGAGGCGTAGTCGGGGCCGGCCGAGACCAGCACCGCGCCGCCGCCGCGCACATAGCGCGCGATGTTGTCGAAATAGGCGATCGGCAGCACGCCCTGGCGGGCGTAGCGGTCGAAGATGATCAGCTGGAATTCGTTGATCTTCTGCTGGAACAGCTCGCGGGTCGGAAACGCGATCAACGACAATTCGTTGATCGGCGTGCCGTCCTGCTTCTCCGGCGGGCGCAGAATGGTGAAGTGCACGAGATCGACGCTGGCGTCTGACTTGAGCAGATTGCGCCAGGTGCGCTCGCCCGAATGCGGCTCGCCCGACACCAGCAGCACGCGCAGCTTGTCGCGGACGCCGTCGATGGCGACGACGGCGCGGTTGTTCACCGGCGTCAGCTCTCGCTCGAGCGGCGAGGCCTCGATCTCGACGATGTTCGGGCCGGCATGCTTGATGTCGACGTCGACGGTCGCGGCCTGGCCGCTCGAGAGCGTGCGTTCGTTGATGACCTCGCCGTCCCTGCGGACCGTGACCTTGGCGCGCTCGCCCGTGACGCCCTGGTCGTCGAGGCGGTAGCTGATGGTCTGGGTCTGGCCGACGATGCCGAAGCGCGGCGCCGCCGTGATCGCGATGCGGCGGTCGCGCTCGTCCTTCTGCCCGGTGATCAGCGCGTGCACCGGCGCCTGGAAGCCGAGCGCGGCGGCGTTTGCCGGAATGTCGTGGACGCGGCCGTCGGTGATCAGGAACGCGCCGGCGACGCGGTCGACCGGCACGTCCGCCAGTGCCGAGGCGAGGGCTCCGAACAGTTTTGTGCCGTCGGTCTCGCCGTCGGCCTGTCCGGCCTCGACGACACGCACTTCCAGCCCCTTGATCTTCTTCAGGCCGTCGACCAGCGCTTCCCGTGCTTGCGCAGCCTCGCGATTGCGGTTGCCGAAATTCTGGCTCGGGCTCTTGTCGACGACGATTGCGGCAACCGAGGTGAGGGGATCGCGGTCCTCGCGGGTGAAGGAGGGATTGGCGAGCGCCAGCAGGAACAGCGCCAGCGCGGCCACGCGCACGGCGGCGCCGCGCGCGCGCGCAAGCAGCAGCACGAGTGCGATGACGACGATCGCGGCGAGCGCGATCCACAGCACGATCGCGGGGACAAGCGGCGTGAATGCGATGCCGTAATTCATGTCGCACTTCTATTCGTTGTGAGCATGATCTCGCCGGCAAACCGGCTTCCACTTTTCCGGATCATGCTCATTGCCCCAGCCGTTCGATCAGCGCCGGAGCATGCACCTGGTCGGCCTTGTAATTGCCGGTCAGCGTGTACATCACGATGTTGGCGCCGGCGCGGTAGGCGAATTCGCGCTGGCGGGTGTCGCCGCCGGTCACCGGCAGCATGGCCTGGCCGTCGGGCCGCACCGCCCAGGCGCCGGCGAGGTCGTTCGAGGTGATGATGATCGGCGAGACGCCGTCGCCGCCGCGGGCCGGCCGCTGCGCGCTGTCCTCGTCGTCGTCGCGGGGCAGGGTCTCGACCCAGGTCTGGCCGGTGACGAAGCGGCCCGGGAAGTCGCGCAGCAAATAGAAGGTCTTGGTCAGCACGTGCTCGCGCGGCACCGGCTCGAGCTCGGGCACGTCGAGCGACGACAGGATCTCGCGCAGCGTCTGCATGCCCGGGGTCTGCGCGGCGCCGTTGGCGCCGGGCGGCGCTTCGATCGCGTCGCGGGTGTCGAACAGCACGGTACCGCCTTGCTTCATGTAGGCGTCGATCTTGTTGATGGCGTCCTGCGGCGGCTTGGGCGCGCCCGGCACGATCGGCCAGTAGATCAGCGGGAAGAACGCCAGCTCGTCGCGCGCGGGATCGATGCCGACGGGATCGCCGGCCTCGAGCGCGGTGCGCTGCGCCAGGAACAGCGTCAGTCCCGACAGCCCGGCCTTGACGATGGAGTCGACGTCGGCATTGCCCGTCACGACATAGGCGAGGCGGGTCTGCGACGTCGCCTTCATCGCGAAATCGTCCGTCGCGCTGTCGGCGCGTGACGGCGCGGGCGAGAGCGCGGCGAACAGCAGGCCAAGCACGATCATCGCGGGCGCCGCACGGCGCCGCAGCAGCGCGGCGATTCCGCCGCCGAGCACCGCGACGATGATGGCGTCGACCAGGAACAGCGCCAGCGCCGTCGACAGCAGCCAGCCGCGCAAATCCCGTGGCTCGGCATTGGTGTAGGTGGCATGCCGTGCGCGCAGGCTCGCGGTGTTCAGCGCGGCGATGCGGTCGGCGCTGGCAAGCGTGTTCACGGCGAGCGGTCCTTCGGCCGGGCCATAGAAGCCCGGGGGATGATCTGATGTGGCGCGGTCACGATAATCCGCGGGCAGCGGCTTTGCGGTGGCCGGCGGCGGTCCGAAGGCGCCGAAGCCGTCGAGGATGTGCAGCGGCGCCACCGTCTCGGCGGTCGCTTCGCCTGCAACGCCTGCGCCGGGCTTGGTGGTGTAGCCGGACATGTCGACCACCCGCCGCAGCATTTCGACGAAGGTGCCCGACATCGGCAGATCCGACCAGCGCATGTCAGCGCTGACGTGGAACAGGCTGACCAATCCCTTGCCGCGATGCTCGCCGGTCACCAGCGGCGTGCCGTCTTCCAGCGAGGCCCAGCTCTTGGTGGCGAGCACCGCATCGGGCTCGGCCAGCACCTGGCGGTTGATGGTGACGTCCCTGGGCACAGCAACGCCGGCGAACGGACCGTCGGCCGCGAATGAAGCGAGGTGCTGCGGCTTCTCCCAGGTCAGGCTGCCGCCGAGCGTGCGGCCGCCCTTGCGCAGCTTGACCGGCACCAGATCGTCCTCGGCCTGCGCCAGCCGGGGGCCGGCGAACCGCACCAGCACGCCGCCCTGGTCGATCCAGGCATTGAGGCGCTCGCGCAGCTCCGGCGCGACGGTGCCGACATCGGCGAGGATGATCATCGGCAGCTTCTGGTCCAGAAATTGTGTGATGCCCTGCTGCGGCGAGCCCTTGTCGGCGAGCCTGACGTCGGCGAACGGCGCCAGCGCGCGGGTGAGGTAGAAGGTCGGCGCCAGCAGCGGCTGCGCGGTCTCGCTGGTCGATCCGGAGACGATGCCGATGGCGCGGCGGCGCCAGCGCTTGTCAAGCAGCTGCACCGCGCCGGCGGAGCGCTCGCCCGATATCTCGAGACGCGTGATATCGTTGCGCAGCTCGACCGGCAAATCGAACGCGGCGTCGGTCTCCTTGTCCTGGGGACCGAACGAGAAGCGCGCCTCTCCGATCGGCGAGGCCTTCTGGTCCAGCGCGCGCACGGTGCCGACGGCGATGCCGCTGTCGGTACGCAGCACCTTGACCGTCATCTTCGCCGCGGCGTTCTCGGCCGCGACCAGCGCCAGCGGCGAGGAGGTGCCGCCTTCGAAGATGGTCAGGCTGCGATCGCCGATGGTCTTGCCGAGGCCGGCGACGAAGTCCTCGCCGCGGCCGGTGTCGACGCCGTCGGACAGCCAGGCGATCTCGCAATCGCCGGTGGCTTTCAGGAAACGGTCGACCGCGGTCAGCGTCTCGACGCGGTCGATCGAATAGGGTTTCGGCGTGAGCTGCCGCAGCGCGACACGCGCCGCGCCCGCCGGCATCAGGGTGATGTCGCGGTTCGGCTCGGACAGCGGCACCAGCGCGATGGCGCGGCGATCGGTGTCGGCATTGGCGATCAGCTCGTCGGCGGCCCTGATCCTGACGTCCCAGTGCGAGGCGGCGCTCCAGCCGTCGTCGAGCATGATCATCAGAGGCGCCTTGCTGTCGGCTGCGCCCGTTTGCGGATTCCAGATCGGGCCGGCGGCCGCGAAGATGACGAGCGCCGCAGCCAGGAGACGCAATGCGGTCAGCCACCACGGCGTCCGCGACGGCGTCTCCTCCCGCGGGGCGATGTCGAACAGCAGGCGCGTCGGCGGAAACTCGATGCGGCGCGGCCGCGGCGGCATCACGCGCAGCAGCCACCACAGCACTGGCAGGCTGACGAGGCCGATCAGGAGCAGCGGTTCGGTGAAGGCGAGCGGCAGACCCATCATGCGGCCGGCCCCGCCTTGATCGTCGTGGTGCGGGCGCCCGTCTTGCTCACCTGCATGCCGGCATGCAGGAACAGCAGCAGCTCGGCGGCGGAGCGGTCGGTGGCGTGCGTGGTGAACAGCCAGTCCAGCTTGTTGGTCTCGGCGCGGATCTGGTCGCGGTGCAGCGCCAGCCGCGCGGAGTAATCCTGCGCCCAGCTCTCGGCGCGGCCGGCGGTGATCACGCCGAAGCCTTCGGGCTCGACGAACTCGACGCGGCCGGAATAAGGGAACGATTCCTCGGCGGGATCGACGATCTGCACCAGCGTACCATGCGCACCGGAGCCGGACAGGCCTGCGAGCGTCGTCCTGATCTCGGAGATTGGCGACCAGAAATCCGACAGCACGATCGTCTCGGCAAGCGCAGCAGGGACAAAAGAGGGCGGCAGGCTGAGGCGGTCGGCATCGTCATGCAGCATCGCCTGCGCCATCTTGTCGATCACGCTGCGGCTCGCGGTCGGCGCCATCAGGCCGGGAATGCCGACGCGCTCGCCACCCGACACCAGCAGCTCGGCCAGCGCGAAGGCGACGATCAGCGTGCGCTCGAGCTTGGATTCGCGCGCGGTCTTCGAGGCGAATGCCATCGAGGGCGAACGATCCGGCCAGATCCACACCGTGTGCGAGGCTTCCCATTCGAGCTCGCGGACATAGAGATGGTCGTCGCGCGCCGAGCGGCGCCAGTCGACGTTCTGCGCCGGCTCGCCGGAGACGAAGCGGCGGTATTGCCAGAAATTCTCGCCGGAGCCGGCGCGGCGGCGGCCGTGCAGGCCGTGGATGACGTTGGCGGCGATACGGCGGGCTTCTAACACCAGGCGGGGCAAGGAAGCGGCGAGCGTGCGGCTTTCGCCATCGGCGCGTCGGATCGCGATGATCTCCTTCGCCGGGTGCCCGTTCTCCGCTGCCATCAACCGATCCGCGTCTTGAGCTGCTTGATCACGTCCGGAATCGTGCGGCCTTCGGCGCGTGCCTGGAACGTCAGCGCCATGCGGTGCTTCAGCACGGGTTCGGCGAGGTCGAGCACGTCGTCGACCGAAGGCGCCAGCCGTCCGTCGATCAGCGCACGCGCGCGCACCGCCAGCATCAGCGATTGGCTGGCGCGCGGGCCGGGGCCCCAGGCGATGAACTTGCCGGCTTCGCCGGCGTCCGGACCCGGGCGGGCCGAGCGCACCAGCGACAGGATCGCCTCCACCACGGAATCGCCGACCGGCAGGCGCCGGATCAGCCGTTGCGCGGTGATCAGCGCGTCCGCCGTCATCGATCCCTTAGCCAGCGTCTCCTCGGCGCCGGTGGTCTCGAACAGGATGCGGCGCTCGGCGTCGCGATCGGGATAGTCGACGTCGATCTCCATCAGGAAACGGTCGAGCTGCGCTTCGGGCAGCGGATAGGTTCCCTCCTGCTCCAGCGGGTTCTGCGTCGCGAGCACGTGGAAGGGCTTCGGCAGATCGTGGCGCGCACCGGCCACCGTGATGTGCTGCTCCTGCATCGCCTGCAGCAGCGCCGATTGCGTGCGCGGGCTGGCGCGGTTGATCTCGTCGGCCATCAGAAGCTGCGCGAACACCGGACCCGAAATGAAGCGGAAAGCGCGCTTGCCCGTGGTGCTCTCATCCAGCACCTCGGCGCCGAGAATGTCCGACGGCATCAGGTCGGGCGTGAACTGGATGCGCTTGGCATCCAAACCGAGCGTGACGCCGAGCGTCTCGACCAGCTTGGTCTTGGCAAGGCCGGGCACCCCGATCAGCAGCGCATGGCCGCCGGAGAGAATGGTGACAAGCGTGTTCTCGATCACGCGATCCTGGCCGAAGATGACGGACGCGATCGCTTCCTTCGCCGCGCGAATCTGGCTCGACACCTGCTCGGCCGAACGAACGATCCCGTCCTCGAGCTTCTCGACACTCTCCGCCATCCGTTCGCTCCTTCAGCCCGCCATGCGGCTTGCCTGGGCCGTCATGTCATCGCATCGCGTTTGGTCATCACGTCAGGTCATGGCGCCTATGCTAGACTTGCAGGAAGGCCATGTATTCGTTGAATTAACCTATCCCCACCTTATCGGCTTCGGGTTATGTACGGCATCACGAAGTGGCGACCTTCCACACCGGACTAATCCGGGGGTGGAACCGTGCACCCGAGTACAACGTAGACCTGCACCAATCGTGCCAAAGGACAAAGTCAGGGCAAACCATGGCGAACCAAGGGCAGAGTGCCGATCATGGTCTCGAAGGACTGACCGCCGCCGCCAAAACTGCTGCCAATGCCGAAGGCGCCAGGAAGGGGCTGCCGCCGGTGCATCTGTGGAATCCGCCGTTTTGCGGCGATCTCGACATCCGAATCGCCTCCGATGGTACTTGGTTCTACTTGGGCACGCCAATCGGGCGTCCCGCGCTGGTACGGCTGTTCTCGACCATCCTGAAGCGCGAGGGCGACAAGCATTTCCTGGTCACGCCGGTGGAGAAGGTCGGCATCCGCGTCGACGACGCGCCCTTCATGGCGGTCGAGATGCAGAAGGACGGCGAGGGTAGCCATCGCGTGCTGCGCTTCCGCACCAATGTCGATGACTGGGTCACCTGCGATGCCGCGCACCGGCTGCGATTCGAGCAGGCCGGGAACGGCGGGCTGACGCCGTATCTGCATGTCCGCGCCGATCTCTGGGCCAAGGTCACACGAGCGCTCTATTACGATCTGGTTGACATGGGTGAGGAGCGGATGGTCGATGGCCAGCCGATGTTCGGCGTCGAATCATCAGGTGAATTCTTCGCCATGGCCGATGCGGAGCAGGTGAGGGCCGCGCTTTGAACAAGCCTATCCCCAGAAGCGATCCCGCCATCATGGGCGCGGCGGATTTTTTCGCGCGTTCCAGGGCGAAGCTCGGCTTCGACGTTCCGCTCGGCCTCTACGATCCGAACATCATTCCGGCCTCGGGCGATCCCGGCACCGACAAGATGCTCGAGATCGTCGCGCGCGAGCAGCCGGTGCGCCCCGCGGCGGTCCTGATCGCGGTGGTCGATCATCCCGAGCCGACCATCCTGCTGACACAGCGCTCGGCGCATCTCAACGACCATGCCGGCCAGATCGCGTTTCCCGGCGGCAAGATCGACGCGACCGATTCCTCGCCGCTGGACGCCGCGCTGCGAGAGGCCGAGGAAGAGGTCGGGCTGTCCAGGGACTTCGTCGAGCCGATCGGCTATCTCGATCTCTACGGCACCGCCTTCGGTTTCCGCATCCTGCCGACGGTCGCCAGGGTCAGGCCCGGCTTCGAGCTCACCATCAACCGTTCCGAGGTTGCTGACGCCTTCGAGGTGCCGCTATCCTTCCTGATGAATCCGGTGAACCATCAGGTGCACAGCAAGGAATTCCGCGGCATGGAGCGGTCCTATTACGCGATGCCGTTCGCGGAACGCTACATCTGGGGCGCGACGGCGGGCATGCTGCGTGTGCTGTATGAGCGGATCTATTCATCATGATCCGGCCGGTTCTGACCGAGATCGGAATCTTTCTCGTTCCTTTTGCCGTCTATGCGCTGTTCCTCGCCGCAACCCGCTCCGGCCTGTTCGTTCAAACGTCCTGGCCGGTCACCATCGTCGCGCGCCTTGTCCTGGTCGCGCTGGTGCTGGTGATCGCGGGGCTGATCGGCTTTGCGCATTTCTCCGGCGCCGCCCCGGATTCGACCTACGTTCCCGCCCATGTCGAGAACGGCCGGTTGGTGCCGGGCGTGGAAAAATAGGGGCCGCACGATGAGCGCGGAGCCGCACCTTGCGCCAATTCTTGCCGATGCGCCCTGGCTGACGGCAGGCGGGACCGCGCGCGTCCTGCAATTGCTGGGCGTCGACGGCGAGGAGGCGCGGGTGGTCGGCGGCGCCGTGCGCAACGCGCTGCTCGGCCTGACGCCCGGCGACATCGACATCGCGACCACGGCGCGGCCGGAGGAGGTGATCCGGCGCGCCAAGGCTGCCGGCATCAAGAGCGTGCCGACCGGCATCGACCACGGCACCGTCACGCTGGTCATCGACAGCCACCCCTACGAAGTCACGACGCTGCGCGAGGACACCGAGACCTTCGGCCGCAAGGCCAAGGTCGCATTCGGCCGCGACTGGGTGAAGGATGCCGAGCGGCGCGACTTCACCATGAACGGCCTGTCGGTCGATGCGAGCGGCGTCGTCTACGACCATGTCGGCGGCATCGCGGATGCCAAAGCCCGCCGCGTGCGCTTCATCGGCGATCCCGACCAGCGCATCGCGGAGGATTATCTGCGCATCCTGCGCTTCTTCCGCATCCACGCCGCCTTCGGTGCCGGCGATCCCGACCGCGACGGCTATCTCGCCTGCATCCGGGGGCGTGCGGGTCTGGCCAGCCTCTCGGCCGAGCGGGTGCGGATGGAGATGCTGAAGCTGCTGGTGGCCGGCGGCGCGTCCGCGGCCGTGCTGGCCATGGCCGAGGGCGGATTGCTGCAAGCGCTGACCGGCGGCGTCGCCTATACCGGGCCGCTGTCGGCGATGATCGCGATCGAGCGCGAGCTCGGCCTCGCTGCAAGCAGTACGCGGCGCCTCGCCGCCCTGACCGTCGCCGTGACCGAAGATGCCAAGCGCGTCGCCGCGCGGCTGCGGCTTTCTAATGCCGAGACCAAGGCACTGGATTCGATGGGCCATCGCTGGTGGCGCTTCGCCGTCAAGGACGAGGCGAATGCGCGGCGTCTGCTCTATCGGCTCGGCCCCGAGCGCTATCACGATCGTGTGTTGCTCGGCTGGGCGCGGGCAGGCGGCGACGTCACCTCGACGCGCTGGCGCGCTCTCGCAGAACTGCCGCAGCGCTGGGCTGCGCCGAAATTTCCGCTCAAGGCCGCCGACTTCATCGCGCGCGGTCTGGCGGAGGGGCCCGCGCTCGGACATGTGTTGACGCTCGCCGAGGACGCTTGGCTTGCGGCGGATTTTCCACTAGATGATGCCGCGCTCGCTACCATCGCCGATCAAGCTGCGGCCCGCGTCAGCCGCGACGAGAAAACGTGACCATCGTCTCAGCCTTCGCCGACATCTCGATTTTTCAGCTCCTGCTGGTCGCGTTGATGGCGTTGTTTGCTTCGATCATCGGTGGTCTCGCCGGCTACGGCACCGGCGCCCTGATGCCGCTGGTGCTGGTGCCGCTGGTCGGCGCCGAGCCGGTGGTGCCGATCATCGCGATCTCCGCCATCTTCACCAATTCCAGCCGCGCCGTCGCCTATCTGCGCTATGCCGACCGCCGCCGCGCGCTGATCGTGCTGGCCTGCGCGGCGCTGACGACCGCACTCGGCGCCTACGGCTATACGCGCCTCACCAACGCCGGCGCGGCACTGGTGATCGGCTCGATGCTGATCCTCAGCGTGCCGCTGCGCCGCGTGCTCCGCCGCCGACAGGTGCGGATCGGCGACGGCGGTCTTGCCGCCGGCTCGGTCGGCTACGGCGTGCTGGTCGGCGGCACCTCCGGGTCCGGCGTGATCCTGCTGTCGCTTCTGATGGCCGCAGGCCTCGAGGGCGCCGCCGTGATCGCAACCGACGCCATGATCTCGCTCGGCACCGGCCTGATCAAGATATCGGTGTTCGGCCTTGCCGGCGCCGTCACCGCGCAGGTGCTCGCCTTCGCGCTGCTGATCGGCGCGATCGCGATCCCCGGCGCGTTCCTCGCCAAGGCTTTCGTCGAGCGGATGCCGGTGCACATCCACACCGCGATCCTGGATGTCGCGGTCATCACCGGCGGGCTGGTCATGATTACCGCGGCCGCGCGGCAGCTGGTCGCGTAGGTGGGCCGGGACTGGTCTGGCTTCGCGGCCGACCAACGTCCACGCTCGCGGATCCCCACGTCGGGATTGCGACAACTGGCGGATGGTGTTGCCGGCAGTTGCAACCCGATACCCAAAGCTACAGCCTCCTTGTCGCCTCAGGGAGCTGTTGCGCGGAGCCCGCCATACGGCTATCTTGGGTTGTTGTAAGCGACACATTATGCCGCAGATCGAAGCGCTGAGGTGCTCGATGAATGCAATTTTAGCAACGATTGAACGAAGATCCTTATCAGACCATTTTCCGTCAGCGATTGAGGGATGTGTCGCCGAGGCTGAATATACGGATGCCTTGAATCACCTCCAGGACTACGCCGACAGTTTTTGGCCGCCAGCAAAAAGAGACATCCTCCTCCTCCGAGGCAGGTTCAATCGTTGGCGCTCTGCGCAGCGACAGGGGGTGACGAACACTGAAAACATAAATGACATCGGTTCTGCAATCCTGGATGCCGCGGAAGATATCCGCGCCAACTCGCAAAATCCCCAACGGTCAGGGAGCGGTGGCCTCCCGAAACATCACGCAGCCGCGAAACTGACCCAGCCCGACGACCTCGACCGGCGTGCGGATCAACCCACAGTCGCCGAAGCGCCGAATCTCGAGAAGGCCCAGAAGCTGCACTGGCGGCTCTATAACGAGACAAAGGGTACGCCGGTTTGCAGGCTCGACCTCACAACGAAGAGCTTCGGGCAAGGGGCGTTCGAGCTTCAGCCGGTATCCCTCCAACTTCATAAGGGGCAGATAACGGCTGTCGTGGGACGCAACGCCAGCGGCAAAACGACCTTCCTGCAGCTGTGCGCCGGCAGCCTGCATCCAGACTCGGGTCGCGTGACGTTTCCCGGATTGTCGGACGAGGGGGACGGATGGCGGCAACTGAGGTCGAAGATCGCGATCGTTCCTCAGCTGCCGACGAAATGGCACGGGCCCCTTCGACAAAACCTCAACTATATCGCGTCGGTTCATTGCTCTCGCAAAAGCAGCGCACAAGAAGATGTCGATTGGTATCTGAATCGATATGATCTGCAGGACTACGAAGCTTGCACGTGGGACCAGCTGTCGGGTGGATATCGGATGCGCTTCGAGCTCGTGCGAGCGCTGCTGTCAAAACCAAAATTGGTGCTGCTCGACGAACCCCTGGCCTATTTGGACATCGTAGCTCGCCGGCGCTTTCTGCAGGACTTGTCGTCAATTGCCAGATCTTTGGAAAAGCCTCTGGCGGTGCTCATCACGTCGCAACATCTTCTCGAAGTGGAAATCATCGCCGATCAAATCGTCGTATTCGATGACGGCGCTTGCAAGTATAACGGACCCGTGGAGGGACTAAAGTCCGTGATCAAGTATCGCGTGATCCATGTCACGATCGATGCTCAGCCGAACGAAGTCAAGCAAGCGACGGTCGGTCTGCCCGCAAAGTCGATCGAGCGAACGATCGAGGGCTATATTTTCACCTTTCCGCTCGAAACGCACGGCGCGTCGATCGCGATGCAGCTGTATCGGGAATTCGGAGACCGGCTCAAGGCCGTTCGCGATCTGACAGAATCGACCGAAGCTTACATCGGTTCTGAGAGCCGCGACATTTGGCAAGCACAAAGCACTGCTCATTAGGAGCGTCGCAATGTCTTACGACAAAGTGATGTTGCATCTGTCTCTTCGCTTTCCGCGGGCGTGGCGCGCGCGCGCCGATCTTATCTTGCTCCTTTGTATTTTACTGTACGCCTCCACGGGCTTTCTCTTGAAGATGCAGCAGATCGCTGCGCCCGACTCCAAGCAGGGACGCGCCCTCGTTGGTCTGGTCGCGAGCCTTGCAAGCCTGGGTGCGGCGGGCTTCTGGCTTTATTCGATCAGCAAGAGCCTGCGGCTTCGGGAAATAATCAGAGAGAGCAATCATCCGTTGTTCGCGACGATCTTTTTGGGTTCTGCGCTTTTGCTTGGGCCGATCATTTGGGTGCTCTACCCTGTTCTCAAAGCGGCTATGTTCCAAATCGCCATCAGCCAGCAACTCGGTAGGCAGCCTCAAATGGACAGAGATGTCTCAGTGGCGATCCTGGCGATATTCTATTGGTTTATCTTCCTGGTCGTCGGCACGACCTTCGTCAAATCACTGCTTCTCTCATCGTCGAAATGGGTTTTCGGTGCCTGGCTGCTCAGTGCTTTTTGGCTGTATTCTTGGCTTATCATCGTTGCCGTGCTCGCCAATTTGGCGAGCTCCATGCCGGGCTTGGTCTACATTGGCGAAGCGATGGGCAATCTCGTCGTTGCATTGCCGTTTCTGCTTTATTCGCTGCTTGCCTTCCCCGCACTGCGCGACCTGGCCACTGGTGTCCAGACGTCGGCCGGATTGCTGAGTGCGCTTTGTCTTCCCAACGTGATCCTCACGCTAGCGATTACTTTGCTCGCTTACGAAGTCGGCGCGCATGTCGAGATCCTGAACGCGGCCGCCGTCAAGCTCTTGCCGGTCGTCAGCCTGGAGGTCATGCTGTGGGGCGCGGTGGCTATCGTTCTTTGCCTCTTTGTCGTTCTTTCTGAACTCAGTTTCTATTTCGTGCATCGGTTGGCGCTCCTGCCGCGTGCATGAGCATCGACGCTCCATCTGCCCGTCAGGTCGGTCACCTCGGGGCCACGCCGGCGGCGATCAATTCGCCAAGACGTGGCAATCCCATGATGTCCCGCATGAGAACGCCCTCGTTCGCAAAGATCCTCTCGCCGTGCCGGTTCTTGATCAAATTTCCTCCGGCTCGATGAATCGCGATGACTTGCCAGTCGTCATTGAAGACCGGCGAGCCGCTCGAGCCCGGCAACGTGTCCGTCATGTAGTGAAGCCGGCTTTCGAAGATATTAACGATCTCGTTCGCCGTGAGCCCGATTTGCTTCAGTCCGCCGTTCGGATGCTGGATGATGGTGACGTGGTCACCTAGCTCCGGCAATTTTTTGACCTCGCCTGTCAGCTGCCCCCATGAGGAGATGCCGATCGGGGTATCGCCCTGAGCGATCTTGACGATGGTGCAATCCAGTTCTGGGTCCGTCGCAAATCGGCTGGAATCCAAGCGATACGGCGTGACCGGGCAAAGCCTCCCAGTCTCATCCTCCTGAAAGTTGAACTCGACCGTCGCGGCGTCCGCTTCTTCCGCGGACCGTAGGACGTGATTGTTCGTGACAAGCATGCCACATCCCATGACGAAGCCGCTTCCCAATCCTGCCGGAGAGACCACGCGGCAAACCGATCTCGCGCGATTGAGACCCTCATGTAACCAGGAAAGGCTCTTGAGTGTAGTTCTTCCCCAGACCTTCTCCGGAGAAGCAGGTTCGGGCGCGGGCAGATCGATGGGGGCCTGCTTCACCGGCAGCTTGCCACTGCTCAGAAGCAGCCGCTCTGCGTCTTCCAGCAGATCCAAGACGGCCGAGGAAATCTGTGCCATCGCCCGGTCGTGATATTGATCGTCGGTCGTGCCGCGCCGGCGATTTCTCCCGGCCAGTTTCAAACGTCCCAATTGGAGAATTGCTTCCTTGTCGAAGCTGCGAAATTTCGTGGCTGCGCCATCATGGCGGTATTGAGCGCTCAAAACATTCCGAAACTCTTCGAGGGCCTGGCCCACTTCTCCATTCGCCACATAGTCGCGAAGAGTGTCGAACAATGCGTCCGTCGGTCTGCTCATCGGCAAAACC
Organism: Bradyrhizobium amphicarpaeae; assembly: GCF_002266435.3. Taxonomy (NCBI): domain Bacteria; kingdom Pseudomonadati; phylum Pseudomonadota; class Alphaproteobacteria; order Hyphomicrobiales; family Nitrobacteraceae; genus Bradyrhizobium; species Bradyrhizobium amphicarpaeae. The sequence continues at coordinate 1,820,083 of NZ_CP029426.2, forward strand.
TTCGTTTTTCACCGGAGCGCAAACGTACCACAAAGAAACCGTGGCGCGAGCCAATCGGCAAAAGAAAGATCTGTCCCGTTCGTCGACCGGATGGTCGCGAGAGAGATCGGAAAGGGCGGGGCCGACATTAAACCCGATGTCAGGAAAACCCAATGTCAGCGCGTCCGCAGCGTGCAGGCGATGCGGCCGCTGTCGAACTGCGATTGGCAGAGACAACGGACGCCAGGCGCGCTGGAGCACTGCGTTCCTCGATGTCGCGGTGGTCACCGGCGGGCTGGCGATGATCTCGGCGGCGGCGAGGCAGCTGATCGCGTAGACGACCCGGCTCAGCGCACAGGCGCATCGGGCGTTGCGTTCAACGGCGCTCCCCCGACCGATATCGGACCGGACGGGGCCGGTGCGCGCGGTGGCCTCTTTTGCTTCGGGGCGACGCGCGCTGTCGCTGCTGGCGAAACGGGAGGCACTGAAGCCGATGGCATCGCTACATTGGGCGCGGTCAGCGGAGCCGGCGCGACCGATGCCTGCGGGGCCGGGCTCTTCAGTGCGTCAATTTTCGAATTGAGGGTGGCAAGTTGACCGACGATCGCCTTGAGCTGCTCCTGCTGGTCGGCGATGGCCCTGTCGACAGCTGCCAGGTCGTCGGCCGTTTTTTGTTGCGCGGCGAGCAATTCGGTCATGATCGCCTTGTCACCGGATCTGCTGTCGGCATCCCCATCCTCGCGTCCGGAGGACTGACTGAACAATCCCGGATTCAGCCAGACGTAACCCACCCCTGCGCCTGCGAGCGCCAGGACAACGGCCACGAAGAGCGCAAACGGCCATCGGCGACGAGGCGCGGGCACAAAGGGCGGTGGGTCCACAACTGGCCAACTCGGAGGCGATTCGATGCTCATCCGAACGTCCTAGTCAGCCTTTTCGTCCAACGCAATTGGTGCGGCAGCGATCGGCAGCCGTGAGCAATGAACGCCCGCAGCTGGCACCCGATCAAGGCTTGTCCGCAGCGGCGCCTGCGTCAGCGCGGGCATTCGGCGCCGCTATCGATCCAGGCCTGCACCAGTTCGCCCGCCGCCTGCTGGCTGCCCGGAGCCGGCTTGCGGCCCTCGCCCGGATTCCAACCCCACGCGACGAGATCATCCTTGGCGATGTGTTCCTCCAGGGCGGCGAGGTCACGACCGCCGTTGAGCTGGACGTCCTTCAACTGGCGGCAAATCTCGCCCAACGACTTGCCTTCCCACGCCATGGACAGTGGCGCGAAGCCCCATCGCGGATGACCGGGAATGCTTCGGTAGGTGGCCGCTTCATGAAGCGAGAAGTTCTTCCCGCCATGGCAACCGGAGCAATTGACCTCGAAATGCCCGGTCTCGGCACGCCATATGGGCGGCACATGCTCGTGGCTATCGTCGCCCTGCAACGGATGATCTCCGGCCGGGTGGCAATTCATGCAACGCGGATTGGTGAGCACCTTGCCGATTTCCTCGAACAGCGCGCGCGAGCGATCGGCTGGATTTGAAATCGAGGAAAACTCCGCGGCATTCCGCAGCGTTGTGGAAGCGGATGACGGGTCGGCACCGCTCGGGCGAGAGCCAGCCATCGCTACGACGAAAGCGATTATCGCTAGGCTTCCGGCCCGAACGGCGAATTGAGGCGCGCGGATCATGACATCCTAATCGACGCCTCCGGGTTTGGTTCCCGCGCCGCCAGGATGAGATCCTGACCGCGCCTATTCCTCGTCTTCGTCGTCCTCGTCGTCTTCATCCTCGTCCAACTCTTCCAGTTGTTCGAGCACGGCGAGCGGCAGCGTCTCGCGAAACAAATCGCCTTCCACGCCCATCCAGAGACAGAGGACGTCGTCGCCCTTCACTTCGGCGACGGTGAGCGGCTGGCCGCCGGATTTCAGCATGACGATATCGCCGGCTTTCAGTTCCATGGATGGTCCTTTCAGGTTGGTTGATTTGAGAAGCTAGCAAGCCGGCATGACACGCCGATCACGGGATCGGGACCCGCGAATGCCCGGCTGGCGTCAACTTTCGAAGCTTCTGTGGCAGAGGTTCGAGTGGGGGATCGCTCGATGGTCACCAGGGGATGTTCCGTCCCGGGCGCGGCGATGATTGCATCATGCGCCCGTTTTGCCCGACGGGTCAAGCCATTTCGTAAAATCAGCATCCCGTTTTTGGCGCGCCGTAAGCCGTTGTTATTGCAGCAGCCGTCTACTGTGCATGGGGTTGTTTTTCGATATTTTGCTTTTGGTCAGGGCCGGTCCGGCACCAGTTCGGTCAGCGATCGGATGATCCGGTCGGGCCTGACGGGCGAGCCTTCGGGCAGGCCGTCGCCGTGCACGTCGATCCAGATCGAGTAGATGCCGAGGCGCTGCGGCGTCACCACTTCCCATTCCAGATTGTCGCCGATCATCCAGGTGTCCGCAGGCGTGACGCCGAGCGCTTGCATCGCGTGCAGATAGGCGCGCTCCTCGGGCTTGCCGAAACCGTGTTCGCCCTCGATCTGGATGTGGTCGAAGCGGTGCGCCAGCTCGAAGCGCTCGACCTTGGCGCGCTGGGTGTCGGCGGCGCCGTTGGTCACCAGCGCGAGCTTGATGCCGAGCGCCTTCAATTGGTCGATCGCCTCATGCGCGCCGGGGAAGACGAACATCTCCTCCTCGCGATAGGTGGTGAAGCGGTCGGCGAGACGGATGGCGAGGTCGTCGGGCAGGGCGCGGTGGCCGGCCGCTGCGAGCGCGGCAAAGCCTCCCTTGACCGTCAGGTGCCGCGCCTCGGCGAGCTTCATCCGCCACGCGGCTTCCGCGTTCGCCCAGAAGTTTCGCGCGAAAGCGAGGACCGTGGTTGCGACCAACTCGGGCGGCAGCGGCGCAAGCTCGTCCGCAAATTCCCTGGCGATCGTGTTCCAGGCGATCTCGGGCCGGCCATAGGCCGACAGGATGGTGTCGTCCATGTCGATCAGCATGGCGCGGGGCAGCGGCTTCGAGATGGATTTCATGGTCATGGCCACTTCACCTCCGGCGGCATCGACGACAGGATCGAATCGACATTGCCGCCGGTCTTGAGCCCGAAGATGGTGCCGCGATCATAGAGCAGGTTGAATTCGACATAGCGGCCGCGCCGGATCAGCTGCTCCTCGCGGTCGGCAGCGGTCCAGGCGTTCGCGAAATTGCGCCTGACGATCTCGGGGTAGACCTTCAGGAACGCGCGGCCGACGTCCTGGGTGAAGGCGAGATCGGCGTCCCAGTCGCCGCTGTCGTGCCAGTCGTAGAAGATGCCGCCGATGCCGCGCGCCTCTTTGCGGTGCGGCAGGTAGAAATATTCGTCGCACCACTTCTTGTACTTGTCGTAATCGGCAACGCGGTTCGGCTGTGCGCAGGCCTGCTTCATCGCGGCGTGGAAGGCGACGGTGTCGGCATCGTCCTGCGTCCGCCTTCGGTCCAGCACCGGCGTGAGGTCGGCGCCGCCGCCGAACCAGGCTTTGGTGGTGACGACGAAGCGGGTGTTCATGTGCACGGCGGGCACGTTCGGATTGCGCATATGCGCGATCAGCGAGATGCCCGAAGCCCAGAATCTCGGATCCTCCGCGGCGCCGGGAATCTGGGCGCGAAATTCGGGCGCGAACTCGCCATGCACGGTCGAGCAGTGCACGCCGACCTTCTCGAACAGGCGGCCATGCATCATCGACATCACGCCGCCACCGCCGGGCGCGCCGGTATGGTCGGTGCGCTGCCAGGGTGTGCGCTTGAAGCGGCCGGCCTCGCCCGGGTAGAGGCTTTGCGGAGCGTCGTCCTCGAGCCGTTCGAAGCTCGCGCAGATGTCGTCGCGCAAGGCTTCGAACCAGGCGCGGGCGCGGGTCTTGCGGTCTTCGATCGTCGCCATGTCCATCTGCATTCCCTGTCGCCCATCACGCGGAGTGTGCCGTAGTGCCGTAGGGTGGGCAAAGGCGCTCCTGCGCCGTGCCCACGTCCTTTATCGTCATCCTGAATGGTGGGCGCGCTTCGCTTTGCCCATCCTACGAGATCTGTCCTATCTGATGCCGAGCGATTTGTGCGTCTGCACGCTGAGCCGCCATTGCGGATGGCGCAGGCAGTAGTCGATCGCGCGCGCGGTGTTCTCGACGACCTCGGGGCCGTCCATCGGCTGCAGCGAGAAGCGCTCGAAGGCGAGGTCCTCGAAGGTTTCAGGGGCGGCGAGGGCCTGCGGATAGACCAGCTTCAGCTCATGGCCCTGGCGCAGCACCAGCTCGCTGCCGCCCTTGGGGCTGACGCAGATCCAGTCGAGCCCCTCGGGAGCTGCCATGGTGCCGTTGGTCTCGACGCCGATCTCGAAGCCGCGTGCGTGGAGCGCCTCGATCAGCGCGGCGTCGACCTGGAGCAGCGGCTCGCCGCCGGTCAGCACCACGTAGCGGTTGGCAACGGTGGCACGCCATTGCGCGGCGATGGTGTCGGCGAGTTCCGCGGCCGAGCCGTAGCGGCCGCCGAGGGTGCCGTCAGTCCCGACGAAATCCGTGTCGCAGAACTTGCAGGTGGCCTCAAAGCGGTCCGCCTCGCGGCCGCTCCAGAGGTTGCAGCCGGCAAAACGGCAGAACACGGACGCGCGCCCGGCATGGGCGCCTTCGCCTTGCAGGGTCAGGAAGATTTCCTTGACCGCGTAACTCACTCGTCTCTCCTCAATCCGTCAGGCTTGCGGGTTCCGGACCTGCCGCAGCGCCTCGCCGGCGGCCATGGCCGCGGTCATGGCGACATTGAGCGACCGCAGCCCCGCCTTGATCGGGATCACCAGCCGCGCATCGGCGGCCTCGACCACCGCGTCGGTGACGCCGGCGCTCTCGCGCCCGAATAGCAGGATGTCCGACGTCTGGTAACGGAAATCGCGGTAGTCGGTGGCAGCTTTGGTCGTGAACAGCAGCAGGCGGTAGCCATGCGCCGCGCGCCAATCCTCGAATTTCGACCAGGAGTCATGGCGGGTCAGGCTGACATGGTCGAGGTAGTCCATTCCCGCCCGGCGGAACAGGCGGTCGGAGACGGGGAAGCCCGCCGGTTCTATGATGTGGGCGGCGATGCCCAGGCAGGCGCAAAGCCTGAGAATCGTGCCGGTGTTCTGGGCGATGTCGGGTTGGAAAAGCGCGATCTGCATGGGCTGTTCGAGGGTTGTAGCGAGTGCGATGCGGGGCCGGAAATGTCTCAATAAAACATCGCCGGCCGCGGAATTCGTGCATGGCACGCTCCCGCGCCGATAGCGGGCTTGCGCTCGCCCGGCAAGGGTGCCAATAGAACGATTCTGGACTGCTGTTTCACCCGTTTAGAGGTGAATGAGCGAAGTTCTGCCGCCGCGGGGGGCCGCGGGCGCCGGCAGACTGTTCCGGGGACCTTGGGGGCTCCTGGAGCGGTTCCACCGGCTGCACAAGAAGAAAGGGTTGGAATCGTGACGACAGCGTCTTCGGCGGACCATCCGACACGCCGTGATTTCTTATTCGTTGCAACCGGGGCAGCTGCAGCAGTAGGGGGCGCAGCTGCGCTCTGGCCCTTCATCTCTCAAATGAATCCGGACGCTTCGACCATCGCCGCCGGTGCGCCGATCGAGGTCGATCTGACCCCGGTCGCCGAGGGGCAGGATATCAAGGTGTTCTGGCGCGGCAAGCCGATCTACATCAGCCACCGCACCAAGAAGCAGATCGACGAGGCGCGCGCCGTCAACGTGGCGAGCCTGCCTGATCCGCAGTCCGACGAGGCCCGGGTCAAGTCCGGCCACGAGCAATGGCTGGTCGTGATCGGCATCTGCACCCATCTCGGCTGCATCCCGATCGCCCATGAAGGCAATTACGACGGGTTCTTCTGCCCCTGCCATGGTTCGCAGTACGATTCGTCCGGCCGCATCCGCCAGGGGCCCGCGCCCGCGAACCTGCCGGTGCCGCCGTACACTTTCGTTTCCGACACCAAAATCCAGATCGGCTGAGCCTCGGACCCGCGTCCGAAGCTTCGCGCCGTCTCGTCGTTTTATTTCCTCAGGATCGCATCATGAGCGGACCATCCGACTTCCAGCCGAGTAACCCGGCCCTGCAATGGCTCGAGCGGCGCCTGCCGATCCTCGGCCTCATGCATTCTTCCTTCGTCGTCTATCCCACCCCGCGTAACCTGAACTATTGGTGGACCTTCGGCGCCATCCTCTCCTTCATGCTGGGGATGCAGATCCTGACCGGCGTGATCCTGGCGATGCACTATACGCCGCATGCCGATCTCGCCTTCAAGTCGGTCGAACTGCTTGTCCGCGACGTCAATTACGGCTGGCTGCTCCGAAACATGCACGCCTGCGGCGCGTCGATGTTCTTCTTCGCGGTCTACATCCACATGCTGCGCGGTCTGTACTACGGTTCCTACAAGGAGCCGCGCGAAGTGCTGTGGATCCTCGGCGTCATCATCTACCTGCTGATGATGGCGACCGGCTTCATGGGCTACGTGCTGCCGTGGGGCCAGATGAGCTTCTGGGGCGCCACCGTCATCACCAATCTGTTCTCCGCCATTCCCTATGTCGGCGAGAGCATCGTGACGCTGTTGTGGGGCGGCTATTCGGTCGGCAACCCGACGCTGAACCGCTTCTTCTCGCTGCATTACCTGCTGCCGTTCCTGATCGCGGGTGTCGTCGTCCTCCACGTCTGGGCGCTCCACGTCGCCGGCCAGAACAATCCTGACGGCGTCGAGCCGAAGACGGAAAAGGACACGGTGCCTTTCACGCCGCATGCGACCATCAAGGACGGCTTCGGCGTCGCCTGCTTCCTGCTGCTCTACGCCTGGTTCATCTTCTACATGCCGAACTATCTCGGCGACGCCGACAACTACATTCCGGCGAACCCGGGCGTGACCCCACCGCACATCGTGCCGGAATGGTATTACCTGCCGTTCTACGCGATCCTGCGCTCGATCCCGAACAAGCTCGCCGGCGTCATCGGGATGTTCTCGGCGATCATCATCCTGTGCTTTCTGCCCTGGCTGGACGCCGCGAAGACGAGGTCGTCGAAGTACCGTCCGCTGGCCAAGCAGTTCTTCTGGATCTTCGTCGCGGTCTGCATCCTGCTCGGCTATCTCGGCGCGCAGCCGCCGGAAGGCATCTATGTGATCGCCGGCCGGGTTCTGACGGTCTGCTACTTCGCCTACTTCCTGATCGTGCTGCCGCTGCTCGCACGTATCGAGAGGCCGCGGCCGGTGCCGAACTCGATCTCGGAGGCGATCCTGGCCAAGGGCGGCAAGGCTGTTGCTTCTGTCGCGGTCATGCTCGTCGCCGCCGGCGCGCTGTTCCTCGGCAGCATGCAGGATGCCCGCGCCTCCGAAGGCAGCGACAAGCCGCCGGGCAACAAATGGTCGTTCTCGGGCCCGTTCGGTAAATACGACCGCGGCGCGCTGCAGCGCGGCCTGAAGGTCTACAAGGAAGTCTGTTCCAGCTGCCACGGCCTGTCCTATATCGCCTTCCGCAACCTCGCCGAGGCCGGCGGACCCGGCTATTCCGTGGCGCAGGCGGCGGCGTTCGCGTCCGAGTACAAGGTCAAGGACGGCCCGAATGACGCGGGTGACATGTTCGAGCGCCCCGGCCGTCCGGCCGACTATTTCCCCTCGCCGTTCCCGAACGAGCAGGCCGCGCGTGCGGCGAACGGTGGCGCGGCGCCCCCCGATCTGTCGCTGATCACCAAGGCGCGCTCCTACGGCCGCGGCTTTCCGATGTTCATCGTCGACTTCTTCACCCAGTACCAGGAGCAGGGTCCGGACTACGTCGACGCGATTTTGCAGGGCTTCGAGGACAAGGTGCCGGAGGGCGTCACCATTCCAGAAGGCTCGTACTACAACAAATACTTCCCGGGCCACGCGATCAAGATGCCGAAGCCGCTCAGCGACGGCCAGGTGACCTATGACGACGGCTCCCCGGCCACGGTCGCGCAGTACGCCAAGGACGTCACGACCTTCCTGATGTGGACCGCCGAGCCGCACATGGAAGCGCGCAAGCGCCTCGGTTTCCAGGTGTTCATCTTCCTGATCCTGTTCGCTGGCCTGATGTACTTCACCAAGAAGAAGGTCTGGGCCAGCTCGCACTGAGCGAACGGCGAGACGAAATGAAAGAGCCCCCGCGAGGGGGCTTTTTTGTTGGGTCGACTCTCCCGGCATCCATCATCCACCGGCTCCGTGGCGAAATGGATTCCGGGCTCGCGCTATCGCGCGCCCCGGAATGACGACAGTGTGGATTGCTTCACGCGCCCGCACCGGCCAAAATAGCAACAACCGCTCCCCAGAAACTCATCGGAGGACACCATGGGAACCGCCATCACCTTCAAGCGTCCGGACGGCAAGGACGCCTCGGGCTATCTCGCCAATGCCGCGCGCGGCAACGCGCCGGGCGTGGTCGTGATCCAGGAATGGTGGGGCCTGTCCGACCAGATCAAGGGCCTGTGCGACCGCTTCGCGCTGGCCGGTTTCGACGCGCTGGCGCCCGATCTCTACAAGGGCAAGGTGGTGCCGTATCACGACACGGACAGCGCCAACAAGGAGATGAACTCGCTCGACTTCATGGACGCCACCACGCAGACCGTGCGCGGCGCCGCGCAATATCTGTCGCGGAACGGTGCCAAGGTCGGGCTGACCGGCTTCTGTCTCGGCGGCGCCGTCACCATCATCGGCTCGGTGCATGTGCCTGAGCTTGCGGCCGGCGTCGTGTTCTACGGCATCCCGCCGGAGCAGGCGGCCAAGCCCGCCGACGTCAAGATCCCGCTCCAGGCCCATTTCGCGAACAAGGACGATTGGTGCACGCCGGAGCTGGTCAACGGCTTCGAAAAGGCCATGAAGGCCGCCGGCAAGTCGCTGGAGTTGTTCCGCTATGACGCCGAGCACGCCTTCGTCAACGAACAGCGCCAGGCCGTGCACGACCGCGAAGCCGCCGAACTCGCCTGGGGCCGGGCGACGGAGTTTTTTCACAAGCATCTGGGGTAGTGTGTCGCCCTGAGCCGCCGGAGGCATCGGTGATCGTCAACGGCCGTTTGAGCACAGTCGTCGTCGCTCGCGACGCGTTGCATGCGGCGCGGGACGCCGAAGAAGCAGGCAGTCTGGTCGAGGCCGTTCTCTGCTATGTCGAGCAGATGCAATACGTCGGCTCCTTCTCGCGGCAAGAACTGCCCGAGGTAGCGATGCAACTCTATCATGCGTCCTACTATTACGCCCAGGTCCTCAACGGCGGACATAGTCAGTTCATTGTCAACTCCGATCGGTTGCTTCAAATCACTTGCATTGACGCGCTCGCCGGACTGAAGGCGATGGGAGACGTCGATAGAAGCCAAATCCTGCAAGAGATGATGGTTTGGATGGACGAGCATCCCGACGAGGCCGCCCGGCAAGATGGCGCCTTAACCAGCGCGGACGCGCTCGACGAACTCGATGACCGCTTTTATGAGCTAGACGCGTTTCGTCCAATGTATCCGCTGGGGGCGCGATGGATCGCGAGCTGGCCTGAACTGAAGCCGGTGGCAGACAACCAATATGCCGCCGAAATCGACAGACTCGCGCAGCTTCACCCCAACTTTCCTCGGCGGCGGCTTTGGCGGAGTGTCGAGCAGTTCAGGTATCAAATTGTCAACGACCTGCAGCTTGCCGTGGCTGTCTCATGTGGAGCGGTGAGGCCTGATCCTGAATTTAAGGTGGCTATTCTGGCAAGACACAACACGGAGGTGGGGCGTGAGCCATGTCGGGCGTTTGGAGTGAAGACCGACAAGGGCGCTCGACTTTGCGCCTTGCTGAAATCGGAGGCCAGGCTGTATGAGGCCGCGAGCGATTTTTCCCCCGGCGCGTTACTTTCGAGTGTCTCCGCCGATACAATCAGGAGCGTCGAAATCTTGGCTAAACAGCATCTGGCTGCTGAAGCGATCGACTTGATGCTGCGCAATTTGGGCCTGGACACCGCGGCGGCTCTTACGGTCCTCAGGTTGGGTGAGGACAGCGTGACATGGTGCGCCTTGATCGGGACCAAACTCGTTGAAATTGAAACTCGCAGCGATCGTGCCAGTGCCTTCGAAGCTGGAGGTAAGAGCAGGCTGACGATCCTGCGCCCTGAGATCGAACGGCATGTTGCGGACGTCGCGCTTGGCCGGCCAGCCATCTAGAGCCGTAACCTTGACGCTTCCGCTCGCGAAACCCCTGCCTCCCTTGACGCCGCCTTCCGGTCATGGTGATTATCCCGTCATGAACACCGTTGTCCGCCCGTTCCGTCGTTGGTGGCGCGCCTCCTAAAGAGGTGGCCGGTGCGATTTTTCCCATCCCAATCGTCCGAGGTCGCCCCACAGCGCGGCGGCCTTTTCGTTTGTCCTGTGGCGTTCCCTCCTCAAGTTTCGTAAGAGGACCACATGAACAGGACAGTCTTTGCCCTCCCGGCCAGTAGCGACTATGTGACCCGCGCAGGGCTCGCGGTCACGCGCGTCGCGGAGCAGTTTACCGGTGGGGCCTCGCGGCTCGACGATCTCGTCAGCCTGCTCGACCGCCGCCGTGGCGTGGTGCTGTCGTCGGGCACGACCGTGCCCGGGCGCTACGAGAGCTTTGACCTCGGCTTCTCCGATCCGCCGCTCAAGCTCGAGACCACGGGCGTCGATTTCAAGCTGGAAGCGCTGAACGCGCGCGGCGAGGTGCTGATCGCTTTCCTGGCAGACGTGCTGCGCGAGCCCTGCGTCGTCATCTCCGAGAAGACCGCGACGCGCCTTGCCGGCCATATCATCCGCGGCGATGCGCCGGTCGAGGAAGACCAGCGCACGCGGCGTGCCAGCGTGATGTCGCTGGTGCGCGACATCATCGCAGCCTTCTCCGCCAATGACGACGGGCTGCTCGGCCTGTTCGGCGCCTTCGCCTACGACCTCGTGTTCCAGATCGAGGACCTCGTGCAAAAGCGCGCACGAGAGAGCGACCAGCGCGACATCGTGCTCTATGTGCCCGACCGCCTGCTGGCCTATGACCGCGCCACCGGCCGCGGCGTGGTGCTCTCGTACGACTTTGCGTGGAAGGGCAAATCCACCGACGGCCTGCCGCGGGAGACCGCCGAGAGTCCGTATATGAAGACGCCGCGGCAGGGTTTTGCCGATCATGCGCCCGGCGAATATCAGGCCACGGTCGAGACCGCGCGCGCGGCCTTCGCCCGCGGCGATTTGTTCGAGGCGGTACCAGGACAGCTGTTTGCCGAGCCCTGCGACCGCTCGCCGGCCGAAGTCTTCCAGCGCCTCTGCGTCATCAACCCGTCGCCCTACGGCGCGCTGATGAATCTCGGTGAGGGCGAGTTTCTCGTCTCCGCCTCGCCGGAAATGTTCGTGCGCTCTGACGGACGCCGTGTCGAGACCTGCCCGATCTCGGGCACCATCGCGCGCGGCAGCGATGCGATCGGCGATGCCGAGCAGATCCGCCAGCTCCTGAACTCGGAGAAGGACGAGTTCGAGCTCAACATGTGCACCGACGTCGACCGCAACGACAAGGCGCGCGTCTGCGTCCCCGGCACGATCAAGGTGCTGGCGCGCCGGCAGATCGAGACCTACTCGAAGCTGTTCCACACCGTCGATCATGTCGAGGGCATGCTGCGCCCCGGCTTCGACGCGCTCGATGCCTTCCTCACCCATGCCTGGGCCGTCACCGTGACAGGCGCGCCGAAGCTGTGGGCGATGCAGTTCGTCGAGGATCACGAACGCTCGCCGCGACGCTGGTATGCCGGCGCGATCGGCGCGGTGAACTTCGACGGCAGCATCAACACCGGCCTGACCATCCGTACCATCCGCATGAAGGATGGTCTGGCCGAGGTTCGCGTCGGTGCCACCTGCCTGTTCGATTCAGATCCGGCCGCCGAAGACCGCGAGTGCCAGGTCAAGGCCGCCGCGTTGTTCCAGGCCCTGCGCGGCGATCCGCCGAAGCCGCTGTCGACCTTTGCGCCCGATGCGACCGGCTCGGGCAAGCGGGTGCTGCTGATCGACCACGACGACAGCTTCGTGCACATGCTCGCCGATTATTTCCGTCAGGTCGGCGCCGACGTCACCGTGGTCCGCCATGTCCACGCGCTCGACATGCTCAAGCAGAAGAGCTGGGACTTGCTGGTGCTGTCGCCCGGACCCGGCAGGCCTGAGGATTTCGGGATCAAGAAGACCATCGATGCGGCGCTGGAGAAGAAGCTGCCGGTGTTCGGCGTCTGCCTCGGCGTACAGGCGATCGGCGAATATTTCGGCGGCGAGCTCGGCCAGCTCACCCATCCGGCCCATGGCCGGCCCTCGCGGGTGCAGGTGCGCGGCGGGCGGCTGATGCACAATCTGCCGAACGAGATCGTCATCGGCCGCTATCACTCGCTGTTCGTCGAGCGCGACAGCATGCCGGAGGTTCTGTCCGTCACCGCCAGCACCGAGGACGGCGTCGCCATGGCGCTGGAGCACAAGACGCTGCCGGTCGCCGGCGTGCAATTCCACCCGGAATCGCTGATGTCGCTCAGCAACGAGGTGGGGCTACGTATTGTCGAGAATGCGTTCCGGCTTGATGCGCCGGTCAATTGAGAGGCACGAATGACCTTTGATCTGAAGGCGAGCGTCCGCACCATCGCCGACTACCCCAAGCCGGGGATCATGTTCCGCGACATCACGACCCTGCTTGCGGACGCGCGCGCCTTCCGCCGCGCGGTCGACGAGCTCGTCAATCCCTGGGCCGGCAACAAGATCGACAAGGTCGCCGGCATGGAGGCTAGGGGCTTCATCATCGGCGGCGCGGTGGCGCACCAGCTCTCGGCCGGTTTCGTGCCGATCCGCAAGAAAGGCAAGCTGCCGCACACCACCGTGCGGATCGCCTATTCGCTCGAATACGGCATCGACGAGATGGAGATGCATGTCGACGCCATCTCGCCCGGCGAGCGCGTCATCCTGGTCGACGACCTCATCGCCACCGGCGGCACCGCGGAAGGCGCGGTCAAGCTGCTGCGCCAGATCGGCGCCAACGTCGTTGCCGCCTGCTTCATCATCGACCTGCCCGATCTTGGTGGCGCCGCCAAGCTGCGCGCCATGGACGTGCCGGTGCGCACGCTGATGACGTTCGACGGGCACTGATAGGCCGCCGCGATCCTCAGATGGCTTCGGCCTTCAGCTTGTCCCGCCAATGCAACAGGCGCTCCTTCAGCAGCGCGTTCCTGACATAGGCGGTTTCCTCGTCCTCCAGACGCTCGCATTTGCCAAAGCTCAGGCCGGCCTCGCCATGCGCATTCCAGGCGGCCTGGAGGCTGCGGCAGCTGTGGCTGACCTGGCGCAGCGCGAACCAGATGCGGTTCTGGATCGTCTCCAGGTTCGGGGCCTGTCCGACCCAGGCCTCGCCTGAGGCCGCGCAGCGGACCACGTAGATGCCCGCGATGGTCTTCCGCTCCTTGTAGGCGGCGATCGCTGCTTTCCGGTCGATGCTCACGGTGACGGTCCTTGTTGCGGGGGATATCGATGCCCGCCTCAATAAGCCCGCTCCAACCCGCAGTCAATATTATCCGGGTAAAATTATCTAGGATCGCTGCAGGATCAGGCTGAGCTCGAGCTCGCGGAAGGCAAAGTAATTCCGCCGGATCCATTGGTGCAGCTCGGTCGAGGCGTCCTTCTCCTGGCGCAGATAGCCGGTGAAGGAGAAGTTCAGCCGGTCGACATAGGTCTTGAGGAAGCCGGGCAACGCGGGCAGACGGAACAGGCGGCCGCCGGCCATCGCTGCCGGCAGCTCGCCCCGAATGACGTATTCGTTGTCCACCGTGATCAGGTTCATCCGCGGGATCCGCTCGCGCAGCATCTCGTGAGCGCGGGCCGAGGCGCGGTCGGTGTCGGCGACAAACAGGATCTGTGGTGCGACATGGCGGCGGGCGGCCTCCTTCAAGAGGCCGATCTCGTCGGCCATCTTGAAGAACTCGTCGAATGCGTGATAGCCGAGATCGATGACCTTGGCGACGCCGTCATCGACGATGACGCGGTCCATCAGCTGCATCTTGCCGTAGGTGTCGATCACGTCCGCAGTTTCCGTGACCTTCGGCAGGTAGTCGAGCAGCGACGGCTCCTTCAGATTGACGTCGAAGGCCGCGACATTGCCGTTCTTGAGCAGCAGAAATTCGGCGAGCAACCGCGCCAGCAGGGTCTTGCCGACCTGCGGGCGGGGCGAGCAGATGATGTAGACGGGCGTTGCGGGCATTGCAGCTATTATTTGAGCGAACTCACCGCCCCAATCCAGCCGTATCAGCCCGGACCGCGCAACTATTTTTCGCTGTTGCGGGTAGCGGGCTTCGAGCCGACGATATCGGTCAGGCGGATCCGGTCGAACTCGCTCCAGACGTTCGCCAGCCAGTGCCGGACATAGCCGCGCAGCACGAACGAATAATTCGCGGCCTCGTCGTTGATGCCCTTGTTGGCAACGAACTTCAGGAACGGGACGGAGGAGACTTCGACCTGTTCATACGCCATTTCATTGAGCTTTGGGATGGTCAGCTCGGTCGCGTCCTTGATGCGGTTGAAATACGATTGGTAAGTCGCCTGGTCCCATTGGAAGAACTGGGTGTCGTTGATGAAGTTCTTCACCAGGAAATATTTCGCGCCGCCCATGAAGCCCGCAGTCTCGGCGATCTCGTCCAGCGAGGCGATCGAGGGGCCGAGGATGTGGAACACCGCGAAGGTGATCTGGCCGGCCTTGGCGGCGTCCAGGAAGCCGATGTCGCGGAGCGAGGCCAGCGCCGGCGAGAGCAGGCCGGCGCGGACGTCGATCACGGTGACCGACGGGCTTGTCGCGTTGAGCGTGTCGAAGATCTTCATCTGGTCGGCCGTCGTCGTCATGTCGACGATCTCGGTGATATCGGGGTGGAAGCGCTTCAGCGTTCCGCGTGGCGACTCGGTGTCGAACGCGCGCGTCGGCACGTTGTTGGCGGAAAAATAATCGAGCAGGGTGCGCGAAACCGTGGTCTTGCCGACCCCGCCCTTGTCCGCGCCCACCACAACCACTGCCGGCTTTGCCATTGCTGTCCCCTAACGCGCCCTCCGATCGCGAGGTCGCAATCGGCCGGGCCCCAAATCGATGTCCCGAGTCTGCTGTTGGGCGCGAACATGGCAGAAACAAGGGAGAATTCAATTCCTCGGCATGCCGATAAGGCAATTCCCGAAATTTTTCCCAGCCCTCGCAAAACCCGGCGCGTGCGGAGGTAAATCACGCACTCAATGGCGGCCCCAGGGACCCTTCGGATTGATTGGGCTTGCCACTGCGGTTCCGGCGGGGCCGGGTGCGGGCACGGGTGGCGGACCGGCCGAGCTACCAGCGTCGTCCCACGGTCCCTTCGACATCGGCGGCGGCGCGTCGGGCTGGTCGGTTTGCGCCTCCGGCTCGTCAGTCTCGTCCTTGGGCGGCGGCAGCGGGCCCGGATCGTGGCCGCCGGCAAACTTGACCAGCGCGTCGACCCGGGACTGCACGGACGGGTGGGTCGCGAACAGGTCGGCAAAGCCCTCGCGAGGATTGTCGACGCAGAGCTCCATCACGGCCGAGGTCGCGCCCGGCAGTTCGCCGCGGTTCTCGATCTTGCGCAGCGCTGAGATCATGGCATCGGGATCTTTGGTCAGCTCGACGGAGCCGGCGTCGGCGAGATATTCGCGCGACCGCGACAGCGCGAGCTTGACCACCTGGGACAGCAGCCAGGCCACCACGATCAGCACGATCGCGATGATGATCACGATCACCGCGCCGCCGCCGGAGTTCTTGTTGTCACTCGACGACGAGGACGACCGCGACGATGAGGAGCCAGAGGACCACGATCCGCCGCTCCAGCTGAAATTGGTGAACAGGCGGAAGAACAACTCGCCGAAGAAGCCGACCACGCCGGCGATGATGACGGCGACCACCATCAGCTGCACGTCGCCGTTCTTGATGTGGGTCAGCTCGTGGCCAAGCACCGCTTCGATCTCCTTGTCATCAAGCGCGCTGAGGAGACCCGTGGTAACCGTGATGGAATATTGCCTGGGATTGAGACCGGTCGCGAACGCGTTCAGCGCCGGGCTCTCCATGATCTTCAGCTTCGGCATGGTGATGCCGCGCGAGATGCAGAGGTTTTCCAGCAGATTGTAGAGCCGCGGCTCCTCCTGCCTCGTGACGTCGTGGCCGCCGGTCACCGCGTCGATCATCGACTGGTGGAAGAAATAGGCGATCACGACCCATGCCGCCGCCACGATCGTCGCAACCGGCGCGGCCACGATCAGATCGTGGAGGGCGCGCCTCAGATAATAGACGACGGTCTCATTGCCGTTGATGACGACTTCGGCGACCAGCGCGCCGGCATAGACCAGTACATAGACCAGCGCGAACAGGCCGGCGAGCAGCAGCATCGAACGAAACTTGTTCGAGGCGATGTGCGTGTAGAGACCATACGCGGCCATGACGCGGTTGCCCTGCGGCCTAGCGGCTTGAGATCAGAACTTTACCTGCGGCGCCGCCTCGACCTCGGTGCGGCTCGCCCCGAGATCGAAGAAGTCCTTTTTGGTGAAGCCGAACATGCCGGCGAACAAGGCGGCCGGCATCTGTTGGATGCCGGTGTTGTATTCCTGGACCGCGTTGTTGAAGAAGCGGCGGCTCGCCGCGATCTTGTTCTCGAGGTCGGACAGCTCGGATGCGAGCTGCTGGAAGTTGGCGTTGGCCTTGAGGTCCGGATAGGCCTCCGACAGCGCGATCAGCCGGCCGAGCGCGCCGGAGAGCTGGTTCTCGGCCGCGGACACCTGCGCCGGACCCTGCGCCGACATCGCCGAATTGCGCGCCTTGATGACGTCGTCGAGCGTGCCGCGCTCATGCGAGGCATAGCCCTTCACCGTCTCGACGAGGTTCGGGATCAGATCGTGGCGCTGCTTGAGCTGTACGTCGATATCGGCAAAGGCCTGGCTGACGCGCTGGCTCAGCGCCACCAGGCGGTTGTAGGCGGTGAACGCCAGGAACACGAGAACGACGATGACGCCGAGAACGATCCAGCCGGTCGACATGGAGAACTCCTGAAGGGGGAAGAAGACGGGTGCTAGCCTAGACCAAATTGGCGCGAAGCGAGAGCCCGGCGCAGAGGGGAGGTAAGACTTGGTCGAATGAGGAACCATCCGAGTTCAAGACGAACGCAGCGGGCGAGGTTAACTTTCGGACAGAACAGCGTCACCCCAGCGCCAGCGGCGCGCCCCAGCATAGGCAGCCTTGTCACGGCGAGGCACCCTCGTGATGGCGACGCCGCCCTCGGTACAGAGCTTCGCCGCGATCTCGGCCTTGCCGACATCCGGCGGCGCCAGCACGCGGCCGGCCCGGCTCGCGGGCGGCGTGCGGGTCAGGGCGACGTAGATGAAGCGTTCGTCCTCGAATGGCACGTCGGCGCCCTTGATCTGGCGATGGGCCTGCAAGCGCGGCAGGCGCTGGGAGAAGTGGCACCAGTCGGGTGCGGTGAGGGGGCAAGGCTTTTCGTATGGGCATGGGGCGGCGACGAAGGCACCCAGCGCAATCAGTTGCTGGCGCAGCGCGAGGATGCGCGCGTAGCCCGCGGGCGTGCCGGGCTCGATCACGACCAGCGCGTGACGCGCTTTCGTCCACATCGCTTCTGCTAGCTTGCGCTGATCTCCTTCGGTGAGCTCGCCGATGACGTAGCTGGCGACGACGAGATCGGCTTGCGACACTTCCGCGAGGTTCGCACCGGCATCGCCAGGCAGATAGCGGCATTCCGCGAGACGTGTGCTGTCGCGCGCCAGTTCGAGCGCGAGCCGGCTCAGTGTGGCGTTGGCATCGAGCAGGGTGAAATCCTGCAGCGAGGGGAAGGCCTCCGCGGCGGCCCAGCTCGCGGTGCCCGGGCCTGCGCCGACGTCGAGCAGCGTTTCCGGAGTGAAGTCAGGTGCGATCCCGGTGAGTGCATTCAGGCTCGCGGCCACCGCCGCGTAGGTGGCCGGCATGCGCGCGAGCGCGTAGGCGAGCGCATCGGCGTCCGACTTGATCGTGCCGGAGCCGCCGCCGGCGCGATATGTCGTCGAGATCTTTTGCGAGCGCTGCGCGGCGTCGGTGCGCGAAAAGCCCTGGAGCTTGCCGTCGAGGGCGGCTTTTAGTTCGGCGGGGAGAGTGGGCGATATCGTCATCGTCATGCCCCGCGCAGGCGGGGCATCCAGTATTCCGAGACGGTACCGTCAAACCGAGAGGCCGCGGCGTACTGGATCATCCGCCTTCGCGGATGATGACGTCGGTGGGTGTGGCGCGAGCGTGGCCTCACGCCACGTTCTGGTCGAGAATGTCCACCGCCTCGGACAGGCTCACCGACACCAGCTGCGAGACGCCGCGCTCGGCCATGGTGACGCCGAACAGCCGGTTCATCCGCGCCATGGTGATCGGGTTGTGCGTGATGATGATGAAGCGGGTGTCGGTCGAGCCGGTCATCTCGTGCAGCAGGTTGCAGTACCGTTCGACGTTGTGGTCGTCGAGCGGCGCGTCGACTTCGTCCAGCACACAGATCGGCGAGGGGTTGGTGAGGAATACCGCGAAGATCAGCGCCATCGCGGTCAGCGCCTGCTCGCCACCCGAAAGCAGCGACAGCGTCTGCGGCTTCTTGCCCGGTGGCTTTGCGATGATCTCAAGGCCGGCTTCCAGCGGGTCGTCGCTCTCGATCAGGTGCAGCGCGGCCTCGCCGCCGCCGAACAGCTCGACGAACAGGCGCTTGAAGTGGTTGTTGACGACCTCGAACGAGGTCAGGAGCCGCTCGCGCGCCTCCTTGTTGAGGCTCTGGATGCCCTGGCGCAGACGCTTGATGGCTTCGACCAGATCGTCGCGCTCGGTGACCAGACTGTTGTGCTGGGTCTCGACCTCGCGCAGCTCTTCCTCGGCGCGCAGATTGACTGCGCCGAGGCGCTCGCGGTCGCGGCGCATCTTTTCGAGGTCTTCCTCGATATCGTGCAGCGGCGGCAGCTCCGCGCCGGGCTCGATCTCGGCCAGACCTGCAACGGCCTGCGGCTCGACTTCCAGCATGTCGCGGATCTCGCGCTCGATGTCCTCGAGCCGGCGCCGCGCGCCTTCCATGCGCTCCTCCGCGCGGGCTGTCGCCTCGCGGGAACTGGAGAGCGCCTCGAGCGTCAGCTTCGCGGCACGGTCCGTTTCAGCCATCAGCGTTTCCGCGGTGGCAAGCGCGTCGGCGGCCATGCGGCGGTCGTTCTCGGCGTATTCGATCTCGGTGATCAGTGCGCTGCGCTTCTCGGCGAACACTTGCGGCGCGTTTTCGAGATCGCTGCGCTCGATCGTGAGCTCGGCGATGCGGGCCTGGATGGTGTCGATGTGGGAGGCCGCGCTCTCCTTGCGGTTCTGCCACTCGGTGCGTTCGGCCAGGATCGCCTGGACGCGGCGGTCGGCGAGCTCGGCTTCGCGCGCCAGCGCCTGCGCCTCGGCGCGGACCTGAGCCGCCATGCGGCGATGGCCTTCGATGTCGCTGCGGACCGCCGCGAGGCGGGTCTCGGTGTCCTCGCTCGACGGCAGCTCGGAGATGCCGGCTTCGGCATATTCGTAGGCGGCCTCGGCCTCGGCGCGGTCGGCGGCGAGACGGCTGTGCGCTTCCGACAGCGTTGCCTTGCGCGCTGCGTGGCGGCTGATCTCGCGCTCGGCGGTGGCGTGACGCTCGCGCGCGACATTGAGCTCGCGCTGCGCGGCGCGCCAGGCTTCGCGGCTGGCACCTTCGGTGCTGGCCGCCATCTGCAATTCGGACTCGGCGTTCTCCAGCGCCTGACGCTTGATCTGTGCGTCGATGCGGGCCTGCTCCAGCTCGTTCTCGATGTCGACGAGGCGGGCGCGCTCGGCCAGGCGCCGCGCGGCACCGGTCGGGGCATGGGCTGCGGCGACAAAGCCGTCCCAGCGCCAGACGTCGCCTTCGGGCGAGACCAGCCGCTGGCCGGTCTTGAGTTGCGACACCAGCTCGGCGCCGCGCTCGCGTGGCACCACGCCGATCTGGGCCAGACGGCGCGTCAGCTCGGCCGGCGCCTGCACATGATTGGCGAGCGGCACGGCGCCCGCGGGCAGCTCCGGATCGCCGTCGGTGTGGCCGACATTGGTCCAGCGCATCGGCGCCGACGGGTCGATCGGCGCATCGAGATCGTCGCCGAGCGCGGCGCCGATCGCCTTCTCAAAACCCTTGTCGACGGTGATGCCGTCGATGATCGGCGGCCACAGATTCTTGGTCTCGCCGTTGAGGATCTTGGAGATCGTGCGCGCCTCGGTTTCGAGCCGCTGCGCGCGCTTGTCGGCCTCGACCAGCGGCGAGCGCGACGATTCCAGCGTCTGGCGCGCCGCGACGTGCGCGGCTTCGCTGGCCTGCGCTGCGGCTTCGGAAGCCGCGAGCGTCTCTTCCGCGGTTTCGACCAGAGCGGTCAGCTCGTCGAGATCGCCGAAGCCGCCGGTCTCGGCGGCAAGCTTCTGCTCTTCGGCCGCGACGTTCGCGATCTCCTGGTCGAGCCGGGCCAGCTTGTCGCGATGGGTGCGGACGTTGGCTTCGAGCTGGTTGCGCTTGGCGGTGAGGTCGGCGAGCGCGGTGGTGAGCTCGGCGAATTGCTGCTCGGTTTCGGTCAGCACCGCCTCGGCTTCGCCGACGCGCTCGTCGACGCCGGAGCGCTTCTCGACGCGCGACTTGATCTCTTCCTTCAGCTCGGAATCTTCGGTGTCGAGCCGCTGCAGCGCGACGTCGGCGTCCATGGTCTGCTGCTGGGCGCGGGAGATGTCGCCTTCGAACTGGGCGAGGCGGCGCTCGAGCTCGGCGACGCGCTCTTTGGCGCGCTCCTCCTCGCGGTCGAGCAACTCCCGGGCATTGGTGAGACGCTGCAAGCCAGCAGCGGCGCGCGCTTCGGCATCGCGCAGCGCCGGCATCTCCGCGGCGCGGATCGCCTGGATGCGGGCGGCCTCGGCCTGGTGCTGGGTGCGCTCGGCCATCTCGCGCACCGCGAGATCATGGGTCTGGCCGGATTCGTTGACGTCGGCGTGGGCGCCGATCCAGCGCAGATGAAACAGGGTGGCTTCCGCCTTGCGGACCTTGGCCGCGACCTCGCGATAGCGCACGGCCTGGCGGGCCTGCTTCTTCAGGCCTTCCATTTGCCCTGCGAGCTGGCCGATCACGTCTTCGACACGGGTGAGGTTGGTTTCTGCCGCCTTCAGCCGCAGCTCGGCCTCGTGGCGGCGGGCGTGCAGACCGGCGACGCCTGCGGCGTCTTCCAGCACGCGGCGGCGCTGCTCGGGCTTGGCCTGGATGATCTCGCCGATCTTGCCCTGGTGGACGAGGGCGGGCGAGCGTGCGCCGGTAGCGGCGTCAGCGAACAGGATCTGCACGTCGCGCGCGCGCACGTCGCGGCCGTTAATACGATAGACCGAGCCGGCTTCGCGCTCGATGCGGCGGGAGATTTCGAGCAACTGGCTGTCGTTCATCGCCGCCGGCGCGGTGCGATCGGCATTGTCGATCGTCATCGTCACTTCGGCGTGGTTGCGTGCGGGACGGTTCCCGGAGCCCGCGAAGATCACCGCATCCATGTCGGCGGCGCGCAGCGACTTGTAGGAGGTTTCACCCATCGCCCAGCGCAGCGCTTCGACGAGATTCGACTTGCCGCAGCCGTTGGGACCGACCACGCCGGTCAGGCCGGGCTCGATGACGAAGTCCGTGGGCTCGACGAAGGACTTGAAACCGTGAAGGCGCAGGCGGGTGATTTTCATAAGCACGCATCTCTGTTGGCAGGCGCGAATCCCCCTGCCGGGACACTACCATGGAAGGCAATGTCGCTATCCGGGCGAGTCGCGCGAGGCGCCTCATGCGGCTGGACAATGGCCGCGGTGCGCCGCGAGGGCAACCGGCCAAAGCCGCTTTTCCCAAGGGATTTATGCCGGGAAAGATACGGCTTTCGAGATGCGAATCAGGGTCTTGACGAGCGAATCAGCTCTTCAGCAGCGGATTGATCTTCTTGGCGAACTCCTCGAACGAGGCCTCGCCCTTGATCTTCTCGCCGTTGATGAAGAAGGTCGGCGTCGAATCCACCTTCAGAACGTCGCTGGCATATTTCTGGTCGGCGGCGATCTTGTCGAGCAACGCCTGGTCCTTCAGGCAGGCCTCGACCTGCTGCTGGGTGAGGCCGGCCTGCTTGCCGATCCGCGTCAGGGTCTCGGTGGTGTTCTTCACCACCCAGTCGTTCTGCTGGCGGAACAGCATGTCGGTGACCGCGAAATATTTCGGCGCGTCGTCCTTGGCGATGCAGCGCGACAGCATCGAGCCGGCGGCGGCTTTGATGTCGAGCGGGAACTCGCGGAAGATGTAACGCACCTTGCCGGTGTCGATGTATTCCTTCTTGATCTTCGGGAACACCTGCTCGTTGAAGGCGGCGCAGTGCGGGCAGGTCATCGAGGCGTATTCGGTGATGGTGACGGCGGCGTCGTTGGGGCCGAGCGCCATGTCGGGCAGCGACACCGGCTTGGCGACGTCGGCGGCCGATTGAGCGAATGCCTCGGAGATGAACCGGAGCGGCGAGAGCCCGGCGACCGCGGCAAGCCCGGTCAGCGACAGCATCGTATTGAAGGCGCGGCGGGTGATGATCACGGTCGACTCCCGAATTGGCAAAATGGCGCCCCAGGGGTCTATCAAGGTCCGCCCGGGCGGCCTGTCGCTAGCTTGAAACGTGGTTTGAGGCAATGGCGAGCGGCAGGGACGGGTCCAAATTGGCCGCGAAATAAGGCTCAATTTCGCTTGATGGCGGCCCCGAGCTTCGCCAGCGCCGTCTTCAGTTGTTCATCTTCGATGTCGCCCAGGCTCTCCGCCACCTTGGCCACCGCTTTGGCGTCGGGCGGGGCAGGCCGCTTCCGGGCCTGGGGCCGCGACAGCGGAGCCTGGCGGAAGGCGAGCTTGCCGACCGCGCTCCAGCCGAAGAAGCGGTTGACGCGCTCCAGGATGATATCGGCGGAATGCTGGATTTCCAGCGCCATCGGCCCCTCGACCCGCAGCACCAGGGTCGCCGGCTCCTGCGGCTGGCCCTCCACCGGGCGCGGCCATTGCATCTTCAGCGGCTCGGCATGGGCCGCGATCTCCGGACCTGCAATCTGCGCCCACCGCGTCACCAACTCGCGCGCCGCGAAGCCCTGCTTGGCATAGGCCTCGGCAAAGACGTCGTTGAGCAGGATCCCGAGCGGCTTGGCGCTGATGGGGCCGGGTTTGTAGATGGGACCGGATTTGGACATGGGGCCTTATAGCATTTCGGCGCGCGGGCCACATGTGCTTCGCCGTCATGGCCGGGCCTGTCCCGGCCATCCATGTTCTCCCTGCGAAGAAAGACGTGGATGTCCGCGACGAGCGCGGGCATGACGTGGAGAGGCCGGCGTATTGCCGTTACAGTGTTGGGATGAGCTCGACAACCGCCCGCAAGCCGAGGCCGGAACCTTCCGTGTCCACGTCATCGGCTCGTCCCACCTTGCTGCTTGCCTGGTACGACCGCCACCGCCGCCGTCTGCCCTGGCGCGCCGCGCCCGGCGAGGCGTCGGACCCGTACCGCGTCTGGCTGTCGGAGATCATGCTCCAGCAGACAACGGTGAAGGCGGTCGGCCCCTATTTCGAAAAATTCGTCGCGCGCTGGCCTGATGTCGCGGCACTCGGCAACGCCTCGCAGGACGACGTGCTGCGAATGTGGGCCGGGCTCGGCTACTATTCGCGTGCGCGCAATCTCTACGCCTGCGCGGTCGCGGTGACGCGCGAGCATGGCGGCAGCTTTCCGGATACGGAGGAGGGGCTTCGCGCATTGCCGGGGATCGGCCCGTACACCGCGGCGGCGATCGCGGCGATCGCGTTCGATCGTCACACCATGCCGGTCGACGGCAATATCGAGCGCGTGGTGTCGCGCCTGTTTGCGGTCGAGCAGGAACTGCCGCAAGCCAAACCGCTGATCCAGCAACTTGCATCGACGCTGCTTGCCAACTCCCGCGCCGGCGACAGCGCGCAGGCGCTGATGGATCTGGGCGCCTCGATCTGCACGCCGAAAAAGCCGGCTTGCTCGTTGTGTCCGCTGAACGAGGATTGCACGGCGCGCCTGCAGGGCACGCAGGAGACCTTTCCACGCAAGGCGCCCAAGAAAAGTGGGACCTTGCGGCGTGGCGCCGCCTTCGTGGTCACGCGCGGCGACGAGTTGCTTGTCCGCTCGCGGCCGGAAAAGGGCCTGCTCGGCGGCATGACGGAAGTGCCGGGCTCGGACTGGCTCGCCGGACAAGAGGATGCCGCCGCCAAAAAGCAGGCGCCGGAGCTGAAGGGATTGTCGCGCTGGCAGCGCAAAGTGGGCGTCGTCACCCACGTCTTCACGCATTTTCCACTTGAGCTTGTGGTCTACACCGCCAAGGCCGAAATCCGCACGCGCGCGCCTGCCGGCATGCGCTGGGTGCCGGTCGCCACGCTTGCGGACGAGGCGCTGCCCAATGTCATGCGCAAGGTGATTGCGCACGCGCTGGGCTGATCATCGTCAGGCCGCGCGTGCGGCCCGCTGGTCCTCCGCGGGCATCAGGAAGGTGCGGTTGCGGCCGGTCTTCTTGGCGACATAGAGGCCCTGGTCAGCGCGCTCGATCACGTCCTGCACGTCGCGGTCGCTCTCGTCGAACAGTGCGAGCCCGACCGAGACGGTGAGCGTGATGACGACGTTGTCGTGGCTGACCCTTGCGCTCTCGATCGATGTCCGGATGCGATCGGCGAGCAGCACCGCCGTCTCCTGATCGATCTCTCGCAAGAGCACCACGAACTCCTCACCGCCGAAGCGGGCGGCCTTGTCGGTGGTCCGGATCGACTGGTTGACGACCTCGGCGACGCGCTTGATGGCGTCGTCGCCGGCGGCGTGGCCATGGGTGTCGTTGATCTTCTTGAAATGGTCTATGTCGATCATCAGCGTCGCCATGTTGCGCTTGTAGCGGCGGCAGAACGCCATCGCATCGTCGGCGACGGCGAGGAAGGAGCGGCGGTTCATCAGGCCGGTCATGAAATCGGTGTCGGCGAGCTGGCGCAACTTCAGCATGTCCTCCTGAAGCTGCATCGCGTTTTCGGTCGCGCGCAGCTCGGCCTCCTTGGTGCGCTCCTCGGCGATGCCGATGCGGCGGAGCAGCGAGCGCAGTGCGCGAGAGAGCTGGACGACCTCGGCGGAGCCGCTCTGCCGCGCCAGCATGGTCGGCCCATGGGCGCGTCCGATGCGGTCGGCCTCCCGCGTCAGGGCGACGATCGGGGCTGCGATCCTTCGCGAGACCACAACGGCCAGCGAAAGCGCGATCAGCGCTGTCGCTGCGCCGATCGCCAAAATCATCTGCGCCGACCAGATCGCGGCCTTGAGCGCCACGCTCGCCGGCTGAGTCGCGGTGACGATCCAGTTCAGGCCCTGATAGTCGCGATGTCCCTTGCCGACGTGGAAGGCCGTCAGCATTTGCTCGCCGTTGTCGGTTTCCCTGAATGTGCCGGCGCCGGTCTTCACGATGCGCGCGAGCTCGTCGCCGCCGTAGCGGATCGTCTCTTTCTGCGGCCCCAGCAAGACCATGCCGCCCTTGCTGAGGATCGACAGGGTCGCGTCGGCGTTGCCATCATTGGCTTCGACGTCTTTGATCAAGTTGCTCGCCCAGTCCCAATTCAGGTGACCGCCGAGGACGCCGAGCAGATCGCCATTGGTGTCACGTACGGGGACGGCGATGTCGACAAAGCGGTAGGGCTCGTTATTGGCGCGCTGCGTCAGCAGCGAGGCCAGCAGGATGGCCTCATGCACATCGCCGACAGCTACCCTTTCGAGCCCCTGCTTGAACCAGGGGCGCTCGGCCACGGATTTGCCCTGGAGGAGGCCGCCGGTGGCGGCGACGACGTCGCCATTTACGTCGGCATAGCCAATCCAGGCGAATTCAGAGAACGAGCGCTGGAGGTTCTCCAGCGAACTGCGCAAAGCGACCGGATCCCCCTGCCACTGCGTTTGCATCGGTTGCATCTCGGCGAACAGCTTCATCTCCTGCTGGCGCGTCGCCATAAACCGATCGAGCCGGCCAGAAGCCGTGGAAGCAGTCGCTGTCAGGCTGCTCTCGATGAGAGCGGCTGTGTTTCTGTAGCTGATGAGTGCGGCGCCGGCTGCGAGCGTGCCTACGAGCACGACGGACATGACAGCCACGGCCGCGGCTATCTGGGTCCTTACGGTTAAGTGGTCTTCAATCACGTGCAGGCGGTCTCGAACCTGCTGCAAGAGGGCTCGCATGGATAGGCTCCGGTTTCCCCGTCGCGTATGCCATGTGGTACCTGCCAACCGCTTACCGGCGGATTTCCCAATTGGATCGTGTTGAATCGGTCGTGAATCGGTTTGGTTGAAGCGAATTGAATTTCCGGGTTCCATGAGTTCCATCCCTCCGGGACCCGCTTGATGTGGCCTTCCGCTGCTGACAGAGGGTTGTCAGCAGCCTGCGCTATTCTTGACGGCAGTGGAGGTGGCGCATGGTCAAAACCGCGCTCGACAATTTTCCAAGGCCCCCCTGTGCCGAATTGCTGGGATGGCGCCTGCTCGATGCCCGCCCCGAGGAGGGCTGGATCAAGCTCGGCTTCGAGGGCAAGCCGGAGTTCTGCAATCCGGCCGGCTTCATCCAGGGCGGCATGCTCTCGGCCATGCTCGACGACACCATGGGCCCGGCGGTGCTGGTGATGAGCGAGGGCCGGCTCTTCACCACGACGATCAGCATGACCGTGAATTTCCTCAGCCCCGCGAAGCCTGGGCCGATCATTGGTGAAGCCAGAGTGACGCAGCTGGGCAAGACCATTGCCTTCGTCGAAGCCAGGCTGATGACCGAAGACGGCACCGTGCTGGCGACGGCGAGTGCCAGCGAGCGGCTGCTGGAGGCGGCGAGGGTGGTGCGCTGAGGCGGGCACCAGTCTCTCGCTCCCTCGCCCCGTTCATACGGGGGAGAGGAGAAAAGACCGTGCGGCCTGCTGAGGCGCCAGAGCTTAACCGGCCGCCCGCCTCGCATCCTTGCTCACGATCGGCGGTTTGGCGTTCAGCGCTTCGACCTGAAATCCCGCGACGCGCTTGTAGTTCGCTGCGATGTCTTCCAGCTCCTTTTGCGACAGCACATCGGTGACGATCTTGTAGCCGTCGGGCGCGCGCTCTTCGACCAGCTGCATCACCTGCTCGGGGCCGTTCTTGCGGTTGAGCAGCACGAGGTCGGTGGTCGCAGGCCGGCGCTCGGCCTCATAGGCGAGCAGCGCCGCGGTCGTCGGTCCATGCGCGAGAATCTCGCGGGTGATGGTGCGGGCATCTAGGATGGCCTGCGAGGCGCCGTTCGAGCCGATCGGGTACATCGGATGAGCGGCATCGCCCATCAGCGTGACCTTGCCGAAAGTCCATCGTGAAATCGGATCGCGGTCGACCAGCGGATATTCATAGGCGTGCGGGCAGTTCCTGATCAGGCTGGGCACGTCGAGCCAGTCGAATTGCCAGTTCTCGAACCAAGGCAGGAACTCTTCCAGCCGTGCGGTGCGGTTATAGTCCTCGCGCCGCCACTGATAGGTCGGCGGCATATGCCGTTCGGCAACCCAGTTGATCAGATGGTTGCCCGCCGCGTCCGGCGCCTTGCTGATCGGATAGCAGACGAATTTCAGGATCTCATGGCCGGCCATGATCATGGTGCGGCCGGTCAGGAAGGCCTTGGAAGGCGTGACGCCGCGCCAGAGGATGCGGCCGTTCCAGATCGGCGGACCTTCGCCCGGATAGAGCTTTTCGCGCACGGCGGAATGGATGCCGTCAGCGGCGATCAGGATCGCGCCGTCGTAGGTCCCGGCGGCGTTGCCCGTCGCCTTGTCGATGAAATCGGCGCGCACGCCGTCCGCGGTTTCGGTCCAACCTGTCAGATGATGGCTGGTCAGGATGTTGCCTCGCCCGAGCCGCTCGACCGCGGTGTCCAGCAGGATCTGCTGCAGCGTGCCGCGATGGATCGAGAATTGCGGCCATTTGTAGCCGGCCTCCAGTCCGCGCGGCTCGCTCCAGATCGGCTTGCCGTGCTTGGAGAAATAGGCGAGCTCGTGCGTCCGCACCCCGCTGGCATCGAGCTTGTCCAGCAGCCCGAGCTCGATCAGCTCTCGCACCGCATGCGGCAGCACGTTGATGCCGACGCCGAGCGGCTTCAGTTCGGCGACGCTCTCGAACACTTTCACGGGAACGCCGATTCCGTGCAGGCTGAGCGCAAGCGTCAAGCCGCCGATGCCGCCACCGGCGATGAGTACCGTCATGACATAATCCCCCCTCGATTGAAGGCGTCTTCGCACAGCCGGGCGGCGGTGGGCAACTGCGAAGAGGTGCCCTATGGACGGCGCGGCGGAGGGCCGTTAACCTCGGATTTTCCCCATGAGGTCCGACATGCTCAAGCTCTACTACGCCACCGGCACCTGCGCGCTCGCCACCTACATCGCCCTGGAGGAGGCCGGCGCTGACTACACGGCCGAACGGCTGAGCTTCAAGGACAACCAGCAGAACAGCCCGGATTATCTCAAGATCAACCCGAAGGGCCGCGTGCCGGCGCTGGTAACCGATCGGGGCGTCCTCACCGAGACGCCGGCGATGCTGGCTTACGTCGCCCAGACCTTCCCGAAGGCGAAGCTCGCGCCGCTCGACGATCCCTTCGACTTCGCTCAGGTGCAGTCCCTCAACTCGTATCTGTGCTCGACCGTGCACATCAACCATGCCCACAAGATGCGCGGTGCGCGCTGGGCGGCGCAGGAGAGCTCGTTCGCGGACATGAAGGCGATGGTGCCGAAGACCATGGCGGCCTGCTTTGCCCTGATGGAGCAGAAGATGTTCAGGGGACCCTGGGCGATGGGCGAGCAGTACACGATCTGCGATCCCTATCTCTACACGCTCTCCACCTGGCTCGAAGGTGACAGCGTCGACATCAACGCCACGCCGAAGATTGCCGAGCATTTCAAGCGCATGTCGGACCGGCCCGCGGTGGCGAAAGTGATGGCCGCGCAGAAGGCGTGAGGCTGTTGCAGGGTGGGTTAGCCTTGCGGACTGCGCGAAGCGCAGACCGCTTGGCGTAACCCACCATGCTTCCGCGATCGCAAGACGAAGTTGGTGGATTACGCCTTCGGCTAATCTTACTGCGTCACGGTCGTTCGTCGGGTTCTAGGTGGGGCGATGGCTCCGCAGCAGGGACACCGTGACAAGGTTTTGATGAGATCGTAAATCAGCCGCACGCGCACGGTTGCGATCGAGTTTGGGACGTGGCGTTCAGGCCGCGCGGGCAGAGCCTCTGGGTCGATAATCGTCGGGTAAGGCAGGGACCTGGAGCGGCGTGACGGAACGAGGTCCTGAGGGGGGAATCATCGCCTGCTCGGCGATCAAGAACCCATAAGCCGCGATGCACAGGGTCGCGTGGTGATGGAAGCCGCGCCAGCCGCGTCCCTCGTAGTGACCGAGTCCGACCTCCTGCTTCAGCTCCTGATAGTCGCGCTCGATGCGCCAACGCAGCTTGGCCATGTCGACGAGCTGCTGGATGTCGATAGTCTCGGGCAAGGTCGAGAGCCAGTATCTGGTGGGCTCTGCTTCGCCCTCCGGCCATTCGATCAACAGCCATTCGGGCGATGATGTCTCGGGGATCAGCTTGTTGTACCCGACGCGGACGCGCACATGCGCGAAGCGCGAGGACAACTTCTCAGCCGAGCCTTCGCGCCACGTCACCGTGCGCCAGGCCTGCTTCGGCAAACCGAGCGCCACCTTCTTGGCCGAGATCAGATCGGGCTCGTCGCGACGGCCCGTGTTGTTCATCGGCTTGTCCATCCGCCGTGGGCCGCTGCCTGGGGCCCACATCAATATGGTCGGCACGATGCTGACCACGTAAGGCACCCCCAACTCCGTCATGCCCGCGCGCAGTTGCGAGTCCCTGCCATAGGCCGCGTCCATCAGTCCAACGCCGCGCGGCAGGCCGGCCTTGCAGGCCCATCTGATCTGCTCCAGTGCAATTTGCGACTTTGTCTTGAACTTGACCTCCTTCGGAACGCCTGCCTTGTTCCGTCGGACACGGTCCTTGGCCCACTCCTGTGAAAGATAGAGCCGATAGGCGACCGGCAAGCTGGCAGAGCGGTTGGCGATCGACAGCGACACTGCCACCTGGCAATTGGCCTGCTTGCCGAGTTGCCCGCAATATTGGTGATGTACGCCGACCGAATGCTTGCCTTGCTTGGGGAACGAGGTGTCGTCGATGATCCACGCCTCGATCGGTCCGCTCCTCTCGATCGCAGGCAGCACAAGCTCTCGCACCTTGGCGAGCACATCCTCGTCCGACCAGGTCGCGTCGGCGACAAAATGCAACAGAGATTGGTGCTGGGCGGACGCTCGAGCCGGTGCCGTCCGCGCTGCCATCGGCTCCACGCTCTTGCGCTCACCCGGCAGTATCAGGCCGGTGCAGTAGTCACGCAGCTGCCTCGTCCGATCCGCGTGACCGATCACGCTCCCAAGACCCGCTACGTACTTCCCAAACCGCGCTTCGCAATCTCCGCCCTGATCGAGATCCATCTGGCCCTCCAAGTGCCAAATAACGAATCTCCCCAAATACTTGATTCTCAGTCTCAATAGACCGCGACAGGCTGACTCAGTAGTACTAATCCACCCTACGAAACCTTCTTCTCTAACTCCCGTCCCGTCTCTAGCATCAGCCGCCTGAGCCAGATCGAGCCCGGGTCCATCTGCGCGCGCGTCGGATGGAACATGAACTGCTCGTCGATGCCGGGATCGAGCGGCGGCGGCACCGCGACGAGGCCGAGCTGCTTCGACAGCGCCGCGATCAGCCGGCGCGGCACGAAGGCGACGAGGTCGGTGCGCGCGGCGACGTGCAGTGCCTCGAGATAGCCTGAAACCACCAGCGAGATGTGCCGCTCGATGCCTTTGGCGCGCAGCCAGGTGTCGATCAGATCCTCGGGCTGGCCGCGGATGATCACGCCGACATGGCGGGCCGCCAGGAACGTCTCGCGCCGCTTTAGTTTCGAAGCCATCGGGTGGCCGCGCCGCACCGCCAGCGCATCGCTGTCGGTGTAGAGCAATTGGCGGTGGAAGCCCTTGAAGGCATTGCCGATCGAGATCACGAGATCGATGGTGCGAGCGAATTCGGCGTGGAAGATCGCAGGTCCCCGCCACGGAACGACGTCGACGCGGACGTTGGGCGCGGCACGCGTCACCTTCGCCATCAACGGCGGCATGAGCAGCTCGACCGCAAGGTCCGGCATCATCAGCCGGAAGTGCCGCTCGCTGCGCGCGGCGTCGAACTCTTCGGGCACGAACAGCCCGCGCACCTGATCGAGCGCCTGCGCCAGCGGCGTGCGCAGGGCCTGCGCCCGCGGCGTCAGTTCCATCCGCGCGCCGGTGCGCACCAGCAGCGGATCGCCGAAGATGTCGCGCAGGCGCTGCAGCGCGTGACTCGTGGCCGGCTGCGACAGGCCGATGCGCATGGCGGCGCGGCTGACATTGGCCTCACGTAGCAGCGCGTCGAGCGCAGTCAGCAGGTTGAGATCAAGAGAATTCAAATTCATCGGGCGAATAAATATCATATTCTCTATCGATTTGAAGAATGTTGGCGCCGCGGCGATGATCTCCACGTTCTCACCAGACGGAGATGCCGCCATGAATGCGACCGCCAACAAGAAGCTGATGCAGGATATTTTTGCTTCCGCCGCCAATCCCGATCCGGCCGCACGCGATCGCGCCCTGTTTGCCGCAAGCCTGGCCGAGGATGCCAAATGGGTCGTGACCGGCCAGTATTCCTGGTCGCGCACGTTCTCGGGCAAAGATTCGATCCTGAACGATCTGCACGGCTATGTGCGCACGCGCCTGCGCGACCGCACGCGCACGGTCGCGCACCGCTTCATTGCCGACGGCGACGTGGTGGTCGTGGAGGCCAAGGGCGACAACGTCACCCCGGAAGGCGTGCGCTACGACAACGACTACTGTCTCGTGTTCCAGTTCGAGGACGGCAAGATCAAGGAGATCCGGGAATATTGCGACTCGATCCTGACTGAGAAGGCGCTCGGTCCCTTTCCGCAAGCCGCCGTGAGGACTGCGAGCTGAGCGAGGTGAGCCGCCACGGGTACGCGGGCCGACGCGGTCGGTTGCGGCCGATCTTTGTCGGACGGGTCTGGCAAGCGCTGGTGGAGATGGTCCGGACCCGGCATGAGCGCTCTAGGACGCGGTATCAGCTCGCGGCCATGACCGATCGGGAGCTTCAGGACTGCGGGATGTCCCGGTCGGAGATTGCGTACGAGCTACAGAAGCCGCGCCGGCGCGTATAGAGAAGACAGCTGGGGTCTTCATCATTCCGAACCCTGCGGGAACCATTTGGGCTCTCGCGACGTTTGGTCGGTTCCGGGGCAATATCGCCCCCGGCATTGCGCGCGTTTGGGAATTTCATGCTGGCTGGGGCTTCGGACGTATCGACATATCTGGGCCGCAGCTCTTTCGGACTTCGTGAACGCCTGAGAGACGCCACGTCAGCCGCGCATCGGGAACTCGATTCGCAGCTGTCCGCATTCGATCTCACCGATTTTTCCGGCTATCGCCGTTTCCTGCAGGCCAGCGCCGGCGCGCTGCTGCCGCTCGAGGCCGCACTCGCCGAGGCCGGCGTCGCCAGGATATTTCCGGACTGGCCGGAGCGCGCGCGCAGTGCTGCAATCGTGGCGGATCTCGGACGGCTCGGCAGCGCCGTGCTTGCCACCGTGTCGGTGCCGCCGATGACCCGCAGCAGCGTGCTCGGCACGATGTACGTGCTGGAAGGCTCGCGGCTCGGGGCCAAATTCCTGCTCAAGGCGGTCGCGGACGCGGCCGACCCACGCATCGGCGGAGCGACCGCCTATCTCCGCCATGGCACCGGCCAGCGGCTCTGGCACAGCTTTCTGTCAAAGCTTGAAGCCGAGGACACCTGCGACGAGGACGAGGCGATCCGCGCGGCCCGCGGCGCTTTCGCCGCGTTCGAGCGAGCGGCGGACCGGACATGAACGAGGCCGTCAATCTCAGCAATTGCGATCGTGAGCCGATCCACATTCCAGGCAACGTGCAGCCGTTCGGCTTCCTGCTGACGGTACTGTCGGATTTCACGATTTGCATGGCTTCCGACAATGTCGGCAGTTTTCTCGGGACCGAGGTCGCCGATCTGCTGCAGCAGCCGCTGTCCCGAGTCATATCGGAAGCTGCGGTTGCGACGATCCGCAGCCACGTCGATCAGCTCAGTGGTCCCGACGCGACCGAACGCATATTCGGCGTCGAACTCCAGGCCGGCAAGAAGCTCTACGATCTCGCGCTTCATTTCTCGGGTGCCTATCTCATCATCGAGGCCGAGCCCAGCGTCATCGAACCCGACGTCAATTCCGGCGAACTGGTGCGCCTGATGCTCGAGCGCATCCGCAAGACCCGCGGCATGAGCGAGCTCGTCCGCGAGGCTGCGCGCCAG
Organism: Bradyrhizobium amphicarpaeae; assembly: GCF_002266435.3. NCBI lineage: Bacteria > Pseudomonadati > Pseudomonadota > Alphaproteobacteria > Hyphomicrobiales > Nitrobacteraceae > Bradyrhizobium > Bradyrhizobium amphicarpaeae. The sequence goes on from NZ_CP029426.2 coordinate 1,853,531, forward strand.
CTCAAGGTGCTGACCGGTTTCGACCGCGTCATGGTCTACCAGTTTCACCCGGACGGGTCTGGCGAGGTGATCGCCGAAGCCGCGGAAGCCGGCCTCGAGCGGTTTCTCGGGCTGCACTATCCGGCCTCCGATATCCCCAAGCAGGCCCGCATCCTGTATCAGCGCAACTGGCTGCGCATCATCACCGACATCAACATGAAGCCGGCGGCGCTGCTGTCGACCGCCACGCATAATGCGGGGCTGCTTGATCTCTCGATGAGCGTGCTGCGCTCGGTGTCCCCGATTCACATCGAATATTTGCGCAACATGGGCGTCGCCGCCTCGATGTCGGTCTCGATCCTGCGGGACGGCAAGCTGTGGGGCCTGTTCGCATGCCATCACTACTCGCCGCACTACATCTCGTTCGAGAAGCGCACGGCCTCCGAGCTGTTCGGGCAGATGTTCTCCTGGATCGTGGAGGGACGGGAGCGCGAGGGCGACGTCGCCTACGAGGCCAGTGCCCAGAAGATCCAGGAGCGGTTGATCGAGACCGCGGCGACCCACGAGCACAGCCGGCGCGCGATCGTCGATTTCGTCGGCGATTATCGCAGGATGATCGCATGCGACGGCGTGGCGATCTGGTCCGACAACAAGATCACGCTGGATGGCGAGACGCCGACAGAGGACGAGGTCAAGGATCTCGTCGCCTTCATCAACCGAACCTCGCCGGGCCGCATCTGCGCCAGCGCCGAGATTGCCAAGCTCTATGCGGCCGGCGAGGTGTTTCGCGACCGCGCGGCCGGCTTCCTCGCCATTCCGATCTCGCGGACCCCGCGCGACTGCCTGATCTTCTTCCGGCGGGAAGTCTTGCGGTCGGTCAATTGGGCCGGTGCGCCCGACAAGGTCTACGAGGAAGGACCGAACGGGCCGCGCCTGACGCCGCGCAAGAGTTTCGAGCTCTGGCAGGAGACGGTCGCGGGGCAGTCGAAGCCGTGGTCGTCGGCCGACATCCGCATCGCCGAAAGCCTGCGCGTCACGCTGCTCGAGGTGATCCTGCAACTGTCCGACCTTGCCGCACGCGAGCGCCGTGGTGCGCAGGAGCGGCAGGAGCTGATGATTGCCGAGCTCAATCACCGCGTCCGCAACATCTTGAGCCTCGTCCGCGCGCTGGTGGCGCAGAGCAAGGACACGGCCAAGACCGTGGACGAGTTCGCCGGGGTGCTCGGCGGCCGCATCCAGGCGCTGGCACGTGCCCACGACCAGATCACCAACTTCAACTGGGCCCCCGTTGCCCTGCGCACGCTGGTCGAATCCGAGGCGGGCGCCTATCTTGGCGCGCGCGCGGGCCGGGTGAAGATGGGCGGACCCGACGTTGCGCTCGATCCCAAGGCGTTCGCAACGCTGGCGCTGGTCGTGCACGAGATGATGACGAACTCCGCAAAATACGGCGCACTCGCCGACTCCACCGGCAGCGTCGAGGTGGTTTGGCGTCTGGATCCGTCCGCCAGTCTCGTCATCGAATGGAAAGAGAGCGGCGGCCCGCCGGTGCAGCCGCCGACGCGCCGCGGCTTCGGCACCACCATCATCGAGCGGTCGGTGCCGTATGACCTCAAGGGCGATGCGGAGATCCGTTTCGACCTGCTCGGAGTCCAGGCGAAGTTCGTCATCCCCCCCAATTTCGTCGAGCTGGTGCCATCCATCGCAGGAGCTACAATGCGAGTCGAAGAACAGGAAGCCACCCGTCCCCGCATTTCCGACACGGCGCTGATCGTCGAGGACAATCTTATCATCGCCATGGCGGCGGAGGTCATTCTGCTGGATCTCGGCGCCCGCCATGTCGACACCGCCGCGAGCGTCGACCAGGCGCTGCGCTCGATCGAACGTGCCCGCCCTAGCTTTGCGCTGCTCGACCTCAACCTCGGCAGCGAGAGCAGCATCAAGGTGGCGCAGAGGCTGAAAGAGATCGGCGTGCCCTTCATCTTCGCCACCGGCTATGGCGAGCGCGCGCCGATTCCGGAACAGCTCGCCGACGCGCCGGTCGTTCAGAAGCCTTATACGCTCGAGGTGGTCGAGCACGCGCTCGGCAAATTGCAGCAGGCCGGTGCCGATTGAAGGTCGCCTGTCACGCTATGCATGCCGTTGCGGATCCCCTGCATGACGTCGCATAGCTGCCGATAAAATCAGCAGCATTTGCGCCGGCCGATTCGACTCGCGCGAAAAATTTGAAGGTTCAATTAAGGAGTGTCCTCCATGGTGCCGCAGTGCAGCGTGGGTCGCAAGGAGGCGACGCGCGGCTGCCGGGGTGGCTGGTGACGTGACCGGCCGCTCGAAGTGGAATGCATCTTGGTGGACGGTGGGAATGCCGAAGTTTCGTTTGCGGATCAGGGGACGCCTGTACGCAGGCTTCATGGCCCTGGTGGTGGTCGGTCTCGTGATGGCAGTGGTTGCCGTCTGGAATTTGCGGGCGGTGCAGGAGCAGGTCGCACGACAATCCGCGCTCTCGGACAGCACGGCGCGGGTGTTGGAGATTTCGACCCATCTTCAAGCAATCCAGCGCGCCAATCTGCGCTACGTCTACGACGCCGACGAATCCGCGATGAAAGAGGCGCTGGAGAGGGAAACCGCGGCAACCGAGCTGTTGCGGGTCGGTGCGAAGGGAACGGCCTCCGAGGATCGGCGGGCGCTCTATAACGGCCTGATCGACGACATCGCCAAGATGCGACGCCTGCGTGACAATCTCGGAGACGCGGTCAACGAGGCGCGAACGGGCAAGGCCACGTTGCTGCCGAGCGGTGAGGAACTGGCCGTCAAGATGGGCAAGCTCGTCGATGCGGCGCGCGCAGCCGTCGATGAAGACACCGCGGCCCTCGTCGCCGACCTCGAATCCAGAATCCTCCTCGTTCGGGTTGCAAACTGGCGGTTCCTGGCGCTGCGCGACGCGCAGGGGCCGGCCAACTTCCGGGCGAGTGTGGACAGGGCGGCGCAACGGCTCGTGGCGCTCGAAAAGAGCCCGCAGGCGACGGAATTGCGATCCACGCTCGCGCCGGTGAAGACCTCGCTCGGCATCTACAAATCGGCGTTCGAAACCACTTCCGCCGCGATGCTCCAGGCCGAAGAGATCTACCACAAGAGCCTCGCGCCCCTCATCGTCGGCAGCATCGGCAGGCTCAAGGCTGCGGAAACGACCCTGAAGCAGGACTATCAGGGCTCCCGCAGTGAGGCCGACGCCGTGATCGCAGGCACGACGACCATTCAGGAGGTCGCCGGCGGCCTCGCCATCCTGTTCGGCGGCATCGTGGCCTTCCTGATCGCCCGCAGCATCGTCGGTCCTCTGACCTCGATGACGCGTGCGATGGGGCTGATTGCCGGCGGCAATCTCGCGGTCGAGGTCCCCGGCCGCGGCAAGGCTGACGAGATCGGCGACATGGCCAAGGCGATCCAGGTGTTCAAGGACAACATGATCGACACCGAACGCATGCGCGCCGAGCAGTCCGAGCTCGAGGCGCGGCAGGCCGAGAGCCGCAAGAAGGACATGGTCAGGCTGGCCGACCAGTTCGAGCAGGCGGTCGGCGAGATCGTGAACACGGTGTCGTCGGCCTCGAACGAGCTCGAAGCTTCCGCCGGCACCTTGACCACGACCGCCTCGCGGGCGCAGGATTTGTCAACTGAGGTCGCCAGCGCCTCGCAGGAGGCTTCGGCCAATGTGCAGGCGGTCGCCTCGGCGACCGAGGAGCTCTCCTCCTCGGTGTCGGAAATCGCCCGCCAGGTGCAGGAATCCGCCCGTATCGCGGTTGAGGCCGTCGGTCAGGCGAGCAGGACCAATGACCGCGTCGGCGCGCTCTCCAAGGCCGCGGCGCGGATTGGCGACGTGGTCGAGCTGATCAGCACGATCGCCGGCCAGACCAACCTGCTGGCCCTGAACGCCACCATCGAGGCGGCGCGCGCGGGCGATGCAGGCCGCGGCTTTGCCGTGGTCGCCTCCGAGGTCAAGGCGCTGGCCGAGCAGACCGCGAAGGCCACCGGCGAGATCGCCCAGCAGGTTTCCGGCATCCAGGCCGCGACGGCAGAATCGGTCGGGTCCATCAGGGAGATCAGCGGCACCATCGAGCGGCTATCGGAGATCTCGTCGACGGTCGCGGCCGCCGTGGAGCAGCAGGGCGCGGCGACGCAGGAGATTTCCCGCAACGTCCAGCAAGCGGCCCATGGCACGCAGAGGGTGTCGTCCAACATCGGCGACGTCCAGCGCGGCGCCTCCGAAACCGGATCGGCCTCGTCGCAGGTGTTGTCGGCAGCGCGCTCGCTGTCGGCCGACAGCAACCGGCTGAAGCAGGAAGTGGCCAAGTTCCTGAACTCGGTCCACGCCGCCTGAGTCTCAACGCAAAAGGCCACGCGCATGCGCGTGGCCTCGAAGAGCGGTGCGGTGCGATCAGGCGACCTTGGTCGCCAGGTGCTTGAACATGTTGGCGCGCGCCTCGTCGTCCATTTCCGCCTTGAAGCTGAACTTGTCCTTCAGCGCGATCGCGCGCGCTGCCGCCGGCCGCGCCGAGATCTCGTCCATCAGCCGCTTCACGTTCGGGTAGCGCGCGAAGGCGTCGTCGCCGAGCTTGAACGGCACCATCCGCGCCCAGCCCCACAGCGCCATGTCGACGATCGAATAGCTGTCGCCGACCATGTAGCTGCGGCCTTCGAGATGAGCGTCGAGAATCCTGTAGTGGCGGTCGGTCTCGTACTGATAGCGGTTATGGGCGTAGTCGTGGTTCTGGTCCTTCGGGGCAAAGTGCTTGAAGTGCACCGCCTGACCCGAATACGGCCCGACGCCGGTGGCCACGAACATCAGCCAGGACAGGAGTTCGGCGCGGTTGGCGGGCAGGAACTTGCCGGTCTTCTCGGCGAGATAGAGCAAGATGGCGTTCGAGTCGAACACGATGGTGCCGTTGTCGTCGATCGCCGGCACCTTGCCGTTCGGATTGACCTTGAGATAGTCCGGCGCGAACTGCTCGCCCTTGCGGGTGTCGACCTTCACGGGCTCGAAGGGCAGACCGGCCTCTTCCAGGAAGAGTGCGACCTTGGTCGGGTTCGGCGAGCCGTTGAAATAGAATTTGAGCATATGGTGTCTCCCCAGTGTTGGTGGCCGAGCGCGGCCGCGGCTTTGCCGCCGCTGGCCGGCTACTCTAGCCTGAACCTGATCGGGGAGGGCAACCGGCGAGTTTGCCGGGCGGCACCTGCGCGCCGCGCAGGCCAGTCAGCGTAACAAACGCTGGCCGTCGTCGTAAGGGCTACGCCGGGCCGACCGCTTTCAGCAGCTCAAGGTCAAAGCATTTGAGCAGGCCGTCATTCCGGGGCGCGCGAAGCGCGAGCCCGGAATCCGTGGGACGACTGGGGACGAGGGGTGAATGGATTCCGGGTTCTCGCTTCGCGAGCCCCGGAATGACGACGGAGGGGGGAGCTACCCCGCGGCCATGCCGGCGCGGATCTCGGCGCGGAGCTCGTCGATCAGCTTGAGACCTTTCTTGGTCTCGACATGCCAGAAGGTCCAGCCGTTGCAGGCCTGTGCGCCCTGCGCCACCGCGCCGATGCGGTGGATCGAGCCGACTTTGTCGCCGAACATGATGGCGCCGTCGGCGCGGACCAGCGCGCCGAGCTTCTTCTTGGCGTCGAACAGCTTGGTGCCGGGCATGATCATGCCGCGCTCGATCAGTTCGGAGAACGCCACGCGCGGCGCTTCGCGCGCGGTCATGAACGGGGCGAGGCTCGCCTCCGGCAGCGGCTCGACCGCGGCGATGCGCGCTTCGGCCGCTTTCGCATAGGTCTTGTCGCGCTCGAAGCCGATATAGGAGCGACCGAGGCGCTTGGCGACGGCGCCGGTGGTGCCGGTGCCGTTGAAGGGATCGATCACGAGATCGCCGGGCTTGGACGAGGACAGCAGCACGCGCGCGAGAAGCCCTTCCGGCTTCTGCGTCGGATGCACCTTCTTGCCGTCGGCGCCCTTGAGGCGCTCCTCGCCGGTGCAGAGCGGGATCAGCCAGTCGGATCGGGCCTGCACGTCCTCGTTGGCAGCCTTCAGCGCTTCGTAGTTGAAGGTGTAGCCCTTGGCTTTTTCGTCGCGCGCTGCCCAGATCATGGTCTCGTGCGCGTTGGTGAAGCGGCGGCCGCGGAAATTCGGCATCGGGTTCGACTTGCGCCAGACGATGTCGTTCAACAGCCAGAAGCCGAGATCCTGCATCATCGCGCCGACGCGGAAGATATTGTGATAGGAGCCGATCACCCAGATCGTCGCCGAAGGCTTCATCGCGCGGCGCGCGGCAAGCAGCCAGGCGCGGGTGAAATCGTCATAGGCGGAGAATGAATCGAACTTGTCCCAGTCGTCGTCGACGGCATCGACATGCGATTCGTCGGGGCGCTTGAGATCGCCCTTGAGCTGGAGATTGTAGGGCGGATCGGCGAACACGAGGTCGACCGAACCAGCCTGAAGCTTCGACATCTCGGCAACGCAATCGCCGAGAATGATGCGATGCGAAGCGGACTCAAAATTTGTGCGGGGCGCCCTTGCAGACGCCCCGCGACGCGACTCTACCATGACTCAAGAACTCTGACTCAGGCGACGCTGTCGGCGACGCGGGACCAAACAACCGACTGACCGTTACATTGAAGCGGCAAAGTAAAAATCGACTTAACCCGCTGCTTTCATGAGCAGGTCTCGCGTCGCGTTCTGCGTGCATGCGGTCGTGCGCAATCGCTGTATTTTACGGGGATTTTGCGTTTGCCCGGGTTGCTGAAGCAATCATGGCTTCAAAAAGGCCGGAAATTTCTCTCGGAAAAAATTGCTGGATGCCAGGAAAATATTGCTGGCATCGACAGGCTGCCGCACTAGGCAATTTTTGCCGGCCACGATATTGATAAAGGCAACGGAAATTTTACCTGTGTGGCGCGTTGAGCTTTCGCGCTCTTGCGCCCGACGAATTTGACCAGGACCCCGAGGGGAAGGCCGCCATGCGTTACGATGACTTCCGCCGCAGCGACGACATCGAGGATCGTCGCGACGAAGGTGGCGGCGGCGGAGGCGGCGGGTTCGGCCTGCCCATGGGCGGCGGCGGGCTCGGCATCGGCACCATCATCGTGCTTGGCCTGGTCGGCTATGCCTTCGGCATCGATCCGCGCATCCTGATCGGCGGCGCCGAGATTCTCACCGGCGGGGGCCAGGCGCCGAGCTACCAGACCGACCGCCAGTCGTCCTCGACCGCGAAACGCGGCGCGCCGACGGACGAGATGGGCAGCATGATCTCGGGCATTCTCGGCGAGATCGACGACCGCTGGAGCGAAATCTTCCAGGCCTCGGGCCAGTCCTACACCGGCCCGAAGGTCGTGCTGTTCCGCAACGTCACCAATGGCGGCCGCTGCGGCCGGGCAGAGTCGGCGATGGGGCCGTTTTATTGTCCGCCGGATCGCACCATCTTCCTCGACACGTCGTTCTTCCGCGAGGTCGAGACGCGCTTCCGCGGCTGCTCCGGCAAGTCCGCCTGCAATTTCACCACCGCCTACATCATCGCGCATGAAGCCGGCCATCACATCCAGAACCTGCTCGGCATCATTCCGCGCGTGACACGGCTGCAGCAGCAGGCGGGCTCGAAGGCGGAGGCCAACGCGCTCCAGGTCAAGGTCGAATTGCAGGCCGATTGCCTGTCCGGCGTCTGGGTCAATCGCGAGTCGAAGAAGCGTCCGAACTTCCTCGAGGCCGGCGACATCGACGCCGCGCTGACCACGGCGAGCGCGATCGGCGACGATACGCTGCAGCGCCAGGCGACGGGACGTGTCGTGCCTGACTCCTTCACCCACGGCTCGGCCGCGCAACGCAAGCAGTGGTTCATGACCGGCTATCAGCAGGGCACGGTTCAGGCCTGCAATACGTTTGGTGGCGGGTCGTAGGAGTCATCCGTCATCCTGAGGTGCTCGCCTCTTGGCGAGCCTCGAAGGATGACGAGCCCGTAACCCATCCTTCGAGGCGCGCTTGCGCGCGCACCTCAGGATGACGGCGGTGGGTTGAGAAAGAAGGCGTGACGCAATGGTCTCGATCGACGAAACCAAACAGTTCATCCCGCTCGATATCGCGGTGCTCACCGTGTCCGACACACGTGCGCTCGCGGATGACAAGTCCGGCCAGACGCTCGCCGACCGCCTCACCGCGGCCGGTCATCATCTTGCCGCGCGCGAGATCGTCACCGACGATGTCGAGGCGATCCGGGCCATCGTTCGCCGCTGGATCGCGGATGCCGGTATCGACGTCGTCATCACCACGGGCGGCACTGGTTTTACGGGACGCGACGTCACGCCCGAGGCGATCGAGCCGCTGTTCGAAAAGCGCATGGACGGTTTCTCGATCGTCTTCCACATGCTGAGCCACGCCAAGATCGGCACCTCGACGATCCAGAGCCGTGCCACCGCCGGCGTTGCGGGCGCGACCTACATCTTCTGCCTGCCGGGTTCGCCCGGCGCCTGCCGCGACGGCTGGGACGGCATCCTGGCCGCCCAGCTCGACTACCGCACGCGCCCCTGCAATTTCGTCGAGATCATGCCGCGGCTCGACGAGCATCTGCGAAGGCCGAAGGCGCAAGGCGCGACGGTGTAGGCGCGGATAGATCTCGGACGTCTCTCCACGGCAGCAGTATCGTAGGGTGGGCAAAGCGGAGCGTGCCCACGATCTCTGTCCGCAACGCATGGTCCGTGGGCACGGCGCTCATGCGCCTTTGCCCACCCTACGATTCCTGGCTTGTGGCGGTAGCGCTACAGATCCCGCTCCCACGTCTCGCCCACCAGATCCTGCCCGAAGCTGTGATGCGGCTTGGTCGAGACCAGCTCGAAGCCTGCGCTCTTGTAGATGCCGCGCGCGGCCACCAGGATGCTCTGCGTCCACAGCGTCATCCTCTTATAGCCGCGCTCGCGCGCGCCCTGCATGCATTGCTCGACCAGCGCGCGGCCGACGCCGAGGCCGCGCGCTCTCTTCTCCACCTGCAACAGGCGGAGCTTGGCGATCTCGTCGGTGGCCTTGACCAGGAAGACCGAGCCGACCGGCTCGCCACCCACTTCCGCGATCCAGCAGTGCTCGCGTGCGGCATCGTAATTCTTGATGAACTGAGCGCAAATCTCGGCGACCAGCGCCTCGTAGCTGATGTCCCAATTGTAGGCCGCGGCATAGGCGGCGGCCTGCTTGGAGATGACCCAGCCCATGTCGCCGACGCGATGGCTGCGCAGCATGACAGCCGCGGGCTGGGTTCGACGTCGCTCCAGCACGGTCTCGATGGTCGCCATCGCCTGCGTCAGCCGCGTTGCATCCTCGGCCGAAAGCTGCGCCAGCATCGCGGCGACCTCGTTTTGCGAGCTCAGGTTCAGCTTGGCGTAGGTCTGGCGGCCCTTGGCAGTGAGGCTGAGCTGGTATTGCCTGCGATCTGCGGGCAGGGGCTTTCGCGTGATCAGCCCCTTTTCCTCGAAACTTTGCACGATGCGGCTGAGATAACCGGGGTCGAGGCCAAGTTCGAGTCCGATCTCCTTTGCCGCAAGCTCGTCGCGATGCGCTAGTTCATAAAGCACGCGCGCCTCGCTGAGCGAAAATGGGCTCTTTCCCAGATGCTGGTCGAGCACACCGAGCTTGCGGGTATAGAAGCGGTTGAAGGCGCGGACCGCTGCAATGCGATCGTCGGCAACCTGTTCGGTCGCGATGGCTGATGGAGAAGGGCTTGATGGCATGAGGCACCTCGATATTTGCCATTGTCAATTAATTGTTTGACTTTGGCAAGTACGAGATGACTTCAGGCGACCATCACGATCCGACTGCGCAGCATGGTCCGGGAAGAGCGGCCGAGCCGCCGGAGCAGCCGTGCCTCGGCGCGGCGGGCCTGCGGCGGGTAGCCGCCGATGCGATCGTAATGATCACGCGCAATCAAAAGGCCTTGGTCGCCGAAAGGCCCGACCAGCCTGCGCACCACGGCCCGGAGGATGTCGCGCAATCCGGTATCGGCGTAAGGCGAGCGCGCATAGCGGAACACCGCAGCACGGTCCCGTCCGCTGGTCGCGACGGCCTGGATGAACTGGGTGGTTTCCTCGATCCAGCCGGTTTCGAGCACGGCGCCTGCGGGCAGGAACATCAGCCACGGCGAGCGGGCCTGGAGCGCGCCGGCCGCGAGCGCGGCGCCCTGTGAGGATCCTTCGAAGCCGACGAAACGGCAGCCTGCGACGTCGGCAACCCGCTCGATGACGCCGTTGCGGGTGCCGTCCACCAGAAGCACTTCCCGGATGACGCCGGCGGCGGCCCCGGGGACCAGCGCGGCCAATGTCGCCACCGCGGTCTGCTCGACGCCTTCGGTCGGAATGATGACGCTCAGCATGATTGAGGCTTCAATGTCCGCACTTCGGGAGAAGCGTAGCTTGTTGTGATGTTGTCATAAACACGTGGCGTTGCCGAGTGCAACTTTCCGGCGGCGCTTCGGCGTGCGATGGTAAACCGCAGCCCGTCATCGCAGCCAAATATGTCACGCGTGGGTTGGCGATGTTGCCGAATGTTTCGGCACAAGCTCGTTCCGAGAGTATTTACCCCGCGTCTCACGGCGACATTGCGCGGCGCGGGTTGGCTCCTGCAGGAGGGCGCGCCCTGTAAGAAGGGTTCGAACGGGACATGTGTGACCTTGGTGCTGGCGGAGGCTTCCCATGAACGCCGATCAACTCGCTGTCGGCACGGCGTCGACGTCGCCGAAGCAGGAGGCGGCACCGACCTTGCGGATCCGCGCGCTGATGCTGGGCGAGCGCATCAACGCGTCCGGGCTTGAACTCGGCCCGCTGGTGTCCTCGACGCCGGCCGCATTCCGCGTCCATGCCGGCCTTGCCGTGATCTTCCGCTACGGCGTCGTGGTGCTGATCGGCCTGTTGCCCTCGGAGGAGAAGGTGCTGATCGACAGCCTGAAGTCCCGGGTGACCAGCGAGCTCAGCCCGTATGAAGAGGAGATCGCGCAGGCGCAGCTCTGCAAGGACGAGAGCGCTGAGGCGATCCAGCCGGGCGGTCCGATCTGCCTCGCCAAATTCTCCGACGAGCGACTGCTGCTGATTGCGGACGCGCTGGCCAAGAGCACGTCCTTGGCGCGCGACGAGCGGCGCGTCGCGGCGGTGTTCGACGTGATCGAGCCGTTCGCCCGCAGGCTCGCCGAGCAGGGCCGCACGCCGCCGCGGCGCAAGGGTATCTTGCAACTGATCGGCAATGCGCTTCTGGTGCAGCAGCGCGTTGCCGGCCGCGTCGCCGTGGCCGAGAAGCCCGACGTGCTCTGGGAGAAGCCCGAGCTCGACCGGCTCTATGGCCGGCTCGAAGACGAGTACGAATTGAAGGAACGTCTCGACACGCTGGAGCGCAAGCTCGCTGCCGTGTCGGAGACCGCCAACGCGCTGACCGATATCATCGACACCCAGCGCTCGCTGCGTCTCGAGATCGCCGTCGTCGTGCTGATTGTGATCGAGGTCGCGATCGGTTGCTTCCAGATCCTGTCAGGCACTCACTGAGACGCCGCGGCGCATGCCGGCCTGCGATTGCCATGCCGCAATTTCGGCGAGCTCGGCCTCCGGCCGCCGCTCCGTCGTCTCGCAACGCCCGAGATGGATCTGCCCGGCATCACCCTCGATCGTGATCCAGTCGCCCTCCGCCAATGCGGCAGCACCAAGCCGGGCCTGCCGTGCGCCCGGTTCGATCTTCAGCTCGCCGCAGCCGACCACGCATGGCTTGCCCATCTGCCGCGCCACCAGCGCCGCATGCGAGGTTCGCGCCCCGACCGAGGTGACGATGCCGGCGGCCACCGCGAAGCCCGCGACGTCTGCCGTGCTGGTGTCGGGACGCAGCAGGATGACCGGCTCGCCTGTGGCCGCAAGGCGTTGGGCGCCCTCGGAATCGAACGCGGCGCGACCGACGCCGATGCCGCCGGAGGCGCCGATGCCGGACGCCGCCGCCGCGCCGGCAGACACCAGCGAGATCTCGACCAGCGCGCCGAGGTCGATGCCGGAGAGCCGCGCCAGCGCCTCGTCGGTCGAAATCAATCCTTCATGCACGAGGTCGATCGCGATCCGCACCGCGGCGCGCGGCGTCCGCTTGGCCGCGCGGGTCTGGAGCATCCAGAGCTTGCCGTTCTCGACCGTGAACTCGACGTCCTGCACGTCGCCGAATTCACGTTCGAGCCGCTTCAGCACAATGCCGAGCTCGGTCCGGATCGCCGGCAGCGCGCGGGCAATCGCGTCGTCCGTATCGGGCGTGCGGCGGCCGGACACGACATCCTCGCCCTGAGCGTCCAGCACGAGATCGATCATCGCGCGGGGCGCGCCGGTCGATGGATCGCGCGAGAATGCCACGCCGGCGCCGGAGGCGAGGCCGCCATTGCCGAACACCATCGCCTGCACGGTGACGGCGGTGCCTTCGAGGTCGTCGAGTTGCTGGAGCTTGCGGTAGGTCTGAGCCCGTTCGCTCATCCAGGATTGGTAGACCGCCCGCGCCGCCGCTTCGAGCTGGGCGACCGCATCGTCGAGCCAGCTGTCGGCGCGGTCCTCGACCAGCGCCTGCTCCGCGGCGGCAAGCCGTTCCAGTGCCTCGCCGTCCAGCTCCCGGTCGCTGGTGGCGCCTTCGGCGTCGACCAGCTCGGTGATGCGCGCAGCGAACGGCGCCGGATCGAGCCCGAGCACGGTCTCGCCGAAACTCTCCAGGAAGCGCCGCCGGCAATCCCATGCGAGCCGGGGCCGGCCGGTGGCGCGGATCAGGCCGTGCACGGCGTCCGGCGTGCAGCCGACGTCGAGCACGGTGTCGAGCATGCCCGGCATCGACCGCGCCGCGCCGGACCGCACCGACACCAGAAGCGGCTGCCTGCGGTCACCGTAGCGCTTTCCGGTCGCGCTCTCCAGGAACGCCAGCCCCTCCTTCAGGCCATTGCGCAGATGCTGCGTGGAATGGGCATGGCCGGCAATGATGTCGGCGCAGAGCTTGACCGGCAGCACGAAGGCGGGCGGCACCGACAGGCCGAGTGCCGCCATTCGGGCGAGGTTGGCGGCCTTGGCGCCGATCTCTTCGGCAGGCCGCAGTTCGGTCGCATCAGCGCCGATACGCACGATATGCATGGTGGCTCCCCTCAAGCTGCCAGATCGATCATGATGTGACGGCGCAACAGATGGCCGAAGGCTGCGAAGCGGTCGGTGGCTCGTTCGATGGCGCGGGCGAGCTCGATCACCGACAGCGAAGTTGCGACGTCGAAGCCGCCGCGGAAGACCAGAGTGGTCGTGGCCCGTTCCTTTGTGTCGGCGGCATGTTCGGCGTCGATCAGGCGGGTCACTGCGGCCAGCGCATCCTCGGAATCGATCCGTCGTCCTTCCGGCACGTCCATCGCGGCGGCGACGCCGCTGGCGGCGACCTCGGCTGCGGTCACGGCCACCACGCAGAGCTCGGCGAGCGCTGCCAGCAGGGCAGGGTCGGTCCGCTCGGGCAGCAGCGAGGCGACGAAGGCCGCCTGCTCCAGTTCGTCGATGGCCTCCTCGACGCGGTCGATCAATTGTCCGATCACGGGCCGGGCGTCGAGGCGGTCGACCTCCTTGCGGCTTTCGAGCGCGATGCGGTCGGCCTTCCGTTCGATGGCGGCGCAACGCTGCGCCAGCGGCTTGCCGTCAGCGGGCTGGCCGGCGCTCAGCGCGGCGATATGGCGGGTGATCGCGGTGACGAGATCGTGGGCCAATCCGGTCTGGCGCAGCACGGAGGCGAGCAGGGCCCCATCGACGCGCTCGAGATGCCGAACCAGATCGGCCTCGATCTGGTCGCGGACTGTCCTGACCGAGCGGCCCGAAAGCAGCGCCTCGGTGGAGGCGCGCAACGCCGCCTTGAGGAAGTCGATCGCGGCGCTGCGGCCCAGCGCCTGGTCGAGGCGTTCGCCGAAACCGATCCGCGCGGGCGCGGCGTTCCTGACCGCGGACCCCAGCAACTCGTTGCCGCCGAGCTCGAGGAAGCCGCGATGGCCGATCCGGTGGCGGGCCGCCCATTCCAGGATGCGCGCCGCATCGTCCTTGGCGACCCAGGTCCGCAGCAGCTTGCGAGCCTTGTTCCAGTCGATCAGGAAAACCAGCGCGGCCCCGACCGCCGCGAGGAATTCGTTGCGATCGGCGGCGTGATCGGTCTGGTACTGGCCGGTGACGAGATAGAACGAATTGTCCTCGCCAAGACCCGCGGCGGTGTGACGATCGAGCCCGCTCCATGTCGCCTCGAACTTGTCGAACAGCGAGATGAAGAATTTTGCCCGCGCCAGGTGCACGTCGGTGTAGGTCACGGTGATCGCGTTCTTCTTCACCGCGATCACGACGACATGGGCGTCGGTGGTGCCGATGTCGTTCTGGATCAGGAGCCGTCCGCCGGCGCGTGTCGCCATGGTGTCGAGGCCGGGATGGTTGAACTTGAGACCGCGCGTCGCGTTCAGCCCCTTCATGAAGGCCGCAACGGCGGCGCGGTCCTCGGCATGCAGGCCGAAGACGTGGGCGCCGTCGAGTGCTTCTTCGGAACAGCTGGCCGCCAACCCGTTGAGCTGCTTGTGCAGGTCCATCACCAGGCGGTGCAGGCTGTCGCCGGCCGTCTCCGCCACGCCGGTCAGGCGCGCGATTCGCGAGATATCGATCTCGCTTACGGCGTCGAGCAGGCCGGCCCCGCGGATCGCGTCGAGCCGTGCATTCGCCTTTTTGCCGTCGTCAGGCGCGCCGGCATCGACGGCGCGGATCATGGTCGCGGCGTCGTCCTGAATCTCCTTCATCAGCTTGGCGAGGTTCGGAGCGGCGAGCCGGTCCTGGCCGATCATGTGAGCGCCGCCGATCAGCGTCGCGATTGCGGCAGGGGCAATGCTCGCGGCCTGGCTCTCGATGCCGAGGTCGCTCGCGGGCCGGTCCGGCACCCGCGCATGGTGGGCGGCGGCCTGCAACGCGCTCATCCGCACCTTGATGCGGTCGTTGGCGGCAAGCCCTTCCGCCACCAGCGCCGGCAACAGGATGTCGCCTTGTCCGAGCTCTTCGATGATCTGGGTTTTCATGGTCTGTCCGCGCAACGTTCGAGACCGGCACTATGCCGCGAAGTTGCGACACGGCCGTTGCGCCAGATCATTCATGTATCTGTCATAAATCTCCGCGCTCGCGCAGCAAGTCGGCGCAGTGGCGCGCGATGGTGATCTCCTCGTTGGTGCGGATGACGAAGACGTTCACCGTGCTGTTCGCAGCGCCGATGCGCTCGCGCGTCGCGTTGTTCGCGACGGCGTCGATGCGCACGCCGAGCCAGCCGAGACGTTCGCCGATCTCGCTGCGGATCTCCTTCGCATGCTCGCCGATGCCGCCGGTGAAGACCAGGCAATCCAGCCCACCGAGCGTGTTCGCCATCATCGCAACCTGCTGTGCCGCACGGAAGGTGAAGAGATCGACCGCGTCCTGCGCCGCCACCTCGCCGCTCGCAAGCAGCGTGCGCATATCCGAAGAGAGGCCGGAAACGCCGAGCAGGCCGGATTGGTGATAGAGCAGATGCTGGACGTCCTCGACGGACATCTTCTCCTGTTGCTGCAGATAGAGCAGCACGCCGGGATCGATCGTGCCGCTCCGCGTGCCCATCACCAGACCGTCGAGCGGCGTCAGCCCCATCGTGGTGTCGACGCTGCGACCGTTGCGGAGTGCGCAGAGGCTGGCGCCGTTGCCGAGATGCGCGACGACGGTGCGCTTCTCGACGAGCTGCGGCGAGATCTCGGCGAGGCGCCCGGCGACATATTCGAACGACAGGCCGTGAAAGCCGTAGCGCCGGATGCCGCGCTCCTCGAAACGTCGCGGGATGGCGAAGCGGCTCGCGGGCGGCGTCATGCCGTGATGGAAGGCGGTGTCGAAACAGGCGATCTGCGTCAGCTCCGGGCGGATCGCCGAGATGGTGTGCACCGGCGCCAGGCAGCGCGGCTGGTGCAGCGGCGCCAGCGGCGTCAGCCGCTCCAGCTTGGCACCAACCTCGTCTGTCAGTTCGACCGGGCCGGAATGATCCGGGCCGCCATGGACGATGCGATGGCCAGCGGCGCGCAGGCGATGATTGCCGAACTGGTCCTCGATGAAGGCGAGCACGTCGGCGAACAGATGACCGCCGTCCGTGTCCGATGCCGCCCGCTGCTTCTCGAACAGGCTTTCGCCCGCGGGGCTCTTCACCACGAGGCGGGGCCTCGTCTCGTGCTCGTCGAGCAGGCCGTTGCAAAGCAGGGCCGGCACGGCGGCCGAGATGTCGAACAGGCCGAACTTGATGCTCGACGAGCCGCTGTTGAGAACGAGGACCGCCTCCGGCTTTGGCATGAGGTCAACCGGTCCTGCCTGGCCAGGCCCAGTCCCGCACCGCCGGCATGTCCTCGCCGTGTTCGCGCACGTAGCGCGAATGCTCGCTCAGCGTATCGCGGAACTGCTGCTTCACATGCGCGGCCCTGGTGGCAAGCCCCGGCACGCGCTCGATCGCCTCGATCGCGAGGTGGTAGCGGTCGAGCTCGTTGAGCACGACCATGTCGAACGGCGTCGTCGTGGTGCCTTCTTCGATGAAGCCGCGCACATGCATGCCGGCGTGGTTGGTGCGGTTGTAGGTCAGCCGGTGGATCAGATGGGGATAGCCGTGGTAGGCGAAGATCACCGGCTTGTCGCGCGTGAACAGGCCGTCGAAGTCGCGGTCGGAAAGCCCGTGAGGATGCTGGTCCTGCGGTTGCAGCGTCATCAGGTCGACGACGTTGACGACGCGGATCCTGAGATCGGGCAGGGCTCTGCGCAGCAGGTCCACGGCGGCAAGCGTTTCCAGCGTGGGCACGTCGCCGGCGCAGGCCATCACCACGTCCGGCTCGAGACCTCCGTCTTCCGTGCCCGCCCACGTCCAGATGCCGATGCCGGCATCGCAATGCGTGGCTGCGTCCTGCATCGACAGCCATTGCGGCGCCGGCTGCTTGCCGGCGACGATAACGTTGATGCGGTTGTAGGTGCGCAGGCAGTGATCGGCGATCCACAGCAGCGTGTTGGCATCCGGGGGAAAGTAGATGCGGACGATGTCGGCCTTCTTGTTGGCGACGAGATCGACGAAGCCGGGGTCCTGATGGCTGAAGCCGTTGTGGTCCTGGCGCCAGACATGCGAGCTCAGCAGATAGTTGAGCGAGGCGATCGGCCGCCGCCACGGCAGGTGCCGCGTCACCTTCAGCCATTTGGCGTGCTGGTTGAACATGGAATCGACGATGTGGATGAAGGCCTCGTAGCAGGAGAAGAAGCCGTGCCGTCCGGTGAGCAGGTAGCCCTCGAGCCAGCCCTGGCAAAGATGCTCGCTGAGGACTTCCATGACGCGGCCGTCTTGCGCCAGATGCACGTCGTAAGGCTCGATCGGCTCCATCCAGACCCGCTCGGTCGCCTCGAACACCGCATCCAGCCGGTTTGACGCGGTTTCGTCCGGGCCCACGATGCGGAAATTGCGTTCCTTTGCGTTGAGGCGGATGACGTCGCGCAGGAATTTGCCGAGCTCGCGCGTCGCTTCGCCGGTCACGGCGCCGGGCTGCGGCACCTCGACGGCGAAGCTGCGGAAGTCCGGCAGGTTCAACTCCTTCTTCAAGAGGCCGCCATTGGCATGCGGATTGGCGCCCATGCGCCTGATACCGTCGGGCGCCAGGGCCTGCAGCTCGGGGATGAGCGCGCCGCTTTCATCGAACAGCTTTTCGGGCTCGTAGCTGCGCATCCAGTCTTCGAGCACCTTGAGGTGCGCCGGATTCTCGCGACAGCCCGCCACCGGGACTTGATGCGCCCGCCAAAAACCCTCGACCTTTTTGCCGTCGACTTCCTTCGGGCCGGTCCAACCCTTCGGGCTGCGCAGCACGATCATCGGCCAGCGCGGCCGCGCGACGATTTTGCGTCCGTCGCGGGCGTGCTGCTGGATCGAGCGGATGCTGGCGAACGCGACGTCGAGCGCGTCCGCCATGGCCTGGTGCATCAATTTGGGATCGTCGCCCTCGACGAACAGCGGCTCGTGGCCGAGCCCGCGGAACAGATCGCGGATTTCGCCGTCGGGCATCCGTCCGAGCACGGTCGGGTTGGCGATCTTGTAGCCGTTCAGGTGCAGGATCGGCAGCACCGCGCCGTCATGAGCGGGGTTGAGGAACTTGTTGGAATGCCAGGACGCAGCCAGCGGGCCGGTCTCGGCCTCGCCATCGCCGACCACGCAGGCGACGATCAGATCAGGATTGTCCAGCGCCGCGCCATAAGCATGCACCAGCGCGTAGCCGAGTTCGCCGCCCTCGTGGATCGAGCCCGGCGTTTCCGGCGCCGCGTGACTCGGAATGCCGCCGGGGAAGGAGAATTGCCGGAACAGCTTGCGCAATCCGTCCGCGTCGCGCCCGATGTCGGGATAGATCTCGCTGTAACTGCCTTCCAGATAGGTGTTGGCGACCATGCCCGGCCCGCCATGGCCGGGGCCGCAGACATAGAGCACGCTGAGATCGAGCGCGCGGATGACGCGGTTGAGATGGGCGTAGATGAAGTTCAGGCCGGGCGTCGTGCCCCAATGGCCGAGCAGACGCGGCTTGATGTGCTCGGGGCGCAAGGGCTCGCGCAGCAGCGGATTGTCGAGCAAATAGATTTGCCCGACGGAGAGGTAGTTCGCGGCGCGCCAGTAGCGATCGAGGAGGTCGAGGTTGCTGCTTGCCGCGGCCGATTGTTGTTGATTTGTCATATTCATGCTGACCTTCACCCGGCGATCGTCACCAACATTGTTCCGCGACGATCGATCCCTGGCCGGCATCAAACGAGATCATTGCGACGGGCATGTTGCGTGAGGTCAAGCGGCCCCGCCCGAAATTTGGGCGGCTACTGTGCATGGGGTTGTTTTCCCATTTTTCGTTTATGTTCTTGATTTGTTCCGCTGTGGTGCTATCTTGGCTTCATGAGTCCAGCAGCATCCTCTCATGCGCTCAAGCACCCGCCGGTCAAGGCGCCCTCCGAGCCGGCGGGTGTGGACTCTGACTTTCCAGAGCTTGGTGTCGCCATCGACCGCGCGCGCAGGCGAGGGCGGGGTGCGCAGTCCAACACCAGCGGCCGCTATGAGGCCGAGGCCCGAATTGCCTTCGACGATGGCTGGCAGAGCCTCGAAGAGCTGCCGCCGTTCAAGACCAGCGTCGGCGTCGACACCTCGCGCAAGGTGATCACGCGCAACGACAGCCCCGATATCGGCTTCGACCGCTCGATCAATCCCTATCGCGGCTGCGAGCACGGCTGTGTTTATTGTTTTGCGCGGCCGACTCATGCCTATCTCGGCCTCTCTCCGGGGCTCGACTTCGAGTCGAAACTGTTCGTGAAGCCCGAGGCGCCGGCGCAGCTCGAGGCGGAGCTTGCGGCTCCAGGCTACGAGCCGCGGATGATCGCGATCGGCACCAACACCGATCCCTATCAGCCGATCGAGCGCGAGCGGAAGATCATGCGCGGCATCCTCGAAGTGCTGGAGCGCGCCGGCCATCCCGTCGGCATTGTCACCAAATCGGCTCTGGTGGTGCGCGACATCGACATTTTGTCGCGCATGGCCAAGCGCAATCTCGCCAAGGTCGCTATATCAGTGACCTCACTCGATCCGAAACTGGCGCGCACCATGGAGCCGCGTGCGGCGACGCCGTCGAAGCGGCTGGAGGCGCTGAAGCAACTGTCGGAGGCCGGCATTCCCACCACCGTGATGGTTGCGCCCGTGATCCCCGCACTGAACGATTCCGAGATCGAGCGCATTCTCGATGCGGCCGCGCATGCCGGCGTCAAGGAAGCCTCCTATGTCCTGCTGCGGCTGCCGCTGGAGGTGCGCGATCTCTTCCGCGAATGGCTGATGGCGAACTATCCGGACCGCTATCGCCACGTCTTCACCCTGATCCGCGAAATGCGCGGCGGGCGCGATTACGACGCGAAATGGGGCGAGCGGATGAAGGGCACCGGCCCGATGGCCTGGACCATCGGCCGCCGGTTCGAGATCGCCTGCGACAGGCTCGGTCTCAACAAGCGGCGCTCCAAGCTGACCACGGATCATTTCGCCCGGCCGAAGCGGAACGGCGATCAGCTCAGCCTGTTCTGAGCGAGAAAAGAGAAGCGTAGTATGAGTAAGGAAGTTCCGGCTCCAGTGCCCCGGCTGACCGTCATCACGCTGGGCGTGAGCGACATCCGCGCCAGCATTGCGTTTTATGATGCCCTCGGTTTTTCACGCCGGCTGAAAGCGACCGTCGAGGCGGTGGCGTTCTACGACACCGGTGGTCCGGTGCTCGCGCTGTACCCCTGGGATCAGCTCGCGGCCGACGCCAAGCTGCCGGACGATCCAAGGCCTACCGCCTTCCGGGGCATGACACTCGCCTGGAACTGCGCCACGCGTGGAGAGGTGGATGCCGTGCTGGCCTTCGCCCTCAGCAAGGGGGCGAAACTGGTGAAGGCCGCGCACGAGACCGATTACGGCGGTTATTCCGGTTATTTCACGGACCCCGACGGCCATCCCTGGGAGGTCGTCGTTGCACCCGGTATCGAGGTCGGCGACGACCGGCGGGTGCATCTGGCAGAGTAGGGCAGGCTGAATAGCGGGTATTTTGAGCGGTTCCGGGTTGCACCGGCCGGGCCGCTTGCGCACGATCCCGGCCATGATTCGGGACAAGTCCGCCAAGACACCGGCCAAAGACGCGCCAAACAAGGACGCTGCGAAGAAGGCAGCGCCCGCCAAGGCCGGCAAAGCACCTGCGACCAAGGTTTCGGCCGGCAGGAGCGCGGGCAAGAAGGGCATCATCGCGGTCGCTTCCCCAAGCTTTCGCCGCGAGCGCGCGCTGATCAAGCGCGGCGTCTGGCCGGTCGCCGGCTGCGACGAGGCGGGCCGAGGGCCGCTCGCCGGGCCCGTGGTGGCTGCGGCCGTAATTCTCGACCCTGACCGGATCCCGCGCGGCATCGACGATTCCAAGCGCCTGACGGCGGAGGAGCGCGAAAGACTGTTCGACAAAATCTGCGCCACCGCCCAGGTCTCGGTCGCCGTCGCGTCGCCCGCGCGAATCGACCGCGACAACATATTGCGGGCCTCACTATGGGCGCTGAAGCGCGCGGTGGTGGCTCTGCCGGAGGCGCCGAGGCACGTCTTCGTCGACGGCCGCGACCGGCTCGACACGCCTTGCGATTGCGAAGCCGTGATCGGCGGCGACGGTATCGTGCTGTCGATCGCCGCGGCCTCCATCGTCGCCAAGGTGACGCGCGACCGCCTGATGTGCGCGCTGGCGCAGGACTGCCCCGGCTACGGCTTCGAGCAGCACAAGGGCTACGGCGTCCCCGAGCACCTCGATGCGCTGAACCGCCTTGGCCCCACCGTCTACCACCGCCGCTTCTTCGCCCCGGTCGCGGCGGCGCGTGCCAAGCACATGCCGTGGACCGCTGAGCCGGTGCAGGATTTGTTCGCGGTCACCGAGGTCCAGGTGGAAGCCAGTGTCGAGGTCGACGTCTCGGTTGGGCTCTAATCTTTCCCACGCGGGGCGGCCGTCCGCTCGCCCCGCGTGCGGGGAGCAGAGCGAGAAGCGACCGGGGAGAGGAAGCAAACCGTCGTTGCCACGACGCGTGACGCCCCTTATCAAAGAACGCGTGAGCGAATAGGGCCGGCTGGACGGGTTGGCTGCATCTTTCGGGCGTTGCATGCGGTTTACCTCCCTGGTCATCGAGCTCATTCGCGCCCGGCCGCGGCTGATCGTCTGGATCGCCGTGCTGCTGCAGGCCGCGATGTGGCTGTTCGTCGCGCTGGTGTTCTATCGCAGCCCACCCGGCACCCTCGCGACGCTGCTGGCTTTCGGACGCGAATACCAGGTCGGCACGGATCTCGGCCCACCCTTGCCGGTCTGGCTCGCCGACATCGCCTATCGCGCCGCCGGCGGCCACATGTTCGGCGTCTATGTGCTGGCCGAGCTCTGCGAGATCGCGACCTTCATCACGCTCTACTACCTGTCCCGCGCCGTGGTCGGCTCGCAGCAGGCGGTGCTCGCGGTGCTCTTGACCATGACGGTGCTCGCCTTCTCCTCGTCGGCGCTCGACTTCGGCCCCCTCGTCCTGGCCCGTCCGCTCTGGGCGCTGCTGCTGCTGCACTCCTGGCAGATCATCGGCCAGCGTCGCGGCAATGCCTGGTTCGCCTGGTCGATCGAGGCCGGTCTGTTGCTGCTGACGACGCCTTCAGCGATTTTCCTGCTGCTCCTGCTCGTCGTCTTCGCGCTCTCGACTGTCGGCGGCCGCCGCACGCTGCTCGCGCTCGATCCGCTGTTCGCGTTGATCGTCGTCGCGGTGCTGGCGTTGCCCTACGCGGCCTGGCTGATGCGGGCGGAGACGCTGGTTTTACCGACCTTGCCTGCAGTCACTGATCTGAACGCGCGCGCGGTCCATGCGGCCTGGCTGCTCGGCGGCCTCGTGCTCGGAGCGGCCGCGATTCCCGCGCTGACTTTCCTCAACACCGGCCTGTTCGCAGGGAAGGGCGAGGAGCCGCCGATCATCTATCGGCCGCCGGTCGAGCCGCTCGCGCGCAACTTCGTCTATTTCTTCGCGCTGGCGCCTGCGCTGGGCGCGGTGCTGATTTCCGGCCTGCTCGGGCTCGACTCCGTCGTCGGCGGCGCCGGCGTCGTGCTGGTGATGTCCGGACTCGCCGTGGTGGTCGCGGCCGGCGATCTCATCGCGATGCGCCGCGCGCGGATGTTGCGCATGGTGTGGGCCGCGGCCGTCGTGGCGCCGGCCGTGGGCGTCGTGCTCGCCGTCCTGCTGCTGCCCTGGACCGGCACCGGAGAAATTGCGACCTCGATGCCCGCGCGTGCGATCTCGGACTTCTTCGACGAGAGCTTTGCCCGCCGCACCAACCATCGCCTGCGCGCGGTTGCCGGCGAGACGCAGCTGGCGAGCCTGATTGCGCTGCATTCGGGCCGGCCGCATCTCTTCGTCGACGCCGACCCCGCCCGGACGCCGTGGATGAACCAGACGAAATTCGCCGAGACCGGCGGCGTCGTGGTCTGGCGCGCCTCCGATACCGCCGGCACGCCGCCGCCCGACATCCTCAAGCGCTTTCCCGGCATCGTCCCCGAAGTGCCGCGCGCCTTCGAATGGCTGGTGACAGGCCGCCAGCAATTGTTGCGCATCGGCTGGGCCATCGTGCGGCCGAAGGGGACGTAGCCACGGTCGTCATTCCGGGGCGCGGCAAAGCCGCGAGCCCGGAATCCATTCACCCACCAACTCTGTCGTCCGATGGATTCCGGGCTCTCGCTTCGCGAGCCCCGGAATGACACGGCATGTGTAGCTACGTCGCGCCTTGCTCCAGCACCTTCGCGATCGCCCGCAGATCCTGCCAGGCCAGCCGCTTGTAGGATGGCGAGCGCAACAGATAGGCCGGATGGAACGTCGGCAGCGCGCGGATGGTCCGTCCGCCGGCGTCGTAGTCGAACCAGCGTCCGCGCGTGCGCATGATGCCCTCGCGCGTCGACAGCAGCGTCTGCGTCGAGGGATTGCCGAGCGTCACCAGCACGTCGGGATTCACCAGCTCGATCTGGCGCTGGATGAACGGCAGGCAGATCTGCGTCTCCTGCGGCGTCGGCGTGCGGTTGCCGGGCGGCCGCCACGGAATCACGTTGGCGATGTAGGCCGTGCTGCGGTTGAGGCCGATGGCTGCCATCATCAGATCGAGCAGCTTGCCGCTGCGCCCGACGAAGGGCAGTCCCTCGATGTCCTCGTCGCGGCCCGGCGCCTCGCCGACGAACATGATGCGCGCCTGCGGATTGCCGTCGGCAAACACCAGCCGCGTCGCGGTGTGCTTCAGCGCGCAGCCCTCGAAGCTTTGCATCAGCTCGCGCAGCGCCTCCAGCGTCGGCGCGGTGCGCGCGGCCTCGCGTGCGGAGGCAATCGCGATGTCGGGCGCCGGTGCGGCCTCGCCGCGCATGGTCGCGGGGGCGGCGACAGGACGAGGTGCCTCGACCGGAGGCGCCGCGCGCGGGGTCGGCGGCGGGGCGTCCAATTCCGCCAGGCGGTCGATCGGTTCCTCCGCGAGCGCGCAATCGACCCCGGCCTCCAGATAGAAGGCGAGAAGCTCTCGGACGGTGGGTGCGGGCTCGGGGATCATTTGGAAAGTCAGACTATTAGTTCATCTTAGGCCGCCTTGCATCCCAGCGGAACGCATTTCCGCTGTTGTCCTACCCGGAAAAATCGGAAACAAGGGGGCGCAAACGACCAAGGAACCGTCTCAAGGGCTGAGATCAGATGAGCACCGAAGAACTTCCCCCGCGCGAATCCATGGAATTCGACGTCGTCATCGTCGGCGCCGGCCCCTCGGGCTTGTCGGCCGCGATCCGGCTGAAGCAGCTCAATGCCGATCTCAACGTCGTCGTGGTGGAGAAGGGCTCCGAGGTCGGTGCGCACATTCTCTCCGGCGCGGTGATCGATCCGGTCGGGCTCGACAAGCTCGTGCCGGACTGGCGCGAGGATTCCGACTGCCCGCTGAAGACCCAGGTGAAGGACGATCGCTTCTACTGGATGACGGCCGGTGGCGCGATCAAGCTGCCGGGCTTCATGATGCCGCCGCTGATGGACAACCATCATTGCTACATCGGCTCGCTCGGCAATGTCTGCCGTTGGCTCGCGCGCAAGGCCGAAGCGCTCGGCGTCGAGATCTATCCGGGCTTCGCTGCGGCCGAGGTGCTCTATGACGAGGCGGGCAACGTCAAGGGCATTGCCACCGGCGACATGGGCATCGGCCGGGACGGCAAGCCGAAGGACTCCTTCACGCGTGGCATGGAGTTGCTCGGCAAGTACACGCTGTTCGCCGAAGGCGCACGCGGCAGCCTGACCAAGCAGCTCATCGCCAAATTCGCGCTCGACTCCAAGAGCGAGCCGGCGAAGTTCGGCATCGGCCTCAAGGAAGTCTGGCAGATCGATCCCGCCAAGCACCAGAAGGGCATGATCCAGCATTCCTTCGGCTGGCCGCTCGATCTGAAGACCGGCGGCGGTTCGTTCCTTTATCACTACGACGACAATCTCGTCGCCGTCGGCTTCGTCGTGCATCTGAACTATGACGATCCCTATTTGTCGCCGTTCGATGAATTCCAGCGTTTCAAGACCCATCCTTCGATCCGCGGCACCTTTGAAGGCGCCAAGCGCCTCGCCTATGGCGCGCGCGCAATCACCGAGGGCGGCTACCAGTCGGTGCCGAAGCTGAGCTTCCCCGGCGGCGCGCTGATCGGCTGCGCGGCCGGCTTCGTCAACGTGCCGCGCATCAAGGGCGTGCACAATGCGATGGGCACCGGCATGCTCGCGGCTGAACATACCGCGGCGGCGCTGGCAGCTGATCGCGCCAATGACGAACTGGTCGACTACGAGAATGCGTGGCGATCGTCATCGGTCGGCAAGGATCTGTTCCTGGTCCGCAACGTCAAGCCGCTGTGGTCGAAGTTCGGCACGGTGCTTGGCGTCGCGCTCGGCGGCATCGACATGTGGTGCAACACGCTGTTCGGCGGCTCGCTGTTCGGCACCCAGGCGCACGCCAAGCCCGATCGCGCCACGCTCGATCCGGCCAAGAGCCACGCGCCGAAGAACTACCCGAAGCCGGACGGCAAGATCTCGTTCGACAAGCTGTCCTCGGTATTCCTGTCCAACACCAATCATGAGGAGGATCAGCCGGTCCACCTAAAGGTCACCGACATGAACCTTCAAAAGACCTCCGAGCATGACGTGTTCGCCGGTCCCTCGAATCGCTATTGTCCGGCCGGCGTCTACGAATGGGTCGAGGAGGGCACGGGCCCACGCTTCCAGATCAACGCCCAGAACTGCGTCCACTGCAAAACCTGCGACGTAAAGGATCCCAACGGCAACATCACCTGGGTTCCCCCCGAGGGCGGCGGCGGTCCGAACTACGAGGCGATGTAAAGAGCGGGCCGGCTCGCGGATTGGTCACGACGTGATCCGGCGCACGTTCGCGTGAGGAGGGGGCCGCGGCCACCGGTCGCGGCCACGATAAGGCCATACTGGCAGCGTCTTGGGACTGCTCCTGGCCGATTTAGGGCTTGCGGAGGGGGGCGTCCGGCCCGAATCCTTGCGGCGGAGCGCCAAAAGCGGCATTGTCGGCCCGACGGTTCCGGGTCCCGATGCCACCGGCCGCGTTCGCATGCGATACGGCCCTCTGCTGCAAACCCAGGCACTACCAACTCAAGGCGAGCCCTGATGTTTTCAAATCGTTTCAACCGCTGGACTGTTGCCGCCATCGCCCTCATGGGCACAGCGATCGCGACCGTCCCGGGCAGGGTCCTGGCGCAGACGCCGGATCACCCGGAGAACACGGCAGCGCAGTTTCCGACCCGAAACGATCTGAAGTCGCTCACCGGTGCCGGCAGCTATCTCGCCGCCCGCCATGCCAGCGTCGAGCGCGACGCGGCCTCTGCTGCAGCGTTCTATCGTTCGGCCCTGCGCACCGATCCCAAGAACAACGAGCTGCTCGACCGCGCCTTCATCTCGTCGGTCGCCGACGGCGACATCGAGGAGGCGGTCAAGCTCGCCGAGCGCGTCCTCACCATCGACAAGACCAACCGCGTCGCGCGCCTGGTCGTCGGCGTGCATGATCTCAAGGTGAAGAAGTACGCGGCGGCGCAGACCAACATCAACCAGTCGATCCGTGGGCCGATCACCGATCTTGTCGCCACGCTGCTGTCGGGCTGGGCCGCCTACGGCGCCGGCGATGCCAAGGGCGGCGTCGCCACCATCGACAAGCTGGCAGGTCCCGAATGGTACCCGCTGTTCAAGGACCTCCACGCCGGCATGATCCTCGAGCTCGCGGGCAAGGAGAAGGACGCCGGCACCCGCTTCGAGCGCGCCTACAAGCTCGACGATTCCATGTTGCGCGTGACCGAGGCCTACGCACGCTGGCTGTCCCGCAACAAGGATTCCGCCGCCGCGACCACCGTCTACCAGGCCTTCGACAAGAAGCTCGCGCGCCATCCGCTGATCCAGGAAGGCCTGCGCGAGACCAAGGCCGGCAAGAAAATGCCGCCGCTGGTCGATTCCGCCCAGGCCGGCGCCGCCGAAGCGCTCTACGGCATCGGCGCCACGCTGACCCGCCGCGGCGGCGAGGACCTGGCGCTGGTCTATCTCCAGCTCGCGCTCTACCTCCAGCCGACCCATCCGCTGGCGCTGCTCTCGCTCGCCGATCTCTACGAGTCGGTGAAGCGGCCGCAGATGGCGATCAAGGTCTATGAGCGCGTGCCGGCGAACTCGCCGCTCAAGCGCAACGCGCAGATCCAGCTTGCCATCGATCTGGATTCCGCCGACCGCACCGACGAGGCGATCAAGATCCTCAAGGGCGTCACATCGGAGGATGCCAAGGACCTCGAAGCGATCATGGCGCTCGGCAACATCGAGCGCGGCCGCAAGAAATTCGGCGACTGCGGCGCGACCTATTCGCAAGGCATCGACGCGCTGACACCGGGAAACGATAAGGCCAACAGCGTCTGGTACTATTACCGCGGTATCTGCGAGGAGCGCTCCAAGCAGTGGGCCAAGGCCGAGGCCGACATGAAGAAGGCGCTCGAGCTCCAGCCCGACCAGCCGCACGTCCTCAACTATCTCGGCTATTCCTGGATCGACCAGGGGATCAACCTCGATGACGGCATGAAGATGATCAAGCGCGCCGTCGAGCAGCGTCCCGACGACGGCTACATCGTCGACTCCCTCGGCTGGGCCTATTATCGCATCGGCAACTACGAAGAAGCGGTGAAGAACCTCGAGCGCGCCATCGACCTCAAGCCCGAGGATCCGACCATCAACGACCATCTCGGCGACGCCTATTGGCGGGTCGGCCGCACGCTGGAAGCCAAATTCCAGTGGGCGCACGCGCGCGATCTCAAGCCGGAGCCGGAAGAGCTGCCGAAGATCGAGGCCAAGATCGCCAATGGTCTGGCCGACGACAATTCGAACTCCTCTGCAGCGCAGGCCGAGAAGAAAAAGGATGACGGCAAGGGCGGCTAGTCTGAGTGAAGTTGGGGGCGTGTCGCCGATGCCGGCGTTGATTGAAGAAGGACGGGCGAAGGTCAATCTCAGCCTTCGCGTCGTCGGCCGTCGTGCCGACGGCTATCATGATCTCGAAAGTGTGGTCGCGTTTGCAGACTGCGCCGATCGGCTCACCTTGGAGCCGGGCGGCGAGCTGAAGCTCACCACCACCGGACCGCTTGCCGCGGCTTGCGGCGATACCGCGGACAATCTCGTTTTCAAGGCGGCCAAGCTTCTGACTGACGCGGTGCCGAACCTGAAGCTCGGCGCCTTCGCGCTCGACAAGGTGCTGCCGGTTGCCGCCGGCATCGGCGGCGGCTCGGCCGATGCCGCGGCGGCGCTGCGGCTCCTGGCGCGTCTCAACAATCTGGCGCTCGACGATCCGCGCCTGCAGAAGGTCGCGCTCGCGACCGGCGCCGACGTGCCGGTGTGCCTGTTCTCGCGCGCCTGCGACATGACCGGCGTCGGCGAGCAGCTACTGCCGCTCGCCCTGCCGAGCATGCCATGCGTGATGGTCAATCCGCGCGTGCCTGTGGCCACCAAGGATGTTTTCCAGGAGCTGGGCCTGCGCAACGGCGAGCTCCTGGTCGGCGCCACCTCGGTCCTCCGAGCTCCGGCCTGGCCGGAGGAGGGCGGGTCGATCGCCGATTGGGTCGAGGTTCTCGAAACCGTCGCCAACGATCTCGAAGAGCCCGCGCTGCGCATCGAGCCCGTGATCGGCGAGGTGCTGGAGGCCTTGCGTGGTTCCGCCGGCGTCAAGCTCGCCCGCATGTCCGGCTCGGGCGCGACGTGCTTTGCGATCTACGGCTCGCCCGCCGATACGCATGCCGCGGCCGAAAAGATCCGGCGCGACCATCCCGGCTGGTGGGTGCATGCGGCGACGTTGAGCTAGCCAGGCATTTCACCAAAGATGCTGCCGTAGGGTGAGCAAAGGTGCGAAGCGCCGTGCCCACGATCTTTCCGATACGGCGACAGGTGCGTTGGCACGCTTCGCTTTGCCCACCCTACGGCAGCGCCGTAGCCCGGATGAGCGAAGCGATATCCGGGATTCTTGCTTGTGGCGTCCCGCATGTCGCTGTGCTCATGCGGGCTACTGCAGCGAGGCTAGCAGCTTTCTTCGTCGAGCCCCAAGAACCGCCGGATCTCACCCAGTACCTCCTGCGGCTTGTCGTGCTGCAGCCAGTGCCCCGCGCCTGAGATGGTCTCGATGCGCGCGTTCTGGAAATAACGCTCAAGCCCCGCTGCTCTGGCACCGGCGAGAAAGCTTTCGCCGGCGTTGAGCAGCAGCGTCGGGCAGGTGATGCGCGACCACAGCGCGACGTGATCGTCCGGCCAGAGCCGGTGCGGCGCCGAGACGCGCTGATAGGGATCGAACTTCCAGCTATAGGTGCCGTCCTCGTTCTGCCGCGCGCCGTGCGTGGCGAGATGCAGCGCGAGGTCGCGGGACAGGCGCTTGTTGTGCAGCATCATCTGTGCAGCCGCCTCATCGAGGGTCGCATAGCGGCGCGGCGTGCGGTCGTGCAGCTTGTCGAGCTGGGTCACCCATTTGCCCATGCGCTCATGCGCCAGCGGCTTCGGCGTGTCCGGCAGCATGGTCACGCCGTCGAGCACGACCAGCTTCGAGACCTGCTCGGGGAATGCGCCCGAGAAGATCAGGCTCACCATGCCGCCCATGGAATGGCCGATCAGCGTGACCTCGGGCGCTGCGATGGTGCGGAGGAGCTGGGTGAGATCGTAGACATATTCGGTCAAGGCATAGCTGCCGCCGCGAGTCCATTCGGAATCGCCGTGGCCGCGCAAATCGGGCGCGACCACGTGAAAATGCGGCTGCAGCGATTGGGCGATGACGTCCCAGCTCCGGCAGTGGTCGCGGCCGCCATGGACCAGGATCAGAGGCGGCGCGCTTTCATTGCCCCAATCGGCGTAATGCAGCCGCAGTCCGTGCGACTCGTAAAACCGGCTTTGCGGAGCGCTATCCATTCGCGGGCCGCCGCACCAGTGCCAGCGACAGGCCGAGGCCCGCGATGAAGACGCCGGAGCCCTGCGTGAGACGCCGCATCAGGTGCGGCCGCCCAATCAGCTGCGCGCGTGTTGCGGACGCCATCAGCACCACGACGATATCGGCGAGCGTGTTCAATGCCACCGAGATCGCACCCAACATGATGAATTGCAGCGTGGGGTTCGATCCCGCGGGATCGAGGAATTGCGGAATGAAGGCGAGGAAGAACGCGGCGGTCTTCGGGTTCAGCGCCTCGACCAGCACGCCGTCGCGGAACGCGCGCGTGTCACCGGCCGGCTCGCTTTCCAGCGACAGTTCGCGGCCAGCCCCACGAAAAGTCTTGATGCCGAGCCAGACCAGATAGAGCGCGCCGACGAATTTGACGGCGCCGAACAATTCGGCGCTGGCGAGGATGATTGCGGAGATGCCGAGGCTGCCGGCGGTGACATGAACCAGCCCGCCCAACGCCGTGCCCGCGGTCGATGCGAAACCGCTGACGCGTCCTTCCGACAAGGTCCGTGCCGCGACGTAGAAGATGCCGGGGCCCGGAACGGCGGCGATGAGACAGGCCGCGGCGAGGAATAGCCAGAAATTGGTTTCGATCATCCTTTTCTCGTAGCGCAGCGCGCCGCGATTGCAAGTCTTCTGGCGCGAGGGGCCCGTCGTTCAATCCATGCGGCGGAAGATCACGCTGGCATTTACCCCGCCGAAGCCGAAACCGTTGGAGATCGCGTGTTGCATCGGCATCGGCCGCGCACTGCCGGCGATGATGTCGATGCCTTCAGCGCCCGCATCGGGGTTTTCGAGGTTGAGCGTCGGCGGCGCGATCTGGTCGCGCAAAGCGAGCACGGTGAAGATCGCCTCGAGGCCGCCGGCGGCGCCGAGCAGATGGCCGGTGGCCGATTTGGTCGCGCTGACGGCGATGCCGCGGTTGCGGCCGAACAGCGCGGCGATGGCGCCGAGTTCGCTCTCGTCGCCGGCCGGCGTCGAAGTCGCATGGGCGTTCAGGTGTTGCAAATCCGCGGGCGCCAGGCTCGCCTGCCGGAGCGCGATCTCCATCGCGCGGCGCGCGCCGTCGCCGTCGGGCGGACCTGATGTCATGTGGTAGGCGTCGGCCGTCGTGCCGTATCCGATCACTTCCGCGATCGGCGTGGCGCCGCGCGCGAGTGTATGTTCGAGCTCCTCGATCACGAGAATGCCGGCGCCTTCGCCCATCACGAAGCCGTCGCGGTCCCGATCGAACGGGCGCGAGGCCCGTGCGGGCTCTTCGTTGAAACCGCTCGACAATGCGCGCGCCGCCGCAAAGCCGCCGAGGCTGACGATGTCGATGCAGGCCTCCGCACCGCCGCAGATCGCGATGTCGACTTCGCCCGCACGGATCATGCGCGCGGCATCGCCGATCGCCTGGACGCCGGCGGCGCACGCCGTGACCGGCGTTCCCAGTGCGCCCTTGTAGCCGTATTTGATCGAGACGTGGCCGGCGGCGAGGTTGGCGAGAAACGAGGGTATCGTGAACGGCGAGAGCCGGCGCACGCCGCGCTGCTCGGTAATGCGCACCGCCTCCGCCATCGCCGGGAAACCGCCGACGCCGGAGGCGATGATCGTCGCGGTGCGCTCCAGCGCGGCGGCGTCCTGCGGCGTCCATTTGGCCTGTGCGATCGCCTCGGCGGCCGCAAGCAGCGCGAACAGGATGAAGCGATCCATCTTGCGCTGGTCTTTTGTTGGAGCTGCCTGTGCAGGGTCGAAGCCGCCCTCTGCATCGTCGGTCTTGTCGGGCACGAGTCCGGCAATGCGCGCCGGAAGAACTTGCGCCCATTCGGGCAGGGGGCGCAGTCCGCTGTGGCCGGCGAGCAGCCGGAGCCAGGAGGTTTCGACACCGCAGCCGAGCGGCGACACCGCTCCCATGCCTGTTACGACGATACGACGCATGTCAGTCTCCAGCCGGCGCGACGGCCGGGTTCATGGCCTTGAGCGAAGCGAGCCGCTTGCGCATGCCGCTGCTGGCGCGGGGGCCGGGAATGGCGACCGTGTTCGCGAGCGTGATCGGTTGCATGTCGGCGGCATCGACCACGACGGGATGACACGGTCGAGCGCTGCTCCGCTTCGCCAGCACGATGGATTCACCCTTGGGCGCGAGATGCTTGTTGCCCCAGGCGAGCAGCGTAGCGATCACCGGGAAGAAATCGCGCGCCTTGTCGGTCAGAACATATTCGTAACGCGGCGGCCGCTCCTGATAGCGGCGGCGCACGAACATGCCTGATGCGGTGAGATGGGCGAGCCGACGCGACAGGATGTTGGGTGCGATCCCGAGGCTTTGCGAGAACTCGTCGAACTTCGTCGCACCCTGAAACGCATCCCGCAGGATCAGGATGCTCCACCATTCGCCGACCGTTTCCACCGCGCGGCCGACCGGGCATTCCAGGATCGAAGGGGATTTCGGCTGCATGACGGGAAAGTAAACTAGTGACTTGCAAAAAGCAAGTAACCCAAGCTGTGACCGGAGCGAGTGGAGGATGCGATAAGAATACGCCGGCTGGGCGAATGGGGAGGACGGTATGGCGCCGGATAGCACTCTCGTGCCCCGGACGCGCAGCAGCGTTTCACGCTGCAGCGTGTCCGGGACATGAGAGGGACTGGCGCTGTTGTATCTTGCTCCGTCATTGCGAGCGGAGCGAAGCAATCCAGGCTGTTTCCGCGGAGGGAGTCTGGATTGCGTCGTTACGCCCGCAATGACGAGCTGGAGACAGTCGGGACCAAAATCACGGCTGTCGTCCCGGCGTTCGCCGGGACGATACCGATGGTGTCGCGAGTACTTGTGCCTAGACGCAGGGCCTAATGCGACCGCGCCAGACAGAACGCCACCACCTGCTCCAGCGCGCTCTTCATCGGCGAGGAGGGGAACAGCGCCAGCGCATCCACCGCCATGGCGCCGTAGTGCTGGGCGCGGCTCAGCGTATCCTCAAGCGCGCGGTGCTTGTTCATCAGGCCGATGGCGTGGTCGAGGTCGCTATCGCCGATCTCGCCGCGCTCCAGCGCCTTGATCCAGAACGCGCGCTCGGTATCGTTGCCGCGGCGGAAGGCGAGCACCACGGGCAGCGTGATCTTGCCCTCGCGGAAATCGTCGCCGGTGTTCTTGCCGAGCTTGGCGCTCTTGCCGCCATAGTCCAGCACGTCGTCGACGAGCTGAAAGGCGATGCCGAGATTCATGCCGACCGAGCGGCAGGCGGTCTGCTCGGCCTTCGGGCGGTTGGCGATGACGGGACCGACCTCGCAGGCGGCTGCGAACAGCTCGGCGGTCTTGCCGCGGATCACGGCGAGATATTCGTCCTCGGTGGTCGCGGTGTTCTTGGCGGCGGCGAGTTGCATCACCTCGCCCTCGGCGATGGTGGCGGCGGCCGCGGAGAGGATGTCGAGCGCACGGAGCGAGCCGACCTCGACCATCATGCGGAAGGCCTGGCCGAGCAGGAAGTCGCCGACCAGCACGCTCGCCTCGTTGCCCCAGAGCATCCGGGCCGACAGCTTGCCGCGCCGCAGCTCGCTCTCGTCGACGACGTCGTCGTGCAGCAGCGTGGCGGTATGCATGAACTCGACGGACGCGGCGAGCTTGATATGGCCGTCGCCGCTGTAGCCGGCGAGGTTGGCCATGGCGAGCGTCAGCATCGGCCGGAGCCGCTTGCCGCCGGAGGAGATGAGGTGGTTGGCGACTTCCGGGATCATGGTCACGTCCGAACCGGTCCGCGACAGGATCGTGGCGTTGACGCGCTCCATGTCAGGGGCGACAAGGGCAACCAGCTCTTCGATCGACGCGCCGGGAGTTTCGAAAGGTACGATGACGGCCACGCCGGTCTCCAATATTTGCCCCGGAGGGGCTATTCTGACGGAAAGACAATAGAAACTGGCGGCGGATGCGGCAAGGCCCGCGGAATCATTGACATTTGCCGCTTTTGCCCCCTTTCAGGCAAGGAAACCTGCGTTTTGCGTGAACTGGTTCGGACCAACGATATAGTGCTGGTGTCGGCGATCGGCGCGCTGCTCGACGGCGCCAATATCCATCATCTGGTGCTGGACCAGAACATGAGCATCATCGAGGGCTCGCTGGGCATTTTGCCGCGGCGGATCCTGGTTCATGAGGAGGACGCCCAGGAGGCGCGGGCGCTCCTCATCGAAGCCGGCCTCAGTCATGAACTGCGCTGCGATGAGTGAGGCCGCGCATATTACCGAGGACGCCTTTCTCGGCGGGCAGTTGCGCCTGAGGCAGAAGCGCAGCGGCCACAGAGCCGGGCACGACGCCATCCTGCTTGCGGCGGCGACCGAGGCCCGCCCCGGGGACCGCGTGGTCGATTTCGGCGCCGGCATCGGCACGGCCGGGCTGGCGCTGGCACGGCGCGTCCCTCGTATCGGGCTGAGCCTGGTCGAGATCGATCCGGAGCTGGCCGAGCTCGCGCGCGCCAATGCCGCCGCGAATGCGCTTGCCGCCGAGATCATCGTGCTCGATGTCACGGCCGAGGCCCCGGCATTTGCGGCAAACGGGCTGTCGCCCGATAGCGTCGACGTCGTGCTGATGAATCCGCCGTTCAACGACCCCGCCCGGCATCGCGGCTCGCCGGACCAGGGGCGTCACACCGCGCATGTGGCGAAGGAGGAGACTCTACATGCCTGGGTGCATGCAGCGCGGCGCATCCTCCGATCGAATGGTGTGCTGACCCTGATCTGGCGCGCAGATGGAATCGCCGAGGTCCTGGCGGCGCTGTCACGCGGCTTCGGCGGCCTCGCGATCCTGCCGGTTCACGGCGAGGCGGGGCGGCCCGCGATCCGCGTGCTGGTGCGTGCGGTCAAAGGCAGCCGGGCTCCGACGCGACTGCTGCCGGGCCTCATGCTCAACGACGAGCAAGGCGTATCCAAAAAAGAGGTGATTGAGATTCTGGAGGGGAGAGCGGCCCTGCCGCTGGTGGAACCGTGACGGCTTACTGCGGAAGCGATTCCGGCCGCTGCTCTTGCGGAGACGTCAGGCGGATCGCCATGAACAGCGCACCGATCAGCAGCATCAGCAGATAGATTTTCATGGTGTTCTCCGCTGGCTCATTGCAGCCTCCCAACGGGAAATCTGCAAAACACGTTCCAGGCACTTCCAATGACAGTCGCGTGATAAAAAATGGTTAATCAGAGGTAACGGCATGGCCGAACAATTGAACGATCGTGAGAGTTCCGGCCTGGCCGACAAGCTCATGCAATATCTGCCGGCGCGTTTCCGGCCCGGCTCGGCCGTCGTGCCGGTGGTGCGGCTCTCCGGGGTGATCGGCGCGGTGACGCCGCTGCGCCCGGGCATGACGCTCGCTGGCGTCGCCAAGGTGCTGGAGCGCGCGTTCTCGTATCGGCACGCCAAGGCGGTGGCGCTGGTGATCAACTCGCCCGGTGGCTCGCCGGTGCAGTCGCGCCAGATCTACCTGCGCATCAAGCAGCTCGCGGCGGAGAAGAAGTTGCCTGTGCTGGTGTTCGTCGAGGACGTCGCGGCCTCCGGCGGCTACATGATCGCCTGCGCCGGCGACGAGATCATCTGCGATCCCTCCTCGATCCTCGGCTCGATCGGCGTGGTCGGCGGCAGCTTTGGTTTTCAGGAGGCGATCAAGCGGCTCGGCATCGAGCGGCGGCTCTATACCGCTGGAGAGCATAAGGCGATGCTGGATCCTTTCCTGCCGGAGAATCCGGAGGACGTCGCCAAGCTCAAGGCGATCCAGCGCGAGATCCACCAGATCTTCATTTCGCTGGTGAAGGAAAGCCGCGGTTCACGATTGAAGGCGGCCGACGACACCCTGTTCACCGGCGAGTACTGGGCCGGCGATACGTCGGTCGCACTCGGGCTTGCCGACAGCATCGGCGATCTCCGCTCAACTCTTCGTGCCCGCTATGGCGAGAAGGTTCTCACCCCCGTGATCGCGCAGCCGAGCGGGCTGTTGTCCGGCCTTTTGGGACGCAAACCGGCCGGTGCCGGCCAGCTTTCGGCCATGGAATCAATGGCCGGCCTGCCGGATGAGCTGATCTCGGCGGTCGAGACACGGGCGATCTGGGCGAAATTCGGGTTTTAGGCCGAGCCCTGCCGCGCCATTTGGTCCAGCCCGAGCCAATTGCGGCGCAGCCCCGGTTGCGCAACAATGTGCACGGGGGCTGAGCACTCAACGAGGATCGACCGATGCCGCCGTTCGTTGCATTTGCGGGCGTGCTGGGTGGGCTTGCCGTGGTCCGCTGGGCCTACAAGACCGCTGTGAGGATCAACCAGGAGCTGGACGAGATGCGCCTGTCGCGCGTCGCCGAGGCCGCTCATATGGGGGACATCCAGACGCTGAAGCGTGACCCCGTGACCGGAGCGTATCGGCCCGGTTAGGCGCTCCGCACACCGCTGCCGTAGGGTGGGCAAAGGCGCTCCTGCGCCGTGCCCACCATCTCCTCGACAGCAACAGACGTGGGCACGCTTCGCTTTGCCCACCCTAAGGCACCGTTCAAGGCGTGCGGTTGAGCCCGAATCCGCCCCTTTGCCTTGATTCCCACCCCCGCCGTCGATACGGTCCCGCGCGATTCAAAACCCCCGCGAGAGCCTGATCTGACGATGGACGCCTCCTTGCCCGCCCATATGCGCCCGGAACGCTCGTTCCAGGGCTTCATCCTCGCGCTCCAGCGGTTCTGGGCCGAGCAGGGCTGCGTGATCCTGCAGCCCTACGACATGGAGATGGGCGCGGGCACCTTCCATCCGGCGACCACGCTGCGCGCGCTCGGGCCCAAGCCTTGGAACGCTGCCTATGTCCAACCCTCGCGTAGGCCCAAGGACGGCCGCTACGGCGAGAACCCGAACCGGATGCAGCACTACTACCAGTTCCAGGTGATCATGAAGCCGTCGCCGCCGAACCTTCAGGAACTGTACCTGAAGTCGCTCGCCGCGATCGGCATCGATTCCGCCCTGCACGACATCCGCTTCGTCGAGGACGATTGGGAGAGCCCGACGCTGGGCGCTTGGGGCTTGGGGTGGGAGTGCTGGTGCGACGGCATGGAGGTCAGCCAGTTCACTTACTTCCAGCAGGTCGCCGGCTTCGAATGCGCGCCGGTCGCGGGCGAGCTCACCTACGGGCTCGAGCGCCTCGCGATGTATGTGCAGGGCGTCGATCGCGTCTACGACCTCAACTTCAACGGCCGCGACGGCGAAGCCAAGGTCACCTATGGCGACGTCTTCCTGCAGGCCGAGCGGGAGTACTCGAAGCACAACTTCGAAGTCGCGGACACCGCGATGCTGTTCGAGCAGTTCAAGATGGCCGAAGCGGCCTGCCGGAAATATCTCGACGCCGGCTGGAAGGACGACAAGCGCGAGGCGCATCTGATGGCGCTGCCGGCTTACGACCAGTGCATCAAGGCCAGCCATGTCTTCAACCTGCTTGACGCGCGCGGCGTGATCTCGGTGACGGAGCGGCAGAGCTACATTCTGCGCGTGCGCGAATTGGCAAAAGCCTGTGGCGAGGCCTGGATCCACACTGAAGCGGGCGGAGCGGCTTGATGCCCGATCTTTTGCTTGAACTGTTCTCGGAAGAAATTCCTGCGCGCATGCAGGCCAAGGCGGCCGACGATCTGCGCCGCCTGGTCACCGACAAGCTCGTTGCCGAAGGCCTGGTCTATGAGGGTGCGAAGGCGTTCGCGACACCGCGCCGCCTCGCGCTCACCGTGCACGGCATCCCCGCGCGCCAGCCTGATCTCAAGACCGAACGCCGCGGACCGAAAGTCGGCGGGCCCGATGCGGCCGTGCAGGGTTTTCTGAGGGCGACGGGTCTGAAGTCGCTGGATGAGGCCAAAATCCAGCGCGATCCCAAGGGCGATTTCTACATCGCGCTGATCGAAAAGCCCGGCCGCGACGCGATCGACGTGCTTGCGGAAATCCTGCCCGTCATCATCCGCACCTTCCCCTGGCCGAAATCGATGCGCTGGGGCGCACGCTCCGGCAAGCCGGGCTCGCTCAACTGGGTGCGTCCGCTGCACGCGATCACCGCGACGTTCGGGCTCGAGACCGAAGAGCCCGATGTCGTGAAATTCGAGGTCGACGGCATCGCGACCGGCCAGACCACCTATGGCCATCGCTTCATGGCGCCGGATGCGATTTCCGTGCGCCGCTTCGAGGATTACGAAGCGAAGCTGAAAGCCGCAAAAGTCATCCTCGATCCGCAGGCGCGCAAGGACATCATCTTCGCCGACGCCAAGGAATTGACGTTTGCGCAAGGGTTCGAACTGGTCGAGGATCAGGTACTGTTGGACGAGGTCTCCGGCCTGGTCGAATGGCCGGTCGTCATGATGGGATCGTTCGAGGCGGAATATCTCGCGATCCCTGACGAGGTGATCCGCGCCACCATCCGCAACAACCAGAAGTGCTTCGTGGTCAAGGACCCCAAGACCGGGAAGCTGACCAACAAGTTCGTCCTCACCGCCAACATCGAGGCGACCGACGGCGGCAAGGTCATCGTATCAGGCAACGAGCGCGTGATCCGTCCGCGTCTGTCGGATGCGAAGTTCTTCTACGAGACGGACCTGAAGACCAAGCTCGAGGACCGGCTGCCGAAATTCGAGCAGATCGTGTTCCACGAGAAGCTCGGCACTCAGGCGGAGCGCATCAAGCGCATCGAACGTCTGGCTGCAGAGATCGCGCCGCTAGTCGGCGCCGATGTCGCCAAGGCGACGCGCGCAGCCCATTTGGCAAAGGCGGATTTGCTCACGGAAGTCGTCGGCGAATTTCCGGAAGTCCAGGGCCTGATGGGCAAGTACTACGCGCTGGCACAGGGCGAGGACGCGTCTGTCGCCGCCGCCTGCGAGGAGCACTACAAGCCCCAAGGCCCGGCCGATCGCGTGCCGACCGATCCGGTCAGCGTCGCGGTCGCGCTCGCCGACAAGCTCGACACGCTCGTTGGCTTCTGGGCCATCAACGAGAAGCCGACGGGATCGAAGGATCCGTATGCGCTGCGTCGGGCGGCGCTCGGCGTGATCAGGCTGATCGCCGAGAACGCGCTTCGGCTGTCGTTGACGAAGGTCGCTGCATCGGCGCTCGCCGGCTTGTCCGTGCAGCCGGCCGATGCGCAGAAGCTCCCGAGCGATCTCCTCGCCTTCTTTGCCGATCGCCTGAAAGTCCAGCTCCGTGAACAGGGCGCACGTCACGATCTCGTCGATGCCGTGTTCGCGCTCGGCGGTCAGGACGATTTGCTGATGATCGTCCGCCGCGTCGAGGCGCTCGGCAAATTCCTCGAGTCCGATGACGGCAAGAATCTGCTCGCCGGCATCAAGCGCGCCAGCAATATTCTCTCGATCGAGGAGAAGAAGGACAAGCGCAGCTTCGACGGTGCGCCGGATGCTGCGCTCTACAGCCTCGATGAGGAGAAGGCGCTAGCCAAGGCAATCGGCGAAGTGACGGCGGAAGCGAGTGCCGCCGTCGCGAAGGAAGACTTTGCCGCTGCGATGACCGCGATGGCGAAGTTGCGTCCGCCGGTCGACGCGTTCTTCGAAAAAGTCCGCGTCAACGACGACGATCCGAAAGTGCGCGAGAACCGCCTGAAGCTGCTCAACGAAATCCGCAGCGCCACGCGTGCCGTGGCGGATTTCTCGAAGATCCAGGATTAAGGCCGCAGTTGTTGCGGCTCGTGCGCAGCGCAGTGCGGCGCGTCTTCGCGGCGCAATGCGCTGCAGAGCCGGGGCCCATGCCCGCCGCGTGCTCGCAGTTTCTGTGTCCCGGGTCGCGCTTCGCTTGCCCGGGACACGAGACGTAAAAAAAGCCCCGCCCGGCGGGGGGAAGACCGGGCGGGGCCTGATGTCCGCTTATGTGCTCGCGCCAGCCTGATGTGACGCGCCGGACATTCAGTCGATGTCAGTGGGACGACGTCAGTTCAGCACCTCGACAATGCGGCGCGAGCGGGGCTCGACCAGCACGGTCTCGCCGTTCACGACGGTGTAGCGATAGGTGGTGGCGCCGAAGCGTTGCGGCACGTCATAATAAGTGACGCCCGCTTCGGGTAAGGTGGTGCCGACCACGATACGATCGGGAATGCTGAAGGCCGGCACACGTTGTTCGACGACATAGTCGCGGAAGGCCGGCCGCTGCTCGACCGCAATCGTCGGGCCGCTGTCCACCACAACGGGTGCGCGTCCGACGGTGACACCGCTTTGCGCCTGCGCCGCAAGCGGCGAGCCGATCGCGGCCGCGAGCGCGGCAAGGGCAAGAATCCTGTTCCGCATGGGCAACTCCTTCGACGTGATGGTTCGGACGCGCCGAGGACGCGACCGGTTGGCCAATGCATGCACCCTCGGCAATGTTCCGGGAAAAGGCTCGCCGTATCGGCGGCAATTTCGGGCAGATTTCGTGGGAGCCGGAACCCGCACCGCGCCTTGCGCGTCTCTACTCGCGGAACCGGGAGGGCTATGATCCGCCCGCGATTCGCCCCACCTCCACAGAAAGATAGTTCATGCACATCACCGTCGCCCACATTTCGCCGATCCTGTCGTTGATTGCGGGTGTGCTCATCCTGATCATGCCGCGACTCCTCAATCTGATCGTCGCGATCTTCCTCATTGTGAACGGTGCGATCGGGCTCGGGCTCCTGAAATGGCTCCACCTCTAGGGTTCATTATCCGGAACTGACTTGCGCGGGCCCGTCCAAAATGGTGTAAGGCCCGCGAAATCCCATTCCTCTCGCAGGTTGTGTGCAAGCTATGGCCAAAGCCGCCTCGAAGCCCAATAAAACTGCAGCGAAATCAAAGCCCTCCGCCAAGGCGAAAGCCACGCCGGCGGCCCGCAAGGCGCTTGCCAAGAGCGCCCCCAAACCGGTCGCCAAGGCTGCTGCCAGGCCGACCGCAAAGGCTGCTGCCAAGCCGGCTGCGAAGGCTGTGACCAAGGCGGCTCTGCCGAAGGTTGCTGCGAAGCCT
Organism: Bradyrhizobium amphicarpaeae; assembly: GCF_002266435.3. Lineage (NCBI taxonomy): Bacteria > Pseudomonadati > Pseudomonadota > Alphaproteobacteria > Hyphomicrobiales > Nitrobacteraceae > Bradyrhizobium > Bradyrhizobium amphicarpaeae. The sequence continues at coordinate 1,894,497 of NZ_CP029426.2, forward strand.
GCACCGAAGAAGGCCGCTACCGTCAAGGCGTCGCCGGTCGCGGGCAAGGCCGGTAAATGGGTCTACACGTTCGGTGACGGCAAGGCCGAGGGCCGCACGGAGATGCGCGACCTGCTCGGTGGCAAGGGCGCGAACCTCGCCGAGATGGCCAATCTCGGTCTGCCGGTGCCTCCCGGCTTCACCATCCCGACATCGGTCTGCACCTACTTCTACGCTCACGGCAAATCCTATCCGAAGGAATTGCAGGCGCAGGTCGAGAAGGCGCTCGTCCATGTCGGCAAGATCACCGGCAAGGTGTTCGGCGACACCAAGAACCCGCTGCTCGTTTCCGTCCGCTCCGGCGCGCGCGCCTCGATGCCGGGCATGATGGACACCGTGCTGAACCTCGGCCTCAACGACCAGACCGTGGAAGCGCTGTCGGAATTGTCGGGCGATCGCCGCTTCGCCTATGACAGCTATCGCCGCTTCATCACGATGTATTCCGACGTGGTGCTCGGCTTCGAGCATCATCACTTCGAGGAAATCCTCGACACCTTCAAGGACGGCCAGGGCTACACCCTCGACACCGACCTCACCGCCGACGACTGGGTCGATCTGGTCGGCAAGTACAAGGATGCGGTCGCGCGCGAGACCGGCAAGGACTTCCCGCAGGATCCGCACGACCAGCTCTGGGGCGCGATCGGCGCGGTGTTTTCATCCTGGATGAACGCGCGCGCGGTGACCTACCGCAAGCTGCACGACATTCCGGAATCCTGGGGCACCGCGGTCAACGTGCAGGCCATGGTGTTCGGCAACATGGGCGAGACCTCGGCGACCGGCGTTGCCTTCACCCGCAATCCCTCGACCGGCGAGAGCAAGCTTTACGGCGAGTTCCTGATCAACGCGCAGGGTGAGGACGTGGTGGCTGGCATCCGCACGCCGCAGGACATCACCGAGGAAGCGCGTCAGGAATCGGGCTCGGACAAGGCGTCGATGGAAGCGGCGATGCCGGAGGCCTTCAAGGAGCTGACGCGGATCTACACGCTGCTCGAGAAGCACTACCGCGACATGCAGGACATGGAGTTCACGGTCGAGCAGGGCAAGCTGTGGATGCTCCAGACCCGCGGCGGCAAGCGTACCGCCAAGGCGGCGCTGCGCATCGCGGTCGAACTCGCCAATGAAGGCCTGATCACCAAGAAGGAAGCGGTGATGCGGATAGATCCCGCTTCGCTCGACCAGCTGCTGCATCCGGCCATCGATCCCGGCGCCAAGCGCGACGTCATCGCGACCGGCCTGCCGGCTTCGCCAGGTGCGGCCTCCGGCGAGATCGTGTTCTCCTCGGACGAGGCGGCGAAGCTTCAGGCCGATGGACGCAAGGTCATCCTGGTCCGCATCGAGACCAGCCCGGAAGACATCCACGGCATGCACGCCGCCGAAGGCATCCTGACCACCCGCGGCGGCATGACCTCGCACGCGGCGGTCGTCGCGCGCGGCATGGGCAAGCCCTGCGTCTCCGGCTGCGGCACCATCCGCGTCGATTACGGCCGCGGCACCATGAGCATCGGCTCGCGCACCTTCAAGACCGGCGACGTCATCACCATCGACGGCTCGCTCGGCCAGGTGCTCGCCGGCCGCATGCCGATGATCGAGCCGGAGCTGTCCGGCGAGTTCGGCACGCTGATGGCATGGGCCGACCAGGTCCGCAAGATCGGCGTGCGCGTCAATGGAGATACGCCGGACGACGCGCGCACCGCGATCAAGTTCGGTGCGGAAGGCATCGGCCTTTGCCGCACGGAGCACATGTTCTTCGAGGAGACCCGCATCCGCACGGTGCGCGAGATGATCCTCTCCGAGGACGAGCAGTCGCGCCGCGCCGCGCTCGCAAAGCTCCTGCCGATGCAGCGCGCCGATTTCGTCGAGCTGTTCGAGATCATGAAGGGCCTGCCCGTCACGATCCGCCTGCTGGACCCGCCGCTGCACGAATTCCTGCCGCACACCCATGCCGAGGTCGAGGAAGTGGCGCGCGCCATGAACACCGACCCGCGGCGCCTCGCCGACCGCGCGCGCGAGCTCTCGGAGTTCAATCCGATGCTCGGCTTCCGCGGCTGCCGCATCGCGATCGCCTATCCGGAGATCGCCGAGATGCAGGCCCGCGCGATCTTCGAGGCCGCGGTCGAGGCCGAGAAGCGCACCGGCAAGGCCGTCGGCCTCGAGGTGATGGTGCCGCTGATCGCCACCAAGATGGAGCTTGATCTCGTCAAGGCGCGGATCGACGCGACCGCACAGGCGGTGATGCGCGACACCAACACCAAGCTGGCCTATCAGGTCGGCACAATGATCGAGCTGCCGCGCGCCTGTCTGCTCGCGGCCGAGATCGCGGAGAGCGCCGAGTTCTTCTCGTTCGGCACCAACGATCTGACGCAGACCACTTACGGCATCAGCCGCGACGATGCCGCGAGCTTCCTCGGCACCTACGTGTCCAAGGGCATTCTCCCGATCGATCCCTTCGTCGCGCTCGACCAGGAAGGCGTCGGTGAGCTCGTCAAGATCGGCGTCGCGCGCGGCCGCAAGACGCGCCCGAAGCTCAAGGTCGGCATCTGCGGCGAGCACGGCGGCGATCCCGCTTCCGTCGCCTTCTGTCACAACATCGGCCTCGACTACGTCTCATGCTCGCCCTACCGCGTTCCGATCGCCCGGCTCGCCGCGGCGCAAGCCGCGCTCGGCAAGTCCGTCGCCAGCCAGGCGTAAGACGATTTGAAATGTTGAATGCGAAGAGGCGGGGCCAAACCCCGCCTTTTTTGTTTTGGGTGATACTCTCCCTCGTCATTGCGAGGAGCCCTTGCGACGGAGCAACCCAGACTGCCTCCGTGGAAAGACTCTGGATTGCTTCGCGGCGCTCGCAATGACGAGATCGTCGAAGCACGTCGCTTATCTGGAACTCACGCGTGTCCCGCAATGATACGCACGCGCAAGAGTTCCTTCACCATTCGCGTTGACCGGTTGTTTACCGCTTCACGTGACCACGCATTTACCACCCTGCGCGATCGCCCCGTGAAAACACCTGTGTTCGCTTGAGTGTGCCGCGCGCGCAACGCGGATTAACGCCCCAGCAACCTAAATTGGATACTTACGATAAAGATCGAATTGCACGGATGTACTGCGTTTCGATTTTTCTGGCGTAAGCGTAGCGTGAGCGTATCGATGTCTGTGTTGCGTAACCATCCGAAGGGCGCGCGGTTCGCGTCCTTCGGCATCGGTCTCTGCATCTTCGCATTGATGCCGAGAGAGACCGGCTATCAGGATATTGCCTCTCTGCTGGCGCGCCAACCCGGCGTCGCCGAGCGTTGGCAGAAGCAGGTGTTCTCCGCGGCGTCCTCCATCCAGCTCGCCACCTACAGTTTTTCCCGCCCCATCGGCACTTCGGTTCCGCAGAGCGCGATGGTTCGCCTGGCGAGCCTCGATGGCCGCGACGTCACCGGCGCGATCGGCCGCAATCCGGCGTTGCAGGCTGCGCCGCGCTACCAGGCATCCGACTTTCCCAAGGTCGATCGCTCGATGAAGGGTGATCGCCTCGTGACCATTGCGCCGACCGAAGCTCCCGAGACGGCCGCGCCGGCTGCGGCACCGGCACAGCAAGATCCCGCGACGTCGAACAGCTCGGTGTTCGGCGCCAAGACCGCCGCGCTGCCGCAGGCGATGTCGCCGGAATCCGCGGCCGCGCTCGATCCCGAGCTTCAGGAAGCGCTTCGCGCGCCACCGCTGCCGCAATATTCCAGTCCACCGCGGGCCAGCGACGCCGCGCGCGCGCTCGCGACCGCGCCGCTCGAGGCTCTCAAGCGGACCACCGCGCCGACGACGCCCGTGCGCGATCCCTTCAGCGTCAAGACCTCCAACCTGTTCTTCGGCAGCTCCTCGCTCGGCGGTAATCTGGAGAGCATCGAGAGCTGGCAGCCCGGTGCCGAACCGCTGATCGTGATGGCGGATCCCGACATGAAGGTAACGGCCTCGCTGTCACCGCCGACGGTGGAGATCGGCAGGGATATCGAGAGCGGCGAGAGCGTCGCGCCAAAGGGCGAGGTCAACGCCGACAACCAGCGGGCCAAATCGCCGGCGGAGCGTCTCGCGCTCGACGACAAGTCGCGCGCAAAGTCCGAGAAGTGTCTCGCCGAAGCCGTCTATTTCGAATCGCGCGGCGAGGCCGTGCGCGGCCAGATGGCGGTGGCGCAAGTCGTGATGAACCGTGTGTTCTCGGGCAAATATCCGGACACCGTGTGCGGAGCGGTCTATCAGAACAAGCACCGGCATCTCGCCTGCCAGTTCACCTTTGCCTGCGACAACAATCCTGATGTGATCCGCGAGCCCGAGATGTGGGAGCGCGCCAGGAAGATCGCCAAGGCCATGCTCGACGGCCAGATCTGGCTGCCCGAGGTCGGCAAGTCCACGCACTATCATGCCTATTGGGTGCGCCCGTCCTGGGTCGCCGAGATGAAGAAGATGTACAAGACCGGCGTGCACACCTTCTATCGGCCACGCGCCTGGGGCGACGGCAGCGAGGAACCGAGTTGGGGTACCCCGGCCCAGACCGCCGCGCTGTCAGCCGAGCTCGCGCAGGAAGCGAAGAGTTCTGCCGAGATGGGCGTGAGCGAGCGAAGGTAGCGCTTTCACGAAAGACCATCATGCCCGGGCTTGTCCCGGGCATCCACGTTCTTCGCGCTTTCCGGCAAAGACGTGGATGGCCGGGACAGTCCCGGCCATGACGTTATGGAGGCGTTGGTGTTCCGATCACGCCTCGATGTCCAGCGCACAGTCGAAATTCGGCGCAGAATGCGTCAATGCGCCCGCCGAAGCGTAGTCAACGCCGGTCGCGGCGATGGCCGCGATTGAGTCCTGCGTGACGCCGCCGGACGCCTCCAGCTTGAGGCGGCCCTCGTTGATCCGAACGGCTTCACGCAGCGTGGCAAGGTCCATGTTGTCGAGCAGCACGGCGTCGGCCATTCCGGTGGCCAGCACCTCGCGCAGTTGCGCCAGCGTATCGACCTCGATCTCGATCTTGACGAGATGGCCGGCGTGGCTGCGGGCGCGCTCCAGCACCGCGCCAACGCCGCCGGCGACCGCGATGTGGTTGTCCTTGATCAGGATCGCATCGTCGAGGCCGAAGCGGTGGTTGAAGCCGCCGCCGCAGCGCACCGCGTATTTCTCCAGCGCCCTCAGTCCGGGCGTGGTCTTGCGCGTGCAGCAGATGCGCATTCTTGTGCCTTCGGTACGAGCGACATAATCGGCCGTGAGCGTTGCGACGCCCGACAGGCGGCCGACGAAATTCAGCGCGGTTCGCTCCGCAGTGAGAATGGCGCGCGCGGGGCCCGAGATCGTCAGCACCTGCTGTCCGCGGGCAACGCGTGCGGCATCGCGGACATGCGCGCGGACCTCGATGTCGGACGAGAGTCTTTGCAATGTTGCCAGCGCCAGCGGCAATCCGGCGATCACGCCGGACTGGCGCGCGACCAGGATCGCCTGTGCCCTGGTCGCTTCCGGGATCGTCGCAAGCGAGGTGATGTCGCCGGCGCAGCCGAGGTCCTCGTCGAGGGCGCGCTGCACGGCCGCGTCGATGGCAAGTGGTGAGAGAAAGGCGTCGGGGTTGAGCAATGAGGTCGGGGTGATCATGGAGGTCTCCATCAGGCGATCATGGGTTGGTCAACGCGCGGCAGGGAGCTCAGGCTTTCCGCGATCTCGCGCGCCGCCGTGAGCGTCGTCATCGTTCGCTGCGCCAGCGCGGGGATTTCAGCGCGATGGTCGGAGCGGAAATGCGCGCCGCGGCTCTCGCGCCGGCTCCACGCCGAGGCGGCCACGAGCAAGGCCGAAACCGCCATGTTGCGCAGCGCGATGCTCGTCGCCTCGCGCTCGAGCGCGGCGAAGTGGCGCACGGCATCCGCGAGACCCTCGCCCTCGCGGATCACGCCGACATCGCCGGCCATCATAGCGCGCAGCCGCTTCACGGCCGCGGCGTCCGGCGCGCCGCCGCCCGGTACCACCAATGCGTCGGGGAGGCGGGCAGGCGAGGGGATCGCACGGCCGGCGATGTCGTCGGCGATGCGCGCGGCGTAGACCACGGCCTCCAGCAGCGAATTCGAGGCGAGCCGGTTGGCGCCGTGCGCGCCGGTCGACGACACCTCGCCGCCGGCCCAGAGCCCGTCGATCGAGCTGCGTCCGTGCGCATCCACCGCGATGCCGCCCATGTGGTAGTGCGCGGCGGGTGCAATCGGGATGATCTGCGTGGCCGGATCGATGCCGGCGGCGACGCAGCTCGCATGCACGGTCGGAAATCTGTCGGCGAAGCGCGCGCCCAGCGCCAGCCGCGCATCGAGGAAGGCGCCGCGCCCGGCCGCGATCTCGGCGAACACGCCGCGCGCCACGATGTCGCGTGGCGCGAGCTCTGCGAGCGGGTGAAGTGCGACCATGAAACGCTCGCCGGCGCCGTTGACCAGCGTCGCCCCTTCGCCGCGCAACGCTTCGGTCGCGAGCGGTGCCGGATCGCGGCCGACCATGATGGCGGTTGGATGGAACTGCACGAATTCCGGATCGGCGATCACGGCACCGGCACGCGCGGCGATGGCAAGGCCGGAGCCGCTGGCTTCCACTGGATTGGTCGTGACTGCGTAAAGATGTCCGATACCGCCGGTCGCAAGCACCACCGCGCGCGAGGCGAGCAGGAACGGCTTTGCCCGGGAGTTGCCGGCCTCGCGCAATTGAAGTCCGGCGACGGCGCCATCCTCGATCAACAGCGCCTCGGCGACGAAACCCTCGACCAGGCGAATCGAGGGCGTCCGGCGCACAGCTTCACCGAGTGCCGCGATGATCGCGGCACCGGCGCCATCGCCTCGTACATGCACGATGCGCCGGGCCGAATGTGCCGCTTCGCGTCCGACGGCGAGCCTGCCTTCGAGATCGCGATCGAACGGGACGCCATAGTGCAGGAGATCGTGGATGCGCGGCGCGGCCTCGCGGGCGATCCCAAGTGCGACCGCCTCGTCGACGAGGCCGCCGCCGACCGCGATCGTGTCGGCGGCATGCGCTTCCGGCGTATCGCCCTCGGCCACCGCCGCGGCGATCCCGCCTTGCGCCCATGCGGAGGATGCGCCCTGTCCGAGCGGCGCGGCCGAGATCAAGGTCACCGGCCGAGGCGCCAGCTTCAGCGCGCAGAACAGCCCGGCAAGGCCGCCGCCGACGATGACGATGTCGTCGGTGCGGGTGAGGTTGTGGATGTTGTTTGTCATGGTCCAGTCTCAATTCTTCAGATTGATCATCCGCTCGACCGAACGTCGCGCACGTTCCGTAAGCGCGGGATCGATCGTGACCTCCTCGCGGAGCGTCAGCAGGCTGTCCAGAATGTTCGCGAGCGTGATGCGCTTCATGTGCGGGCAGAGATTGCAGGGCCGCAGCATCTCGACGTCGGGCAGCTCGGCCCGTACATTGTCGGCCATCGAGCATTCCGTGATCATCACCAGCCGTCGTGGTCGCTTCTCGCGCACCCAGTTGATCATGTGCGCGGTCGAGCCGGTGAAGTCGGCCTCCGCCAGCACGTCCGGCGGACATTCGGGATGCGCGATGATTTGGACGGACGGATCGGCCTCGCGAAAGGCGCGCAGCTCTTCGCCCTTGAAACGCTCGTGCACCTCGCAGGCGCCTTTCCAGGCGATGATCTTCACGTCGGTCTTCGAGGCCACGTAAGTGGCGAGATAGCGATCGGGCAGGAAGATCACGCTGGGCGCGTTCAGGCTCTCGACCACTTGCACCGCGTTCGAGGAGGTGCAGCAGATGTCGACCTCGGCCTTCACCTCCGCGGACGTATTGACATAGGCGACGACGGGCACGCCGGGAAATTTTTCGCGGAGCAGGCGCACGTCGGCGCCGGTGATGCTGGCGGCAAGCGAGCAGCCGGCGCGCGAGTCCGGAATCAGCACCGTCTTGTCCGGGTTGAGCAGTTTTGAGGTCTCCGCCATGAAGTGCACGCCGCACTGGACGATGATGTTGGCCTCCACCTTGGTGGCTTCGAGCGCGAGCTGGAGCGAGTCGCCGCCGATGTCGGCGACGCAGTGGAAGATCTCCGGCGCCTGGTAGTTATGCGCGAGGATCACCGCGCCTCGCCTGCGCTTCAGCTCGTTGATCGCCTTGATCGTCGGCGCCATCAGCGGCCACTCGATCGGCGGGATCACATGTTTCACAAGCTCGTAGAGCGGCGCGGTGGCGCGCTCGACCTCCGGCGTCCATTCCAGTGACGGAGCCGGCAGGGTCGGGCCCGTTCGCGCGGGTGCTGCGCGGGAGGAGGCCGTGACCGGGGTGATGATTGCGCCCTGCGGCCGGTTGGCAAAGTCGTCGGGGCCGTAAATTCCAGCGATCGGCATTGAAGCCTCCCTTGCATGTCGAATATGCTCAGTGCGAGTATATCTGGGGCCCAAATCATCCGGCCGAGGGGCCAGCGCGGACTTCATCGGGGTGTAAATATACTCATATTGAGCAAATCGAAGATAACACGCTCTGCCGGGGATCGCCAGATGCTGCCGCACACAATTCCGTTAAGCCCTGGGTCCGTTAAGCCTTGGGCGCCTCCGGCGAGGCCAGATCGAAATGCAATGCTCTCGCGTCAGCCCCCCGCGGAACGCAATCGTTTTTGATTTGGGATTTTCATGCAAATGCATTAATTGACGCGTTCGCGGTCGCTTCTTGGCGCGTCCGCAATGACAGACGGGGAATACCATGTCGACATCAGTGGGCGAACTCGCTCCGGCCTCACGTTCCTCCAACTGGCGTACCCCTGCCGTCATCATTCTCTGCGGCTGCGCGATCGGCATGCTCGGCTTCGGTCCGCGCTCGGCGCTCGGCTTCTTCGTGCAGCCGATGAGCCACGAATTCTCCTGGGGCCGTGACGTGTTCGGCCTCGCCATTGCCTTTCAGAATTTGCTGTGGGGACTGGGCCAACCGGTCGCCGGCGCGGTCGCCGATCGCTTCGGCCTGTTCCGTGTGATGTGCGTCGGCGCTCTGCTCTATGCCGGCGGCCTGCTGTTGATGCGCTACTCCACGACGCCGTTGTCGCTCGACATCGGTGCGGGCGTCATGGTCGGTTTTGGTCTTGCCGGCTGCTCGTTCAACCTGGTGCTGTCGGCATTCACCAAGCTGCTGCCGGCCGAGAAGCGCGGCCTTGCGCTTGGAGCCGGCACGGCGGCTGGCTCATTCGGCCAATTCCTGTTCGCACCGATCGGCGTCGCGTTGATCGACAATTTCGGCTGGCAGCAGGCACTCTCCGTGTTCGGATTCCTGATGCTGCTGATCATCCCGTTGTCGCTTGCGCTCGCGACGCCCCCGGCCGCAAATCCGGCCAATGCGACGCCGGCCGATGAGCAGACCTTCACCAGGGCGCTCGCCGAAGCCTTCGGTCACCGATCCTATGTGCTGCTGGTGATCGGCTTCTTCACCTGCGGATTCCAGCTCGCCTTCATCACCGTGCATCTGCCGGCCTTCCTGGTCGATCGCGGCATCTCCACGCAGACCGGCGGCTGGGTGATTGCGGCGATCGGCCTGTTCAACATCATCGGCTCGCTCAGCGTCGGCTATCTCCAGAACTCGCTGCCCAAGCGCTACATCCTCTCGACCATCTACTTCACGCGCGCACTCGCGACCCTCGCCTTCATCTCGTTCCCGATCACGCCGTTCTCGGCGATCGCGTTCGGTGCGGTCTCCGGCCTGACCTGGCTGTCGACGGTGCCGCCGACCTCGGCGCTGGTGGCATTGATGTTCGGCACGCGCTGGCTTGCCACGCTCTATGGCTTCGCGTTCGTCAGCCATCAGGTCGGCGGCTTTCTCGGCGTCTGGCTCGGGGGCATCGTCTTCGAAAAGTACGGTTCCTACACGCCGATCTGGTGGCTCTCGATTGTGTTCGGCGTGCTCTCGGCGCTGATCAATCTTCCGATCGTGGAGAAACCTGTGGTCAGGGCGGTTGCGCAGCCTGCCTGATCGGCTAAACATCCCCGGCAAACAAGTCAGGGAGTTCAGTCGTGGCCACATTCAAGGCGATCCGGATCGACAAGGCGGACAAGGGCACCACCGCCGCGCTGACGCAGTTCGACGAAGCCGAGCTGATGGACGGCGACGTCACCGTCCGCGTGGAATGGTCGACGCTGAACTACAAGGACGGCCTCGCCCTCACCGGCAAGGCGCCGGTGGTGCGCCGCTTCCCGATGATCGCCGGCATCGACTTCGCCGGCACCGTCGAAGCGTCGTCGCATCCGCAGTGGAAGGCGGGCGACAAGGTCGTCTGCACCGGCTGGGGTATGGGCGAGACCCATCTCGGCGCCTATGCCGAGATGGCACGGGTGAAGGGCGAGTGGCTGGTGGCCTTGCCGCAAGGTCTGTCGGCGCGCGATGCCATGGCGATCGGCACAGCCGGCTTCACTGCGATGCTCTCGGTGCTGGCACTGGAAAAGCATGGTCTCTCCCCGAAGAGCGGCCCTGTGGTGGTGACGGGTGCCGCCGGCGGCGTCGGCTCGGTTGCGATCGCCGTGCTCTCCAAGCTCGGCTACCACGTCATCGCTTCGACCGGCCGCGCCACGGAGGCCGACTATCTGAAGCAGTTGGGAGCAGCCGAAATCATCGACCGCAACGAATTGTCGGCGCCGGCCAAGCCGATCGCAAAGGAGCGCTGGGCAGGGGGCGTCGACAGCGTCGGCTCGACCACACTGGCGAATCTGCTGTCGATGACGAAATACGGCGGTGCGATCGCGGCCTGCGGCCTGGCCGCCGGCATGGACCTGCCGTCGTCTGTCGCACCCTTCATTTTGCGCGGAGTGTGCCTTCTCGGCATCGATTCCGTGATGTGCCCGATCGAGCCGCGGAAAGCCGCTTGGCAGCGCCTGGCGTCAGATCTGGATCGGACGAAACTGTCTGAAATCACTCATGAAATCTCCCTCGATCAGGTTTCGGAGTGGGGCGCGAAAATCCTGGCCGGACAGGTCCGCGGCCGCATCGTGGTAAAAATTGTCTAACGGTGTTCAGACTTTACCAACCAAGCTGCTTCAATGTCGCCATGGTTAGTATGGTAAGCAGCGGGTAAAGAGATAAGGCATCGCCCGCGCTGGGGTTGGTTCGGAGTTGAGCATGCTTGCGCGTATTGTGTTGGGGGTTGTCACGGCGGCAGCAACGTTTGCGCCGGCCCTTGCCGGAAGCATGAACGCCGACGAGGCGCGCCGCTTCGTGGCGGGCAAGGTGTTTGCCTTCACCTGTTTCGACGGTACCCGCGGCGCAGGCCGTATCCTGGAAGATCTCGGTGCCGCCGGCGCGGTGCAGTTCTCCGGCGCGGGGCCGGTCAAACATCTCCGCCTACCCGGCAATACGCTCCAGATCCGCGGCCAGAACGTCTGCGCCTCCATCAAGGGCATCCCGTTCGAGCCCTGTTTCAACCTGGAAAAGACCGACGATCGCAGCTTCCGCGGCTCGGTGTCGGGGATGGGCTTCGCGTATTGCGACTTCCATCACCAGGGCGGCAACCAGATGCTGATGGCGCGCGCTGCGGCGCGACCGCGCTCGCTGCACAGGGCAGAGCACACAGGTTCGGTCGGCCCGGCCAACACCGAAGTGGCCGCGCGCGTCGAGACGCCGCGCGTCGAGAGCAGCCGGCTCGAGCCGGTGAAGTCGGAGATCAAGTCGGAGCCCGCCACGAACGAAGCCCCGCTGGAGCTGCGCCGCTCCACCCAGTGAGTCAGCTGCGCTGGACGGTTCGCGCACTTTGTCGTTGAAGACGTCCATCGAACACCAAGCCGCCGTGCCGTAGTCATACGGACGGCGGCTTTTATGCGTTGGTAGCTGTTCGCGCTCCAGTTTGCGTACGGCCGGGGGGCGCGGCCCGAAAAAAGGGTTCAACGATGTCGCTGTACTTTTTCCGCATCAGCACCGGTCGCTATTCCGGCGCCGCCGACCAGCCGTACGAGTTCGAGGATCGCGCAGCCGCCTGGACCGAGATGACCGAGGTCTGCGCCAACCTGCTCGGTGGCATCGTGCGCAGCCTGAAGCCGAACTCCGAGTGGTGCATGGAGTTGCTCGACGAGAACAAGAAACCGGTCTTTCGCGTCAGCCTCGTCGGCGAGAGCGCGCGTTGACGAATACCGAGCGTGCGACCGGCGTTCACGTATGCCGATGCGTTCAAATCCGCGAAGCCCAGCTTCATCGCACGTGAAAGGTGCGAGAAGTCGGAGGGTTGAGCGGCTCTTCCGGTATTTCTACTGAGGTCGCCGAGGTTCTGCTTAACGTTAATGACCGAACCTCGTTGTTACCCTCCCGGCGTTGTTCACGCGCTTCGCCGCGGCAAATGCGTACCCCTGGGGATACTTTGATGATGTTCATTCAGAACCTGCGAATCGGCACCAAGCTCGCCGTCACTTCGGTGCTGACCATCGGGCTCGTCGCGCTCATGATCTTCCTCCAGATGAGCGGAGATGCCGCTGTCCAGAAGCTCGGCAATGCCGCGTCAGGCCAGCAGGCGATCGCGCAGAACGCCGCTGAAGCGAAGGCGTCGGTCCGGGGCATGCAGATCGGCATTCGCGACATCCTGACGTCTTCCTCGCCGTCCGAGATGCAGAAGGCGGTGTCCTACTTCAACGACCGCCAGGCCGCCGCCACGAAGTTTTCGAACGAAATGGCGAAGCTTTCGCGCTCGCCGGAAAATCGCAAGCGGATCGATCGCCTGACCCTCCTGATTGGCGAATTCGGCAAGGGCCAGCAGCAGATCGAGGCCATCCGGACGCAGGAGCTCGCGCTGGAGGGGAAGAAGGACGGCGAAGCGGGGGCGCAGCTCGCCAAGCTCGTGGCCGACGTCGATCAATTTCGCAAGGGAACGCTCGCGCCGATCAACGCAGAGATTTCCGAGTTGACCAACCAGATCACCGATTTCGCCAAGCAGAGGAGCGTCGAAACGCGCGCGGAGGCGGAAGCCGAGGCGACCTCAGTTGCACGGACGTCACTCGTCACCGGCGTTCTGGCCGCGCTCGTCTTGATCGGTGCGTGCATCTTCTCCGTCTTCAGCATCGCGCGGCCCATGCGGGCGCTGACGGCGGCGATGGAAAAGCTTGCCGGCGGAGACTTCTCCGTGGTGCTGCCCGGCCTTGGCCGCAAGGACGAAGTGGGCGAGGTCGCTGGCGCCGTCGAAAAATTCAAGCTCGTGTCCGAGCAGAAGGCGCGCGAGGAGGCGGAAGCCAAGGTGCGGCAGGATCAGATCGCGGCCGAGCAGCGCAAACTCGAGATGCGCAAGCTCGCGGACAATTTCGAGTCGGCGGTCGGCGAGATCGTCGGCACGGTGTCTTCGGCCTCGACCGAGCTCGAGGCATCCGCGACCACCCTGACCTCGACCGCCGTGCGCACGCAGGAGCTCACCGCCATGGTGGCTGCCGCGTCCGAAGAAGCTTCCACCAACGTGCAGTCGGTGGCCTCGGCGACCGAGGAGCTGTCGTCCTCGATCACCGAGATCAGCCGCCAGGTGCAGGAATCTGCCCGCGTCGCCAGCGAGGCCGTGAGCCAGGCCCGCACCACGACCGACCGTGTCGGCGAGCTTTCCGCTGCGGCGGCGCGGATCGGCGACGTGGTCGAACTGATCAACACGATCGCCGGCCAGACCAATCTACTGGCGCTCAATGCGACCATCGAGGCCGCGCGCGCCGGCGAGGCTGGCCGCGGCTTCGCCGTGGTCGCCTCCGAGGTCAAGGCGCTCGCCGAGCAGACTGCGAAGGCGACCGGTGAGATCGGCCAGCAGATCGCCAGCATCCAGACCGCGACCGAGCATTCGGTGGGCGCAATCAAGGACATCAGCCACACCATAGAGAGGCTGTCGGAAATCTCCTCGACGATCGCGGCTGCCGTCGAAGAGCAGGGCGCGGCGACGCAGGAGATTTCCCGCAACGTGCAGCAAGCGGCGGAGGGTACCCATCAGGTGTCGTCCAACATCACAGACGTGCAGCAGGGCGCGAGCGAGACCGGTTCCGCCTCCTCGCAGGTGCTGTCCGCCGCGCAGATGCTGTCCGGCGACAGCAATCGCCTCAAGCTCGAGGTCGGTAAGTTTCTCGGCACCGTGCGCGCCGCCTGACGGCGGCGCCTCTCAACAGATCATCGGCAACCGTCGCGAGACTGCGCAGCGGTTGCGCGCGTTCGTAGTCCATCGCTGCGATTCCGTGCGTGCGGGGTTAACCTTCCGGAAAAGCGATGCGGTCATGATTGCCGTAATTTCCCGGGCGCCGAGTCGCCCATTGCGTATTGCGTCTCAAGATATTGGAGCAGGTTGATGAGCGGCATTTCCATTCGCCTCACTCACAAGGTCATGGCGATCGGACTGTTCGGTCTCATCGGGCTCGCCGCCTTTGGCTCGATCTACCAAATTGGCAGCCTCTCCCAGGACACGTCGCGCGATGCCGCTGACAGCGCGCGCAAGATGTCCGATCTGAACCAGCGGGTTTCGCAGCAAATGCTCGAAGCGCGCCGGGCCGAGAAGGACTTCCAGCTCCGTCGCGATCAGTCGTACGCGAAACGACACGCCGAACTTGCGTCTGACATCGTCGGGAACCTCGATCGCCTCGGGAGTGCGACGCGTACAGCAGGATTCGCGACGATTGGCGAGAAGGTGTCGCAGGCCCGCGCGGGGTTCGAAAGGTACGTGAACGAGTTTGCGGCCGTCGAGAAGGGCGAGGTCAAGCTCGGATTGAACGAAACGCTCGGCTTGTCAGGTTCGCTGCGCGCGGCAGTCCACGACATCGAGACCAAGCTCAAGGAGGTCGACGATCCCAGGCTCACCAGCGGCATGCTGATGATGCGTCGTCACGAGAAGGACTTCATGCTGCGTCGCGACCAGAAATATGTCGAGGCTCTCAAGAAGACCGCTGCGGAGTTCTCCAAGCTGGTGGACGCATCGACAATTTCCCCGGCGATCAAGGCCGATATCGGCAAGAAGCTCGGCAAGTATGAGGGGGACTTCTCGGCCTGGGCAGCAGGCGCGCAGGACCTCGCCGCGCACGGCTCGGCCATGTCCAAGGAATTCCGGGTGATCGAGCCCGTCCTCGAAGACATCGAAAAGAGCGTTGCTCAGCGTTACGACGCGGCGCAGGCCGACGAAGCGTCGACGCGAGCCTCGATCAAGCTGTGGATGTGGGTCGCGCTCGGATGCGCCATCCTGATGGTGGGAGGCGTGGCCTTTTTCATCGGCCGCTCGATCTCGACCGCACTGATCTCCATGGTGCGGTCGATGACCGGCCTGGCAAACGGGGACACCTCCGTGGTGATCCCCGGCGTCGGCCGCAAGGACGAGATCGGCGAGATGGCCGGAGCGGTCGCGGTCTTCAAGGCCAACATGGCGGAGGCCGAGCGGCTGCGGGCCGAGCAGGCGGAAGCCGAGGCGCGTGGTCGCGCGCAGCGCAAGGCCGACATGCAGCGGCTCGCCGACGGTTTTGAAGGCGCAGTCGGCGAGATCATCGAGACCGTGTCGTCGGCAGCGACCGAGCTCGAGGCGTCATCCAGCACGCTGACGCGGACCGCCGAGCGCGGCAACAGCCTCGCCACCGCCGTGGCGGCGGCCTCGGAGGAGGCGTCCGCGAACGTGCAGTCGGTGTCGTCCGCGAGCGAGGAGTTGAGCTCCTCTGTCTCCGAGATCAGCCGCCAGGTACAGGAATCTGCGCGCGTCGCCGACATCGCGGTCGGGCAGGCCCAGCGCACCAATACGCGCGTCGCCGAGTTGACCAAGGCCGCTTCCCGCATCGGCGACGTGGTCGAGCTGATCAGCACCATCGCCGCTCAGACCAACCTGCTGGCGCTCAACGCGACGATCGAGGCGGCGCGGGCGGGCGAGGCCGGCAAGGGTTTTGCGGTGGTCGCGACCGAAGTGAAGGCGCTTGCCGAGCAGACCGCGAAAGCCACCGGCGAGATCGGTCAGCAAATCGGCGCTATCCAGACCGCGACGGAAGAGTCCGTCGGAGCGATCAAGGAGATCGGCGAAACCATCGCGCGGATGTCGGAGATTTCGTCGACCATCGCTGCTGCGGTGGAGGAGCAGGGTGCCGCCACGCAGGAAATCTCCCGCAACATCCAGCACGCCGCGCAGGGCACTTCCGACGTCTCGGCGAATATCGGCGACGTCCAGCGGGGCGCGGGCGAGACCGGGGCTGCCTCGGCACAGGTGCACTCGGCCGCGCAGTCATTGTCTCAGGAGAGCCACCGCTTGAAGAGCGAGGTCACGCGCTTCCTGGAGACGGTACGGGCGGCCTGAATCGTCGACCGCCCCGTTCGGCGCGGCGCGGTGCGCTGGTGTGGCGCTGCGCGACGTCGGCCGTGGCGCAACAGATGGTTGCGGACGATATAACGGGGGCGGTGCCGAATTCCGTAATTCAACGTAGCTTCCTGTTAACGCCTGTTTGCAATTATGGGCGCAATCTTACGAGATAAAAACCAGCCAGCATTGTTGGAATGACCCACGCCCTGTCGTCCGTTGTGACGATTGCGGCGCAGGTGACCTGTGCGTCGTATGTTTATCGGGATTTTTGTGATGTCGAAATTGTCGATCGTCTTCAAGCTGCTGACCGTTCTGTCGGTCCTCGTTCTCTCGCTCGCCGGAGTCGGCGTGATGGCGATCGGCACCATGCACAACATCAACTCCCACACCGTCGAGATTGCGGAAAGCTGGCTGCCCAGCGTGCGTGCGCTGGGCTCCATGCGGGCCGACATCAACGAGCTGCGCGTCGCGCTCCGTCTTCACCTGATGCAGGATACTGCCGAGGGCAAGGAAGCCGCCGAGAAGCGCCTCGCCAACTTGCGCGAGCGCATCGAGAAGACCCGTAAGGTCTACGAGCCGCTGATCACGGCCGCCGAAGAGCGCTCGCTGTACGAGCAATGGACCAAGGCGTGGGCCGAATATCTGAACGGCGTGCAGGAGACGATGGCGCTGTCGCGCAAGAGCATCGGCCGTTTCCCGACCGACGCCAACGAGATGCTGCAGACCAAGGTCGCCAAGATGGCGCAGGCGGCCGATCCGCTGCTCCAGAAGGGCATCGAACTTAACAACAACGGCGCCGAGCTGGAGACGAGACAGGCGGCCGACAGCTACGCGTTGATCTTCCGCGTGCTGGTCGGCATCATCGTCGCCGCCGTCTTGATCGCGATCGCCGCCGCTTATTATCTGGTGCGCGACGTGTCGCGCGGCATCGCCTCGATCATCAGGCCGATGCAATCGCTCGGCGAGGGCGATCTGTCGGCCGAGGTACCGCATCGCGGCGAGAAGACCGAGATCGGCTCGATGGCGGATGCGCTGCAGATCTTCAAGGAGGCTCTGGTCGCCAAGAAGGCCGCCGATGAGGCTGCCGCGCGCGACGCCGAAGCCAAGATCGAACGCGGCCGCCGGGTCGATGCCATCACGCGCAATTTCGAGACCATGATCGGCGAGGTCGTCGAGACCGTGTCGTCGGCCTCGACCGAGCTCGAAGCCTCCGCGGCCACGCTGAGCGGCACGGCGCAGCGCGGCCAGGAGCTCGCAACCGTCGTTGCGGCTGCCTCCGAGGAAGCCTCCACCAACGTCCAGGCGGTCGCGTCCGCCTCGGAAGAGCTGTCGTCCTCGATCACCGAGATCAGCCGACGCGTGCAGGATTCGGCGCGGATGGCTGCGGAAGCCGTCGAGCAGGCGGCGCGGACCAACGACCGCGTCAACGCGCTGTCGCAGGCGGCCTCCCGCATCGGCGACGTCGTCGAGCTCATCAACACCATCGCCGGCCAGACCAACCTGCTGGCGCTGAATGCGACCATCGAAGCGGCCCGCGCCGGCGAAGCCGGCCGCGGCTTTGCCGTCGTTGCTTCCGAGGTCAAGGCATTGGCGGAGCAGACCGCGAAGGCGACCGGCGAGATCGGGGCGCAGGTCTCGGGCATCCAGGCCGCCACACAGGAATCCGTCAGCGCCATCCAGGAAATCGGCGGCACCATCGAGCGATTGTCCGAGGTGTCCGCGGCGATTGCCGCCGCCGTCGAGGAGCAGGGCGCCGCGACGCAGGAGATCTCGCGCAACGTCCAGCAGGCCTCGGTCGGCACGCAGGAAGTGTCGTCCAACATCACCAACGTGCAGCGCGGTGCGATCGAGACCGGTGAAGCCTCGGGCGAGGTGCTCTCGGCCGCGAAATCGCTGGCGACCGACAGCACCCGTCTGAAGGTCGAGGTCGCGCAATTCCTGGAATCGGTCCGCGCGGCCTGATCTCTACGCGCCCGTCTGCGGAGCCGGCGGCGGTGCGACCTGCCGCCGGAACAGGATGCGCTGGTACAGCCAGCCGATCGCGACCAGCACGATGCCGAGGCACATGAACGACAGCGCGCGATAGACGCCGGTCAGCGTCGACATGTCGATAACGAAGGCCTTGAGGATCGTCAGCGCGATGACGGCGGCCGAGGCCAGCCGCGCGCGCTCGGAGTTGACGAGGATGCCGACGCCCAGCAACACCACGCCGAAGGCAAGCCAGCCGATCGAATAGGTGTACTGCTCGGCGCCCGTCGTCGGGCCGGTCGAGAGAATCGGGCCGTGATAGAAGCGGCGGATCTTCAGCGTGACATAGGCAAGCGCGAATAGCAGCGCGCCGCCCGCAATCGTGTTGGCGTAGACCTTGCCGCGTTGGCCGACCACCGCATAGGACAGCAGCAGCATCAGCACCGCCGGCAGCGCATAGCCGAGCAGCAGCAGGTTGAAGACGGCGCCGCCGACGTCGATACGCCAGATCAGCGGGTTCTCCAGGATCAGCAGGCCGAACACGCTGATGAGACCGCCGATCGCCGTCAGCACGACCGCGCCGACATTGTGCACGATGCTGCCGCTGCGCAGCCGCAAGCGCTCCAGCCCGATCGCCATCGCGAGCGAGACGCAGACCTGCAGCGCGCATTCGAGCAGCGATGGCGGCGAGATCATGTCGCCACCGGTCGCAAAGTGACGGACCTCCATGAAGGCGAGCAGTGCGGTGAACAGGATCGCCGCGGTCTCGACCATGCGCAGCGGCGGATCGTCTGCGCGGCGGCGCAGGAAGAGGCTCGCACCCCAGAACGAGGCCGCCGGCAGGCCGTAGCCCCACAGCAGCCAGTTGAAGATCGGCGTGGTGCCGACGGCATCGCCGACGACGCGCGGGTCATAGCCAATGCGCGCAGTGACGATCGCGGCGAAGACCGCGGCGAGCCGGCGCAGCACCGGTATCGGCCGTTGCAGCGAGATCCAGGCGGTGCCGAGCGACATCAGCGCCAGGGCAATCGTGAGCCAGCCCTTCTCCAGCGCGAACGTCAGTGCCAACGCCAGCGCGCCGAGCGTACCGGTCGCGAAAAGTGCGGTCGAGGTCGCGGCGCCCGGTCGATCTTCGCGGCGCGTCAGCGCCTCGGTCGCGGCGCCGAAGGCAGCTGCCAGCAGCACCGCCAGGATCGCGAACGGGATCGAGCGGTCGAGATGGGCGATGCGGGCATAGAGCGCGACGAGGATCGCGATCGGCGTGGCGACAGCCGCTGCCGACCACACCACGGGAATGATTGCGGAGTTGGAGCGGCCCTGCGCGAGGAAGCCGGCCACGCCGAAGCCGATGGCGAAGATCGCGGCCATCACCAGATGCAGCGTCACGGAGCTTTCGATTGCGGTCGGCCCGATGCCGGACATCGCGCCGCCGGGCAGCACCAGCATATCAGGGTTGGCGCGTACCGCCCATTCGGCGAACACGATGAAGACGGTCGCTGCCGCCGCGCCGAGCGCGCCGGTGGCCGCCGGCGCACGCCAGGCGACGAGAAGTGTCGCGCCGACGAGAAGCGCGAAGGCGATCAGCGCCAGATCCGCATGTGCGCTCGACAGCACGATCAGCATTGCGCCGAACAGATAGGCGCCGAGCGAGCTCGACGAGACCGGCTCGATCTCCCCGTCCTCGATGCTGGGGCCAAACATGAAGCCGCAGACGACGAGCAGTGCGGCGAGCACGAAGCCTGCGATGGCATGGAAGGCGTGCGGCGCGACCTGCACTTCGTTGGTATCGAGGCCCGGGAAGATCCAGAGTACGGCAAAGGCGATCGTCGTGACCGCGAGCCAGCGCCACAGCCGGATGCGGGCGAGGCCGAAGCTCGCAGCGGTGACGACGGCAAGATAGATGTAGAGCGCCCAATAATCCGGCTTGCCGCTGGAGACGAGCAGCGGCGTCACGAAGGCGCCGACCACGCCGAGGCCGGCGAGCGCGGGCCCGTGCAGCAGTGCGGCTGCGAGCGTGCACATGGCCACGATGCCGAGCAGCACGAAGGCGGTCGCGGGCACCAGGAAGCCGTAGAGCGCGTAAGCCGCATAGATGGTCGCGAACGCCACTGCGGTACCGGCGGCGGTGAGGATCGCCGGGATGTTGGCGATCGGCAGCGCCTGGATGTTCGAAATGCTTTCCTTGCGCCGCGACCACTCGCCGGCCCCGAGCAGCGCAGCGGCGAACAGGCCGCCCAGGAACACGCGCACGCCGGGGCCGAGCAGGCCGGCCTCGATCGAATAGCGCACCATGAAGAAGCCCCCGAGCGCCAGCGCAAGGCCGCCGATCCACACCACCCAGCGGGTGCCGAGCCGCTCCTCGAAGCCGGGCGCAGCGGCCGGCACCGGAGGAGGTGCGGCAGCCGCGGCGCTCGCTTCGAGCGGCGGCGGTGAAAGCTCTTCGGTGACCAGCGGAGGCGGCGCCGCTTCGGCCTCGGGTGCAAGCGGCGGCGGCTCGGTGGCCGCTGTTGCGGGTGCTTCAACCTGCGCCTGTGCGGGGAGCGGCGGCGGCGGCCGCACCGGCCGCTGCTGCGCGTAAAACATCTGTTCGAGCGCGTTGAATCGCCGGCGCAGCTCGGCCGCCTGGCTGGAGGCCTTGATGGCGATCAGGATGGCGATGATCGCGATGATCAGCGCAAAGACGTCAAACGGGCCGTCGAACATGAAGCCTCCAGGTAACCGGCGCGCAGGGGCCGGTCCCGCATATCCTTGAAGTTTAGCGCCGGGAGCGCACGCGCAAGCCCGGCGCGGGCCGCTCCTGGAGCACGTCGCGCCGGAAGCGATAGAGCGCCGCCGGGCGTCCGCCCGTCTGTGTCGACATCACCCCGGTCGGTTCGACCAGGGCTTCCATTTCGACCAGGCGGCGGAAATTCTGTTTGTGCAGGTGTCGGCCGGAGATCGCCTCGACCGTATGCTGCAGTTCGGTAAGTGTGAATTCGGGCGGCAAAAGTTCAAACACGACGGGACGATACTTCAGTTTTGCCCGCAGCCGCGCGATCGCGGTCGCGAGAATCCGGCGGTGATCGAACCGCATCGAGGTCCCGAGCGGGGGCAGCGTCTTGCGCGCTGATGCCGCAGGGCGACCATCGCGCCGGGCTTCCTCGACCAGCCCGGCCTCGTACAGGAGCTCGTAGCGGTCGAGCACGCGCTCCTCGTCCCAGGCCGCCCCGTCGAGGCCGAAATAGAACCGCACGCGATCCTTGCGCGGCAGCGCGCGCGTCGTCTCCGGCGTCTCCTCCGCGGCCCATTCGGTCAGCGCCGGAATGATGTCGCGGGCGATGATCGCAGGCGGCTCCACGCGCCGGTCTTCCCAGGGGAAGAAGCGATACCATGGCGCGAAGCTCGCCGCGTTTGCCGCAAGCTCGCCGTCCACCGCGCGCGTCAATGCGAGATAGCCGATCGACACCATATGGGCGCCGGTGTCGCCCGCCTCGGCATGGCGGCCGCGATCGCCGAATGTGTAGAGCTGTTCGACATAGCCGAGCCGCAAGCCGGTCTGTTCCTCGACCCAGGCGCGCAGGCCGATGTCGAAGGTGCGGTGAGCGAGCGCATCGAACGGGCCGAACGGCAGGCCGGCAAGCCCGTCACTGCCGCGCGCGGTGAGGATCAACGGCTCATGCCCCTCGATCGCGACGATCGCCGCAGTCAGGCCGATCTCGATCGGCGTCAGCAGCGTCCCGCTCATGCGATGTGACGCGCAGCTGTCGAGAGAAAGACATGCGGGTTGATGGAGGCGGCCTCGCCACGGGCTCGCTGTAACCTCTCCCGCTTGCGGGAGAGGTCGGCGCGTAGCGCCGGGTGAGGGCCTTCTCCGCTAGGGGGGTGTCCCGTTGTAGAGACACCCTCTCCCCAACCCTCTTCCGCAAGCGGGAGAGGGGGCATAGTCCCGTCGGGGCTGCTATTCGACTCTCGCCTCATTCGAGCTCGATCACGAAGGGGCGGCCCTCGACCATCATCGCGCCGGGGCCGATCTCGTCGAGCGCGCGCAGCATGCGGCCGTTGCGTCCCAGGGCACGGTCGGCCAGGCCGACGATGCGCCGGTTCGGCGAGGCGATCGGCGAGGCCGTGCGGATCTTCTGCGCGATCTCGAGCTCGTCGCGGTTTGGATTGAGCGCGCAGGCCGCCGCGAACGCGCTCGCGGTGGAGCGGCTGATGCCGGCATAGCAATGCACCACCAGCGGCGCGCCGCGGTCCCAGCCGCGCACGAAGTTCAGCACCTGATCGATATGGTTCTCGGACGGAGCGACGAAACCGTCCATTTCCTCGGTGATGTCGTCCATCGACACCTTGAGATGGTTGGCGGGCAGCACGGACACCGGCCGCGCCACCTGCTCGACATTGGCCATCACGGTCAGCACGTGGCTGGCCCCGGTGAGGCGGACGGTTTCGGGAAGCGCGGCGAGGGAACAGACGTGGATCATGGCGGACCTTTTTCTTGATTATAGCCGCAGCCCGTAGGGTGGGCAAAGGCGCGTAGCGCCGTGCCCACGACCTTTCTGAATTGCAACGGGTGGTGGGCACGCTTCGCTTTGCCCGCCCTACGAAGGGATAATGCCTACGCGAACACCGCGCCGAACCGCTCCAGAAACTGCTTCTCGGCCCGCGCCGCGGTCCAGGGCGTGAGGTAGTCGCGCCGGACGCTGTCGGAGAGGCCGGGATCCTTGCCGAACAGGCGCCGTGCCTCGCTCTCGCTGAAGCCGGCAAGCTCGGTCGCCTCGAGGTAAGCCGCGCCGCGATCGGCGGCCTTGATCGCCAGCGTAATCTCCTCCGGCAAGACCGGCGGCAGGCCGAAGCGGATGTGGATGGCGCCGAGCAGACGCTTCTCGACCGCCTTGTAGTTGCCGGCGAGCACGGCCTTGAACGGCGAGATCATGTCGCCGATGACATATTCGGGCGCATCATGCAGCAGCGCTGCGAGCCGCATGCGCTGGTCGGCGCGCGGCATCTCATGCCGCAGCACGGTCTCCACCAGCAGCGTGTGCTGCGCGACCGAGAAGATGTGCGCGCCTGTCGTCTGCCCGTTCCAGCGGGCGACGCGCGCCAGCCCATGCGCGATGTCGGCGATCTCGACGTCGAGCGGGGAGGGATCGAGCAGATCGAGCCGCCGCCCCGACAGCATGCGCTGCCAGGCGCGGGTGTCCACGCCGCCTGCCGTTTTCTTCGCGCTCATTTGACCTTGAGACGCGGCTTGCGCTGCGTCTTGCCGCAGCTGGCGTGGCAATGGCAATCGACCAGATGGTCGTTGACCATGCCGGTCGCCTCCATGAAGGCGTAGACGATGGTCGGGCCGACGAACTTGAAGCCGCGCGAGGACAGGTCCTTGGAGATCTGTGCTGACAAGGGTGTCGAGGCCGGAACACTCGCCGTGGTCTTGAAATGGTTGACCTTGGGCTTGCCGTCCATGAAGTCCCACAGCAGCTTCGAGAAGCCCGGGCCTTTCTCCATGATATCAAGATAGGACTTCGCGCTCAGGATCGCGCCGTCGATCTTGGCCTTGTTGCGCACGATGCCGGCGTCGTTCATCAGCGCGTGCACCTTCTTGTCGGTGTAGCGCGCGATCTTCTCCGGCTGGAAATCGTCGAAGGCCTTGCGGAAATTGTCGCGCTTGCGCAGGATCGTGATCCAGGACAGGCCGGCCTGGAAGCCGTCGAGGATCAGCTTTTCGTACAGCGCGCGGTCGTCATACTCCGGCACGCCCCATTCGGTGTCGTGATAGGCGACGTAGACCGGGTCATCGCCCGGCCATGGGCAGCGGGTCTTTCCGTCGGGATGCAGACGAGGGGCTCGGCTCATGCGATGGGCTGCTTCGCAGGAATACGGACGACTTCAGGTTCTGCCAGCTTCAACGCGAGACCGCCGGCGGTGAGCGGCTGGCCGGCATCGAGCGCCTCTGCGACTCGGTCGATGCGTACCAGGGCAATGCCCTTGCCGCGGGATGTCGAGCCGATGGTGCCGACCGGCTTTTCGCCGGCGAGAATGGTCGTGCCCGCTTCGGGGGAGGAGCCGTCGAGCAGTACCTTCACGCTGCGGGTGCGCGCGGTGCCGCGGTGCTGCATGCGCGAGACGACCTCCTGGCCGACATAGCAACCCTTGTCGAAATCGACGCCGGCAAGCCGGTCCATGTTGGTCTCGTGTGGAAACGCATCGCTGTACATGAAATCGAGCCCGCCGCGCGGCACGCCGAGCGCGATGCGGTGCGCTTCGTAGTCGGTCGCATCGACCAGCTCGGCGCCGATGAGGTCGGACAGCTTTTGCTTGAGATCCTCGGGGATCAGGATGCGAAAGCCGAGCGCATCATTGCGCGGGTCGGTGAAGGCAAGATCGGGCTGCGCCGCGGGCTGGCCGTCCCAGGCGGCGAGCACGCCGAGATCGTCGGAGAGGTTCTCCACCGTGACCTTGGCGCGCAGCTTGTAGAATTTCAGCTTGGTGGCGAGACTTTCGGCGAGCGCCTTCGGGCAGTCGATCAGGAACCCGCCGCCGTGCCCCGCGGGCGCTTCGGTGATCAGGAAATCCACCATGATCTTGCCCTGCGGCGTCAGCAGCGCGCCGAATCGCCCCAGACCCGGTTTCAGCCTGTCGAGGTCGGTCGTGACCAGGCCGTTGAGGAAGTTGCGCGCATCCTCGCCCGCGATCTTGACAACGCCCCGGTCGGGAAGAAACGCTGATTTCATGCGAAAATCTCTTGCGACATGTTGCTCCGGAACGTAAGCCCGCAAGGCATAAACGACAAGACCTCGAGCCCTGCGCTTGGGGATGAAAGAGGCCTTCAGCCATGACCCAGCGCTTTGATGTGATCCTCAAGGGCGGCACCGTCGTCAACCAGGACGGCGAGAATGTTCGCGATATCGGCATCGCCGGAGGCCGCATCGCCGAGCTGGGCCCGCTGTCGCAGACCTCGGCCGCGGAGGTCATCGACTGCAAGGGCCTGCATATCCTGCCCGGCGTGATGGACACGCAGGTGCATTTCCGCGAGCCCGGGCTGGAGCAGAAGGAAGATCTCGAAACCGGTTCGCGCAGCGCCGTGATGGGCGGCGTCACCGCGGTGTTCGAGATGCCGAACACCTCGCCGCTCACAGTGACGGAGGCCACCTTCACCGACAAGGTGAAGCGCGCCCATCACCGCATGCATTGCGATTTCGCCTTCTTCATCGGCGGCACCCGCGAGAACGTGCAGGATCTGCCGGTGCTCGAGCGCGCGCCGGGCTGTGCGGGCGTGAAGGTGTTCATCGGCTCCTCGACCGGTGCGCTGCTTGTGGAGGACGACGAAAGCCTGCGCCGCATCTTCCAGGTGATCCGCCGCCGCGCCGCATTCCATGCCGAGGACGAATACCGCCTCAACGACCGCAAATCGCTGCGCATCGAGGGCGACCCGCGCTCGCATCCGGTGTGGCGCGACGAGACCGCGGCGCTGATGGCGACGCAGCGCCTCGTCAAGCTCGCGCACGAGACCGGCAAGCGCATCCACGTGCTGCACATCTCGACCAAGGAAGAGATCGAGTTTCTGCGCGACCACAAGGACGTCGCCTCCTGCGAGGCGACGCCGCATCATCTCACGCTGGTGGCGCCCGAATGCTACGAACGGCTCGGCACGCTGGCGCAGATGAATCCGCCGGTGCGCGGCGCCGATCACCGCGCCGGCATCTGGCGCGGCATCGAGCAGGGCATCATCGACGTGCTCGGCTCCGACCACGCCCCGCATACGCTGGAGGAGAAGCAGAAGACCTATCCGGCGTCGCCCTCCGGCATGACCGGCGTGCAGACGCTGGTGCCGCTGATGCTCGATCACGTCAATGCGGGCCGGCTGTCGCTGGCGCGTTTCGTCGATCTCACCAGCGCCGGCCCGGCACGGCTTTACAACATGGCCTGCAAGGGCCGTATCGCTGCCGGCTATGATGCCGACTTCACGGTGGTCGATCTCAAGCGCAGCGAGACCATCACCAACAAATGGGTGGCGTCGAAAGCCGGCTGGACACCCTATGACGGCGTCCGCGTCACCGGTTGGCCCGTCGGCACGTTTGTGCGCGGCCGCCGCGTGATGTGGCAGGGCGAGCTGGTCACAGCCTCGCAGGGCGAGCCGGTGCGATTCCTGGAGACGTTGAAGCCGTAGCGGGCTTCTGTCGGGGAACGAACGCACCATCCCCGTCATTGCGAGGAGCCCTTGCGACGAAGCAATCCAGAATCCCTCATCGGAAAGACTTTGGATTGCTTCGCTGCTCTGCAATGACGGGGAGGGGCCGACGCTTCCTCTCGAATGGGCGTCCGTAGCCCGCATGAGCGAAGCGACATGCGGGTTTCGCTTGAGCCATTCCCGGGTTTCGCTACGCTCAACCGGGCTACGGCTCCGCAACGCGAGGCGAGAATGTCCCAACAATCACATCTCATCACCACCGAGCAGCTCGCCGTCATGCTCGGCGATGCCAACCTCCGCCTCTACGACTGCACGACCTACAACGAACCCGTCCCGCCGGGCAGCGACGTGCCGTATCGCGCGGTCCCCGGCGACAAGACGTTCGCAGCCGGCCACATTCCGGGGGCCGATTTTCTCGATCTGCAGGGCGAATTCTCCGATACCACATCGCAACAGTTCTACATGATGCCTGATGTCGGGCAGCTGGAAGCCGCCTTCGGCCGCCACGGCGCCGATACGGGCAAGACGATCGTGCTCTACAGCATCGGCACCATGATGTGGGCGACGCGGTTCTGGTGGATGCTGCGCGCGCTCGGCGTCGATGCCCATGTGCTCGACGGCGGTTTCGACAAATGGAAGGAGGAGGGGCGGCCGGTTGAAACAGGCGCACCGAAGGGATATCCCGCCACGACATTCAAGGCCGCGCCGCGCGCGGGCTTCTTCGTCGACAGGACCATTGTGAAGGCGCGGATCGGCGATCCCGCGACGGTCATCGTCAACGCGCTCGGTCCGCAATTTCATCGCGGCCTCGAGCCGAGCCGCTACGGCCGGCCCGGCCGTGTTCCCGGCAGCGTCAACGTACCGGCTGCAACGCTCGTCAACGCCGACAAGACGCTGACCAGCCTGGCGGATGCGGAAGCAAAATTCGCCGCCGAGGGCGTCACGCGTGACAAGAGCGTGATTCTCTATTGCGGCGGCGGCATCTCGGCGACGATCGACCTGTTCCTGCTGGCGCAGCTCGGTTACGACAAACTGATGCTCTACGACGCCTCGATGGGCGAATGGGCGAGGGATCCGACCCTGCCGATCGAGACGGATGGGTAGGCACGTTCCCGAGCGCAGCGGGAACATCTCCCGGCTGCCCCGAGATTAATGCTTGTCCGTCGAAGGCGGCTTCCGTGCGATAAACGCAGCAGACTTCGCGAAGAATTTCGCAAAGTCATTCATCCGTCGACTGGCCCCGCCCGTGTGGCGGGGTCATTTTCGCGGAGAGCTTACTGCCTCGCGAGCGTGACCGAGAATTCGCCGTTGCGGATGCGGCCCGGAAAACCTTCGACGAACTTGGCGACCGCGTCCTCGCCATAGGTGCCGACGAGCTCGGCGAAGGCCGCAAACAGGCTCGCCTGCGCCAGGCAGTCGCCATCGACGCCCTCATGGCGCGCTTCGGCCCAGGCCTCGTTGAGATAGCTCAGTGCGGCTTGCTTCTGCTCGTGATCGGGCAGCGGCGCGCGGTCGGGGGCGTAGGAAATCGGCTGGCTCATGAAACTCGATCAGGGCTGGGGCGCGATCCACGGCGATGCGCTGTGCGAGAGGTGTAGCATGCGCATTAACGACCGCTAGGCCACATCTTTAGGAACGGTTAACGGCTGTGAACAAAGTCGATAACAGGGTTCCGGGAGAGCCGTCGGGTCGATCCTCTCTGTCATTCCGGGGCGCGCGCGGCGCGAACTATGGTCCGCAATTGCGCACCTGAGAATCCATCGGGCTGCGCGCGCCCCGGAACGACGGGAGGGAGTTTCAGTTCGCGTAGCGGGCCGTCAGATCCCGCGAGATCTTCGAGCCTTCCTCGATGTAACGGCGGATCGCCACCGTCGCGGCCGGCGTGCAGCTGCGATAGGTCTGCTGAAAGCCGTTATAGCCACGGTTGAAGCCGGCGATCATGCGGGTGCGGCGCTCCCCGGAGGGGGTTTCGGCATCGATCAGCGCCTGCATCTCGTTGCGCCATTTGTTGCCCTCGTTGGAGCCGCAGATGCCGCGCAGGTAGTGCAGGCCGCCGAGAATCTCCGCCAGCCGCTGCAAATCGGCGTCGAACGGCGCCGCCACGTCCTGGGCCCGCGCGGGCACGGAGGCGCAGGCGAGAATTAGGGCAAAAATGGCCAGAAATCGCGTGGACATCGGCGGGGTGTATGCCTCTTCAAGGCGGGGGACGCAAGGCAAGCCGCGCGGGACAGGTGCAGCGGAGGTCGGGGCTCGGTCAGGCTCCAATCAGCCGCGCGGCGGACTCGATGACCTCTTCCAGTCCTCCGGTCAGCTTGAGGTCGCCGAGGCCCGCCAGGGCGTCAGGGGCGACCCAGCGGTAATCGTCGAGCTCGTCGTTCAGGGATGGCTCCCTGGCCACCCAGCGGGCGGCAAAGGACATGATCAAATAGTGGCCGGCGCCGGGCGCGGCCGGCAGCACCTCGCGCCAGCCGGCAAGGCCGATGATCTCGATCTCGAGCCCGGTTTCCTCGTCGACTTCGCGGCGCAGGGCCTGGTGCAGCGATTCGCCGAATTCGACCCGGCCGCCGGGCAGCGAATAGAAGCCCTTGGCGGGGGAGCGGGCGCGGCGGGCCAGCAGCACCTTGCCGTCGCGAAAAATCGCGGCGCTGACCGCGATCTGGGGACGGGTGGGCTGGACGACGGCCGACATTGTCTTCAGGAATCCTGGTTCAGTTCGCCATGATGGTTTCGACGTCGGCGTCGGCGCCACCGTGAATAATGCCGCCGCAGGCCGCGATCAGGGGCTGGACCCAGAGGGTCGCCTGCTCGGCGAGCTTGATGCGGGTCTGATCCTTCTCGACCTCGCGCATGGCCGTGCCGACCGCGGTCAGGATCGAGTGCAGGGTCTGGGTGATCTGGTCGAACCGGGCCCGCACGTTCGGATCGGCCTTCTCATAGGCTTCAATGGCCAGGTCCCGCGCCTTGAAGTTCGATGCCGTGAAATGCTCGGCATAGGATAGCGGCGACCAGGTCAAAAAATCTTCGGCGCATTCCGGCATGTCGGGGATCATTTCAAGAAGCATCACAGCTTCATTGAAATGGTTGAGATAGTCAGTGGCCAGCCCGGTCCGCGGATTGATATTGGCCACGCGCAGCCGTTCGGCCCAGTCGGCGGCCTCGGGGCCCGTCTGTGCATGCGTCCGCGCGGGTTGGGAGGCCGTTGAGCTCATCTGCCGCAGTGTTAACGTTCGAGGTTAAAAGGACCTCAACGGACCCTATATAGACACCTGAGATGTGTGGACGCTTCGTCATAACTTCGGCCCCCGCGGCCCTGCGGCAACTGTTTGGCTATGTCGAGCAGCCGAACTTCCCGCCCCGGTACAATGTGGCGCCGACACAACCGATTCCGGTCGTCTGGATCGAGAACGGCGCGCGCCATTTCCGTCTGATGCGCTGGGGCCTCTTGCCGGGCTGGGTCAAGGACCCCAAAGGGTTCACGCTCCTGATCAATGCCCGCTCCGAAACGGTGCTGGAGAAGCCCGCGTTCAAGCGGGCGATACGGCGTCGCCGCGGCCTGATCCCGGCCGACGGCTACTATGAGTGGAAATCGGAAGGCGGCCGCAAGCAGCCCTTCTTCATCCACCGCGCCGACGGCGCGCCGCTTGGTTTCGCTGCGGTGTTCGAAACCTGGGCCGGGCCGAACGGCGAGGAGCTCGACACCGTCGCGATCGTCACGGCTGCCGCGGGCGAGGATCTCGCCACGCTGCATGACCGCGTGCCCGTCACCATCAGCCCGCGCGATTTCGAGCGCTGGCTCGACATCAGGGGCGACGAGGTCGATGCGATCCTGCCGCTGATGACGGCCCCACGCATCGGCGAATTCGCCTGGCACCCGGTTTCCACCCGCGTCAACCGCGTCGCCAACGACGACGATCAGCTGCTGCTGCCGATCAGCGCGGAGGAGATGGCGGCGGAAGCAGAGGCGGCGAAGCCGAAGAAGGCGGCGCGGAAGGCCGCGGCCGGGCCGGGCGATGACGGGCAGGGCTCGTTGTTCTAGCGCGGTGCCGCCGCATCGAACTCCAGCAGCGGCGCGCTCAGGCCGCGGCGACGGCTGATCCGAGGGCGGCGTTGCTGAAGGCCTTGCCGCCGATACCCCAGCCGCCGTCCACGGCGTAGCTGACATTGGCGAAGATCTGCTCGCGCCTGATACGACCCTCGGCCGCGGTCTCGATGATCGCCGTTCCTTCCGAGATCCAGGCGTCCTTCAGCTCCTGCGTCGGCAGCACGAAGGACGGCACCGTCAGCTCGAACACGGCGATGTCCGCGCGCTTTCCACCGGCATAGGTGCGGCTGTTCGGGACCACGGTCACCTCGCCGATGACGTTCGGTGTCATGAAGCGATTGCCGGTCAGGCCGTGCAGCCGCAACAGCAGCTCGGTCAGCTTGCGGAACGCCTCGGCTTCTCCGGCGGGCGTCAACGTGCCTTCGGGAACGATTACTTGGATGGGCATCTGAGTTCTCCAGTTTGCACCGTGAGATAACGGTCGTTATATAAAACATAACGATCGTTATGTCGTCAAGGACAATATAACGATCGCTATCGAAGAGGTGGCTGGCGATGGCACGACCGAGGAAGAGCGAAGGAGACGCGCGGGCGCGGCTGGCGGATTCGGTGGGGCGCGGCTTCCGCATCGGTGGATTCGGCGGCGCAGGTGTGGACGCACTGGCCAAAGGGGCGGGCCTCACGTCAGGGGCGTTTTATGCCCATTTCGAATCCAAGGCGGATGCGTTCCGCCTCGCCGTGGCGGACGGTCTTGCGTTCCTGCGCGACGGCATCGGCAAGTTTCAGACACAATATGGCAGCGGCTGGCGCGATCCGTTCATCGATTTCTATCTGGGGCCGCGGATGGAGGTCGGCCTCGACGAAGCCTGCGCGCTGCCGAGCTTTTCCTCCGACGTTGCACGCGCGGACGCTGCAACGCGCGCCGTCTATCAAGCCGAGCTCGAGCAATTGGCGGACCTGGTTGCGCACGGCTTCCGGGGCGCCCATGCGCGCCAGCGGGCGCTGGCGCTGCTTGCGATTCTGACGGGGGCGGCGGACATGGCCCGCGCCGTCAAGGACGATGGCGTCAGACGGGACATCCTCGCCGCCGCGAAGCTGGCAGCGAAGGCGATCTAGCGCGCGGGCGTTCAGACGATCTCCGCTGCCCTCAGCCGCGCGATCTCCGCGGCGTCGAACCCCAGCTCGTCCAGCACCGCGTCGGTATCCGCGCCGAGTTCCGGCGCCATCCGGTCCAGCCGGCCGCCGCCATGGGCCAGCTTGAAGCCGCTGCCGGCAAAGCGCAGGCGGCCGTATTGCGTATCCAGCTGCTGGATGGCGTCGCGAGCCTTGATCTGCGGATGGTCGATTACCTCCTCGACCTTCCAGATGCTGGCGCAGGGCGCGCCGGCGTCTTCCAGAATCGTCTCCCATTCGCGCGCCGGTCTGGCCGCCAGCGCTTGCTCGATGATGGCACGCAGCGCCGGTTCGTTCTCGTTGCGCGAAAACCAGTCGGCAAAGCGCGGGTCGGAGAGCGTGTCCTCGCGGCCGAGCGCGCTCATCAGCGCGCGGTACTGCTTCTCGTTGTTGACGGCGAGCAGGATGTGGCCGTCGCCGCATCTGAACAGATTCGCCGTGGTCCTGCGGCTCACGGCCTGATTGCCCGAGAGCTGCTGGCGATGGCCCGCGACCGACCAGTCCGCGATCTGCCCCGACAGAAACGCCATCGTCGCCTCCAGCATGGAGACGTCGACCAACTGGCCTTTGCCGGTACGGTCGCGCTGATACAGCGCGCTCGACACGCCGAACGCGGCGGTGGCGCCCGACAGCACGTCGCAGACCGCGAAGCCCGCGCGCGTTGGCCCCGTCTCGGGATGCCCCGTGATCGCCATGATGCCCGACAGCGCCTGCATCTTGCCGTCATAGCCGGGGCGCAGGCGATCCGGGCCGGTCTGGCCGAAGCCCGAGACCGCGCAATAGATCAGCTTCGGATTGATCGCGGATAGCGCCTCATAGCCGATGCCGAGCTTGTCCATCACGCCCGGGCGGAAATTCTCCATGACGACGTCGACGGTCGCCGCGAGCTTCTTCACGATCGCGATCGCCTCCGGCTTCTGCAGATCGAGCGTCAGGCTGCGCTTGTTGCCGTTGACGGCCTGAAACGCCGGCGCGAGGCCGCGATCGGCCCATTCGCGGCTCAGCGGCGTGCGGCGCATGTCCTCGCCCTCGCGCCGCTCGACCTTGACGACGTCGGCCCCCAGCAGCGCGAGCTGATAGCTCGCATAGGGCCCGGCCAGCACCTGGGTGAAGTCCAGGATCTTCACGCCCTCGAACGGTCGCGTCACGTCGCTCTCCCCATTTTGTTGTCGTTGTCGGAGGACGTCAGGCGGCGCGGTTGCCGCGCGCGATCTCCTTCTGCTTGTCGAATTCAGCGCGGCGGCGTGCCAGCTCTTCAGGCGAAAGCTGCGCGACGTTGTTGTAGTCGAGCTTCCAGGAGGCGTCCTCGCTCCAGCGCAGCGGCGATTGCATCGTCGTCTGCGGGCCGCTCGCGCTCTCAAGCAGCTTGAGCGCCAGTTCGAGCGTCTGCGCCTGCGAGGCGACGTCGTGCGGCTTGCCGGCGGAATTGCCGAGCGGGAAGTCCGAGTACAGGAAGCGCGGCACGGCGGCGTGCTCGATGATGTCCTTGGCGCAGCCCATGATCACGGTCGGGATGCCGTTCCGCTCGAGATGCCGCGCCACCAGCGCGGTGGTCTGGTGGCAGACCGGGCAGTTCGGCACCAGCACCGCGACGTCGACCTCGTCCGCGAGGCAGCGCGCGAGAATGTCCGGCGCGTCGGTGTCGAGCGTGACGCGGTGGCTGCGATTGGTCGGCGCGCCGAAGAAGCGTTGGCTCACTTCGCCGATGCGGCCGGCGGCGGACGCCTTCAGGAGCTGCGGCAGCGGAAACCAGGTGCCGCTGTCGGTGGCCGAGGTGTGCTTGCGGTCGTAGCCGATATGCGAGATGCGCAAATCGTGCTCTTTCGAGGTGTCGCCGTCATAGACCTGATAGAACTTCGCGCCGCCATTATACGCCGCGCCCGGTCCCTGGTCGCCCTTGCCGGGATCGTACGGCGCGGCGGTCGTGATGATGGTCACGCGCGACTTTGCCAGCGGCTTCTTCAGCGGCTGGAATGGCGCCTCGGTGTAATGCGCCCAGCGATACGCCGTGGTGTAGCCGATCGCCACGTAATAATCGCGGGTGCGCTGCATGTAGGGGATGGGGGAATCGTAGTCGGGCGCAAAGCCGAATTCGTCGTCGCGCGGCGTGGACATGGGCGCGTCTCCTGTTTCTTGGTTGGCGACAGACTAGAGGGAGTTTTCCGGTTGCTCAACGGGGGGAGGGAGGACGCAGGACAGAATTGCAGATGAGGATGGTGACACACGAACGGTGCCGCTACCCTCCCCCTCCAGGGGAGGGTAAGCAAGCTCACCTACCGAAAAATATGCAGCGCCGCGTATTGCAGCAGCATGATCGCCTTGGCGTCGATGATGCGGCCGTCGGCGATCATCGCCAGCGCCGCGTCGATCGAAAGCTCCAGCACCTCGATGTCCTCGCCCTCGTGCGCGAGGCCGCCGCCGGCGCTGACGCGCATCGAAGGTTCGTATTCGGCGATGAAGAAATGCAGCTTCTCGGTGATGGCGCCCGGGCTCATGAACGCCTCGAACACTTTCTCCAAATGGTGCAGGCGGTAGCCGGTCTCCTCCTCGGCCTCGGCGCGGATTCGCACCTCCGGCGAGGCGTCGTCGAGCACACCTGCCGCCGCTTCGATCAGCAGATCGTCGTAGCCGCGGATGAATGCCGGCAGGCGGAACTGCCGAACCAGGATCACGGTGCGCCCGGCGCGATTATACGGCAGCACGGCCGCGGCATTGTCGCGCTCGTAGGTTTCCCGATGCTGCGTCTGCCACTCGCCGCTGGCGCGCCGATACTCGAACGTGGTGTTCTTCAGCGTGGTCCAGCCGTCCGAGAGCACGCGGACGTCCTTGATGCGGACGCGGTCGGAAATGGTCATGCGATCTTCCCAGGTTTTCGCACCGCTGTTCGCGCGATGGGACCCACCAAGCTCAATCGGCGCGGTCGCCACAATCTGCGAGGCATGGCAGGTCGGTCCTGCCGGATCTACCGCGTGAGTTCCGCCGCGACAACGGGCGATGGTGGGGCCACCGGTTCGCGCTCGTCGGGGTGCTCCCCCGTTCCGGGCACGTCAGGCCACATCCACCAAGCGAACTTTGTGTACGGATCTTCGGCAATCTGATCAAGTACGAAACGAGTGGAGTCCGTGTCGAGCGCCACAGCATTCGCGAAAGCCTGTAGTTGACGCTGCGCAGCAGCCTGGGAGGACGTTGGAGCTGGCGCGGGTTCGCCTTTTGTTACGGCTTGGTCACGAAGTTCGTCATAGTTCAAAAGCTCATCGTTCAGAGTCTTGATTTCGAGGCCACTCCGCAATCCATACTTCTGAACAATCTTCATTTGGTTGTCATCGAAGTACATTTTCACCATCGCCCTGCTGCAGCAAATCAAGATGAACGAAAAATCCATGCCGGACCTGATCGAGAGCGCGACGGGATCGGCATAGGCAAGCTGCACGATCGTCTTCACGCCCTCATCGATGAAGCGCTCGGCAATTGGCACGGTGATGCCGTCGATCTTCGTGAGCTGCTGGACGCCGTCTTCACTTGTATCTGCATCGAGCTTGAGCGGTATCGCGGCGGTGCGGCGCATGAACTTGAGCACCGTATCGGTAGGAAAGGCACCAACAAAGAAAGCCAGGGCGCCGGTGCTTAACGTGACCGTCGAACCGGTTACGACCCCGGCAAACGCAGAGATGGCAAATCCGAATGGCAGCGAGATCAATAGGCGCAACGTCGCGCGATTGACGTCGGATGTCACGACGTCGTTCTGCCGTGCCCGAAAGATGAGATCGTATGTGATCCACATATAGGCGCCGGCAAGCGACAGGATGGCGATCTTCGCGGTGCCCTCCTGGGCGCTGGCCCAATCGTGTGAAAGCACCCAAGACACGCAATAATACGAAAAGGCGAATAGCGTTATCGAGAGCAGAAGCATCGGAACCAGGAACAGGGGGCGGCCATATCGCCGGTCGTACTCTTTCGAGAATCCGACATTGTCGGTGAACTCGCTCTCCGGGCAAAAGGCCATCCTGTAGTAGCCGATCGATTGATTTGAGAGGCGCGAGACGATTTGCTGCTTGCGGGCCGGCCAACCGAACAGAAGATAGTGGCCGACCGGGATCAAGGGTAGCGACGCGATAATGCCTGTCGCGATCAATGTGGTGTTCTGCATGTTGCTCATCGCAGGCCCCAAAAAGCAATTTCAACAATGAATCGCGTGCGCGCACGGGATCCGTTGCGCGACCGCATAAAAATGAACTACCATAACGTGTATTAAATTATGCCGGCAATCAAGTGGTGGAGCCGAAGATTTGCCGCCGCGGCATGAGCCGTGCGCCCGGACCCGTTGTCGCGACTTCGCTACGGCGTCGGTGCGCGCCCGTCGAGCCACTTCTGGAACATCACCGAGCTGGATTCCTCGAACCCCAGCGACTGGTAGAACGCATTGGCCTGCGCATTCTCGCGGCGGACGAGCAGTTGCAGCTTCGAAATTCCGGCCTGCCGCAGCCAGTCCTCGGCCGCGGCCATCATGACGCGGCCATGGCCGCGCTTGCGGCCGTCGGGGTCGACCGCGACGTAATAGACCCAGCCGCGGTGGCCGTCATGGCCGACCATGATTGTCGCCACGATGGCGCCGGCGTCGCGGCCGATCAGCACGGTGGAATTGTCGCGCCGGCGCGCCAGCGCGATGTCGGCATGGGGATCGTTCCAGGGCCGGGTCAGGCCGCAGCGCTGCCACAGCGCGACGACGGTCTCGACATCGGCATCGGCGATGGCGTCGATCGCAAGAGGGCTCACAGCACCTTGCCCGGGTTCATGATGCCGTGCGGATCGAGCATCGCCTTGATCGCGCGCATCAGCTCGATCGCGGTCTTGTCCTTGACCTCGGGCAGTTCGTCGCGCTTGAGCACGCCGATGCCGTGCTCGGCGGAGATCGAGCCGCCCATGCGCAGCACGATCTCGAACACCACCGCGTTCACATCGTGCCAGCGCGCCAGATAATCGGCGGTGTCGGCTCCGATCGGCTGGCTGACATTGTAATGCAGATTGCCGTCGCCGAGATGGCCGAACGGCACCGGCCGCGCGCCCGGGATCAGCTTCACCACCGCCGCGTTGGCTTCGTCGATGAACGCGGGCACCGCGGCGATCGGCACCGAGATGTCGTGCTTGATCGAGCCTCCCTCGGGCTTCTGTGCCGCCGACATCTCTTCGCGCAGCTTCCAGAAATTGTTGCGCTGGGTGAGGTTGGCCGCGATCACGGCGTCGTCGACGATCTCCTCCTCCATGGCGCGGGCCAGGATCGTCTCCAGCGGCGTGCGGGCATCGTCGCCGGGCGACGACAGCTCCATCAGCACGTACCAGGGATGCTTCTCGGCAAGGGGATCGCGCACATCGATGCCGTGCCGGACCGAGAAATCCACCGCCATCTCGGCCAACAGCTCGAAACTCGTCAGCAAATTGGCGGCCTCGCTCTGCGCGATCGTCAGCAGCTTGAGCGCCGCCTCCGGCGATTTCAGCCCGACATAGGCCGTCTCGATCGCCCGCGGCTTCGGAAACAGTTTCAGGGTCGCCGCCGTGATGATGCCGAGCGTGCCTTCGGCACCGATGAAGAGATTGTGCAGATTGTAGCCGGTGTTGTCCTTCTTCAGCTTCGACAGCGTGTTGAGCACGCGCCCGTCGGCGAGCACCACTTCCAGCCCCAGCGCCATCTCGCGCGCGACGCCATAGGCGAGCGCGGCGGTGCCGCCGGCATTGGTGGAGAGATTGCCGCCGATGGTGCAGCTTCCCTCCGCGCCCAGCGAGAGCGGAAACAGCCGGTCGACCTCGGCCGCCTTCGCCTGGGCGATCTGCAGCACCACGCCGGCCTCACACGTCATGGTGTTGGACGCCGTGTCGACCTCGCGGATCTTGTCGAGCCGCCGCAGCGACACCACGACCTCGCCATTGTGCGGGGTCTGGCCGCCGACCAGCCCGGTGTTGCCGCCCTGCGGCACCAGCGCGATGTTGTGTGCGGAGGCGAGCTTGCAGATGTCGGAGACCTCCGCGGTCGAGCCCGGGCGCAGCACCAACGGCGAACGGCCGTGGAACAGATTGCGCTCCTCGGTGACGTAAGGCTCGATATCGGTCGCATCGGTGATCGCGTGGCGCTCGCCGACGATCTTGCGGAATTGGTCGATCAGCTCGGGCGCAAGCGGAGGCGCTGGCGTGGCGGATTGATTGATGTTCATTGTCGTGTCTCTTCTCAAGCTTCTTATCGCAGAACCGCAGCCCGGCGCAGCCGGTCGTTGATCGCTTCGCCAAGTTCTTCCTCGGGGATCGCCATCACCGCAATCGCCCGCGGGCTCTTCGCATCGAGGCTGCGAAGATAGCCGAACAGATTGGCGGCGGCTTCATCGAGATCAGCGCTGGGCGACAAATTCATGACGGCGACGGCGGCGTCGACGCCGGGCAGGCGCGCTGGTCCGAACGCCAGCAGCGCTTCGTCGGGCGCAACGTCCTGCGCGCCAAGTCGCACCTGGGCGCGCGGCGCGTAATGCGAGGCCAGCATGCCCGGCGCCAGCGGCTGGCTGTCGTCGCCCCCGGGCTCCACCGGCGGCCGCGCCAGCGGCGCGCCCAGCACCGCCTCGATCCGATCGCGCGACAGCCCGCCGGGCCGCAGCAGCATCGGCGCCTCAAAGCAGCCGACAATGGTCGATTCGACCCCGACCGCAACAGGCCCCCCGTCCACGATCAGGTCGATCCGTCCCGACAGGTCGCTCGCGACATGGGCGGCCAACGTCGGCGAGACGTGGCCGGAGATATTGGCGGACGGCGCCACCACGGCCCCGCCAAAGGCGCGGAGGATCGCCTGCGCCACCTCGTGGGCGGGGATTCGAATCGCGACCGTGTCGAGGCCCGCGGTGGCGAGATCCGCCACCGGGCAGTCGTCCGTCTTCGGCACCACCAGCGTCAGCGGCCCCGGCCAGAACGCTTCGGCGAGCCTCAATGCACGGGCGTCGAACCGGCCGATCCGGCGCGCGGCCGCGATGTCAGGCACATGGGCGATCAGCGGATTGAAGGCCGGCCGCCCCTTGGCGGCGTAGAGATGGGCGATCGCGGCGGCATTGGCCGCATCCGCCCCCAGCCCGTAGACGGTCTCGGTCGGAAACGCGACCAGCCCGCCGGCGGTAAGCCGGCGGGCCGCAGCCTCGGCTCCGGCCAGGCCGGCCGGTAAAACCAGTGTTTCAAGACCCGTTTTCACAGGGATAAAATTCCTCATGCCGGCCGCTTGCAGTGCGTCGAACCCGCCGCTATAAGCCGGCCTCTTGTCGGAGTGTGGCTCAGCCCGGTAGAGCACTGCGTTCGGGACGCAGGGGTCGCAGGTTCGAATCCTGCCACTCCGACCAAGATCATCAGCATTTTCAGTCGCTTCCGTCGAACCGGGCGCTGCGTTCAGCGGGTAGGTATTCCTACGCCGTGGGCAGCTATCGGCCTTATATTGAGTGCGAAAAGCCCGGGCAATCGGCGTGTTGCAGGCGCGTGGGGAATTCCTTCGCCTTGATCAGATTTGTGGCTAGCGCAAGCTGTCGTTCGATACTGATAAAGCGATTGTCGCCCGGTACGGCGGGGTCCGCAGTGCCCTCAAGAGCGGACATCAACAGTACCAACGCGAACAACCGCTGAGGGCCAGATGCGAAGCGACTCAACGTGAGCCAATCGGGTCTGCCATGCCTCGGTGAGCGGAGCTTGATGAAGCGTTAGCCGCTTGACCGATGGACCAAAAGCAGACTTCGACTTCTTCAATGATGTCGATGACGGCCTCCGGCTTGCTATAGTTCAATTCTCGATAGCCGCCTCGCCGTGTTGTCCGGTAGCCTTTACCTAAAGCGGCACTGCTTGGTTCCGGTCGTCATCGGTTTGCCGCGGAAATTCGTGCGCCGTTTTCGTTCCTATCCTGTGGTAAAATATATCTCACCTCAACACGCCCTCCCGCACAACTCCATCGCCTCGCCTCCCGTATCTGTCACGCCAGTATCAGACTGGCCAGAAACCTTTGGGAGACAATTCGATGCGGACAACAGCAATCCTTGCCATCGCCATCGTCTGTGCGGCTTCGGTACCTGCCTCTGCGAAGATGATGAGTTGCAGCGGCGAAAACATGTCGAAGACCGCCATGATGATGTCGTCGATGCCGGATGGGCAGAACAAGATGGCCATGAACAAGGAGATGGCCATGGCCAACATGGAGATGAGCAAAGGCAATGCACGAGGTGCCTGCATGCACTACATGCGCGCCCAGAAGATGGGGATGATGAAATCCGACGGCATGATGAACCGCGGAATGTAGACCGTACGCCCGGATCATCGGTCGAATCACCAAGATGTAAACCGCGCCTCTCCAGATCCACGGTTTGCAGTGACCGCACCGTTTTGAGTTTCCTGGATGGTGCGGTCTTCCGCTTCGAAGCTTTGATTATGCCAAATTCCGCGCTCGCAACGATAGCCAGCGCCGAGATGTGCCGGACGTCAGCGCACTTCATGCTGATCAATACGCCGCATCACAAGCAAAGGTGCAAGGTGTGCGGAAATCCGCTCCCAGCGCCGAAGACTGCAAGCTGATCGGTGGCATGGAGAGTGTTGCGATGTGCGAAGCATGCGCGGATTCGTACAACAAGGTGGCGGCCTGAGCGAACAGTCAATATCGCCAAGAGACGGAATGCACGGCCTCGTGCCTTGGCTTACAACTCTCTCACTCAGCTTGGGGGTGGAGATGGGATCATTCTTTCTCGCGGTTGTCGTGGTAAGCGGCGCGATCGTCTACGCGGTCTACCGGCATTGCGCGTGATCATCGGACCCGACCGAGATCGCGCGGGATGTCTTGCAATATCGCTCGGAGTGCTCCGGCGACAGCTTGGGCCAATCTCTATCGTCTCGCCACCACCACGCCCAGCATGAACGCCACCATCAACGCCGGCAGGGGCGCCTCGCGCACCATGCCGCGGACGATGTCCGGCCAGTGTTGACCCTGCTCTGGCTTCGGCAATCGCAAATCACCAGTCGGCTCGATGCCCCAACTTGATGCGAGCTCGGCGATCTCGCTTTGCGCCAGACGCACATCGTCGCGGACGCGGTGGATGGCGGTCTGGGCGCGGTCGCGCGGCGCGAGCAGCATCAGCGTGGTCACGGCCGTGCGCAGCGTCATCTCGCCATAGCCTTGCAGCCGCACCTGCTCCTCGGGATCGGACGTCATGCCAAATTCCTCACTGTGCCAAATTCTTCACGACGCCAATTCTTCACAACGCAAAGTGGCGCGCGAAGGCGAAGGCCGCCGCCGCGCACAGAACCAGCGTGGACACCGCGCCGGCCACGCCGCGCGCGAGATGGGTTCGCGTCAGGTGCCTGGTCATGATCGTGCTCCATGCTCTGCATGGCAATGGCGGCGGCGGAACTTGGTTCCTTGCGCGCGATGCTAATCGGCGGGCGCC
Source organism: Bradyrhizobium amphicarpaeae (assembly GCF_002266435.3). Lineage (NCBI taxonomy): Bacteria > Pseudomonadati > Pseudomonadota > Alphaproteobacteria > Hyphomicrobiales > Nitrobacteraceae > Bradyrhizobium > Bradyrhizobium amphicarpaeae. The sequence continues at coordinate 1,935,554 of NZ_CP029426.2, forward strand.
TTCTACTTCCGCAGCAACTCGCTCAAGGCCGCCGTCGCTTCCGCGCAGCGGAGGTCGTCGATCTCGCGCGACAGGCTGAGTGCGCTCGCTCTCAGTTCTTCCAGCTTCCAGCTATCCGGATGCTGGCCTTCGAGCTGACCGAGACGCTTGTTCAGATCGTCCAGTCTCGATTGGAGCTGCCCGATGCTGGCGTCTCCATTCACTTTCCAAACGCGTTGTGCACGCATCGTTGTTCCCCTGATAGTCTCACGGCCTTGTGAGAGCGGTTCGTGGCCGGAATGGGTGTTTCTTTTGGCCGCCTTCAGACGGTGGGGAACCGTTGCAGATCCGCAACGAAGTTCCCCCATCTGTCGCCGGCGACTGCGCAGCGGCGCATGATGATACCCTTCGGCATGGAATTTGATTGTGTCCCGTCACGATGAGCCGAGCCGGCCTGTGCGCGCGCTGCGCTGCTCGTTAGGCTCAGGCCGCGCGTACTCAGCAATGAAGAAATTCGGCAACGAAGGAATCAGGCGTGACGAGATTTGTGACCATCGCAGCCGGCCAGCTCGGTCCGATCGCCAGGACCGAGAGCAGGACCGAAGTCGTGACCCGTCTGATGGCTCTGATGCGCGAGGCGAAGGCATGCGGCTGCGATCTGATCGTGTATCCCGAGCTCGCGCTGACGACGTTTTTTCCGCGCTGGTATTTCGAGGATCAGGCCGAGATCGACAGCTTCTTCGAGCGCGAGATGCCGGGGCCGGAGACGCGAGCCCTGTTCGATCTCGGGCGCGAGCTCGGTCTCGGCTTCTGTCTCGGCTATGCCGAGCTGGCGGTCGAGGACGGTATTGTCCGGCGTTACAACACGTCCATTCTGGTCGACAAGAGCGGCGCGATCGTCGCCCGGTATCGCAAGGTTCACCTGCCCGGCCATGCAGAGCACGAGCCGTGGCGGAAATTTCAGCATCTGGAAAAGCGCTATTTCGAGCCGGGCCGCGGCTTCGGCGTCGTCGATGCCTTCGGCGGCGTGATGGGCATGGCGATCTGCAATGACCGCCGCTGGAGCGAGACCTACCGGGTGATGGGCCTTCAGGGGGTCGAGATGTTGATGATCGGCTACAACACGCCGGTGCACAATCCGCCCGCGCCGGAGCATGACGATCTCTCGCTGTTCCACAACCATCTGGTGATGCAGGCTGGCGCCTATCAGAACGGCACCTTCGTGGTCGGCGTCGCCAAGGCCGGCGTCGAGGAAGGCGTGGACCACATCGGCGGCAGCTGCGTCATCGCGCCCTCGGGCGAGATCATCGCGAGATGCACGACCAAGGGCGACGAAATTGCGCTGGCGCGCTGCGATCTCGACCTCTGCAACTCCTACAAGCGTACCACCTTCAATTTCGACGTTCACCGCCAGCCGCAGGCTTACGGGATGATCGTCGAACGGAAGGGCGTGACGACGATGGCGGATGGAACGGCCGCGTCGAGGAAGGGGTGAGCGCTTGTAGCCCGGGTGAGCGCAGCGACACCCGGGAAACCCACGCACAAAGATCCCGGATCTCGCTGCGCTCATCCGGGCTACGCCACCTTGCCTGTGTCGCCTTCTGTCAATCCACCCGCGTAAAAATATTCCACTTTACCGAAATTCGGTTTCGGCGTATGTGTCGTCCATCCCGGCTCACCCAAGAGGGGCGGCGTGTAGTCGTCATGTTCGCGAGCCGGGGATGCGGTGGACGCGGCAGCGTCGGCACGAGAGGTGCGGGCAGGGCGGGTAGTCCCTGTGAGTCCGTAACCGCGTGCGGACGACGGCGCTGTCAGGGTTCGTCTCGTTCGTAAGTTTTCGGCTCTGTCGACGGAGTCGGAAATACTGCGGGCGAAATGGCGGGCCGTGCGTACGGCAAAACCGTGTGGTCCTGACCGTCGTTGCCACGGTCAAGTTTCCGCGAAGGTGCGAGCGAGCCCAACCGGGCGGACTGCATCATCCAAATTCGCGGGGCGAGGGAGGCCAAAGGAAAGTTCGGCTCCCGGGAGATCACGGCATAAGCCGTGCAACCATCGCGCAGGGAAGGCCGAGTGATCGGCGACACCTGTATGCTGCTGTGCGGTTCTTTCTGCGTGTGCATTTGCGCGCAGCGGACCGCGGGTGCCAGCCGGCACCCGGCCTTCCCTGCGCCCTCTTGGATTGGAGGGCGAAGAGATCAAGCAAAGCTCGGGCGAATTGAGCCGCGAGAACGCGAAGGCGTGTCTGCAAGCGGGATATAGCGGGAAGAACGATGCCGTCGCGTCATAGTCGGTCATTGCTTCGTCGCATCAGCGCAAAATTGCTCCGCAATTTTGTCGCGGGCTCCTCGCAATGACGTGGAGAGAGCTGTGCCAAACTCCGCTCTCGTGCCCCGGACGCGGCGCAGCGCGCAGCGGTGCGCTGCAGAGCCGGGGCCCATCTCACCGCGTCCCGTGCCGCCCTGGGTCCCGGCTCTGCGCCGCAACGCCAAGAGGCGTTGCAGCTTGTCCGGGACACGCGATGCGAGGGTGCTGCGTAAAACCACCCTGATGCAGCCCATCACAACTCCGTGTCTTTATTAGGGAACATTCATTCTCTATCATCCCGCAATGCAAAAAGCCGCGCGCCGATTCCAGAATGTTGCCCGTCCGCCCGGTCGGCCCCGGGAGTTCGACATGGACATTGCGCTGGACCGCGCCGTGCGGGTGTTTCGCGAGCGCGGCTATCATGCGACCTCCATTGGAGACCTCACCGCGGCGATGCGGCTGGCGACGGGGAGCATCTACAAGGCGTTTCGCGACAAGCATGCGGTGTTCCTGGCCGCCTTCGAGCACTATGCGGCACGGCGCCAGGAACAGAGCCGCAGCGCCGCCCGGCGCGGCACGAACGGCCGCGACCGGATCCGCAACGTGCTGCTGTCCTATGTCGCGCAGTCGCAAGGTACCGAGGGACGGCGCGGCTGCCTCGTGGTCGGCAGCGCGGTCGAATTGTCGGCGGTCGATTCGGTCGTGGCCGCCCGCGTCGGCGCCCAGCTCAAGACCAACGAAGATTTCATCGCCGGCCTCATTCGCGAGGGGAAGGCCGACGGTTCGATTCCCGGCCATGTCGCGGCCGACGACACCGCGCGGCTGATGATCTGCATCACGCAGGGCCTGCGTGTCGTCGGCAAGGCGCGCCTGCCGCTCGACGGGACCCGCCTGGTCGGCATCGCGATGAAGCTGCTCGCCTGAATTCTTGTCCTATTAGGGAATAATCGTTCCCGATTGTTCGGAGACCATGCGTCATGACGATGAATGCCACGATCGAAACCGCGCCCGGGCCGGATGCGGTGTCGCAGCGCCTGACCTTCGTGCTGGCCGCGGCCTGTGGCATGATCGCGGCCAACATCTACTACGCGCAGCCGCTGATCGCCCCGATCAGCGCCGCGCTCGGCCTGTCGCATGCGGCGGCCGGGCTGATCGTCACCATGACGCAGATCGGCTACGGCACCGGGCTGTTGCTGATCGTGCCGCTCGGGGATCTCGTCGAGAACCGTATCCTGATCTGCTCCGTCATCACGCTCGGCGCGGCGGCCCTGCTCGCCGCCGCGTTCGCCACCCATGCGTTGCCGTTCCTGATCGCCGCGCTGTTCATCGGCATCGGTTCGGTCGCGGTGCAGATCATCATTCCCTATGCCGCCCACATGGCGCCGGAAGCCATCCGCGGCCGCGTCGTCGGCAACGTCTCGACCGGCCTGATGCTCGGCATCATGCTGGCGCGTCCGGTGTCGAGCTTCGTCACCGCGGCGCTGTCGTGGCACGCGGTGTTCTTCGCCTCCGCCGCGCTGATGATCGTGCTGACGGCGGTGCTCTGGATGACGCTGCCGACCCGCAAGCCGGTGACGCGGATGCATTATGGCGAGCTGCTGCTGTCGATGCCGCACCTGGTGCGGGCGACGCCGCTGCTGCGGCGCCGGGCGCTCTACCAGGCCAGCCTGTTCGGCTGCTTCACCCTGTTCTGGACCGTGGCGCCGCTGCAGCTCGCGGCCGCATTCGGCTTCACCCAGCGCGGCATCGCGCTGTTCGCTCTCGCCGGTGTGGCCGGCGTGTTCGCAGCTCCCATCGCCGGACGGCTCGCCGATCACGGCCACAGCCGCGTCGCGACGCTGGTCGCGATGCTGCTCGCGGCCGGGGGCTTCCTCGTGACCTATCTCGGCGCGCCCGGCTCGATGCTGAACCTGGTCTGTCTGGTCGCGGCGGCGATCGCCATCGATGTCGGCGTCCAGGGCAACGTCGTGCTCGGCTTCCGCGCCATCTTCGCGCTCGGGCACGAGCACCGCAGCCGTCTCAACGGCCTCTACATGGCGACGTTTTTCACCGCCGGCGCGGCCGGCTCCGCGGTCGGCGCCTGGGCTTTCGCGCAAGGCGGCTGGACGCTCGCATCCGCCATCGGCCTCGCTCTGCCCGTCGCGGGCCTGCTCTATGCGGCGACCGAATAGCCGCCGGCCGGCCCGATTGTGCGATGCGGCCGTTTACCAAGCCCCAGGCCCGGAGCCCCTTGATGCCTGCGGTGCCGCAATTTCGATCTCGCGATTAGCCGGCGGCTGTAGTACTTTGGTCTCAATTGGGCCCGGTCAACGGGCGGCGGGGGAGGCTGATGAGGCGTGCGGGTTTGTCTGGCGTACCGCGGGTACGGCCATGGTCTTGGCAGGCGTTTCTGCTCGGATTCGTGGTGGTCGCAATGTCTGCCGCGCTTCAGGGCATCTGTGTCGCGTTCGGCGCAAAGCTCTATTTCGCGGCGTTCCTGCCCAGCATCTTCGTGGTCGGATTTGTCGCCGGCGCGCCCGCGGCGGCGTTCACCGCGCTGCTCACCATTCCGGTGGTGTGGTGGGCGTTCATGCCGCCGTTCTTCAAGTTCAGCGCGCTCTCCAGCGCGAACGCGGATTCCATCAATCTGTTCTTCCTGCTGGCCGTGTTCCTGATCGGCCTTGCCGATCTCTGCCGCGAGACGATGCGGATCACCACAAGCGGCGCGCGGAAGCCTCCGGGAGACGGCACGGCAACGAATCCGCAATAAATTGTCCACTCTCGACCGTGCGCGTTGCCTGCGCGCAACAGTCCGGCAACCATCCGCGAACTCGCCGCGCGCCGCTAACTTTTCGAAAAAGATTTGCCCGCAATTTCTCCCCCGGGAATGACGAGGGAGTTTTCGGACATGAACGGCCAAATCAACGGTCAGGCCATTTTGGAGAACGTGCGCCGTTATCGCGGCATCGCATCGCTCTATCGGCAGACCGCCGCATTCCGCCCGGGCCAGAGCTGGTCGCTGCTGGAGCAGGCGAGCGATTGGGAAGCGCGGGCGCTGTCGGAGCTGGAAGCCTATTTCGCGACGCGCATGGACTACGCCGCTCCACTCGCAGCCTGATCGTTAACCATCGCTCACGATATGATCGTGAAATCGGGTGCGGGCACCGCGAATTGTCCGCCCCAGGCGCGAACCTCCGCCAGCTGGGCGATGATCTCGTCCTTCAGATTCCAGGGCAGGATGAAGACGTAATCAGGCCGGGCGGCGATCAAGGCGGCGGGATCGCGGATCGGCAGATGCGTTCCCGGAAGCAGCAGGCCCTGCTTGTGCGGATTGCGGTCCACCGTGAACGGAATCAGCTCGCGCGTGATGCCGCAATAATTCAGCAGCGTGTTGCCCTTCGCGGGCGCGCCATAGGCGAGCACCGTCTTGCCCGCGCACCGCGCCGTGACGAGGAAGTCGCGGATCGTCCCGCGCTTCGCCGCCACCTTCGCCTGAAAATCACGATGGCTCGCGGGCTGGTCGAGCCCGGCGATGGCCTCGCGCCGGCGCAAGCTCTCGATCGCAGGCGAGCCGCCCGGAGTTGCGGCTTCGCTGCAGACGTGCAGGCGCAACGAGCCGCCATGCGTCGGCAATTCCTCCACGTCGAAGACGCGCAAATCATGGGCGCGAAAGACCCTCTCGAGGGTCGCGAGCGAGAAGTACGAGAGGTGCTCGTGATAGATCGTGTCGAACTGGATGCCTTCGATCAGGTGCAACAGATGCGGAAGCTCCAGCGTCGCGCGCCCGTGCTCGGGCAGCAGAATGCGCAGGCCCGTAACGAAATCGTTGATATCGGGAACGTGCGGCAGCACGTTGTTGGCGACGATCAGCTCGGGCCTGTGGCCTTCGGCGCGCAGCGCGGTCGCGACGTCGCGGCCGAAATAGCAGGTCCGGGTCGGGATGCCCTTGGCGATCGCAGCCGCAGCCGGGCCGCTGGCCGGCTCGATCCCGAGCGCGCGGATGCCGGCGCGCCGGAAATATTGCAGCAGATATCCGTCATTGCTGGCGATCTCGATCACCTCGGACGCAGCGCCGAGCTTCGCGCGGGCGATCATCTCGGCGGCATAGCTCTCCGCATGACGGAGCCAGCTCTCGGAATAGGACGAATAATAGAGATATTGCTCGAAGATGTTGGCTGCAGGCTCGAATTGCGGAAGCTGCACCAGCCCGCAGGCACCGCACGCACGGGCATGCAGCGGATAGGTCGGCTCAGTCGCATCCGCCCGCTCCGGCGGCACGAAGGAGTTCGCCAAAGGCGACAGGCCGAGATCGACGAAGGTCTCGTCGAGCTCTCGCGCGCAAAAGCGGCATCGATGCCTGTCCATGAACGGATCGTCCCGTTGTGCCTGCGTGCCGCGGCTGTTAGTGAATTCTCCCAAGCCACGGAAACTCCGACAAGGTTGCGCATGATGCAACCGAAAAGGCGTTTCGGTGAATGGATGTTCGCAGCGGCGATTTGCGCAGCGTCAATGTGCGGGGGCCCGGGATGAAGTTCAATGCATTGGCCCTGCCAGGCGTGGTTGAAATCGGCATCGAGCCGGAGACCGACGCGCGCGGATACTTCGCCCGGCTGTTCGACACTGAGGCCTTCGCGGCGCAGGGCCTGCCGACGCAGTTCGCGCAACACAGCCTCTCGCACAACGAACGCGCCGGCACACTGCGCGGCCTGCACTACCAGGCGGACCGGCCGGAGGCCAAGCTGGTGCGGTGCGTGGCCGGCCGCGCCTTCGACGTGATCGTCGATCTTCGCCGGTCGCTGCCGAGCTACGGGCAATGGTGCTCGGTCGAGCTCGCCGCCGATCGCGGCAATGCCGTGTTCATCCCCGCCGGATGCGCGCACGGCTTTCAGACGCTCGTCGACGGGACCGAACTGATGTATTGCATCGATGTGCCCTATGACGCGCAAGGCGCGGCCGGCATTCGCTGGGACGATCCATCGTTGGCGATCGACTGGCCGCTGGCCGATCCGATCCTGTCCGCGCGCGACCGCGCGCTGCCGTATCTCGCATGAAGCGCGTGCTGGTCACGGGCGCGTCGGGCTTCATCGGCCGCGCATTGCTGCCCGTGCTGGCCGATCGCGGCTTCGAAATCCACGGCGTCGCGCGCTCGACGCAGCCGGCGATGTCAGGCGTGAGTTGGCATGCCGCCGATCTCCTCACCGAAGCAGGCCGCGCGCATGCGCTGTCCGCATCGCGGCCGACGCATCTGGTTCATCTCGCCTGGGAAGCCCGGCCGGGCCGCTATCGCGAGGATCCGGTCAACCGGCTCTGGGCCGAGGCGAGCATTGACCTGCTGTCGCGCGCGCGAGCCTGCGGCGTCAACCGCATCTTCGGTATCGGGAGCTGTCTCGAATATGGACCGCAGACCGCCCCATGTGAGGAGCGCACCAGCCAATGCCGTCCCACGACACTGTACGGAAGAGCCAAGCTCGCGACGGCCGAAGCCTTTCTCGCGGCAGGTGCGGCCTGGGGCCGCGTGTTCGTCCCGTTCGGCCCGCACGAGCCCGAGGCGCGCCTGATCCCTTCGCTGATCCGCAGCCTTCACGCGGGACAGCATTTCGATTGCTCGCATGGCGGGCAGCTGCGCGATGTCGTCTATGTCGATGACCTCGCCCAAATGATCGCCGCCGTGCTCGACAGCGAGTTCACTGCTGTCGTCAATCTCGCCAGCGGTGCGCCGCGCAGCCTGCGCAGCGTGATCGAGCATGTCGCTGGTCTTCTCGACGCAACGCATCTGGTCAGGTTCGGCGCCGTCGATGCAACGGGCGTCGATGCCGAACCGATCCTTGCCGCCGACGTCTGCCGTCTCCGCGGCGTCGCCGCGGCCGTGCCGGTGATCGGATTCGAGGAAGGTGCTGCCCGCACTCTCGCATGGTGGAACGACCGTCTGCCGGGGAGGGGATGACGTGCGGTCTCCTCACAACAGGCCGGTGGCAAGCGGCATCCGTGGCAATTACGGGATTGTCTCGCTGCCCGCCTGTGCTAGCAACGGGCCGATCGAACTCCTTCACGTCGGCCGGGGCAAGCGATGACCACGTTCAACCGCATCTTCACGACCGAGCGCCTGCTCCAGATCATCGTGATTCTGGCGGCGACCTTCGCCATGAAGCTGATGAGCTGAACACCGCCCGGTTATCGCGCGCCGAAATCGGGTATTTCGGGCAGATAGTTCGACCCTTCCGAGCCGAGAAAATCGAACATCGCCTGCGCCGGCGGCAGCAGCACCTTGTCGCTGCGGCGGATCACGTACCATTGCCGCACGATCGGCAGGCCCGCGACGTCGAGCACGACGAGCCGGCCCTCGGCGAGCTCGTGAGCCACCGTGTGGGCCGAGATGAAGGCGATACCGAGCCCGGCGATCACTGCCTGCTTGATGGTCTCGTTGCTGCTCATCTCCATGCCGACGATCGGCTCGAGGTCGGACTTCTGGAACATGCCCTCCATCAGCGTCCGCGTGCCCGATCCGGGCTCGCGGGTGAGGAAGGTCTCGTGCACGAGATCGGTCAGGTTGAGGCCCGAATCGTTCTCCAGCCAGTGCCCCTTGCGCGCGACGATGATGTGCGGATTGCGCCCGAGCTGGCGGACGTCGACGGTGACGTCGGCCGGTGGCCGACCCATCACCGCGAAATCCAGATCGTAGCCGTGCATGGCCTCGCGGATCTCCTTGCGGTTGCCGATGGTGAGCTTGATCTCGATCTTGGGATAGCGCTTGGAGAATGCCGCGATCGCATGCGGCACGAAATATTTCGCGGTCGAGACCGCGCCGAGATGCACGCTGCCGCCGGTCCGCCCCGCCAGCAGGTCGAGCGCGCCCTGGCAGTCCATGATGGCGGCCTCGACCCGTTCGGCCAGCGCCAGAACCTCCTTGCCGGCCTCCGTCAGCAGCATGCCGTCGCCGGTTCGCTGCACCAGCGGCAGGCCGGCGAGGTCCTGAAGCTGCCGGAGTTGCTGGGTCACGGCCGGCTGGGTCAGCCCGAGATGGCCGGACGCCGCCGTCACGCTGCCCTTGGCCGAAAGCGCCGCAAGCGAGCGCAGCTGCCGGATCGTCAGGTGCCGGAGCTGCGCGGTCGCGTGGCCGGGGCCATTATAAGAAAATTCTTTGACACTCATTATGAATAGAAATTTTCCTTATTAAGCCGCCCCTGTCAATCTCCTGATGCCGGGACTGACCGTACCGACCTCCAGAGGGGAGGGAACTGGATATGGCACCGGCAAAGGGGATGCGCAGATGACCGGGCAACTGAGGCTGGACGACCACCTTCGACGGTATTCCGAGACCGCGCCTCACGCGCTGGCCGTGGCGGCTGCGGTCGATGCCATCGCGGCGGCGGCGATCGAGATTGCCGACCTGATCGCCACCGGCGATCTCGCGGACGCTTCCGGCCTGACCACCGGCCGCAACAGCGACGGCGACGTCCAGCGCGATCTCGACGTGCAGGCGGATGCGATCCTGCGCCGCGGCCTCAACAAGCTGCCGATCGCAGCGCTCGCCTCGGAAGAGATGCGCGAGGCCCAGATTGGCGACCGCGAAGGCCGCATCTGCGTCGCGATCGATCCGCTCGACGGCTCCTCCAACATCGACATCAACATGACGGTCGGCACGATCTTCTCGATCCTGCCTGCGCCCGATGACCTGTCGCTCGCCTTCCACCAGCGCGGCACCGCGCAGCTCGCGGCGGGCTTCGTCACCTACGGCCCGCAGACCTCTCTGGTGCTGACGCTCGGCGACGGCGTCGATATCTTCACGCTCGATCGCAAGGCCGGCTGCTTCCGCCTCGCACGCAGCGGCGCGCAGATTGCCGAGCGCTGCGAAGAGTTCGCGATCAACGCGTCGAACCGCCGGCACTGGGATGCGCCGGTGCGCGCCTTCGTCGACGAGTGCCTCGCCGGCGTCGAGGGGCCCGCCAACCACGATTTCAACATGCGCTGGGTCGGCTCGCTGGTCGCCGAGGCCTATCGCATCCTCACCCGCGGCGGCATCTTCCTCTATCCCTCGGACGCGCGCCCCGGCTACGGCGACGGCCGCCTGCGCCTGACTTACGAGGCGCATCCGATGGCCATGATCATCGAGCAGGCCGGCGGCTCCGCCACGACAGGACGCGAGCGCATCCTCGACCTCTCGGCGCAGAACCTGCACCAGCGCGTGCCGCTGATCATGGGTTCGAGCAACGAGGTGCGCCGGGTCGAGGAGCTGCATTGCGATCCGCTCCTGCTCGCCGGCGAAACGGCGCCGCTGTTCGCGCGCCGCGGCTTCTTCCGCGTCTGAGCGAGGCCCCCATGTCCAGAAAGCATCCGATCATCTCCATCACTGGTTCGTCCGGCGCCGGCACCACCTCGGTCAAGAAGACCTTCGAGCAGATCTTCTTCCGCGAGAAGGTCAACGCGGCCTACATCGAGGGTGACGCGTTTCACCGCTACGACCGCGCCGAGATGCGCGCGCAGATGGCGAAGGAGTCCGATCGCGGCAACAAGCATTTCAGCCATTTCAGTCCCGAGACCAATCTGTTCGAGGAGCTGGAGCGCGCGTTCCGCGACTATGGCGAGACCGGCACCGCGACGACGCGGCACTACGTGCACGACGCCGAGGAGTCCGCGCTGCATGGCACGGCGCCCGGTACCTTCACCGATTGGAAGAAGCTGCCCGAGAACTCGGACCTGCTGTTCTACGAGGGCCTGCACGGCGCCGTCGTCACCGACAAGGTCAACGTCGCGCGCTATGCCGACCTCAAGATCGGCGTCGTGCCGGTGATCAATCTCGAATGGATCCAGAAGCTGCACCGCGACCGCAGCGCGCGCGGCTATTCGACCGAGGCCGTCACCGACACCATCCTGCGGCGGATGCCCGATTACATCCACTACATATGCCCGCAATTCACCGAGACCGACATCAACTTCCAGCGCGTGCCCACGGTGGACACCTCCAATCCGTTCGTCGCCCGCTGGATTCCGACGCCGGACGAATCGATGGTGGTGATCCGCTTCAAGAATCCGCGCGGCATCGACTTCCCCTACCTGCTCTCGATGCTGCCGCAGAGCTGGATGTCGCGCGCGAACTCGATCGTGTGTCCGGGCGCGAAGCTCGACCTCGCCATGCAGCTGATCCTGACGCCGCTGATCATGCAGTTGATCGAGCGCAAGCGAAATCTGAAGTGAACGAGGGGAGCATCCGATGAACATCTCCGTCCACGCCGAAGCCGACCTCTACGCGGTGAGCCACAACAATCTCGCCAACGCTGTCCGCTTCCTGGCGGTCGACGCCATCGAGACCTCGCAATCGGGTCATCCCGGCCTTCCCATGGGCATGGCCGATGTTGCTACCGTCCTGTTCTCGCGCTTCCTGAAGTTCGACTCGGCGCATCCGAACTGGCCGGATCGCGACCGCTTCGTGCTGTCGGCGGGCCACGGTTCGATGCTGCTCTATGCGTTGCTGCATCTGACCGGCGGCGATGTCAGCCTCAACGACATCAAGGCTTTCAGGCAATGGGGTTCGAAGACGCCGGGTCACCCTGAATACGGCCATACGCCAGGCGTCGAGATGACGACCGGGCCGCTGGGGCAGGGGATCGCGACCGCGGTCGGCATGGCGCTCGCCGAGCGGATGGCCAATGCGCGGCATGGCGACGGGCTCGTCGATCACTTCACCTATGTGATCGCGGGTGACGGCTGCCTGATGGAAGGCATCAGCCAGGAAGCGATCTCGCTCGCCGGTCATCTCGGGCTCGGCCGTCTGCTCGTACTGTTCGACGACAATGGCATCTCGATCGATGGGCCGACCTCGCTGGCAACGTCCGACGACCAACTCGCGCGTTTCGCCGCCTCCGGCTGGTCGGTGCGCAGCATCGACGGGCACGATCCCGAAGCGATCGCGCAGGCGATCGCGGAGGAGCGAGAGACCGCAAAGCCGTCGCTGATCGCCTGCCGCACCATCATCGGCTACGGCGCGCCGGACCGGCAGGGCACCGAGAAAGCCCATGGTGCGCCGCTCGGCACCGAGCAGGCCGCGGCGGCGCGGCGGGCTCTCGGCTGGGACTATCAGCCCTTCGTGGTGCCGATCCCGATCCTGAAGGCGTGGCGGATGATCGGGCAACGCGGGCAGGTCGATCGGCTCGCCTGGCTCGATCGCTATGAAGGCGCGACGCCCGAGCAGCGCGACATGTTCGTCGAAGGCAAGGCGGTTGCCCTGCCGGCCGCCTATGCGCTGGCCGCGGCGAAATTGCGCGAACGCTTTGCGTCCGAGCGTCCGAAGCTCGCGACCCGGCAAGCCTCGCAACATGTCCTCGACGGCATCGCCGGGACGATTGCCGGCCTGGTCGGCGGCTCCGCGGACCTCACGCACTCGAACCTCACGCACGCCAAGGGCCAAGCTCCCGTCAAGCGCGGGGCGTTCGCCGGCGACTACATCCACTATGGCATTCGCGAGCATGGCATGGCCGCCGCGATGAACGGCCTCGCGCTGCATGGCGGCTTCATCCCGTATGGCGGCACTTTCCTCGCGTTCTCCGATTACAGCCGGCCCGCGATCCGCCTTGCGGCCCTGATGCGGCTGCGCGTCATCCATGTGATGACCCACGATTCCATCGGGCTCGGCGAGGACGGCCCGACGCATCAGCCGGTCGAGCACCTCGCGGCGTTGCGGGTGATCCCGAATCTCCTGGTGTTCCGTCCCGCCGACGCGGTGGAGACGCTGGAGGCCTGGGACTGCGCGCTCAATTCCGAGGATCGTCCGTCCGTGCTGTGCCTGTCGCGTCAGGCGCTGCCGACCTTCCGCAGCGATGCGCGCGGAAAAAACCGTGTCTCCCGCGGCGCCTATCTCGTCGTCTCGCCGGACGGCGGCCGCGACGTGACGCTGATCGCAACCGGCTCGGAGGTGTCGATCGCACTGGACGCTGCTCGCCTGCTCGCGAGCGAGCACATCCGCGCGGCCGTGGTGTCCGCGCCTTGCTTTGCCCTGTTCGAGCAACAGCCCGACGATTACCGCGCCACCGTGCTCGGGACCGCGCCGCGCGTCGGTGTCGAGGCGGCCGTACAGGGCGATTGGTCGCGCTGGATCGGCGCTGACGGCGAGTTTGTCGGCATGCGCGGCTTCGGCGCCTCGGCGCCGGCGCCGGTGCTGTACCGCGAATTCGGCATCACACCGCAAAGCATTGCGGAAGCCGCCCGCCGGGCGATCGCCCGCAAGGGACAATAAGGAGGACCACTCGTGGCACGTATCACCCTCAGGCAATTGCTCGACCACGCAGCCAGCCACGGCTACGCGGTGCCGGCGTTCAACATCAACAACATGGAGCAGGGCATCGCGATCATGCAGGCGGCGGCCGAGGTCGATGCGCCCGTGATCATCCAGGCCTCGCGCGGCGCGCGCAGCTATGCCGGCGATCTCATGCTCTCGCACATGATCGACGCGCTGGAGCGGACCTATCCGGACATTCCGCTCTGCATGCACCAGGACCACGGCAATGACGAGGCGACCTGCGCCTCCGCCATCGCCCACGGATTTACCTCGGTGATGATGGACGGCTCGCTCAAGGCCGACGCCAAGACGGCCGCCGATTACGACTACAATGTCGCGATCACCCGCCGCGTCGTCGATCTCGCGCATTGGGTCGGCGCCTCTGTCGAAGGCGAACTCGGCGTGCTCGGCTCGCTGGAACATGGCGGCGGCGAGCAGGAGGATGGCCACGGCGTCGAGGGCACGGTCAGCCACGATCAGCTTTTGACCGATCCCGACCAGGCGGTCGACTTCGTTCGTGCCACCAAGGTCGATGCGCTCGCCATCGCGATGGGCACCTCGCACGGCGCCTACAAGTTCAGCCGCAAGCCGGATGGCGACATCCTGGCGATGCGGGTGGTTGAGGAGATCCACCGCCGGCTCCCGAATACCCATCTGGTGATGCACGGCTCCTCCTCGGTGCCGCAGCCTCTCCAGGACATGTTCAACCAGTTCGGCGGCGAGATGCCTCAGACCTGGGGCGTGCCGGTGGAGGAGATCGTTCGCGGCATCAAGAGCGGCGTGCGCAAGGTCAATATCGACACCGACTGCCGGTTGGCGATGACGGCTGTGTTCCGCAAGGTCGCCGCGCAAAATCGCAGTGAGTTCGATCCGCGCAAGTTCCTCAAGCCGGCGATGGACGCGATGCGCGACCTCTGCCGCGAACGGTTCGAGCAGTTCGGCACCGCGGGCCACGCCGGCAAGATCAAGGTCGTACCGATGAGCGAGATGGCGCGCCGGTACCGTGGTGGCGAGCTCGATCCACGCATCGGTGCCCGTGAGCCCGTCGCAGCCTGAGCAGATTCAGAGACCAGAAGAGAGAAATGAGGGAGAGAGCCATGAACGCACATACAGGAACCGTCCGCGGCAAGGAGCGCTACCGCTCGGGCACCATGGAATACGCGCGCATGGGCTATTGGGAGCCCGACTATGTCCCGAAGGACACCGACGTGATCGCACTGTTCCGCGTCACGCCGCAAGAGGGCGTCGATCCGATCGAAGCATCTGCCGCGGTTGCCGGCGAATCCTCGACCGCGACCTGGACGGTGGTGTGGACTGACCGTCTGACTGCCGCGGAGAAATATCGCGCGAAGTGTTATCGCGTCGATCCGGTACCCAACACGCCAGGCTCCTATTTCGCCTATATCGCCTACGATCTCGACCTGTTCGAGCCGGGCTCGATCGCCAACCTCTCGGCCTCGATCATCGGCAATGTGTTCGGCTTCAAGCCGCTGAAGGCACTGCGTCTGGAAGACATGCGCTTCCCGGTCGCCTATGTGAAGACCTTCCAGGGGCCGGCGACCGGCATCGTGGTCGAGCGCGAGCGGCTGGACAAGTTCGGCCGGCCGCTGCTGGGTGCGACCGTGAAGCCGAAGCTCGGTCTCTCCGGCCGCAACTACGGTCGCGTGGTCTACGAGGCGCTGAAGGGCGGACTCGATTTCACCAAGGACGACGAGAACATCAACTCGCAGCCCTTCATGCACTGGCGCGACCGCTTCCTCTATTGCATGGAGGCGGTGAACCGCGCGCAGGCCGCCTCCGGCGAAGTCAAGGGGACGTATCTGAACGTCACCGCCGCGACCATGGAAGACATGTATGAGCGCGCCGAGTTTGCCAAGGAGCTCGGTTCGGTCATCATCATGATCGATCTCGTGATCGGCTACACCGCGATCCAGTCGATGGCGAAATGGGCGCGTCGCAACGACATGATCCTGCATCTGCATCGTGCCGGTCACTCGACCTATACGCGGCAGAAGAGCCACGGCGTCTCGTTCCGCGTCATCGCCAAATGGATGCGGCTCGCCGGCGTCGACCACATCCACGCCGGTACGGTGGTCGGCAAGCTCGAGGGCGATCCCAATACCACGCGCGGCTATTACGACGTCTGCCGCGAGGATTTCAACCCGACCAAGCTGGAGCATGGCCTGTTCTTCGACCAGAACTGGGCGAGCCTGAACAAGATGATGCCGGTCGCCTCCGGGGGCATCCATGCCGGCCAGATGCACCAGCTGCTCGATCTGCTCGGCGAAGACGTCGTGCTTCAGTTCGGCGGCGGCACCATCGGTCATCCCATGGGGATTGCGGCCGGCGCGATCGCCAACCGCGTGGCGCTGGAAGCGATGATCCTCGCCCGCAACGAAGGGCGCGACTACGTCCATGAAGGTCCCGAGATACTGGCCAAGGCGGCACAGACCTGCACGCCGCTGAAGGCTGCGCTCGATGTCTGGAAGGACGTCACCTTCAACTATCAATCCACCGACACGCCGGACTTCGTGCCGACCGCGCTCGAAACCGTCTGAGGAGACGCGACATGAAACTCACACAGGGCTGCTTCTCGTTCCTGCCTGATCTCACCGATGACCAGATCACCAAGCAGGTGCAGTATTGTCTCGCCAACGGCTGGGCGGTGAACATCGAGTTCACCGACGACCCGCACCCCCGCAACACCTATTGGGAGATGTGGGGCCTGCCGATGTTCGATCTCCAGGACGCCGCCGGCGTGATGATGGAACTTGCCGAGTGCCGCCGGGTGTACGGCGACCGCTACATCCGCATCAGCGGCTTCGATTCCACCCATGGCTGGGAATCGGTGCGGATCTCCTTCCTGGTCAACCGGCCGCCGAAGGAGGCCGAATTCGAGCTGGTGCGTCAGGAAGTCGGCGGGCGCGCCATCCGTTACTCCACGGTGCGCAAGCCGGTCGCGTCAGCGTTGCCATAAGCCATTCCTATCCGCACGGAGCAACTCTGCTCCAGATCCTTGGCGGACAACTGCTTCGCCGCCGCCCCGCGGCGAAGCCCTTTATTCGAGGCGCCGATGCTGGACGTGCCTGATACAACGACCCCCGAAACCGCGTTCGATCTCCGCAAGGAAGCCGAATCGGCCGGGATCATTGCAACGCTGCAGCAACTCGATCAGGAGCTGATAGGTCTGCGGCCGGTCAAAGATCGCGTGCGCCAGATCGCTTCGTTGCTGCTGATCGAGCGTATTCGGCAGCGTGCGGGCTTGGCCTCCGCGCCGCCGACGCTGCATATGTCATTCACCGGCAATCCCGGCACCGGCAAGACCACGGTCGCGCTGCGGATGGCGAAGATCCTGCACGGTCTCGGCTTCGTGCGGCGCGGGCAGGTGATCTCGGTGACGCGCGATGATCTGGTCGGCCAGTATATCGGCCACACCGCGCCGAAGACCAAGGAGATATTGAAGAAGGCGATGGGCGGCGTCCTGTTCATCGACGAAGCCTATTATCTGCACCGGCCCGACAACGAGCGCGATTACGGTCAGGAGGCCATCGAGATCCTGCTCCAGGTCATGGAGAACCAGCGTGAGGATCTCGTCGTCATCCTTGCGGGCTATCGCGAGCGGATGTCGACCTTTTTCGGCTCCAATCCCGGCTTCCGTTCCCGCATCGCCCATCACATCGAATTCCCGGACTATTCGGAGGCCGAACTGCTGGTGATCGCCGAACTGATGCTCAAGGAGCGTGGCTATCGCTTTTCCGCGGCGGCCCGTGAGGCTTTCGAGAAGTACATCGATCTGCGCCGGACCCAGCCCTTCTTCTCCAACGCGCGCTCGATCCGCAACGCAGTCGACCGCATCCGCCTGCGGCAGGCCGATCGTCTGGTGTCCGATCTCGACCGCATGCTCGATGTCGCCGATCTCGAAACCATCGATCCCATCGACGTGTTGGCAAGCCGCGTCTTCAGCGGCGGCGCCGATGCACGGAGTCCACAGCCATGACCGGAGAGATCATTATCGCTCCCTCGATCCTGGCGGCGGATTTCGCGCGCCTCGGCGAGGAGATCACGGCCATCGACACCGCCGGCGCCGACTGGATCCATTGCGACGTCATGGACGGACATTTCGTGCCGAACATCAGTTTCGGCGCCGATGTCATCAAGGCGATCCGGCCGACAACGACGAAGATTTTCGACGTGCATCTCATGATCGCTCCGGTCGATCCCTATCTCGAGGCGTTCGCGAAGGCGGGGGCTGACGTCATCACCGTGCATGCCGAAGCCGGCGCCCATCTCGACCGGTCGCTTCAGGCCATCCGCGCGCTCGGCAAGAAGGCCGGTGTCAGCCTGTGCCCGTCGACGCCCGAGAGCGCGATCGAATATGTGCTCGATCGTCTCGACCTGATCCTGGTGATGACGGTCAATCCCGGCTTCGGCGGCCAGTCCTTTCTGGAATCCCAGTTCGCGAAGATCGAGCGGATCAAAGCGATGATCGGCGACCGGCCGATCCGGCTCGAGGTCGATGGTGGCATCACGCGCGACAATGCCGCTGCCGTGGCCGCCGCGGGCGCCGATACGCTGGTGGCGGGTTCCGCAGTATTTCGCGGCAAGAGCGGGGCCGCGTATGCGGCGAATATCGCGGCCATTCGCACCGCCGCCGAGACGGGGCGGGTTCCGAAGCGGCAAGAAAATGCCGTGCAGCCAATGCGCCTCGGCGAAGGCGCGCGCATCCGGTAGATTACGTAGGGCATTGCCAAGCGATTGGGCCGAGGTGTCGATCGTCTCATCGGGCGCATTTTTCTCCGGGTTCCTACGGAGAATCCAACGCGACTAGGCAATCCCTTTCATGACGGGGTAACCAACGGTGCCGAAGGACACACGCGATTAACGGCGACGCAATGCGCCGCTCCACAATCTGTGGTTCAAGAACTGCAGAGAGCGTGGCATGCACATTCAATATATTCACTGGAATGCTGCCCATGGCTGGCGCGGAGCGGACGCCCTGCGGGAACCTGCCCAGCTCGTGCTCTATTTCGGCAGCCGTGAGCAACTGGCGGACGGCGAACGTTATCGCGAGCTGCGCGGTCTCTATCCCGAAAGCCATATCGTCGGTTGCAGCACCGGCGGACAAATCCATGGCGACGACATCTGCGATGACGAGGTCATCGCAGTCGCCCTGCGCTTCGCCCATACGCAAGTGCGGTTGGTGCAGGAGGTCGTCGAGAGCCGCGACGCGTCGCGGGCCTGCGGCGCGCGCCTTGCCCGCCAGGCGCAGGCGGCGGATCTGGCGGGTCTGTTTGTCCTGTCCGACGGATTGGCGGTGAACGGCGGCGCACTGCTTGCCGGAATCACCGAGGTTCTGGGACCGGATTTGCCTGTTACCGGCGGGCTCGCCGGCGACGGCACACGATTTGAACAGACGATCGTCGGAGCCGACGCCGAGCCGACGCCGAACCGCGTCGCCGCCATCGCATTCTACGGCGCCTCGCTTCGTTTCGCGCATGGCTGTGCCGGAGGCTGGGATGTGTTCGGGCCGCGTCGCAAGGTGACGAAGTCGGAAGGATCCGTGGTCGTGGAACTCGACGGCGAGCCGCCGCTGGACCTCTACACCCGCTATCTCGGCGAGGAAGAAGCCGAGGCGATGCCGGGTTCGGGTCTGGCATTCCCGTTGCGCATTCACGACGCCGCCGAGCCGGACCGGCAGATCGTACGCTCGGTGTTCGCGGTGGACCGCAATGCCCGCACCCTGACGTTCGCCGCCGACATTCCGGAGGGATGCACCGCGCAATTGATGCGGGCCAATTTCGACAGTCTCGCCGCCGGTGCCGGCGAAGCGGGCAGGCAGGCGCGCAACGCGCTCGCAGAGGGCGTTGACGGCGACAAGCTTGCCATCCTGGTGAGCTGTACCGGTCGCCGCAGGGTCATGGGGCAGCGCACGCAGGACGAGCTGGACGCCGTTGCCGCCGAGCTCGGCGAGGATTTCGTCCGGATCGGGTTCTACTCCTACGGAGAGATCGCCCCGCCGGCCGCGTCCGGCCGCTGCGAGCTGCACAACCAGACCATGACCGTCACTGTCATCGCGGAGGCGGCAGCTTGACCATGCACCGGCTGCTCGCAAGACAGATCCGCCAGTCGACCGACGAGTCCGGGCAGGTCGACCTGACCAGGCTCGGCGAGCTCGTCAGTGCGGCCTACGAGGAGGGCGATCGCGATCGCCGCCGCACCGACCGTGCGATCAAGCTGATGATCGAGGAACTCGAACAGACGCACAACCGCGCCGAACAGGATCTGCGGCGCGCGCGCGAATTCCTCGACAGCATCATCGAGAACATCCCGATCGCCGTGTTCGCCAAGGATGCGAAGGATTCCAGCTACGTCCTGCTCAACCGCGCCGGCGAAGAGTATTACGGCATGCCGCGCGAGGCGATGCTGGGCAAGACTCCTCAGCAGATCTTTCCGGACGATATTGCCCGCGTCGTCAACGAGCAGGATCGCCGCGTCGTCGACAGCGGCATGCCGATGTTCCTGGAGGGGCATCTGCTCGAAGTCGGCGTGAAGGGCCACGATCGTCTGGTCAATTCGCGCAAGCTGCTGGTCAGGGACGGCAGCGGCGCGCCGCAATATCTGGTCGGCGTGATCGAGGACGTCACCGAGAGGATCACGAACGAGGCGCGGATCAGCCATCTTGCGCATCATGACGCCTTGACCGACCTGCCGAACCGCAGCGCCTTCAACGCCGCACTCGGCGAGCGGTTGGAGCGGGCGCAGGAGGCGGCGACCAGTTTTGCCGTGCTCAGCCTCGATCTCGACCGCTTCAAGGAGGTCAACGACGTGTTCGGCCATCCGGTCGGCGACATGCTGATGCGGGCGGCGGCCGACCGGCTTGCCGCGGAAGCCGACGGCGCCTTCGTCGCACGTATCGGCGGCGACGAGTTCATGATCCTGATGCCCGACGACATCAGCCGCGATGACGTCCTGGCGCTCGCCGAACGGCTGGTCGAGACGATCGGCAAAGAGCTCGAGGTCGACGACTATCTCCCCCATGTCGGCCTTAGCGTCGGCATCGCGTTTTATCCCGATGACGGCGTGAATGCCGCCACGCTGCTCGCGAATGCCGATTCAGCGCTCTATCGTGCCAAGCGTGAGGGCCGTGGGCGCGTCCGCGTCTTCGAAACCGAGATGGACCAGGAGCTGCGCGACCGCAGGCTGTTGCAGCACGATCTGCGGCAGGCGCTGGAGCTGAACCAGTTCCTGGTCTACTTCCAGCCGCAGGCGCGGGTGGATGGCGAGGTCATCGGCTTCGAAGCCCTGCTGCGCTGGAATCACCCGACGCGGGGCTTCGTGCCGCCGGACCAGTTCATCCCGCTCGCCGAGGAGAACGGGCTGATCGTCCAGATCGGCGAATGGGTCCTGCGCGAAGCGTGCCGTGAAGCGGCATCCTGGCCGCGGCCGCTGCAGGTCGCCGTCAATCTGTCACCGGTTCAGTTCCAGGCCGGCGATCTCGAACGTTCGATCCACCAGATCCTGCTGGAGACCGGGCTCACGCCGACGCGGCTCGAGGTCGAGATCACCGAAGGCGTGCTGATCGGCGATTTCACCCGCGCGCTCAATCTGCTGCGACGGCTGAAGGCGCTCGGCATCCGTATCGCGATGGACGATTTCGGCACCGGCTATTCCTCGCTGTCCTATCTGCAGTCGTTCCCATTCGACAAGATCAAGATCGATCGCAGCTTCATCTCCAATCTCGAGGCGACGCCGCAATCGGCCGAGATCGTTCGCGCGGTCCTGAGCCTCGCGCACGCCCTGAATATTCCGGTCATCGCCGAGGGCGTGGAGACGGAAGCGCAGCGTGCCTTCCTGGCGCGGGAGGCCTGCGAGGAGATGCAGGGCTATCTGGTCGGTCGGCCAGACCTGATCGAGCGCTATTTCGACCTGGTCGGCATCACCGTCGAGCGCCGGCTCTTCGCCTAGCGCCAGAACGTCAGTTGCCCCCTGTTTGGAACTTTGGGGCGGATATATATTTCCAAATGGCAAGCCGAGGCCAGACGCGCGGTGTGGGCGCAGAAAATCTTTTGCACAACCGCCATCGGCCTGACGCAAATCAGGGCAATAAGCTCAGTGAATGCGAGGGAGGGTCTCATGGAGAACGTACGTCGCTACCGGGCGCTGGCGTCGCTCTGCCGTCAGCAGGCGGCTTACCGGCCGCTGCAGGCCTGGGAGCTCCTCGGCCAGGCCGAACATTTCGAACATCTCGCCGGGGTCGAGCTCAAGACGCATTTCGACGCGTGCAATGTGCCGCACCACGAGGATGCCGCCATGCCCGCGACGTGGGAGACTCCGGTCGCGGCGTGACGGCGCCTGTGGTCTCAATGCGACATCAGCGTCGGGACCGTCATGGCTTCCAGCATGGCGCGGGTGACGCCGCCGAGAACGCGCTCCTGCAATCGCGAATGGCCGTAACCGCCCATCACCAGGAGATCGAGCGCCTCGTCGGCCGCCAGCGACAGGATGGTCGGCTGGATGTCGGCGCGGCTCGCCGACAGGCCGACCGTGCGGGTCGACAATCCGCGCCGGCCGAGATGTCTTGCGAGGCTGCTCGCTGACACTTCGTCGGACACGGCCTTGGCTTCGTTGATGGTGATGATCACGATCTCGTCGGCGCGCGCCAGGAACGGTGCCGCGTCGTGCACGGCGCGGGCCGCGAGGCGGCTGCCGTCCCAGCAGATGCCGATCCGGCTTGCCTTGAAAGCTCCATGGAAGGTGTAGGGCAGGAACAGCACCGGACCGCCTGCCTGGAACAGGATCTCGCGCGGCAATTCGTTGTCGAACGAGCCCTGCGCCGGATCAGGCTGGAGCACGACGCTGAGGTCGTGCAGTCGCGCCATCTCGCCGAGCGAGCCGGCCGCATCCACCGGGATCGCGCCGAGCGCGCGGCAGCCGTAGGAGACGCCGGCGTTCGCGGCTTCGATGCCAAACACCGCGAGCGCGGCCTCGGCCCGTTCCACCGCGCGCTCGCGCTCCAGTTCGAACACGGCCGCCACCGCGGCGCCGCCCTCCATCACGTAAGCGGCACTGGTTGCGACATAGCCGATCGCGACCGCGTCGAGATGGGCGTTGAACTGCGCCGCGAGCGAAATCGAGCCGTCGATCGCGGAACGCATGGGACGTTCGGTGGGGATGTGGACGAGAATGTCTTTGTACATGGCGCGCCTCCGATGGACATCATCCGGTGACCGCAGTTTTCCACTGTCCGAAGGACGCGCGTTGAGCTGCATCAAATGCGCGGGCGGCGAGCTTCCGCGGGGTTGCGCGCCTTCTTTGCCAAGATTTAATCGGATGGACGGGACGCCGTAAGGTGGCGAGGGTCATGTTGGGGACAAGGCGACACCTTATCCAACATGGACATTTCGACATGAACGATCGCGTCAATTCCGACATCCCGACGTCCCGCAGGATCTTGAGGCCGCGCCGGCTGGCGCTGCTCGGCACCGTCGCTGCGCTCGGCGTGGCCGTGCTGGCGGCTGCTCCCGGCTCCTTGCCGTTCGGTCCGAGCTCCTTCATCGCGCCGGCCCAGGCCGCGGAATCCGCAACGACTCCGCCGGGCTTCGGTGATCTCGTCAGTAGGGTCAAGCCCGCCGTGATCTCGGTGCGGGTCAAGATCGACCAGGACAATGACAAGAGCGCGATGTTGCAGCAGAACCGGATGGATCAGGACGAGGATTCTCCGTTCGACCAGTTTTCCCGGCAGTTCGGGTTCCGCGGCCCCGGCGGCATGAACGGGATGCCGCGCCAGCGCCATCAGATGATCACGGGCGAGGGCTCCGGCTTCTTCATTTCCGCCGACGGCTATGCCGTCACCAACAACCACGTCGTCGACCACGCCGAGTCGGTGCAGGTGACCATGGACGACGGCACCAGCTACACCGCCAAGGTGGTCGGCACCGATCCGAAGACCGATCTCGCGCTGATCAAGGTCGACGGCAAGAAGGATTTTCCGTTCGTCAAATTCTCCGACCAGAAGCCGCGCATCGGCGACTGGGTGGTCGCGGTCGGCAACCCCTTCGGCCTCGGCGGCACCGTGACTGCCGGCATCGTTTCGGCCAGTGGCCGCGACATCGGCAACGGTCCCTATGACGATTTCATCCAGATCGATGCGCCCATCAACAAGGGCAATTCCGGCGGCCCGGCCTTCGACATGAACGGCAACGTGATCGGCGTGAACACGGCGATCTTCTCGCCCTCCGGCGGCTCGGTCGGCATCGGCTTCGACATCCCGGCCTCGACCGCAAAGCTCGTCGTCGCGCAGCTGAAGGACAAGGGCGCGGTGACCCGTGGCTGGCTCGGTGTGCAAGTGCAGCCGGTCACTGCCGAGATCGCCGACAGCCTCGGGCTCAAGCAGGCGCGTGGCGCCATCGTCGACACCCCGCAGGACGGCAGCCCGGCGGCGAAAGCCGGCATCGAGGCGGGTGACGTCATCACCGCCGTCAACGGCACGGCGGTCAAGGATTCGCGAGATCTTGCCCGCACGATCGCGACCCTTGCGCCGGGCAGCTCGGTGAAGCTCGACGTCTTCCACAAGGGCGACAGCAAAACGGTGACGCTGGCGCTCGGCGAGCTGCCGAACGAACGGCAAGCCAAGGCCGATGTTGGCAAGGACCAGTCGGGCCCGGGCACGCCGCGCCTCGGTCTTGCGCTGGCGCCGGCCGGTGACGTCCAGGGCGCCGGCCAGAAGGGCGTCGTCGTCACCGAGGTCGACCCGCAGGGGCCGGCGGCGGAGCGTGGCATTCAGACCGGCGACGTCATCCTCAATGTCGGCGGCAAGGCCGTCGCCAATGTCGGCGACGTCCGATCCGAGCTGGCTCAGGCCAAATCGTCCGGCAAGCACAGCGTGCTGTTGCAGGTCAGGAACGCGCAGGCGACCCGGTTCGTCGCGGTACCGTTCGCCTGAGCCGAACGTCGATCGGCGTTGATCAAGAAAGGCGGCCCTTGTGGCCGCCTTTTTCATTTGTCTTCAGGCTAGCCGGGACGTGATCGATAACATTCTCGTTAACGGCAACAATGATGACGCGGTTCGTCCGAAAAAGCCGTGTTCGGTCATCAGAGTTCCTGATGGTGCAACTCTTCGGTGGCAACGCCGCCGCCGGCATGGGTTGCAAGCGTGGAACTTCGAACCTGCTGCCGCTTTGTGGAACTGGCCGCTCGTTCGCATGTGATCGGTGCCGACATGGATCGATTGAAGCTCTCGCTAAGGAGTGCGCTGCTCGTGGCGCCATTCGTGCTCTGGGGCGGAAACGCTCTCGGGCGGGACGACGGCCGCTACGCGGATTCACCCCTGAAGCCATGGTTCGACGGTTTGCGCAGCCACCTCGGCCCATGCTGCTCGGATGCGGACGGGTTTGCCGTCGCCGATCCCGACTGGGACTCGCATAACGGGCACTATCGCGTGCGTCTCGACGGCGAGTGGATCGAGGTGCCGGACGAGGCCGTCATCACTGAGCCGAACCGGGCCGGCCGCACCATGGTGTGGCCGGTGAAGACCGCGTTCGGGGTCTCGATCCGCTGCTTCATGCCGGGCAGCATGATCTGAGACGGATCGCCGTCAGCGCTTGCTGGATTTGCGCTTCGACGATTTTTTTGTGGTTCTCCTTGTCGTCGTCTTCTTGGTCGTCGTCTTCTTGGTCGTCCTTTTCTTGGACGTTTTCTTGGACGGCGTCTTGGCAGCCTTCTTCGGGACCTTCTTGCCCTTCTTGCGTGCCTTCGACAGTCCGATCGCAATCGCCTGCTTGCGGCTCTTCACGCGACCGCCACGGCCTTTGCGCCCGCTCTTCGCGGTGCCCTTCTTGTAACGCCGCATCTCGCTCTCGACATCGCTGCCGGAGCTGGGTGAATAGCGGCGTCTCTTTGCCTTGCGTGCCATGCATGTTCTCCCTTGGCCGGGGAAACCTCGCGACAAGGGCATGGTTCCGGAAGCGCGCACCCACGTTGCAGACGCGCGACGCAGCCTAGAACGAATTCGCCAGATCGATCTCGGCTTCCAGCACCTGAATGCGCCGTGCGGCCTCGCTGAACGATAGATCGCGCGCATATTGCGCGGGCTGATAGGCCTCTTCGCTCAGCCGTTTCAACCTCATCCCCTGCGTCCGCGTCATCTGCTCGGTGAGGAAAACGCTGGCGTCGTATCGACCTTGAACCTGCATGTCGCTTCTCCCTCCTGAAAATCGTGCCTTGACTATATGTTCTTATTTTGTTCTAACAAGCCATGGACAATAGAATTAATGAAATTCGACGTAAAATCAGCGCCTTGAGGCTTGAAATGGCCGGCGTCGAGGCCTCGGTGCGCGACCGCATCAACGGCGACCGCGATTGCGCCGAACAGGCGCTGTTGCAGATGGATCTGCGCCGGAAGGTCGACCTGCTGATCAACGAATGGAAGGCTGCCGGCGGCGGCGGTGTCCTGCCCGACGTTCGCAATCCGGTTCGCCTTCGTCTCATCAAGACAGTCGGCAGTTCCGGGCGCGCGAGCGTCTCGCGCTGAGTTCTGCGAGCGGATTCCCTCGTGCGAACGCTTCTGCAATCCCCGCTGCACATCCCCGTGAGATGCCGGCCGGCTCACGGAACGGAAGCCGTGACGGCCGATTGACCGGGCTCCTCTTACAGCAATGGAGCGTTCCATGGATCTCAAAGGCAAGACCATTGCCATTCTCGCGACGAATGGTTTCGAGCAGTCGGAACTGGAAGTGCCGCGCGACCGTCTGAAACAGGCCGGCGCTACGGTTCACGTGATCTCGCCCACGGCCGGCGAGATCAAGGGCTGGGACAAGAAGGATTGGGGGCGGCCGGTGACGGTCGACAAGACGCTGGACCAGGTTTCCAGCAGCGACTACGACGCCCTGGTATTGCCGGGCGGACAGATCAACCCCGACCTGCTTCGCCTCGAGCCGAGAGCATTGTCCTTCATCAAGGAGGTCTTCAATGCGAAGAAGGTCGTTGCCGCCGTCTGCCATGCGCCGTGGCTCCTGATCGAGACGGGCATCGCCAAGGGCCGCAAGATGACGTCCTACAAGTCCATCAAGACCGACGTCATCAATGCCGGCGCGGCATGGGAAGACTCGGCCGTGGTCGTCGACCAGGGCATCATCACCTCGCGCAATCCCGGTGACTTGGAAGCGTTCAGCGCCAAGATCATCGAAGAAGTGAAGGAGGGCCGTCACGTGCAGCGCAACGCTGCCTGAGTGACAGCAGCTCTCCTGCAACGAAAAAGCCCCGCGTCGCCGCGGGGCTTTTGTCTGAGTTGGTCGGCCTGAGCTCACTTGGAATTGCTCATGCCCTTGCCGCTCTTGTTCATCATGGTGCCGCCTTGGTCCGAGCCGGGACCGGAGCCGCCCTGGCCGGAAGGATCCGCGCCCTTCGAGGACTTGGTGTTGGCGCCGGTGGTCTGCGAGGACGACATCGACGATCCGTGTTTCGCCTTGTGCGACTTGGCCTGTGCGGCGAGCGGCGCGGCGGCGAGGCCGGTGGCCAATATTGCGGTGAGAACGAGCTTCGTCTTCGTCATGCGGGGAACTCCCTGAGTTAAATTGACGCAGGCTGCCAACCGCCATTTGCCGAAGGAGTTCCTGAGGACACGTCGGCCGAGCCGCACGCACGCTTCAAGTTTGCTTGTCCTCCACGAGGATGAACACGGCGCCGGTGAGTGTCGCGCCGATCGCGAACGTCGTCACCAGGGTGAGGGCGAAGACGATCGCGGCTTGGCTTCCGCCGTGATCGAGCAGGCTGGCGACGGCGGGATTGGACAGGATCAGCGTGAGGCCGAAGGTAAGGCCGAGCGCCGCGCCCATCATCGCATGCGTCATCAGTCTGATGAGGCCGGTCGGAGAGATCAGGTCCGAAGACTTTCTTGCGCGCATGGAACCGCATCCCGAACTGGCATGCAAACGCGGATGACATTTCGCGGTTCCAGATGCGTGGAGAAATCTTCATGACGGCTTCATCCGACGTTCATGCCGGATTTGCGAGGATGAAGACCAGCAAAACGGGAACATTCGATATGGGTGAAGTCGTCTATCTTTACCGCTCGCTGGCCTATCGCAACGCGGCTGCGGACCTGCTGCGCAAGGCCCGCAAACTGCCACGCGGCGTGGAGCGAAGTGCGGCCCGCCGCTACGCCAGGGCGCTGCGCGATCTCGCCCGGACGGAAGCCTGGCTCGAAGGACGCCTCGCCGAGCAAGCGCGGCCGCCCCGGCGAACGAGGATGGTGGCGTCGGGCTAGCCCGAGGCGCGTTGCAATCCGGACGCGCTTGCGGCGTCGAATTTTCCGGGTGTGGTCGCCGCCGTCTTGCGTATCAGCGGCACCTCCAGGCGGCACACCAATCCCTCGGCCCGCCAATCGAATTGCGCTTGTCCACCGAGCTGGGACTCGACGCTCGCAAGCAGGCTCCGCGTGCCGAAGCCGCGAGATTTCGGCGGCATGACGAGTGGGCCGCCGGATTCTTCCCAGCTCAGCGTCAGCAATTGGTCCTCGACTTGCCAGCCGATCGCGAGCCGTCCCGACCTGGTCGAGAGGGCGCCGTACTTGGCCGAATTGGTGAAGAGCTCGTGCAGCGCGAGCGCCAAGGTCTGAGCCGTCGTCGGCAGCAACTGGACCTCCGGACCCGCCAACACGATCTGGCCGCCGAGCGAATAGGGCGCAACCTCCTCGTCGATCAGCTTGGAGAGCTCGGCGCCCTGCCAGCTCGACAGCGACAGGATGGTGTGCACGCGCGCCAAGGCGTTGATGCGTCCCTCCACGGCGTTGACATAGGCCTTGACCTCGTCGGCGCGGGTGAGGCGCACGATCGACTGCGCCAGGGCCAGCGCGTTCTTGGCGCGATGATCGACTTCCCGGGCCAGCAGATTCTGCCGTTCCTCGGCACGCTTGCGTTCTGTGATGTCCACGGTGACGCCGCTCACGCGCACGACGCGACTGCTGTCGTCCACCGTTGCTGCCGCCGTGCCCACGCACCAGCGCACCTCCCCATCGGGCCGCAGGATGCGGAACTCGGTCTCATAGGCCCGCGTGCCCATGTTGAATTCGGCAACCGCCTTGCGCAACTGCTCGACGTCATCGGGATGCAGCAGCGCCTGCACGTTGGCCGGGTTGACCGCGAAGCTTTCGGGGTTGACGCCAAAGATGCGATATTGCCCCTCGTCCCACATCCAGTCGCCGCTGATCCAGTCCCAGTCCCAGGAACCCATCTTGCCGGCGGCGATCGCCATGCTGCGCCGCTGCTCGCTTTCGCGTAATTTCGTGGTGGAGTTCTCCAGTTCCGCCGTGCGTGCGCGGACGCGATCCTCGAGCTCCTGGTTCAGCCGTTCCAGCTCGCGGGTCTTGCGGTAGAGTTCGGAAAACACCTTGATCTTGGCGCGCAGCACCTCCGGCACGACCGGTACCGGCACGTAGTCGACCGCGCCCATCTCGTAGCCGCGCAACCGGTCGATGTCGCTGACCTGGATGGCGGAGATGAAGATCATCGCGGTCTTCTGGAAGCGCGGATGCTCGCGGATCATCGCGGCGAGTTCGAAGCCGTCGAGCTCGGGCATGCAGACGTCGACCAGGATCACCGCGATCTCGGTCTTGAGCAGCACCTCCAGCGCCTCGCGGCCGGACGAGGCGATCACGAGGTTTTCGCCGAGTTCCTTCAATATCACCTCATAGGCGAGCAGCTTTGCGGGCTGGTCGTCGACGAGGAGGATGTTGACCTTTTCGTGGTCCATTCGCGGATCCAAACTCAACGGTGCAGCCACATGCGGATCGCAAGCAGCAATTGATCGGTGTTGACGGGTTTGGCGAGGTAGTCGGACGCGCCGGCCTCCAGGCATTTTTCGCGGTCGCCCTTCATCGCCTTGGCGGTCAGCGCGATGATCGGAAGGCGGGCGAAGGCCGGGTTTTCGCGAATGACGCCGATGGTCTGGTAGCCATCCATCTGCGGCATCATGATGTCCATCAGCACGATGGCGATCTCCGGATTGGATTCGACCAGGGTGACGGCTTCACGGCCGGTCGTGGCCGTCAGCACCTTCATGCCGCGCCGTTCCAGCACGCTCGACAGCGCGAAGATGTTGCGGGCATCGTCGTCGACGAGCAGGGCGGTCTTGCCGATCAGGTCCTCGTCGGAACTGTTCAGCTTCTCCAGCATGCGCTGCTTCTCGAGCGGAAGTTCCGTGATCACGCGGTGCAGGAACAATGCGGTCTCGTCGAGCAGGCGTTCCGGCGATTCCACGCCCTTGACCACGATGCTGCGCGCCATGGTGTGAAGTTCCGCATCCTCGTCCGCGGAGAGCTCGCGGCCGGTGAAGACCACGACCGGGATGTTCGACAGGGCCTCGTCGTTGCGAATCTGGTCCAGCACCTCGAAGCCGCTCATGTCGGGTAGCCTGAGGTCGAGCACCACGCAGTCGCAGGGGGCCTCGCGCAGCGTCGAAAGCGCACCGGCGCCGGTGTCGGTCGTCACGATCTCGATGTCGTCGTGATGCAGCAACTCGCGGATCGAGAGCTGCTCGGCCTCGTTGTCCTCGACGATCAGGAGCCGCTTGCGCCTGGGGCGTGCATATTCCTTGATCTGCGTCAGCGCGGCCGAGACGCCCTCGGTCGTCGTCGGTTTGTTGACGAAGGAGAACGCGCCGCGCGCGAGCGCATGCTGGCGATCTTCGTCGAGCGTGATGATCTGCACGGGGATATGGCGGGTCAACGGATTGTGCTTGAGCTGGCTCAACACGGTCCAGCCGAGCATGTCGGGCAGGAACACGTCGAGCGAGACCGCGCGCGGCTGGTACTGCTTGGCGAGCTCCAGCGCCTCGGCACCGCGGGCAGCGACCAGCACCTTGAATCCCTTGTCGCGCGCGAGGTCGACCAGCACGCGCGCGTAATGCGGGTCGTCCTCGACGATCAGGAGGATGCTGTCGCCGGGTTCGAGATTGAGGCGGTCGTCGGCAAGCTGCTCGATGACGCGCTGCTGCTCCGGCGCGGCCGGCTGCAGCGCCGGCGGCTGGTTGTGCGGCTGCAGCGTCGGCGTCGTACGCGGCGCGAGCGTCGGGCCGGAATATTTGAGCGGCAGATAGAGCGTGAACGACGAGCCCTTGCCCGGCAGGCTGCGCAGATGGATCTCGCCGCCCAGCAGGCTCGCCAGTTCGCGGCTGATCGCAAGTCCAAGGCCGGTGCCGCCGTATTTCCGGCTGGTGCCGGCGTCGGCCTGCTGGAACGCCTCGAAGATCAGCTTCTGCTTCTCCAGCGGAATGCCGATGCCGGTGTCGGACACTTCGAACGCGATCACGGCCGGGGCGGAGTTCAGCACCGGGTGATCCGTCCCCCAGCCGCCGACCGCGCCGGTGACCTTCAGGCGCACCTCGCCTTCGGCGGTGAACTTGAAGGCGTTGGAGAGCAGGTTCTTCAGAACCTGCTGCAGCCGCTTCGAATCGGTGACGACGCTGCGCGGCAGGTTCGGATCGATGTCGATCTTGAACGACAGATTGCGGTTGTCCGCCTCGTGCCGGAACGGCCGGCCGACGGTCTCGAGCAGGTTCGCCGTCAGGATCTCCTCGGCGTCGACAGTGACCGTTCCCGACTCGATCTTGGACAGATCCAGGATGTCGCTGATGAGATTGAGCAGGTCGGTGCCGGCGCCGTGGATGGTGCGGGCGAATTCGACCTGCTTGGCCGAGAGGTTGCCATCCGGATTGTCGGTGAGCTGCTGTCCAAGGATCAGGATCGAGTTCAGCGGTGTGCGCAGCTCGTGGCTCATATTGGCCAGGAATTCGGACTTGTATTTCGAGGTCAGGGCAAGCTCGGTGGCCTTTTCCTCCAGGGCGCGGCGGGCCTGCTCGATCTCCTGGTTCTTGCGCTCGACCTCGACGTTGCGCTCGGCGAGCTGCTGGGCCTTCTGCTCGAGCTGGTCGTTGGTCTGCTGCAGCTCGCGCTGCTGGGTCTGAAGCTCGCCGGCGAGCTGCTGCGACTGCTTGAGCAGGCCTTCGGTCTGCATCGTCGCTTCGATCGAATTGAGCACGATGCCGATGGAGTCGGTGAGCTGCTCCAGGAAGGTCATCTGCGAGGTGGTGAAGGAGACGAGCGAGGCGAGCTCGATCACGGCCTTGACCTGGTTTTCGAACAGCACCGGGAGCACGACGAGGTTCTTCGGCGCGACGCGGAACAGCGCGGAGTTGATCGGCACCACGTCGGAGGGGATGTCGGCGACCATGCGCGGCCGCTTGTCGAGGGCGCACTGGCCGATCAGGCCATCGCCGAATTGCAGGACGCGCTGATAGGGATAGATGCCGTCGCTGGCGTAGGAAGCGAGTAGAACGAGTTCCGGATTGTCCTCGCTCTCGACCTGGTAGATCACGCCGGTATGGGCGTTCACCAGCGGCGACAATTCGGTGAGCAACAGCCGGCCGACGGTGGTCAGGTCGCGCTGGCCCTGCAGCATGTTGGT
The DNA here is from genome assembly GCF_002266435.3 of Bradyrhizobium amphicarpaeae. Lineage (NCBI taxonomy): Bacteria > Pseudomonadati > Pseudomonadota > Alphaproteobacteria > Hyphomicrobiales > Nitrobacteraceae > Bradyrhizobium > Bradyrhizobium amphicarpaeae. The sequence continues at coordinate 1,967,543 of NZ_CP029426.2, forward strand.
GAATTTGGCGAGGTTGGTCTTCAGCCAGTCCTGCTCGGTGTTCACGTCCGTCGTGAGACGGAGATTCGTGATCATCGTGTTGATGTTGTCTTTCAGCTCGGCGACTTCGCCGCGGGCATCGACCTGGATCGATCGCGTCAAATCGCCCTTGGTGACGGCGGTCGCGACTTCCGCGATCGCGCGCACCTGCGAGGTGAGGTTGGCCGCGAGCAGGTTGACGTTGCCGGTGAGGTCCTTCCAAGTGCCGGCAGCACCCGGCACGTTGGCCTGACCGCCGAGGCGGCCTTCGACGCCGACCTCGCGCGCCACCGACGTCACCTGGTCGGCGAAGGTCGCGAGCGTCTCGGTCATGTTGTTGATGGTGTCGGCGAGGGCGGCGACCTCGCCGCGGGATTTCATCGTCAGGTTCTGCTTGAGATCGCCGTTGGCGACCGCGGTCACGACCTTGACGATGCCGCGGACCTGCTCGGTCAGGTTCGCCGCCATCAGGTTCACCGTGTCGGTGAGATCCTTCCAGGTGCCGGCGACGCCGGGCACCTGGGCCTGGCCGCCGAGCTTGCCCTCAGTGCCGACCTCGCGCGCCACGCGCGTGACTTCGCCGGCGAAGGCGTTGAGCTGGTCCACCATGGTGTTGATGGTGTTCTTCAGCTCGAGGATTTCGCCCTTCACGTCCACGGTGATCTTGCGCGACAAGTCGCCGCGCGCGACCGCGGTCGTGACTTCGGCGATGTTGCGGACCTGGGTGGTGAGGTTCGCGGCCAGAAGATTGACGTTGTCGGTCAGATCCTTCCACGTGCCGCCGACGCCGGGCACGACGGCCTGACCGCCGAGGCGGCCTTCGGTGCCGACCTCGCGCGCGACGCGCGTCACTTCGGCGGCGAAAGAGCGGAGCTGCTCGACCATGGTGTTCAAGGTGTCCTTGAGCAGCAGGATCTCGCCGCGCACGTCCACCGTGATCTTCTTCGACAAATCGCCGCCGGCGATCGCGGTCGCGACCTCGGCGATGTTGCGGACCTGGGCCGTCAGGTTCGAGGCCATGAAGTTGACGTTGTCGGTGAGGTCCTTCCAGGTGCCGGCGACGCCGGGCACCTCGGCCTGGCCGCCGAGCTTGCCTTCGGTGCCGACCTCGCGCGCCACGCGCGTCACTTCGCCGGCAAAGCCGTTGAGCTGGTCCACCATGGTGTTGATGGTGTTCTTGAGCTCGAGGATCTCGCCCTTCACGTCCACGGTGATCTTGCGCGACAGGTCGCCACGCGCCACGGCGGTGGTCACTTCGGCGATGTTGCGAACCTGGGCAGTGAGGTTGCCCGCCATCGAGTTGACGCTGTCGGTCAGGTCCTTCCAGGTGCCGGCGACGCCTGGCACATTGGCCTGGCCGCCGAGGCGACCTTCGGTGCCGACCTCGCGCGCCACGCGCGTCACCTCGCCCGCGAAGCGGTTGAGCTGGTCGACCATCGTGTTCAAGGTGTCCTTGAGCTGCAGGATCTCGCCGCGTACGTCCACGGTGATCTTGCGCGACAGATCGCCGCCCGCGATCGCGGTCGCGACCTCTGCGATGTTGCGGACCTGGGCGGTGAGGTTGCCCGCCATCGAGTTGACGCTGTCGGTGAGGTCCTTCCAGGTGCCGGCGACGCCGGGGACGCCGGCCTGGCCGCCGAGCTTGCCGTCGGTGCCCACCTCGCGCGCGACGCGCGTGACTTCGCCGGCGAAGGCGTTGAGCTGGTCGACCATGGTGTTGAGCGTCTCCTTCAGCTGAAGGATCTCGCCCGACACGTTCACCGTGATCTTCTTCGACAGATCGCCCTTGGCGACCGCAGTCGCGACCTCGGCGATGTTGCGGACCTGGCCGGTGAGGTTCGAGGCCATCGAGTTGACGCTGTCGGTCAGGTCCTTCCAGGTGCCGCCGACGCCGCGCACGACGGCCTGACCGCCGAGCTTGCCTTCGGTGCCGACCTCGCGCGCCACGCGGGTGACTTCGCCGGCGAAGGCGTTGAGCTGGTCCACCATGGTGTTGATGGTGTCCTTCAGCTCCAGGATCTCGCCGCGCACGTCCACCGTGATCTTCTTCGACAGATCGCCGCCGGCGACCGCGGTCGTCACCTCGGCGATGTTGCGGACTTGCGCCGTCAGGTTCGACGCCATCGAGTTGACGCTCTCGGTGAGGTCCTTCCAGGTGCCGGCGACGCCGAGCACGTTGGCCTGGCCGCCGAGCCGTCCCTCGGTGCCGACCTCGCGCGCCACGCGCGTCACTTCGCCGGCAAACGCGTTGAGCTGGTCGACCATGGTGTTGAGCGTTTCCTTCAGCTGAAGGATTTCGCCCGAGACGTTCACGGTGATCTTCTTAGAAAGGTCGCCGCTCGCGATGGCCGTGGCGACGTCGGCGATGTTGCGGACCTGCGCGGTCAGGTTCGAGGCCATGAAGTTGACGTTGTCGGTGAGGTCCTTCCAGGTGCCGGCCACGCCGGGCACCTGGGCCTGACCGCCGAGCTTGCCTTCGGTGCCGACCTCGCGCGCCACGCGCGTCACTTCCGAGGCGAAGGCGTTGAGCTGGTCCACCATGGTGTTGATGGTATCTTTCAGCTCGAGGATCTCGCCGCGCACGTCCACCGTGATCTTGCGCGAGAGGTCGCCGCGCGCCACGGCGGTGGTGACGTTGGCGATGTTGCGGACCTGCGCGGTCAAATTGCCGCACATCGCGTTGACGGAGTCGGTCAGGTCCTTCCAGGTGCCGGCGACGCCGGGCACGATGGCCTGGCCGCCGAGCTTGCCGTCGGTGCCGACCTCGCGCGCCACGCGCGTCACCTCGGAGGCGAACGAGCGCAACTGGTCCACCATCGTGTTGATGGCTTCTTTGAGTTGAAGGATTTCGCCACGGACGTCGACGGTGATCTTCTTGGACAAATCGCCGTTTGCGACCGCGATCGTCACCTCGGCGATGTTGCGAACCTGGTTGGTCAAATTGTTCGCCATCGAGTTGACGCTCTCGGTGAGGTCCTTCCAGACGCCGGTCACTTCCGGCACCTGGGCCTGGCCGCCGAGCTTGCCCTCGGTGCCGACCTCGCGCGCCACGCGCGTCACCTCGGAGGTGAACACGCCGAGCTGCTTGATCATGGTGTTGACGATGTTGGCCGACTGCAGGAACTCGCCCCGCAGCGGACGGCCGTCGACATCGAGCTTGACGGTCTGGAGCAGGTCGCCTTGCGCAACGGCGGCGACCGCGCGCGTCACCTCGCGGGTCGGCCAAAGCAAATCGTCGATCAGCGTGTTGACCGAACCTTCCATGTCGGCCCAGGAGCCGGAGGCAAGGCCGAACTTCACGCGCTGGCGCGTCTTGCCTTCGCGGCCGACCACCTGGCCGACAAGCTCGAGTTGCTGCGCCATGCGCTGGTTGGCGGCGATGATTTCATTGAAAGTGTCGGCGATCTTGCCGTCGATGCCGAGATAGTCGCCGCTCATGCGGACGGAGAAATCGCCGCTGCGCATGGCCTGCAGGGCGAGCAGCAGTTCCGCCCGCGAATCCGCATCAGATACACCGTTGGGTTTTGGCTTTGGGACGCGACGACCGGACCGTGATGCAGATCCGGGATCGAGGTCGCTCATATTAATTCCCCCGCAGGTGTCGGCCGAATCCAAAGGCCGGACGCGATTGGTCAAAATAGAGCGTCAGCCATATCCGAAATCAAGCACCAACGTCTCGGCGCGAGGAAATGGAACCTGCCGTGCTCAGCCCGGCGGATATAACAACGATGCGCCGAAATGGTTCCATGCGAATTGAAAAAGAGGTCCCGGCCCGTTTTTTCGTTCACCGCACCGTTCGGAACACGCGGCAAATCTCGCGGTTAGCACGCAATGACAGGGAGAACGGATATGAAAGCTGGATTTGCCGCGATCGTCGTCGTGCTGTTAGCCGGGTCAGCCCTGGCGCAAAACGGAGCGCCGAGCGGCCGCGGGGCGGTGACCGGCGATCCAGCCGCGAATTCCGCCAGCCCAAAGGCGGATACGCCAACCACGGGGGCGGCGTCCCGGTCGAACCCGAGCGGCAGCGGCACGTCATCGTCTGGCGGCAAGGATGACAATGGCGATGCGGGCCGGGACAAGATGCCGGAGAGCAACCGCGCGGTCCGGCCGGAGAGCCAGCAACATCATCCGAACGACAAATAGAGCTACTTGTCCGCCATGGTGCGCTCGGCGTCCTTGACCTGCGCACGCAGCAGCGGGAGCTGCTCGCGGGCGAACGCCGCGAGCGCGGTGTTGTCTGGCGCCTTCAGATAGCGTTCAAGCAACGCGATGGCCGATTCGTACTCCGGAATCTGCGAGGCATAGAAGGTTCGGACGAAGGTCGGTCCGTCCGACGTTTCGGGCTCCACCAGGCCCGCGCTGACAGCCGTCGTCTTGCCGATGCGCGGTTCCGCGCCGATCGCCTCCTGGATCTGCTTCAGCGTCTTGTCGCGCTTGGCGGCTTCCTCGGCGCGCAAGGCGGCGAGATTCCTGACCTCGGCATTGCCCTTCAGATCGGTGCTCTCCAGCAGGCCCTGCTGGAAACGGCTGAAATCGTAGAGGCCGCTGATGACGTCGATTGCGCGCGGCGCGCGATCGCCAAGCCCTCGTTCACCGCTGTTGTCGGCGGGCGCTGCGGTGCTGATGAAAGCCAGGATGATCGCAACGAGAATTCGCATCGTGATCAACCGCGGCTCACATGCGAAGTTCCCTGGAACATTACGATCCGGCAATCGGGTTGCGATGCGGGTGTTCCGCCCCCACGTATATTCCATGAAACAGTCTGACATCTTCAGAGACAACGCCGATAATTGTCTTCAACTCGCCGAGCGAGCGGAAGGACAACCCACCCACAAGCGCTATTCGCGCATGGCCGACGCCTGGACGGCGCTCGCTCATGAGCAGGACTGGCTGGATGGTGAAGTTCCGCCCGTCGCGAGGCGTTTTCCGCAGCAGCGGGAGGCGTGAGCGGTCTCTTTCCGTGCATCTCCGTGTGAGATCGCTCACGGACTGCAAGCGACCGGTCCAGGATGATCAGGGGATAGTCGATCGCGTTGGTTTTGGATTCCAGAAGGAGGTTTTGCGATGGCTCCACGTCTGGCTCTTGTTTCACTCATTCTCGCCTTCGGCGTCTCGGTCGCATTCGCGACGGTGACGACCGTGCGGCAGGTACATCTGGTGAAGGCATCGGCGGTGGCCCACGCGGCGCACAGTTAGCGCCACGCCGGAACATTCGACGCCGCGGTGCGTAAGCGCTTCGAGACATCAGAAGAGGCGCAGGTAGATCATGGCAAATTCCAACCACGGCATCGTCAAGGACAAGCGGGCGGAGGAGCAGCCCAGCGACAAGCAGCGCGCGCAGTCCGTGCACACGACGGACGCATCAAACAGGGACACGCAGACGAAGGGTACGAAGGGCTCGCCGTCGCGAGAGGCGACGCGCGATCCCAAGCTGAACGACAACAGCAAGACGCCGGGCTCGGGGATGACGCCGGATGATTCCGGCGCGGCGCCAACCGGCTAGACGCTTTCAATCTGACGGAACGAATCCTCGCGCGACGAGTCGATAGATTGCTTCCGGTTGTCATGCCCCCGGTGCACCGGAAGCAATCTCCAAGGACGGCCCTGGCACCCACCGTGCCGGGGCCGTTTGTTGATGGACGGCTCCCAGAGAGTCAGCCCCCGGCACCGTTCTCGGGATCTTCCTGCGTATGTCCTTCGGGCCCGCGGCCGAACACGCCGAAGGCGCTCGACTTCACACCCGCGGTTGCCTCGACGCCGACAGCAGCGAGTCCGAACTTGAGCAGTTCGCGAACCGCTGCGGCACGCGTTGGCATGCGATGTTTGAACCGGAAATCGTCAATGGCGGCCAACTCTTCCGGCGAGAGCATGACCTGAAGCCGCTCGGCGCGAAGGTCGTTCATGGTCGATCACGCAAATTGAGTGGTTTGAGCAACTTACTCAACAAGCCAATTTGGCAAGAGTTCCCCAAGAGTCCAAAGAGTCGCGGAATGAGTAAAAAAGTAGAATAAATTCAATAGGTTGTCATGAAACGACTTTCGCCTTGGCGCATTTTCATGGAAAGGGAGTTGAGCCATGACGGATGAAGTCAGGTTGCCCCGTAAGCTTTCCGAAGAGCCGGAAGCGCCCAAACCGGTACGCCAAAGCCACCAAGAGGTCATCGATCAAGTCGAGCGCTGGGCCAACAGCCCGGGGCTGCAGCCTCCAAGGAGGGAAGATGCGAAGACGGTCTGAGCCACACACATTCGAGCAGCGTCTCAAGGCGCACAAGCAGCGGCTCGAGCACGAACTGTCCGGCCTGCCGGATGGGCACCAGCGCGACGCCGTTAGTGCGCGCATCGATCAGCTTCAGACGGCCAGCGAGATGCACGGCTTCCTGATGCTACGGGGCGATTCCTCGCCCCGTCGCTGACGGCGCCAGCCGATCGGGTCTTGTCTGGTCAAACGCGCACGAGCCCTCCGCATCGGCTCCGTCAAGGCTGGCCGGATCCGCCGGCCGCGCCATACACCTGGCCGGTCGCATAGCTGGCGTCGGCCGCCGCAAGCTGCACATAGATCGAGGCGAGCTCGACGGGCTGGCCGGGACGACCGAGCGGCGTCATGCCGCCGAACTTTTCCAGCTTCTCCATCGTGGCCCCGCCGGAGACCTGGAGCGGCGTCCAGATCGGCCCCGGGGCGACGCCGTTGACGCGGATGCCCTTCGATGCGAGCTGCTTGGCCAGCGACTTCACATAGTTCATCGTTGCAGCCTTGGTCTGCGCATAGTCGTAGAGATCTGGCGACGGGTCGTAAGCCTGCTCCGAGGTGGTGCCGATGATGCAGGAGCCGGGCTTGAGATGCCGCAGCGCCGCCTTGATGATCCAGAACGGAGCGTAGATGTTGGTCTTCATGGTGGCGTCGAAATCTTCCGACGACACGTCGAGAATGGACGCGCGGGTCTGCTGCCGGGCGGCGTTGTTGACGAGGATGTCGAGGCCGCCGAGGCCCTGCACAGCCTGCTCAACCAGTTGGCGGCAGAAGGCCTCGTCCTTGAGGTCGCCGGGGATCGCAAGCCCGGTTCGTCCTTCCTTCTTGATCAGCGCGATCACTTCCTGTGCGTCGGGCTCTTCCGCCGGCAAATAATTGATCGCGACGTCGGCGCCTTCGCGCGCATAGGCGATGGCGGCGGCGCGGCCCATACCGGAATCGCCGCCGGTGATCAGCGCCTTGCGGCCGGCGAGCCGGCCGGAGCCCTTGTAGCTGGTCTCGCCATGGTCGGGACGCGGCTCCATCTGGCCGGCGAGGCCTGGCCATGGCTGCGATTGCTTCTTGAACGGCGGCTTCGGATAGCGGCTGACGGGATCGATGAGACTGTGCTCGGCCATCGAGGTATCTCCTTTCGCTGTGGATGCCAGCGAAGCCGCCGCGAGCGTTGCGCCTGCAGCGTGGACGACGTGGCGACGTGACAATGAGGTTTTGCTGGGGTTCGACATCATGCTCTCCGGGATGATCGAGGCTCAATGCGCGGAGGCGGTCGACGTTGCTAAGCAAAGGACGCCGGGCGTGCCGGCGTCCTTCAGCATTGCGTTACTTGGATTGGCCGACGCTCGGCGCCTTCCCGAGAGTCTTTGCCATCTCGAGGTGATGCTTCAGGGCAGGCAGCGTCTTGCCGGCCCAATTCTTGAGATCGGCATTGTCGCCGCCCTTGGCGTAGCGTTCGAATAGCGAGACGGCGTCTTCATGCGCGCTGACCTGATAGGAATTGTAGTCCGAGCTGAAGTCCTTGCCGTTCACACCCTTCAGCTTGTCGAGCTTGCTCTGGTGCGAGCTGTCGAGTTGGGTCGGAAGCGTGGCCTGGATTTTCTTTTCGCCGACCAGGCCCTTGAGCTCGGTGCTGGTCTTGGTGTGGTCGGTGATCATCTGCTGGGCGAAAGACTTCTCTTCCGCGTTGCCCTTCTGCTCGGCGAGCTTGCTCGATTCGATCTCGAACATGTCGCTGATCGCGACCTCCTTGACGAAGTCGGCGGTCGCCGGCGCGACGCCGAGCGCGGAGTTGACGCCGGTTTTCTCGCCAAGCGACTGGGCAAGGGCGGGGCCCGCGAAAGCGACGCAGGCGAGAGCGATGAGAGTGCGTTTCATGGTCCAATTCTCCAAAGGATCGCGCAACCGCTTTCCGGCCGCGTTGCGCCGACCAACACGTCGTGAGGAAGGAGGTTCCAAACGGCCAATCCGTTGGGTGCCTCGCACTCCGCGGATTGATCGGGTCCGTCGCCTTGCGACGCAACCGTTCCGGCAGGAACGCTCCGCCGTCATCGCGAAAGCGTCGGCGCGCACGTCATCGATCATCCCTTTCCCGGCAAGATGGATTCGAGCACCTGCCGCGCGGCGCCCTTGATGACGCCGCTCTCGTTCGGGTCCCCCTTCATCAGGGCGAGCGAGAAGTTCTTGGCCTGTTGAAGCGTGATATGCGGCGGCAGCGGCGGCACTTCGGGGTCGGTCTTCACCTCCAGCACGACGGGCATCTCGCATCCCAGCGCCTGCTCCCAGGCCGAGCCAAGCAACTCCGGGCTGTCGACGAAGATGCCGCGCAGGCCGATCAACTCGGCGAAGCGGGAATAGGAGACGTTGGGAATGCGCTGCGAGGCCTCGAATTTGGGATCGCCGTTGATGATGCGCTGCTCCCATGTCACCTGGTTGAGGTCCTCGTTGTTGAAGACGCAGACGATGAAGCGCGGGTCGCGCCAGGAGCGCCAGTACTTCGCGGCGGTGATCAATTCGGCCATGTTGTTCATCTGCATCGCGCCGTCGCCGACCAGCGCGATCACGGGCCGGTCGGGATGGGCGTATTTCGCGGCGAGCGCATAGGGCACGGCGGCGCCCATCGAGGCGAGGCCGCCGGACAGCGAGGCGATCATGCCGCGCCGCATCTTCAGGTCGCGTGCGAACCAGTTGGCACACGAGCCAGAATCGCTGGTGATGATCGCACGGTCGGGCAGGCGCGGGGACAATTCCCAGGCAACGAGCTGCGGATTGACCGGCGCGGCCGGCTGGTGAGCCCGGCCGTCAAGCGTCTTCCACCATTCTGCGACGCCGTCCTCGATGCCCTGACGCCAGGCGCCGTCGCCCTTGGCCTTCAGGCGCGGCAACAGCGCGCGCAGTGTCTCGGCCGCATCGCCCACGAGCCCGACTTCCATCGGAAAGCGGATCGACATCATGCCGGCGTCGATGTCGATCTGCACGCCGCGCGCCGCGCCTTCCTTCGGCAGGAACTCGGCATAGGGGAAGGCGGAGCCGACCATCAGCAGCGTGTCGCATTCCATCATCATGTTATAGCTGGGCTCAGTGCCGAGCAGGCCGATCGAGCCGGTGACCCACGGCAGGTCGTCGGGCAGCGCGGCCTTGCCGAGCAGTGCCTTGGCGCAGCCGGCACCCAGGCGGTCGGCGACGGCGATCACCTCGTCGGTGGCGCCGAGCGCACCGGCGCCGATCAGCATCGCAACCTTCTTGCCGGCATTGAGCACGTCCGCCGCGCGATCGAGATCGGCCTCACGCGGGATGACGCGCGGGGCGCTGTAGCCGATGCCGGAATGCAGCGTGCCGTGAGCGCGGGGCGGGCTTACATAGGGCTCGTCCTGCAAATCATTGGGCAGGATGATCACGGTCGGGGCCCGCCGCGCCAGCGCGATCCGAACCGCGCGGTCGATCAGGTGCCGCACTTGTGCCGGCGAGGAGGCCTGCATGACGTAGGCACCGGCGACGTCCTTGAACATCGAGAGAAGGTCGATCTCCTGCTGATAGTGGCCGCCGAGAGCGTTGCGGGCCTGCTGGCCGACGATCGCCAGCACCGGCTGGTGATCGAGCAGGGCGTCGTAAAGTCCGGTGATCAGATGCGATGCGCCGGGTCCGGAGGTCGCGATGCAAACGCCAAGCTCTCCGGAGAACTTCGCATAGGCACTCGCCATGAACGCCGCCATCTCTTCGTGCCGCGCCTGCACGAAGCCGATCTCGCCTTCCTTGCCTTGAGCCCGGTTCATCGCGCCGAACACGCCGTTGATGCCATCGCCGGGATAGCCGAAGATGTGGCGCACGCCCCATTGATGCAGACGCTGGACGATGAAGTCGGAGACGGTCTGGGACATCGCGGGTGGCTCTCGATTGTGCTGAAGCTCAGAGAACGACTCCTCTTTCGCGATGTTCCTGGGTTGCCGTCGGGAACATCGGTGCCGGAACGATCGCTCGCCTGTCCGGTTGATTCCCATTGGCTGAGTGGAGGAACGACGATGCTGAATCAGGGTGAAATGGATCGCGACGAAATGGGCCGGCTGATCGGCAGCGACAAGGTCGAGGGAACCTCGGTCTATGGGGCCGATCGAAACAAGATCGGTTCGATCGAACGCGTGATGATCGACAAGGTCAGCGGCAAGGTGTCCTACGCCGTGCTGGGCTTCGGCGGATTTCTGGGCCTTGGCAACGATCACTACCCGTTGCCTTGGCAGTCGCTGAAGTACGACACGGAACTTGGCGGGTATGTCACCGGCATCACCACCAAGGAACTCGAAGGCGCGCCGAAATACGCCGAACGGAGTGATTGGAACTGGGGTGATGACGCCGCGGTACGCGGCATCAATTCCTATTACGGCGTTCCGTTTGCGTGACCCTGCAAGTGAGGACAGAACAGTGAGTAAGGAGACCCCTGCGGACGATCCCCGGCAAGAGAGCGACTGGGGCTCGCACCGGCAAACCGACAAGCCCTGGAAGGGCAATCCGGAAAAGGAGCAGGGATCGGACGAGGCGAAGCCCGATCTCGAGAAATGGCACGAGACCAAGACGCACTGACAGATAAATTTTCGGTGACGACGGAGCAAGCGCGGCATCCCGATGCCGCGCTTGCTTTTTGAGCAGGCACTCGCGAATGGCAGTAGCGCCTTCTCGAGCGGAACCATGCTTCGGCAATGCGGTTAGCTCGCGGCCGGCGAGGCGGCTCATGCCACCCCGGCGCAAGGTCTATTCCTGAAAGAGGTGTTGCCCGTGGATGCTCAGACCCGGGAGCGTGGGCCGTCCGCGGAGCGGCCGCAGAGGACGACGGAAGCTCCAAGTACGCCTCCCGATCCAAAAAGCGAGAACAGGCAGCCGGCCCAGGCACCATCGCTGCGTGACCGGCTTCGTGCGCACTGGCTGCTGGCCACCGGCGGCGCCATCGTGCTGATCGCAGCCCTCATCGGCGGTCTGCTCTATTGGCTCGACGCCCGCCACTATGAATCCACCGACGATGCCTTCGTCGCCGCGCGCAGCTTTTCGGTGGCGTCAAAGGTCGGCGGCTACGTGACCGACATCCCGGTGACGGACAACCAGCACGTCAGTGCCGGCGATCTCCTCGCCAAGATCGACGAGCGCGATTACCGTATTGCCATCGATCAGGCCAATGCGCAGGTGGCCAGCGCCAAGGCGAACATCGCCAATGTCGAAGCGCAGATCGAATCGCAGAAAGAGCAGATCAAGCAGACCCAGGCTCAACTCGAACAGGCGCAGGCTCAGCTGCAATTTTCGCAAGAGGAGTTCAAGCGCGCCGAGGAACTCGTCGAGAAGGGGGCCGGCACGGTGCAGCGCCAGCAGCAGACCCGTTCCGATCTTCAGGCCCAGCAGGCCAACACCGAACGCGCCAAGACGGCGGTGACGTCGGCACAACTCGGTATCAAGACATTGCAAGCCCAGCTCGAAGGCGCCGAGGCGCAGCTCGAGCAGTCGCAGGCGCAGCTCGATCAGGCCAAGCTGAATTTGCAGTACACCCATGTCGTCGCGGCGCAATCGGGTCGTGTCGTCAAGCTCTCCGGAGCCAAGGGCACCTTCGTCACGGCGGGACAGAGCCTGATGATGTTCGTGCCGGACGAGGTCTGGATCGTCGCCAATTACAAGGAGACGCAATTGGGCGACATGCGTCCGGGTCAGCCGGTCGAGATCCGCATCGATGCCTATCCCGGCCGCAAGCTCACCGGCCATGTCGATTCCGTGCAGCCGGGCTCCGGCACCGCGTTCAGCCTGCTGCCGGCGGAGAACGCGACCGGCAATTACGTCAAGGTGGTGCAGCGCGTGCCGGTGAAGATCGTGGTCGACAACTGGCCGGCTGGTCTGCCCGTCGGTCCCGGCATGTCGGTCGTGCCCTGGACCAGGGTGCGATGACGGACGCAGTGCAGGGCGGCGCGTCCGCAGGCGGCTGGTCGCCGGAGCGCTCGGCTGCAGGCGGACATAATCCCTATCTCATCGCCTTCGTGGTTTCGATCGCGACCTTCATGGAGGTGCTGGACACCACCATTGCCAATGTCTCCTTGCGTCACATCGCAGGCAGCCTCGCCGTCGGCATCGACGAGAGCACTTACGTCATCACCAGCTATCTCGTCGCCAACGCCATCGTGCTGTCGATCTCCGGCTGGCTCTCGACCGTGATAGGCCGCAAGCGCTTCTACATGATATGCGTCGCGACCTTCACCTTTGCTTCGCTGCTCTGCGGCTTCGCGTGGAATCTTGAATCACTCGTCCTGTTCCGCATCCTGCAAGGTCTCGGCGGCGGCGGCATGGCGACCAGCGAGCAGGCGATCCTCGCCGACTCGTTTCCGCCGCACAAACGCGGCCAGGCCTTCGCGATCTACGGCGTCGCCGTCGTGGTGGCGCCCGTCATCGGTCCGACCCTCGGCGGATGGATCACCGACACCTACACATGGCATTGGGTGTTCCTGATCAACGTGCCGATGGGCCTGCTGTCGCTGTCTCTGGTCGGCACGCTGGTCAAGGAGCCCTCGGGCGCGCAGGAGGAGCGGGAAAGGCTGCTGAGCAGAGGCTTGCGCGTCGACTATATCGGCTTCCTACTCGTTGCGATCGGACTGGGATCGCTGGAATTCGTGCTCGACGAGGGCCAGCGCAACGACTGGTTCGGCTCGAACATGATCATCGTCTTCGCGGTGCTCGCCGTCGTCTCGCTGGTCGCGCTGATCCCGTGGGAGCTGACGCGGGAAGATCCGATCGTCGATCTTCGCCTGCTCGGCCGGCGCCAGTTCGCCGCCTGCTTCCTGGTGATGCTGGGCACGGGCGCGGTGCTGATCTCGACCACCCAGCTGCTGCCGCAGCTGTTGCAGACCGAGCTGAATTACACGGCGATGCTGGCGGGCCTCGCGCTGTCACCGGGCGGTATCGCCACCCTGGTGCTGATGCCGGTGGTCGGCCGGCTCGTCAGCACGGTGCAGCCGAAATATCTGATCATGCTCGGCGCTGCCATCGTCGCGCTCTCGATGTGGCATCTCACCGGGCTCACCGGCGATATCACCTATGGCTATGCGGCGCTGTCGCGCATCTTCCTCGCGCTGGGCCTGCCATTCCTGTTCCTGCCGGTGACGACCGCGTCCTACGATGGCGTGCCGCCGGACAAGACCAACCAGGCCTCGGCCCTGATCAACGTTGCCCGCAACATCGGGGGATCCATGGGCGTCGCCTTGGCGCAAACCGTGCTGGCGCAGCGCCAGCAATTTCACCAGAGCCGCCTGATCGAGCACGCCGCGCCGTCCGACATCGGCTATCAGCAGACCATCGACGCGATGACGCGCTACTTCCAGGCCCAGGGCTCCAACGCGAGCGATGCAGCATCGCAAGCGCTTGCGTGGATCGGGCGCACCCTGCAGCAGCAGGTTGATCTGCTCGCCTATATCGACGTGTTCTGGACGCTTGCGATCATCGCAGTGCTGATGATCCCCACGGCGGCGGTGCTGCGGCCGATCAAGCTGGGTGGGTCGGCGCGGGGGCATTGAGCCCTCCCGTCATTGCGAGCGCAACGAAGCAATCCAGACTGTTGACGCGGAAGCACTCTGGATTGCTTCGTCGCTGCGCTCCCTCGCAATGACGCGAATTTTGGGGGGCAGCTCACCCCACCGCCTCTTTCCGTCCAGGCCCCGCATGCACATGCACCTGCTTGGCATGCAGCGGCTCGCCGCATTCCGAGCACACCATCACGGGATCGAACAGCTTGCCGCAGGACTTGTGCTCGTGCAGCAACGGGCGGCCGCGCTCGTCGCCCATATGGGTGTCGCCCCAATGCACCATCGCCATGATGATCGGGTAGAGGTCGAGGCCCTTTTGCGTGAGGATGTACTCGTAGCGCTTGGGCGCCTCGGAATAGGGAACGCGGCGCAGGATGCCGAAGCGCACCAGCTTCTTCAGCCGCTCCGAGAGCAGGTGCCTTGTGATCTGCAATGAGGACTGAAATCCCTCGAACCGGCGCACCCGCAGGAAACATTCGCGCAGGATCAGCAGCGTCCAGCGGTCGCCGACCACGGCCACGGTGCGGGAGAGCGAGCATTGCTCTTCGTCCAGCGTGTCCCACTTCATGATCGGTCTCCGGCCCGGCCTCGTCAGTCAGAAAAAGGAACGGACTTGAATGTTCGAGACAATTTCGTGGTGAAGCTAGCATTTCGCCTAAAAATTTGACAGTTCTATTTTAGAACTATAGCCTCCATCTCAATCACACAGCGCTCTCACGGAGGAGGCGACCTTGCCCAAGCGAAACGCGACAGCCGCCGTGATCGGGGCCGGCGATTTCATCGGATCCGAGATCGCCAGGAAATTTGCCTCTGAAGGGTTCACGGTCTTCGCCGGCCGCCGCAACGGCGACAAGCTGGCGCCGCTGGTGAGCGACATCGAGGCCGCCGGCGGCGAGATCCACGCCCGCTCGCTCGATGCGCGGAAGGAGGAGGAGATCATCTCCTTCCTCGACGACGCCGACAGGCATGCCCCGCTTGAGGTCTGCATCTTCAACGTCGGCGCCAACGTCAATTTTCCGATCCTCGACACCACCGAGCGCGTGTTTCGCAAGGTGTGGGAGATGGCCTGCTATTCCGGCTTCCTTGCGGGCCGCGAAGCAGCGCGGCTGATGCTGCCGCGCGGCGGCGGCAACATCTTCTTCACCGGCGCGACGGCGTCCTTGCGCGGCGGCAGCGGCTTTGCCGCCTTTGCCAGCGCCAAGTTCGGACTTCGTGCGGTGGCGCAGGCGATGGCGCGCGAACTCGGTCCGAAGAACATCCATGTCGCTCATCTCATCATCGATTCCGGCGTCGATACCGAGTGGGTGCGGCAGCGCCGGCTCGAGGCGCTGGGGCCCAATGCGCTCGACAATCCCGATCTGCTGATGCCGCCCTCGGCGGTCGCGGATGCCTATTGGCAGCTCTACCAGCAGCCGAAGAGTGCCTGGACCTTCGAGATGGAGATCCGCCCGTTCGGAGAGAAATGGTGACCGCGGCGCAAAAGTCCGGTTAAACTGGACCCAATGACCAGGCAAAATTTCCGGGAGGTATTTGAGTGAAGACCGCGATCACCGAGCTGTTCGGCATCGAGCATCCCATCATCCAGGGCGGCATGCATTTCGTCGGCTTTGCCGAGCTGGCCGCTGCCGTCTCCAACGCCGGCGGGCTCGGCATCATCACCGGCCTTACGCAGAAGACGCCGGAATTGCTCGCCAAGGAAATCGCGCGCTGCCGCGACATGACCGACAAGCCGTTCGGCGTGAACCTCACCTTCCTGCCGACCTTCGCAGCGCCGCCCTATCCGGAATACATCGCGGCCATCGTCGAGGGTGGCATCAAGGCGGTGGAGACGGCGGGCCGCAGCCCCGAACAATACATGCCGGCACTGAAGGCCGCCGGCATCAAGGTCATCCACAAATGCACCTCGGTGCGTCACTCGCTCAAGGCCGAGCGGATCGGCTGCGACGCCGTCAGCGTCGACGGCTTCGAGTGCGGCGGTCACCCCGGCGAAGACGACATTCCCAACATGATCCTGCTGCCGCGGGCGGCGGAGGAATTGAAGATTCCGTTCGTGGCGTCCGGCGGCATGGCCGACGGACGCAGCCTCGTCGCGGCGCTGTCGCTGGGCGCGGCCGGCATGAACATGGGCACGCGCTTCATCGCCACCAAGGAAGCGCCTGTGCATCAGAACGTGAAGAATGCGCTGGTTGCGGCGACCGAGCTCGACACCCGCCTGATCATGCGGTCCTTGCGCAACACCGAACGTGTGCTGAGGAACGCCAATGTCGATCGCCTCATCGAGATCGAGCGCGAGAAGGGCGACAAGTTGAAGATCGACGACATCCACGACCAGGTTGCGGGCGTCTATCCCCAGATCATGCTGGAGGGCAAAATGGATGCCGGTGCCTGGAGCTGCGGCATGGTTGCCGGGCTGATTCACGACATCCCCTCCTGCAAGGAACTCGTCGATCGCATCATGAGCGAGGCGGAACAGATCATCCGCAGCCGTCTGATGGGGTTCCTCGACGGAACGGGTCCGGCCCGAAAGGTCGCCTGACACCGCCAAAGTTCTTAACCACGGCGGCACTTGGCCGCTGGAATTGCGCGCGACGCCTCCTAAATAGAGGTAAATTACCTCTTTCAAAATCAATTTCAGGAGGCGTACGTGGTCCTGAAGAGCATTCCTTTCGCAGTTGCCGTTGCCCTCGTCATCGGATGGGGCGGCTTCGCACGCGCCGACGACTACAAGCCCGACGAATATCTCGGTCTCGATCTCTCCAGGGCCGTGCTGTCGCCGAAACGGCTCGGGCCCGAGACGCAGTTCGCGCCGGTTGCGCTGGAAGCGCGCGGCGGCAACGAGGCGCAGGCCCGCGCCGAGCCGGTCGACGTGCCGAAGAAGGTTGCCGCCGAGCGCGTCCGAATAGCCGAACCGAAGGTCGCGCATGCGAGGCCCGCCCAGCCGCGCGGCGCGGCGCGCGCCAAGCTCGCCCATCGTCACGGCAACCCGCTCGACGCGCAGGCGATGGACACCCGCATCCAGACCTGGCCGTGCCGCACCGGCGGCATCTGCGACTGGAAGCGGTAACACGTATCGGGCGATAGCTCGATTGCTGCCATCCTTCGAGACGCCTGCCTTCGGCAGGCCCTCAGGATGACGCCGGGTGTATCTTGCGCCAGATCAGCGAACGGCATTCCCAGTCAGCCTTACCCTGAGGAGACCGCGCAGCGGTCGTCTCGAAGGGCGAGGCGCTTGCTCTGTCGCCGCCGCGATCACATTCGTCATCCCCGCGTCGCAAAACCGTAGGCGCGGGGTCAAGAAACCGTAAGCCGGGAGTCAAGGAGCGCAGGCACCTTCCGTCGCGATTCGACGAAGGTTTCCTGAATGGCAACGCTCCGCGCTTCGCGCGCATGGACCCGGCGGCAATTCCTGGTCCGCTCCACCTCCAGCTTCGCCGTCGCCTCGCTCGGCACGCTCGCCGCGCCCCATCTCAGCCGCGCCGCCGACCGGCCGCGGATCGCAGGCGGTATTCAATCCGGCGATGTCTCCGGCGGCTCCGCCGTGATCTGGGCGCGCGCCGACCGGCCCGCGCGGATGCAGGTGGAATGCTCGACCGTCGAGAGTTTCAGGACCATCATCGCGTCAGCTTCGCGCGACGCTGTGCCCGACGCCGATTTCACCGCCAAGCTGCAGCTCGACGATCTGCCGTCCGGCCAGGACATCTTCTACCGCGTGCGCTTCGACGACATCGCGACCGGCATTGCCGGCGAAAGCCGCGTCGGCCATTTCCGCACCGCGCCGGCCGCCGGCCAATCGATCTCGTTCCTGTGGTCCGGCGATGTGGCGGGGCAGGGCTGGGGCATCGACGTCGCGCGCGGCGGTTATCGCAGCTATCGCACCATGCTCGACAACCACCCGGATTTCTTCATCCACTCCGGCGATCACATCTACGCCGATTGCACGGTCCCTTCCGAACAGAAGCTGCCGAACGGCGAGATTTGGCGCAACCTCGTGACCGAGGAAAAGTCCGAGGTCGCGCATACGCTGGCGCAGTTTCGCGGCAATTACAAATACAACCATCTCGACGAGAATTTTCGCGCCTTCCACGCCGAGGTGCCGATGTTCGCGCAATGGGACGACCACGAGGTCAC
Organism: Bradyrhizobium amphicarpaeae; assembly: GCF_002266435.3. Classification (NCBI taxonomy): domain Bacteria; kingdom Pseudomonadati; phylum Pseudomonadota; class Alphaproteobacteria; order Hyphomicrobiales; family Nitrobacteraceae; genus Bradyrhizobium; species Bradyrhizobium amphicarpaeae. The sequence continues at coordinate 1,985,470 of NZ_CP029426.2, forward strand.
CAACGACTGGTCGCCCACCGGCAGCCATGACGAGGCCGGTTATGAGGACGACGGCACTCCGCGCCTGGTCGCGCGCGCCCGCCGCGCCTTCTTCGACTTCATGCCGATCCGCGACATCGGCGCGCGGCAGGGCCGGGTGTACCGCAAGATCGCCTACGGCCCGCTGCTCGACGTCTTCATGATCGACATGCGCAGCCATCGTGACGACAGCTGGAACAAGGGCGGTGATCACCGCGGCTGGATTCTGGGCGCCGAGCAACTCGCCTGGCTGAAGCGGGAGCTGGCGGCATCGCGCGCGACCTGGAAGGTGATTGCCGCCGACCTGCCGATCGGCCTCATCAGCCTCGACGCGGTCGCGCTGGGCGATGGGCCGCCCGACCGGCGCGAGCATGAAATCGCCGATCTGCTCGGCTTCATCAAGCGCGCCGGCCTCCGCAACATCGTCTGGCTGACCGCCGACATGCATTACACCGCCGCGCATTATTACGATCCTGGCAAGGCCCAGTTTCAGGACTTCGAGCCGTTCTGGGAGTTCGTCTCCGGCCCGCTGCACGCCGGCACCTGGGGCCCGGGCGAGCTCGACGATACCTTCGGTCCGGTCGCGATGTACCAGAACGGCTGCAGCGAAGCGCAGGGCGAGAATTTGGCGCCGTGTTTCGGATTGCAATTCTTCGGCCGCGTCGACATCGACGGCACCAGCGGCGTCATGACGGTGACCCTGAAGGACGTCGACAATCGCGACCTCTGGTCGGTCGACATCGTGCCGCAGCCGCAGGCACGGCCAGCCGTGGTGGCGCAACATTCATGAGGGACGGCGGGTTCTTTCCGTCGTCATGGCCGGGCTAAACACTTGACCCGGCCATGACGTCGGTAGACATCGTGGCATGAAGCTAACCCGATCTTGATTGGCCGCCGCCCTGCTGGCGCGCTAGACTACTGGCTCCCGCCATCTCTTTTCCATTACCAGAGAGACTGTTCCCCGCGGCCTCACCGCGCGACCGGCGGGATCGATATGTCAGGAGCCTGTTCATGGACAATCTGAAGACCCAGGGCATTAACATGCCAAAGCTCGGCCTCGGCACCTTCCGCATGCAGGGCGATGCCTGCCGCGCCGCGGTCGAGAGCGCGCTGTCGATCGGCTATCGCCATATCGACACCGCCGAGATGTATGCCAACGAAGAATTTATCGGCGCTGCCCTTGCCGCGGCTCGCCTGCCGCGCAGCGAGCTGCACGTCACCACAAAAGTCTGGCACGAGAATTTGGCACCTGACGCGATCCGCCGCGCCTTCGATGCCAGCCTGAAGAAGCTCCGGCTCGACCATGTCGATCTCTATCTCGTGCACTGGCCGTCGAAGGCCGCGAACTGGGGTGCGGTGTTCGAGACGCTGATGAAGCTGAAGGAGGAGGGCCGCACGCGCGCCATCGGCGTTGCGAACTTCACCACGGCGCTGCTCAAGACCGCGGTCGAGGACGTCAAGGCGCCGATTGCCTGCAACCAGATCGAATATCACGCCATGCTCGATCAATCGAAGGTGCTGGCCTATCTCAAGGCCAAGTCGATCCCGCTGGTGGCCTATTGTCCGCTGGCGCAGGGCCGCATCGCCTCGGATCCGGTGCTGGCGGAGATCGGGGTCAAGCACGACGCGACTGCCGCGCAGGTGGCGCTGAAATGGCTGCTCGACCAGGACGGCGTCGCCGCGATCCCGAAGGCCTCGCGCCGCGAGAGCCAGCAGGCCAATCTCGATGCGCTGAAGATCACGCTCGACGATGCCGACCGCGCAAAAATCGCCGCGCTCCCGAAGGACAGGCGCTGCGTCAATCCGGGCTTTGGGCCGGCGTGGGATTAGAAGGCGAGCTGCAAAATAGTCGTAGGGTGGGCAAAGGCGCAGTTGCGCCGTGCCCACCAGATCTCTTCAATCATCGTCGAAGCGGTGGGCACGCTTCGCTTTACCCACCCTGCAAGACTGCGCGCGCAAAGAAATGGCCCCGCGAGGGGCCATTTCCGTATGCGCTCTGCATTTAGTCCCAGTGACGATGGCGCTTTATCACCACGACCCGGTCGCGATTGTGCCAGCCACGATGCCAGCCATGGTCGCGGTGGCTGCGGAATTCGGCGCGAGCGCCGTACGGGCCGTGATGATGGTGATAACCGCCACGCTTGATCACCACGGTCTCTGCGCTTGCCAGCGTCGGCGCCGCGATCGCAAGAGCACCCAGGGCCGCAACCACAAAACCAATCTTCTTCATGATGTCCTCCTCCAAAAGAATGCACATCTAAACCGCACACAGATGCGAACGTTCCGGAGGAACTGCGGGAAAATTCTGAACGTCTGTTCAGGTGGCTAATCGCAACGTTGTTGTCTCGGCGTCGGCGCGCCCGTCGCGACGTATTTGCCGTCCCGGATCGTGTACTCGCCGCGCTCGCTGCGATTGTAGATCGCGCGGAGGCTACCGTCCTTTTCCAGCTGCAGCCCGAACTCACGTGTCTGATGCAGCGAGGGGAGGTATACCATCACATTGAGCAGGCCCTCGGCGCCGATCGTGGCCGACACCACCTCGTTCTCGTCCCTGGCCTCGCCGAAATCGCGCCGGTACATCACCCTTCCGTCCTTCCGGACTTCGTAAGTCAGCAGCGCGCCCTTGTCGCGGTCGGGCCGGGCCGCGCAGTCGACCGCCCACGAGCCGAGCAGGCCCCATTGCTCGACCGTCGCGGTCAAAGTCCCGGCACCTGCCGTGGAGGGGATCGCCGCCCACAGGATCGCAGCCGCGATCCAGCGGCTCAAACAATGCGCCATGTCCTGAAAGACCCCGCCTCGAAGATTTCCAATGTAGCATCCCGCCCGCGTGCGTCCATGGCCGCCGCCCATCGCTCGCGAATTTGATCCGCGTCAATGAGACCGGCCTTGTCCGGGGTAGAATGGCGGTCCCGAAGGCGAACCTGGATAGACCAATGCTGAATCAAGTCATGGATTTTGCGGGCGAAGTGCTGCCGGGGAGCTGTGCTGTGCCGCCGTATTCCGAGACCGCGTTTCTGACCGAGCTGGGCGATCGCTTGAGGTCCTCGCGCATGCGCTGCGACCTGTCGCGCCGCGAGCTGGCCCGCCGTTCCGGGATTTCCGAGCGCTATATCGCCCAGATCGAGGCCGGCAAGGGCAACGTCTCGATCGTGCTCTTGCTGCGGCTGGCCTCCGCGATCCACGGCAGTCAGCCACAGGCGGCCTGACGCTTCGAGGTGACTGCAATGGGGCAACTCGTACTCGCGGCCAAGGTCACCCATGTTCCATCGTTGATGCTGTCGGAGGCGCCCGGGAGCCCGCTACGAGACGCGCGCAAAGCCGCCGTCGGGTCGCTGCGGGAGCTCGGCCGGCGGGCGAAACAGCGCGGCGTCACCAGCTTCGTGGTGTTCGATACCCACTGGCTCTCCAATTTCGGCTACCACATCAATGCCAATGCGCGGCACCGCGGCGCGTTCACGAGCCACGAGGCGCCGCAGATGATCCAGGATCTGCGCTACGACCTGCCGGGTGACACGCGCCTGGGCGAAGCCATCGCCGGCAGGGCCGGGGACGCCGGCCTCAACGTGATCGCCCATCAGGTGGCCAGCCTCGGGCTCGAATACGGCACCATCGTGCCGATGCACTATATGAATCCAGACGGCTTCGCGAAGGTGGTTTCGGTCGCCTCGCCGTTGTTCACCTCGTTCGAGGAGAGCCGGATTCTCGGCGAAGCGGTCCGGCGCGCCATCGATGACTCCGGTGAACGGGTCGCCGTTCTCGCCAGCGGTTCGTTGTCGCATCGGCTGTGGCCGAACAAGAAGCTTGGCCCGGAGGCCTGGACCTCGATCGCCAGCGAGTTCAACCGCCAGGTCGACCTGCGCGTGCTCGAGTTGTGGCAGAGCCGCCGCTATCGCGAATTCCTCGACATGCTTCCGGACTACGCCACCAAGTGCAACGGCGAAGGCGGCATGGCCGACACGATCATGCTGTTCGCCGCGCTCGGCTGGCATGATTATCGCGGCGCGGCCGAGCAGCTCTGCGACTATTTTCCCTCGTCCGGCTCCGGCCAGGTCAACGTGGAGTTTCACGTCGAGGCGTGAGGGCGGCTCAGGCCCGCTTCTCCACATTGGCGCTGCGGGCGGGCACGCCGAACTCCTTGCGGCAGACCTCGGCCAGCACGGCGACGCCCTCGCGGATCTGCTGATGCGAAGGGCTTGCAAAACACAGCCGCAGGCGCGAGCTGGAGTGGCTCTTGTTGGTCGACCATTCCGGTCCCGGATTGATCGAGACGCCGGCGGCGAGCGCGGCCTGATACAGCTTCAGCGTATCGACCTGGTCGGGCAGCTTCACCCAGAGGAAGATGCCGCCCTTCGGCTCCTCGAATTCCGCCGCGGTCCCGAACTGCTCGTTCAGCGCTTCCATCAGCGTGTCGAGCTTGGTGCGCAGCGCCTTGGTCAGCGCCGGCACGTGGCTTGCGAAATGCGGCTTGCAATAAGCGGCAAGCACCATCTGCTCCAGTGCGCCGGAGCCGGCATCCGTCTTCAGCGCCAGCATCCGCGACATCACCTCCCACGGCGCCACGATGAAGCCGACGCGCAGCGCCGGCGCGATTGATTTCGAGAACGAGCCGATATGGATCACGCCGTTCGGGCTCATGGCGTAGAGCGCCGGCGGCCGCTGCCCCGACCAGACCAGGTCGGCATAGCAATCGTCTTCGAAGATCGGGACGCCATACTCGGTCGCGAGCCGTATCAACTCGGCGCGGCGGCTCTCCGGCATGATGCTGCCGGTCGGATTCTGTACCGTCGGAATGGTGTAGATGTATTTCGGCCGGATGCCGCGGCTCTTCAGGTCGGCCAGCGTCGCGCCCAGTGCGTCCATGCGCATGCCGTCCTTGTCGAGGGGGATGCCGACGACGTTGACGCCGAGCCGCGCCAGGCGGGTCAGGGAGCCCTGATAGCTGTCCTGCTCGAAGATCACGGTGTCGCCCCGGGTCAGCAGCGTGGCGTTGACGAGGTCGAGCGCCTGGAGCGAGCCGGACACGATCATGAGATCGTCGACGGTGCAGGTGATGCCGGCATCGCGCTTGAGCTTTGCCACCAGGAATTCGCGCAAGGGCAAATAGCCCTGCGGGCCATGCGCCAGCCCGTAAGTCGCCAGCGACCGGCCCTCCTTTTGCAGGGCGGAATTGGTCGCCTCGATCAGGCCCTCGAGCGGCAATTGCTCGGAATCGTTGTTGCCGCCGACGAAGCTGTATTTGGCAAGGCCCGTCCAGCGCGCAGAAGGGGCCGGCAGCCCTGCGGGAAACAGGGGCGCGAAATCGAAGCTGGACGTCATGGGCGTTCCTCGTCGTTTTTTATTGAGCAGCCGGCCTGGCGAGGACCGTGTGCCGTGATGTCGATCATGTCATCATGCCAGTGTTTTGCCCGACGCGTCAAATAGGGTTCGTAAAATCCGCATCTGTTTTGAGCAGGCCGGCAAGCCATTGATTTCGCAGAACCGTTCTACTGTGCATGGGGTTGTTTTCGCGGTTTTTGATCTGCGGCCGCGCAGCGCTGGCTCGAAGCGCGGCAACGGCCTCTATTTCTTCATGGCCGTCCTGGTCGGACGGCCCTGGCTGATGAACGCGTAATGCGCATTGGCGACGCCGCCAACCATCAGGGCCTCGATCACCGGCTCGGCGATCTCGCCTGTCGCGGCCCAGTCGACCAGGAAATTGGCCCCGGTCCCGCCGCGCACGTCATCGGTCGGAATGAAGATCGAGACGGTGGCCAGCGGCCTCAAGGCCACCGGCGCCTTCAGATAACTCTCGACCTGCTTGCCTGCGGTGTCGAAATAGGCGATGCGTTTGAGCACCAGTGCTTGCGTCTCGGAGGCGTTGTGAACACTCAGGGTCACCGAGAAGTCGACGCGCAGCTTGCCCTGGCTCATTGCGACGCTGGAATAGGCGGGCACGTAGAACCCGCCGGAGACGGCTAGTTCCTCCTTCGGCATTGCGGTGAGGGAATCGGCAAAGTTCTGTTCGATATTGACCTTGGATTGTGCGGCGGCGGGCACGGCAAAGGCGAGCGGGCATAGCAGCATTGCTGCGAACAGCCCGCTTCGCATGTGACGAATTGCTCGCTTGCCGCGCCGCAACCCGGCTCTAGGGTGCGGCAAAACGGACCAATTTGGCATGCACGAGCTCATTCGCGACATCACTCTCTGTATTCTGTTTGCCTGGATGCTGGGCCTGCTCGCCCATTTCTCCCGGCAACCGCTGATCTTGGCCTATCTTATCGCCGGCTTCTGCATAGGTCCATTCGGCGCCGGCTGGGTCCATTCGCAGGAATCGATCAGCGTCATCTCCGAGCTCGGCCTGATCTTCATGCTGTTCATGATCGGGTTGGAGATCGACCTTAAGAAGATCGTGCGGGCGGGAAAGGTGATCCTGTTCGCGGCGGGCGGCCAGCTGCTCGGCGGCTGCCTGCTCGGGGTCCTGTTCTTCGTCGGCATCGGCCTGTCGCTCGGCGGCGGCCATTTCGATGCGGTCTATCTCTGCGTCGCCTGCGCGCTGTCGAGCACCGTGATCATCGTCAAGGTGCTCTACGAGAAACGCGAGCTCGACACGCTGCCGGGGCGCATCACGCTCGGCGTGCTGGTGCTCCAGGACATCTTCGCGATCCTGTTTCTGGCGGTGCAGCCGAGCCTTGCCAATCTGGAAGTCAGCGTCATCCTGCTCTCGATCGGCCGCGTCGCGGTGCTGGTTGCCGCGGCGCTGCTGGTCAGCCGCTACGTGCTGCCGCGCGTGTTCCACCAGATCGCCCGGCGTCCGGAGCTGATCCTGCTCGGCGCGCTGGCCTGGTGCTTTCTCGTCGCCGAGACCGCCGAGCGGCTGTCGCTGTCGCGCGAGATGGGCGCGTTGATCGCCGGCGTTTCGCTCTCGACCTTTCCCTACGCGCTCGACGTCACCGCCAAGGTCACCACGCTGCGCGACTTCTTCATCACGCTGTTCTTCGTCGCGCTCGGCATGACCATTCCCGTGCCCGGCCTCTCCGTGATCGGGCTGGCGCTGATGATCGCGGCTTTCACGGTGGTCAGCCGCCTCGTCACCACCTTCACGCCGCTCTATCTGATGAAGCAGGGCCTGCGCGCCAGCCTGTTGCCGGCGCTGAACCTCGCGCAGATCTCCGAGTTCTCGCTGGTGGTGATCCAGACCGGCGTCAACGATCACCATATCGCAGCGCAGACGGCGAATGCCGCCTCCTTCGCCTTCGTGGTGCTCGCGGTGCTCTCGACCTTCGCGATGAGCCGCAGCGACGAGATCACCCGCTGGGCGATCGGCCCCTTGAAGCGGATCGGCCTGCGCGATCTCGACCACGGCAACGGCCATGGCGAGGAGGCACACGAGGGCGGCCATGGCGAGGCCCGCCGTATCGTCATCCTCGGCTTTTTCCGTGCGGCGAGCGCCCTGCTGGCCGAGATCGAACGGCAGGCCCCGGTGCTGCTGGAGCAGATCACCGTGATCGATTTCAACCCCAATGTGTACCAGACGTTGCTGTCGCGCGGCCTGCACGTGATCTATGGCGACATCAGCAGCGCCGATACGCTGCTCCATGCCGGGGTTGGCAAGTCCGAGATGATCATCCTCAGCGTGCCGGATGCGCTGCTGAAGGGCGCCAGCAACGAGAAGCTGGTCCGCCACGTCCGCGCCCTGAACCCGACCGCCATGATCGTTGCCACGGCCGATCTCCTGTCGGACGTGGACGAGCTCTATGCCGCCGGCGCCAGCTACGTCACCGTGACCCGGCTCAGCGACGCTCATGAACTCCTTACCGTGATCGAGGCCGCGCAGGCCGGCCTGCTCGACGACAAGCGCGCCGAGCTCGATCAGCGGCTTGGTGAGCGCCGCGAAGTGCTGCCCTGACGGGCGCCTGAATTCCTGGTATCTTCGGTGCAAGCCTGTCCCAGCTTGGCAGGCCTGCCCGCGGCATATGCGGTTGCGTCCAGGACACTAGCGCCCCGGCTCAACTCCGGCTAAGCCTCCCGCTCATAACCGATAGAGATTGGGACATGCCCGATAGCGTCCAGGAAGTCTTGCAGGCCTTTGCCCGGGGTGAGCTCGTCGTCGTCACCGACGACGACGACCGTGAGGGCGAGGGCGACCTCATCGTCGCCGCCTCGCTCTGCACCGCCGAGAAGATGGCGTTCATCATCCGCCATACCTCCGGCATCGTCTGCGCGCCGATCACGACCGAGGATGCGCGCCGGCTGCGGCTCGATCCGATGGTCGCCCACAATGATTCCGCGCACACCACCGCGTTCACGGTGTCGATCGACTACAAGCCCGACGGCGGCACCGGCATCTCGGCCGAGGAGCGCGCCTCCTGCTGCCGCGCGCTGTCCAATCCCAATGCCGGCGCCAATGATTTCGCCCGCCCCGGTCACATCTTTCCGCTGATCGCCAAGGACGGCGGCGTGCTGCTGCGCTCCGGCCATACCGAGGCCGCCGTGGATCTCTGCAAGCTCTCAGGCCTGCCGCCGGTCGGCGTCATCAGCGAGCTCATGAACGACGACGGCAGCGTGATGAAGGGCGAGCAGGTCGCCCGCTTCGCCGCCCAGCACAAGCTCAAGCACGTCACCATCGCCGACATGATCGCCTATCGCCAGGCGCGCGAGAAGCTGATCGAGCGGGTCTCGACCTTCGTCACCGAAAGCCCGATCGGCCCCTTGCAGGGCTATGCCTATCGTTCGCCGTTCGATTCCATCGCCCACGTCGCATTCGTCTACAACGGCGTCGGCGACGGCAAGAACGTGCTGACGCGCTTTCACAAGCCGAACATCGTCAAGGACATCTTCACCGGCCACAAGCGCATGGCCGCCGTGCTCGAGCATTTCAAGAAGTCCGGCCGTGGCGTGCTGGTCTATTTGCGCGACGGCGCGGCCGGTGTCCCCGTGGCGGCGCTGCCGGACGAGTCTGCGTCGGAAGCCGACCGCAACCGCCAGTGGCGCGAGGTCGGCGTCGGCGCGCAGATCCTGCGCGACCTCGGCGTCACCTCGATCCGGCATCTCACCTCCTCGGTGCACGATTACAAAGGCCTGTCGGGCTTCGGCATCGAGATCGTCGCCAACGAGCTGCTCGAAAGCTGACGACGCCGTTGCCGGGTTCGCGCCGGAGCGCGCCCCGGAATGACCGAAATCAGGATGCAATTGCACTTGTTGCCGCGGCGCTTTAGTTTGTCGGGCAAATTTTGACGGAACCAGACGAAAGGACGTTTCATGAGCGTGCGCCCCCAGGCCAAGGACAAGCCGGCTGCGGCTTCTTTCCAGTGGGATGATCCGTTCCTGCTCGACGAGCAGCTGACCGAAGACGAGCGCATGGTGCGCGACACCGCTCGCGCCTACGCCCAGGACAAGCTGCTGCCGCGCGTCACCAAGGCTTATCTCGAGGAGAAGACCGACCGCGAGATCTTCAACGAGATGGGTGAGCTCGGCCTGATCGGCATCACGCTGCCGGAGGAATATGGCTGCGCCAATGCGAGCTACGTCGCCTATGGCCTCGTCGCGCGCGAGATCGAGCGGGTCGATTCCGGTTATCGCTCGATGAACTCGGTGCAGTCCTCGCTGGTGATGTACCCGATCTACGCCTATGGCGACGAGAATCAGCGCAAGAAGTACCTGCCGAAGCTCGCCAGCGGCGAGTGGGTCGGCTGTTTCGGCCTGACCGAGCCCGATGCCGGCTCCGACCCGGCCGGCATGAAGACCCGTGCCGAGAAGGTCGCGGACGGCTATCGCCTCACCGGCAGCAAGATGTGGATCTCGAACGCGCCGATCGCGGACGTGTTCGTGGTCTGGGCCAAGTCGGCCGCGCACGACAACCAGATCCGCGGCTTCGTGCTGGAGAAGGGCATGAAGGGCCTGTCCGCACCGAAGATCGGCGGCAAGCTCTCCCTCCGCGCCTCGATCACCGGCGAGGTCGTGATGGACGGCGTCGTGGTTGCGGAAGACGCGCTGCTGCCCAACGTCTCCGGCCTCAAGGGTCCGTTCGGCTGCCTCAACCGCGCCCGCTACGGCATCTCCTGGGGCGTGCTCGGCGCGGCCGAGGATTGCATGCATCGCGCACGCCAGTACACGCTCGACCGCAAGCAGTTCGGCAAGCCGCTCGCCGCGACCCAGCTGGTGCAGAAGAAGCTCGCCGACATGCAGACCGAGATCGCGCTCGGCCTGCAGGGTAGCTTGCGCGTCGGCCGCCTGATGGACGAGGGCAAGTTCGCGCCCGAGATGATCTCGATCATGAAGCGCAACAATTGCGGCAAGGCGCTCGACATCGCCCGCGTCTCGCGCGACATGCACGGCGGCAACGGCATCTCGATCGAGTACCACGTGATGCGCCACGTCCATAACCTCGAGACGGTCAACACCTACGAGGGCACTCACGACGTCCACGCGCTGATCCTCGGCCGCGCCATCACGGGCATTCAGGCGTTCTTCTGAGAGCGCGCGGGTACGAGGCGGCAGAACTCTCCAACTCCGTCATGGCCGGGCTCGTCCCGGCCATCCACGTTGTAGCTCCAGCGAAGAACGTGGATGCCCGGCACAAGGCCCGGCATGACGAAGTCAGCAAGGAATGAGCAGGCCATGTCCGACAATGACGACGTCCCGTTCAACCGCAACTTTCCGCTGAAGGCCGGCATCGTCGAGGAAGTCCGGCCCGGCGTGCGCCGCGTGCTCTGCAACAATCCGAGCCCGTTCACCTTCACCGGCACGGTCAGCTACATCGTGGGCCGAGGCAATGTCGCGATCATCGACCCCGGTCCTGATGATGCGGCCCATGCGGCTGCGCTGCTCGATGCCGTGCGCGGCGAGACCGTGAGCCACATCTTCGTCACCCATACCCATCGTGACCATTCGCCGAACACCGGGCGGATCAAGCAGGCGACCGGTGCGCCGGTCTACGCCGAAGGCCCGCACCGGGCCTCGCGCCCGCGTTTTGAGAGCGAGAAGCACAATCCGGAATCCGGCGCCGACCGCGATTTCGCACCGGACGTCAACATCGCCCATGGCGACGTCGTCGAAGGCGACGGCTGGCGGCTCGAGGCCGTGGCGACGCCGGGGCACACCGCCAATCATCTGGCGTTCGCCTGGCCGGAGCGAAAATTCAACTTCGTCGGCGATCACGTGATGGGGTGGTCGACCTCGATCGTGGCGCCGCCCGACGGCTCGATGATCGACTACATGGACTCGCTCGACCGCCTCGCCGCACGCGAGGAAGACCTCTATTTCTCCGGCCACGGCCCTGAGATCCCCGACGGCCAGCGCTTCGTGCGCTTCCTGATCCGTCACCGCAAGGCGCGCGAAGCCTCGATCCTGCATCGCCTCGCCAAGGGCGAGACCGACATCCCGACCATGGTCCGCGCGATCTATATCGGCATCGACCCCAGACTGACGACGGCCGCCGGCTATTCCGTGCTGGCGCACCTGGAAGATCTGGTCGCGCGCGGCGTGGTCGCGACGGATGGCGATCCCGTGATTGGCGGAACGTACCGGATGGCGTGAGCAGCGAATGGCGAGTAGCGAGTGGACATCGCTATTCGCTACTCGCCATTCGCTACTCGCCATTCGCCAATTTCACTTCTTCACCGTCTTCGCCGGCACCTTCGGTGGCGCCACCGGGGTCTTCTTCACCGGCTTGAGCGCGTCGGCATCGGCGGCGGTGTTGAGATCGTCGATGAATTTCTTGACGCGGGCGGCATTGCTGCCGAGATCTCTGTCGAAATTTCGCGAGGCCGAGCGGATGTCGACACGGGAATCGTCCCCGTCCGGCACGAATCTTATCGAAATGTCCTCGCGAAACCCCATGATCGGCGTCCGCGCCACCGCCTCGATGCGGCCGATGCGGCGCGGCGGCTGCGGTGCGCGATCGTCGATGACGATCCATTTGCGCTTGTTGACGAGCTGAAGCGCGATCGCATAGGCGCGGTCGACGGAAATCTCGAGCTCGACGGGCTCGATATCAGGGTAGAAGTGGCGCTGCTGCTCCGCCGAATAGAGACCGGCATAGACCGCGGTGTTGGTGCCCTCACCGGTGCGCAGGCGCGATAGCGCCTCGAAACGCGGCGGATCGATCGGGTCGGTGGTGATGTCGTAGATCGGCGGCAGCTTGCGATATTGCAAGGCCAGATAGGCGGGATAGGCCAGGATCGCCCCGTCGATCAGGAACGCGAGCAGGATGCGCGCCATGCCGCGCGAGCCGTTCTGCCAGATCGCGGCAAAGCCGGCGAGCCCGAACAGGATCGACAGGCCTGAGATCGCGAGCCCGCCGAAGAAGGTCGCAAGCGCCGGCTTCGGCTCCAGGAAATCGAAGCGGACGATGATGACCGAGACCACCACCGCCACCACCGCGAACACGGCCAGATTGCGCGCCCAGCTCGCGAGACTGGACACGGGCTCCGACTGATAGGGAGCGAAAAACCTGCGGGCCATCGGGTGAGCTCTGCCGGGGTCTTTTGGGGCGATGCCGGCCGATTTGGCGCGACGATGCGCCGTTGAGACCACGGCCCGGAGGTAAATTCAAGGGAGTCCGGGTTGTTACTGCCTGTCATTCCGGGGCGATGCAGGCATCGTCCCCGGAATGACGCGTGAGGCAGTTACGCCGCCGCGTTCGGGAAGCGATAATCCTTGAACTGGTCGCGCAGCGCCGTCTTCAGGATCTTTCCGGTGGCGGTGTGCGGGATGCCGTCGACGAAAGCGATGTCATCGGGCATCCACCATTTGGCGATCTTGCCGTCCATGTATTTGAGGATGTCCTCGCGCGTGGCCTGCTGGCCCTGTTTGAGCTGCACGATCAGCAGCGGCCGCTCGTCCCATTTCGGATGGTAGACACCGATCACGGCGGCTTCGGCAACCGCGGGATGGCCGACCGCGAGGTTCTCCAGGTCGATCGAGGAGATCCATTCGCCACCGGACTTGATCACGTCCTTGGAACGGTCGGTGATCCGCATGTAGCCGTCCTCGTCGATGGTCGCGACGTCACCGGTGTCGAAGAAGCCGTTCTCGTCGAGGATGCTGCCGTCGAGACGGAAATAGGCCTTGGCGACGGCAGGGCCGGCAACCTTGAGGCGCCCGAATGTCTTGCCGTCCCAGGGCAGCTCCTTGCCGGCATCGTCGGTGATCTTCATCTCGACCGCGAAGGGCGCATAGCCCTGCATCTGCAGCACGTCGAGCCGGGCCTCGCCGGTGGCGTTCTGGAACGGCGGCTTCAGCGCCGCGACGCTGCCGATCGGGCTCATCTCGGTCATGCCCCAGGCGTGGCGCACGTTGGAGCCCATGTCGAGGAAGGCCTTGATCATCGAGCGCGGCATCGCTGAGCCGCCGCAGATCACCATCTTCAGGTCGGGCAGCTTGAGATTGTTGGCGGACATGTGCTGGAGCAGCATCAGCCACACCGTCGGAACGCCGGCGGTGTGCGTCACTTTCTCGGTCGAGAGCAGTTCATAGACCGAGGCGCCGTCGAGCTTGGCGCCGGGCATGACCAGCTTTGTGCCCTGCGAGGGGGCGGAGAAGGCAATGCCCCAGCTATTGGCATGGAACAGGGGAACCACCGGCAGCATTGTCTCGGACGCACTGGTGCCGAGCGCATCGACATTGTTGGCCATCAGCGCATGCAGCACGTTGGAGCGATGCGAATACAGCACACCTTTCGGATCGCCTGTCGTGCCGGACGTGTAACACATCGCGGCCGCCGTGTTCTCGTCAAAGTCCTTCCATTTGAATTTGCCGTCGGCCTCCGCAATCCAGTCCTCGTAGGCGACGACATTCTTCAGCGTGGTCTCGGGCATATGCGCCTTGTCGGTCAGCACGACGTAGCGTTCCACGCTCGGCAGCTTGTCGGCGATCTTCTCCAGGACCGGAATGAAGGTGATGTCGGTCATCACGATGCGGTCCTGCGCATGGTTGATGATCCAGGCGATCTGCTCGGGGAAAAGGCGGGGATTGACGGTATGGCAGATGGCGCCGATCCCCATGATGCCGTACCACACCTCGAGATGGCGCCAGGTGTTCCAGGCGATCGTCGCGACACGGTCGCCGAGCTTGATGCCTTCGCGATCCAGCACCTGCGAGACCTTGAGCGCGCGCTTGTGGATTTCGGCGTAAGTGGTGCGATGGATCGGTCCCTCGACCGAGCGTGTGACCACCTCCTGCTTGCCATGGATTTTGGCGGCGTGTTCGATGATCCGGTGGCAGAGCAGGGGCCAATCTTGCATCAAACCAAGCATTCCGACGTTCCTCCGAGAAGTCGCTGGGCGCGTTGTCGCTCTCAGCGTTGGGCCAAAGATTGCCATGGGTTTTAGCGTGCCGGACTTTCGCCGCAAATGGTCTTGTCGCGGCTATATGTCCGCTGGCGCGGCAATGGTTACCGCTGCGCTCGGGATGTCGCTGGTGCTCGCCGAGAGAGCAGAGGCGCGAAAATATACATCCCCGCTGGATATCTTCGGTATCGCCGCACCACGGCCGCGCCCCGCGGTTCATTCCGCCAGGATCCCGCTCCCGAGGCCGCGCCCCCAAGAGGCGCCCAAGGCTTTGCACGAGAAGGCTTTGGACGAGAAGGCCTCAGGCGAGGCCCCGCCGGAGCCGGGCGGCAAGCCTCTCGCGGACAAGCCCGGTGCCGACAAGCCCGCCGAGGCTGCGGCGCCACCCGAGAAGCCGGTCTCCGCCTGTCGTCTGGCGCTGACCGAGGAGATCGCGATCGCGCCCTCCATTCCGGATATCCGCGGCCCCGGCGCCTGCGGCGGCGAGGATCTGGTGCGGCTGGAAGCCATCGTGCTGCCGGACAAGCGCAAGGTGACGGTCAAGCCGGCGGCGATCCTTCGCTGCACCATGGCCTCAGCGATCTCCGATTGGCTGCGCAACGACATGGCGCCCCTGGCCAGCAGCCTCGGCTCGACCATTGGCGAACTCGATAATTTCGACAGCTTCGAGTGCCGCGGTCGCAACCGCGTCGCCGGTGCACTGCTGTCAGAGCACGGCAAGGCCAACGCCCTCGACGTCAGGGCCATCAAGCTGGCCAACGGGCAGTCGATCGGCCTCACCGACCGCACCATGTCGCGCGAGGTGCGCGAGCGCGTGCTGCATTCGGTCTGCTCGCGATTTTCCACCGTGCTCGGCCCGGGCTCGGACTGGTACCATGAGGACCATATCCATCTCGATCTCGCCCAGCGGCGCAACGATTACCGGATCTGCCAGTGGAACGTCTGGGATCCCCTGCCGCAAATCGCCCCGCTGCTGCCGGCGGAGCGCCCCGAGGAGGCGCCGCCGCGCGAGGTCGCAGCCAAATCCGAGACCAAGGACGGAGCCGACGACGAGGCGGCGGAGAAGCCGGCGGCCGATGCCGGCAAGTCCCAGCCGCACAAGCCGGCAACAAAAAAGCGCCGGTGAAACCGGCGCTTTTGGATCTCGGAGATCAGCAGGCGATCAGTAGCTGCCCGCCTGGCCGGTCTGGCTGCCGCCGAGCGCAAGCCGCGAATTGTAGGGCGAGTCGCCGTGCTTCGGCTCGAGCACCACGACGAGGGTGCCGAGCTTGACGCGATCATAGAGATCGATCGCGTCCTCGTTGGTCAGGCGGATGCAGCCTGACGAGATCGAGGCGCCGATATATTCCGGCTGATTGGTGCCGTGGATCCGGAACAACGTGTCTTTGCCGCCGGAATAGAGGTAGATCGCGCGAGAGCCCATCGGATTGTCCGGACCGGGTGCGACATAGGTCGGCACGCCCAGGCGCGAAATTTCGCCGGGAGTGGGGTGCCAGGCCGGCCATTCGGTCTTGCTGCCCACCTTTGCGATGCCCGACCAGGCCATGGCTTCTTCGCCGACGGTGATGCCGTAACGGATCGCCTTGCCGCCATCCAGCACGTAGTAAAGATAGTGATTGTCGGAATCGACCACGATCGAGCCCGGCGATTCCTTACGGTGGTAGTCGACGATGGCGCGGCGGAACGGCTCCGCAACCGGGGTATTCTCGTACCGGACCTTGGCGAGCAGTTCCTTGTCCTTCGGCTTGAAGGCCTTGGTGTCGGTCGCCTCGAAATGCGTGGCCTGCATGCAGCCCGACAGCATCAGGCCGGCGGCCAGAATTCCCAACTTAACTTTCAGCGACGACATGATTTGGTTCCAATCAAAGCAATACCGTGCAGAAGGCCTGAGCTTACCGCCCAAGTTCCTCGACTCCGTTAATCCCATTATCGTTGAAATCTGCCACAATTCCAGCACTGAAGGGCTTATCCCGCGCTGCGAGACCCGAGCTGTGGCTTTTCTGCCGCAAATTTGCGGTTCCGCGAAGATTTTTGGGCTGAGGGAGCCGGACTGTCGATTCCGGGCCACAGTTGAGCCATGGCGCCGCCACAAATGCAAACGCTCTCTTAATGTGGTTGTCATCGTGAACTTGTCAGAATCGCGCTAAGGGCTGTCGTTCTGTCGCAGGTTCTCTGGAGTTGTGCATGTTTTCGGTGTTTGTTCCCTCCGAGTCCGCCCTGAAGAAGGCTGTCATCGAAGATCTCTCCGCGTTGCCCGAAAGCGCGGTCTGGATTGATCTCGTCAATCCCACCGCGGCCGAGGACAAGGCGGTGGAGCGGCTTGCCGGCATCGCCATCCCGACCCGGGAAGACATGCAGGAGATCGAGATCTCCAGCCGCCTCTATATCGAGAACGGCGCGCGCTACATGACCGCGACGCTGATGTGCCACTCCGATACCGACATGCCCCGGACCACGGCGGTGACCTTCATCCTCGGCGACCACCGCCTGGTGACGGTGCGCTACGAACTGCCGAAGCCGTTCGCCCTGGTCGAGGCCAAGCTCGCCCGCTCCTGCACGCCTTCCATCACCGGCGAGATGGTGCTGATGGAGCTGCTGGACGCCGTGATCGACCGCTGCGCCGACATCCTCGAGCGCTGCGGCGCCGAGATCGACCAGGTCAGCCACGACATCTTCGAGCCCGAGAGTGAGCGCCACGGTCACGCCAAGCAATATTCCCAGATCCTGATCTCGATCGGCCGCAAGGGCGACCTGACCTCCAAGGTGCGCGAGAGCCTTGTCTCGATCGGCCGCGTCGTCGCCTTCCTCTCGGCGGTGGTGGAGGGGGTGAAATGGTCGAAGGACATGCGCGAGCAGCTCAAGACCATGCAGCGCGACGTCTCCTCTCTGACCGACCATGCCTCCTACCTCTCCAGCAAGATCACCTTCGTGCTCGACGCCATGCTCGGCGTCGTCAATCTCGAGCAGAACAACATCATCAAGCTGTTCTCGGTGATGGCCGTCGTGCTGATGCCGCCGACGCTGATCGCCTCGATCTACGGCATGAACTTCAAGGTCATGCCGGAACTGGAATGGGTGCACGGCTATCCCATGGCGCTGGTGATGATGTTGATCGCCGCGATCGTCCCGTACTGGCTCTTCAAGTGGAAGAAGTGGCTGTAATACTACCGAGACCTTACACCGTTCGCAGAGACATCACGCTTGGTGTCGCAGAATAGAGCGGGATTGAGGCAGCGCGGTGATGTGTTCGCCGTGCCGCAATTCCTCCGGTAAAATTTGAGCGGTGGGCTGAACGTTTGCGCGAAACTTGTCTGCGATAAGCAGTGCGTAGCCGCGAGGAACAACCATGGTTGAAAAACACATAACGTCGCCCCGCAACGTCATCGACCTCGCGAATTATCGCCAGGTCCTGGCGAGCGGCAAGGCGTCGTCGATGTCGGCGCGCATGTGCCGGCACTGTGGTGCTCCGCTGCTCGACGGTGAGAACGACGACGACTGCTCGACCGCATTCAGCACGGCCGCTCCGCTGCCGCGCGAAAGGTCACGTCGGATTCGAGTCGATTGAGGAACGGAAGGCGAGGGCGATCCAGGTCTTGCGGCGGCGTTGTCTGGATCGCCTCGCTTCCCTAGACACCAATTTCAATTCTGTCATTGCGAGGAGCACTTGCTGCGAAGCAATCCAGAGTCTTTCCGCGGAAAGAATCTGGATTGCTTCGCTGCGCTCGCAATGACGAGAAGAACTTACACGTGCTGGCCGCCGTTGATGTGGATTTCCGCGCCGTTGACGTAAGAGCTGGTGTCCGTGCACAGCACGTAGATGATTTTTGCCACTTCGTCTGGCGTGCCGAGGCGGTGCAGCGGAATCTGCTGCTCGACGATCTTGTCGGTGCCGGGCGACAGGATCGAGGTGTCGATCTCGCCCGGTGCGATCGCGTTGACGCGGACGCCGACGCGTCCGAAATCGGACGCCATCTCGCGCGTCAGCGATGCGAGCGCGGCCTTCGACGTAGCGTAGGCGGCGCCTGCGAAGGGATGCACGCGCGAGCCCGCGATCGAGGTGACGTTCACGACCGAGCCCTTGGCCGCCTTCAATTCCTCGATCAGCCCGCGCGCCATCATGATCGGCGCGAAGAAATTGACGTGAAAGACGTGCGTCCAGGTGTCGAGGTCGGTGTCAACAGAGCCGAGGCGCGAGCCGCCGGGGCCCTTCGGCGAGATCGCGGCGTTGTTGACCAGCGCATGCAGCATGCCGCCTTCGAGGCGGTCGCGGATGTCGGAGATCGCGCGGGTCGTGTCCGCGGGATTGCTGAGATCGACCTGGATGTGATCCTCAGGGCCTGCATCCCACGGACAATCCTCCGGGAACGGATGCCGCGAGCAGGTGATGACACGCCAGCCCGCCGACGAGAAGCGGATCACGGTGGCGTGGCCGATACCGCGGCTGGCTCCGGTCAGGAGCAGCGTGCGGCGCGGCGCATTGGACGAATGCGGCATGGACATCTTTCAGGTCGCCCCAGAGCTCACGGATACATCCGCGTCTTGGACCACGGTTGGCCGGCCGCGTCACGGCGAAATTCGATGCGGTCGTGCAAGCGGAACGGGCGGTCGTGCCAGAACTCGATTCGCGAAGGCGTGACGCGCCAGCCGCTCCAGCCCGGCGGCCGCGGCACGTCGCCGATGACATGTCGGGCCGCGACTTTGGCGATGGCTTGTTCGAAGGCGAAGCGGCTCTCGAGCTCCTGGGACTGCTTGCTCGCCCAGGCGCCGATCTGCGCCTGCTTCGGTCGCGTCGCGAAATAGGCGTCGGCTTCAGCCTCGGTCACAGGCGTCACGTTGCCGCGGATGCGGACCTGACGGCGCAACGACTTCCAGTGAAAAAGTAACGCAGCCTTAGGATTTGCAGCGAGTTCACGACCCTTCTGGCTGGCGATGTGGCTGTAGAAGACAAAACCCTCGGTATCGAAGCCCTTCATCAGCACCATGCGCACATCCGGCAGCCCATCGGGGTCGACGGTCGCGAGCGCCATGGCGTTCGGATCGTTCGGCTCGCTCTTGATCGCCTCGTTCAACCAGGCCTCGAACAGAGCAAATGGTTCGTCGGCGGCGGTAAAATCACCGGATGTTAAGGGTGTCTGGTGTTTGATCGAGGTCGTGTCGGTCATGTCTGGAGTCCGAGTTGCGTCCCGCGGCCCAAAACGCGTTGTTGTCCGCTGCCGCCCTATATAGGGCATGGGGATGCGTTGGCCTATCGGCGATCCGGCCATCAGGCTTCGTGATGACGATGATTTTGATCGGGCTCGGCACCGGCGGCTGCAGCTTTTCCCGCAATGACACCAGCGCCTATGCCAAGGCCGACGACAGCGACCTCACCGGTTCGATCGCGCGGCCGAAGGACGCCCCGCCAACCGAGACCGATCTCGCCTTCGCCCGCAACGCCGCCTCCGACGTCCTCAGCAAGGGCGACAGGGATTCCAGCCAGCACTGGGAGAATCCGGAGACCGGCGCGCGCGGTTCGGTGACGCCGATCGCGCAGTCCTATGCCGCCGAGGACGGCCGCAAATGCCGCGATTTCCTGGCGAGCTACGTCAACGGGGCGACCGAAAGCTGGCTCCAGGGCGCCGGCTGCCAAAGCACCCGTGGCCGTTGGGAGATTCATACGCTAAAGCCGTGGCGGAGCTAGGATTCGGTTTGCGGGCCTAGTTGCAAAAATGCCACTCCACCCCCACATGGATTGCAGGTGGGGCGGGGAGCCCTTTGAACAATTCGAAGTCCTGAAGGAGACGTGACGGATGCGCGACCCCTATGAGGTCTTGGGGGTGCCGCGGAGCGCAAGCGCTGCCGCGATCAAGAGCGCCTATCGCAAGCTTGCCAAGAAGCATCATCCCGACAGCAACAAGGACGACCCGAAAGCCGCGGAGCGCTTCTCCGAGATCAACTCGGCGAACGAGATCCTCGGCGACGAGGACAAGCGCAAGCAGTTCGACCGCGGCGAGATCGACGCCGACGGCAAGCCGCGCTTCCAGGGTTTTCCGGGCGGTGGCGGGCCGCGCGGTCGCGCGGGCGCGGGTCCCGGCGGGTTCGAAAGCTATACGTTCCGCTCCGGCGGCGGTCCCGGCGCGGGCGGCGGCGGGTTCGAGGATATCCTCAACAGCATGTTCGGCGGCGGGATGCGTGGTGCACGGCCGGGGGCCGGCGGCGCTGGTCAGTTCGAATTCGACACCGGCGGCGTCGGGCTCGATCTCGACGTGAACGTTGCCATGTCCGTCTCGTTGGAAGAGGCGGTCAAGGGTGGTGAGAAGCGCGTCCGGCTGCCGACCGGCAAGGAGCTTAACGTCAAGATTCCGGCCGGCGTCGCCGAGGGCCAACAGATCCGGCTCCGGGGGCAGGGCGAGTCCGCGCAGGGCCATCCTCCCGGCGATCTCCTGATCACCATCAACATCGCGCCCCACGCCTTCTTCAAGATCGACGGTACCGATCTGCGGATCGATCTGCCGGTGACGCTCTATGAGGCGGTGCTCGGAGCCAAGGTCCGGGTGCCCACCCTCGGCAATGCCGTGGAGCTTTCGGTCCCGAAAAACACCTCCAGCGGCCGGACCTTCCGCCTCAAGGGCAAGGGCTTGCCGAAGACTGGCGGAACCGGGGATCTCTTCGTCACCATCAGGATTATGCTACCGGACGGGAACGACGCAGAGCTTGAAGCATTGATGGAGAAATGGCGGGACCAGCATCCCTACAATCCACGTAGCGGGCTTGGTTAGGGCAGGATCCAAACTGAAGGGGTTTCTCCTAAAAGCCTGAGGCATCGTCGGGGAGATGATGCTCATCATATGCCAGGAGCGTGGTAGCGCTTCGATGCTCGACGTGTCGGTTGTCCGGCGGGGCAGCCGATAAAAAGGTGCGGCCTCGAGAGGGGGACCAGCGCGGTACCAAAAACCCCAATCGAGGCCGCTCGCGTCGATCGGCGGATCGAACGCTGCTCATTTTCGCGTGATCATCCGGTGCGATAATGAGACGCGCCGATGTCTTCATTCCAAATTTTCAATGTCGGAATCTGGGCACCGCGTTCGAGCGGTTGTCTAGGTGCCGTTTTTCTCGGCTTGATCGTAGACCGCCTGGGCCACCTTGGTGAGCCGGTCGCGATCGCCTCCGCCGCTGACGACGTAGCCGACGCCGCGTTCGGCCCAGAACAATGCACCGTCCTTGTCCGTCTTGGCGTAACGCATCTGCGTCGCACCATTCTCGGTCTTGGCGGTGTAGATCGTGTAGCGCTCGCCCGAGGCGCCCTCGTACATCAGGAACGAGGCCGGACCGTTCGGACCCGGCAACAGCCGGCCGCCGACGAGCTTCAGTCCGCTCGCCTCCAGGTTCGGCGCGAACACGGTCCAGCCGCAGCGCCGGGTCAGCCAGGCCTGCAGGTGGTCGCGCTCGTTGCCGCCGACCTCGACGGGGTGGCGGACCTCGACGACGTAGAGGCGGTGGGCGTCGAGCGCGTCCGCCGTAAAGCTCTGGAAGGTCGAGGGGGCATTGGCGGCGCCGTGCGCGACCCAGCCGGCAGAACCGCCGGCGAGGAACGCAACCAGCACCGCCGCGGCGGCGCCATAGAGCCATTGCCGCGGACGGCGTTCGAGCCGTTCGAGCTCCAGCCGGGCCGGCACCGGCTCCTGGGCGATGGCATCGTAGCGGGCGTGCAGCATCTCCGCCATGGCGCGCCAGGACTGCACGCGCTCGGCCTCGTCGGGATGGGCGGCAAGCCAGGCCTCGACGTCGGCGCGGCGCTCGGCCGGCAGCTCGCCGTCGACATAGGCGTGCAGTTCGTCCTCGGTCACTGGGATATTGCGGTCGTTCATGTCGATCGTCTCTGGCTCTGTGGCCCTGAATGTCGTCCTAAACTCAACGTCACGCGCGGCATCGGCACGATGCCGGCGGATGCCACGCGATGCATCAACCCTGCCATCATTTCACCCGCCTGAGCGTCGGGCGCTCGCCTTCCAGCGACGCCTTGACGTGGGCGCGGGCCCGCGCAAGGCGCGACATCACGGTGCCGATCGGCACGCCCTGGATGTCGGCGACCTCGCGGTAGCTCATGCCTTCCAGCATCACCAGGAGCAGCACCGAGCGCTGCTCCTCGACCAGCGTCGACAGCGCCCTCTCGATGTCGCGTCCCTCGGCTTCGGTGCCGCTGGCATCCGGATTGTTCTCCGTCAACTGCATGAACTGCGGCCGCCTCGCCAGCGAGCGCCGCCTGTTCTTGTTGAGGTTGGTCAGGATCGTGTAGAGCCAGCTCCTGACATCGCCTCCGAGAAACAACCGCTCCGAACGCAGCGCCCGCACCAGCGTGTCCTGCACCAGGTCGTCGGCCGCGTCCGCGTCGCGCGTCAGCGCGCGCGCGTAGCGGCGCAACGCCGGGATCATGGCTTCCACACTCTGGCGAAACGCATTCATTGTGGGTCTTGACGTCCTGGTATCAGGCGCGAGCGCCTCAAGGATCATAACACCCGAACGGAACGGCTATTCCGGCGCTCGAAACAGCGTTAACGCGGCGTATTTGGGCTGTACCGCGGGGGAGGGCTGGTGTACCTCCAGACCTCACCAAGAGTTCGACGGGACGTTCAAAAATGGCGCAGAATTCGGGTCTGATGCAAGGCAAGCGCGGTGTGGTCCTCGGCGTTGCCAACAACCGCTCGATCGCCTGGGGCATCGCCAAGGCATGCCACGCCGCCGGCGCCGAACTCGCCTTCACCTATCAGGGCGATGCGCTGAAAAAGCGCGTCGAGCCGCTCGCCGCCGAGATCGGTGGTCTCGTGCTCGGCCATTGCGACGTCACGGATGCCGCGTCCATCGACGCGGCGTTCGCGGTGCTGCAGGAGAAGTGGGGCAAGATCGACTTCCTGGTGCACGCGATCGCCTATGGCGAGCAGCTCGACGGCCGCTACGTCGACACCACGGCAGAGAACTTCTCCAAGTCGATGCTGATCTCCTGCTACTCGTTCACG
This sequence comes from Bradyrhizobium amphicarpaeae, assembly GCF_002266435.3. Classification (NCBI taxonomy): domain Bacteria; kingdom Pseudomonadati; phylum Pseudomonadota; class Alphaproteobacteria; order Hyphomicrobiales; family Nitrobacteraceae; genus Bradyrhizobium; species Bradyrhizobium amphicarpaeae. Next base: position 2,008,748 of record NZ_CP029426.2, read on the forward strand.
GCCGTGGCGCAGCGCGCCGAGAAGCTGATGACCGACGGCGGCTCGCTGATCACGCTCAGCTATTACGGCGCCGAGAAGTGGATGCCGCATTACAACGTGATGGGCGTTGCCAAGGCGGCGCTCGAAGCCAGCGTGCGCTATCTCGCCGCCGACCTCGGCGAGAAGAACATCCGCGTCAACGCGATCTCGGCAGGTCCGATCAAGACGCTGGCGGCGTCCGGCATCGGCGACTTCCGCTATATCCTGAAGTGGAACGAGGCCAACGCGCCGCTCCGGCGCAACGTCTCGACCGAGGACGTCGGCGGCAGCGCGCTGTATCTCCTCTCCGACCTCTCGCGCGGCGTCACCGGCGAGGTGCATCATGTCGATTCCGGCTATCACGTGCTCGGCATGAAGCGGCCTGACGCGCCGGACATTGCGTTCGGTGGCAAGGACTAGTCCTCATCCGGAATGCCCGTGCCCACGATCTATTACCTTCGTCACGGCGAGACCGAGTGGAATGCACTCGGACGCCTCCAGGGCACCAAGGACATTCCGCTGAACGCGCGCGGCCGTGACCAAGCCGTGCAGGCCGGCGGCATATTGGGCGATCTGTTAAAACGCGAGGGCCGTGACAAGGCGGCGTTGCCCTACGTGTCGAGCCCGCTGGGCCGCGCCCGGCAGACCATGGAGCTCGCGCGCGGCCGGCTCGAACTGCCGGTGGCGGACTATGCGCTGGACGATCGGCTGCGCGAGATCGGCTACGGCAGCTGGGAAGGACTGACGCTGGCCGAGAGTGAGGCCACCGATCCCGAAATCTATGCCAGGCGGCTCGCGGACAAATGGACGGTGGGCCCCGCCGGCGGAGAGACCTACGCCGATGTGCAGGTCCGCGTCCGCGCCTGGTACGACCAGCTTCGGACCGACACCGTCGCGGTCGCCCATGGCGGCACCTGCCGGGCCCTGATGGTCTCGCTCGGCATCGAGACCCCGGCCAGTGCCGCCGAACTCTATATCGAGCAGGGCGCGGTCTACGTGTTCCGCGACGGCCGGCTGGAGAAGTTCAACTAAGCCCGGCGTGCTGCCCCATCCTCGGCCGTGATGCCGGGCTTGTCCCGGGCATCCACGCACTTACTCGCTCGTGGCCGGCCCAGAACGTGGATGGCCGGGACAAGCCCGGCCATGACGACTGGGGCATATTTGACCCCTATATCAGGGCGAGTTAAGCCAGCGCTGACTTACCAGCCAGCGAGCAGCGATGTCCTTCAACACCTTCGGCCACATGTTCCGCGTCACCACCTTCGGCGAGAGCCATGGGGTGGCGATCGGTTGCGTGGTCGACGGCTGCCCGCCGATGATCCCGCTCACCGAGGCCGACATCCAGCAGGACCTGGATCGCCGCCGGCCGGGCCAGTCGCGCTTCACCACCCAGCGCCAGGAGCCGGACCAGGTCAAGATCCTGTCCGGCGTGATGGCGCATCCGGAGACCGGCGTGCAGGTGACGACGGGGACCCCGATCGGACTCCTGATCGAGAACACCGACCAGCGCTCGAAGGACTATTCCGAGATCAAGGACAAGTTTCGCCCCGGTCACGCCGACTTCACCTATGAGGCCAAATATGGCCTGCGCGATTATCGCGGCGGCGGCCGCTCCTCCGCGCGCGAGACGGCGACGCGTGTCGCCGCCGGTGCGATCGCGCGAAAAGTGCTGCCCGACGTCAGGGTGCGCGGCGCGCTGGTGCAGATCGGCCCGCACAAGATCGATCGCGCCAAGTGGGACTGGGACGAGATCGCCAACAATCCGTTCTTCTGCCCCGACAAGGACAAGGCCGCGTTCTTCGAGACCTATCTCGACGGCATCCGCAAGAGCGGCTCATCGATCGGCGCGGTGATCGAGGTGGTCGCCGAAGGCGTGCCGGCCGGTCTCGGCGCGCCGATCTACGCCAAGCTCGATTCCGATCTGGCGGGCGCGATGATGACCATCAACGCGGTGAAGGGTGTCGAGATCGGCGCCGGTTTCGGCGCGGCCGAGCTCACCGGCGAGGAAAACGCCGACGAGATGCGCACCGGCAATGACGGCACGCGCTTCCTGTCCAACCATGCCGGCGGCGTGCTGGGCGGCATCTCCACGGGGCAGCCGATCGTGGTGCGTTTCGCGGTGAAGCCGACCTCCTCGATCCTGCAGCCGCGTCTCACGGTCGATCGCAAGGGGGCGGACACCGAGATCTTCACCAAGGGCCGCCACGACCCCTGCGTCGGCATCCGCGCCGTCCCCGTCGGCGAAGCCATGATGGCCTGCGTGCTGGCGGATCATTTCCTGAGGCATCGCGGGCAGGTCGGCTGAGCGCAGCATCTTGTCGCTGGCGGGATCGCTGCCGATCCGGCACGATGAAGCCATGAGCACCGTTTCATATCGTGATGTCGTCGACTGGCTGATCTCGGCCCGGCACCCCGTGGACAACCCCGAGGGCTGGATGACCGAGTGCTGCGAGCGCATGGTCGAGGCCGGCCTGCCGCTCTGGCGCGTCGGGGTGTTCATCCGAACGCTGCATCCGGAGGTGTTCGGCCGCAACTTCATCTGGACCCGGGGAGTGGCCGGGATCCAGATGGGCACCGTCGACTTCGAGATCCAGACCACGCCGGAATTCCAGGCCAGTCCGCTGAGCATCGTGTTCAGCGACGTCGTCGAGGTGAGGGGCAATCCGCATGGTCCGGAGGCGGAGCGCTTTCCTGTCCTGCTCGATCTCCGGAACGAGGGCGCGACGGACTATCTGGCGTTGCCGCTTCACTTTCTCGACGGCACGCTGCATGCGATGAGCGTGAGCACCCGGCAGCCGGGCGGCTTCGATCCGGACCATGTCGCGGCACTGCGCGTGATCATCGAACCGCTGGCGCGCATCATCGAGATCATCAGCCTGCGCCGCACCGCCGAGATGCTGCTCGACACCTATGTCGGCAACAGCGCCGGCGCGCGCATCCTCGGCGGCCAGATCCGCCGCGGCCACAACGATACCATGCAGGCCGCGATCTGGTTGTCGGACCTGCGTGGCTTCACCGCGCTGTCGGACCGGCTGCCGGCCGAGACCGTGGTCGAGATCCTCAATCACTATTTCGACTGTCAGGTCGCCGCGATCCGCGGCCATGGCGGCGAGGTGCTGAAATTCATGGGCGACGGCCTGCTCGCGGTGTTTCCGATCGACGAATATGTCGGCGACGCCGCCCATGTCTGCGCGCGCGTGCTGGAGGCGGCGCGCGAATCCCGCGCCAGCGTCGAGGCGCTGGCCTTTCCGGTCGGCGATGTCGTCGAGCGCTTCCGCTTCGGCGTCGCGCTGCACGTCGGCAACATCCTCTACGGCAATATCGGCGGCGGCAACCGTCTCGACTTCACCTGCATCGGTCCGGCCGTCAATCTCGCCGCGCGGCTCGAAAAGATCGCCGGCCGCCTGGGGCGGACCGTCGTTGCCTCGGAAGGTTTTGCCAAGGTCTGCCGCCACGACTGGCACGAGCTCGGCGAATTTCCGATCGCGGGATTTTCCAAGGCGCAGCGCGTATATGGGCTCCGTGAGGAGACGCCGGCGGTGACGGCCTAGCGGCCGGCATCGTCGGCGGAACTAGTCAGTGCGGACATAGGACTGTCTCAGCCCAAGTGTCAGGATCGTCAGGGTGATCCACAGCCGCAGCATCGCAAAACTGAAGATGAAGACGAAATAGATCAGGTTCTTGCTGAACTGGCTCGCCGACGAGGTCTGCCAGAAATTCCAGATCGCGATCCGCACGGCTTCCTGTCCGTAGGCGAGGGCGACGTTGACGGCGCCGAGCACGATGACGGCAGCGCCGAGCCACAGCCCGCGCCGTGCGAATTCGCCGATCGCGGCGAACAGGGCGACCTTGCCGTCGTCGCGCTCGGCGCGGAGGATCATGAGCAGCACGAGTGCGGCGATCCATGCGCTCCAGAATCGGCCGGGATGGGTGAACTGGTCGAATGCCATGCCGTCGAGGCCCGCCATCAGATGATACGAAGCCCCGTAGCCGATCGCTGCGCCGCCGAGCGCCGCTGCGATCATCACGAGCATGATCCGCCACAGGATCGAGAAGGAGAGCTTGAACTGCTCGCCCATTGTCAGCGTGCCGAGCGAGGATTGGCCGCCGGCCGCCTCGATCGATTGTCGTGCCGTCGCAAAGAAGGCCAGCAGCACCGAAATGTCGGCAACGATGATGGCCGGCAGCGCTACGGCGCCCCCGCCGAACGCGATCACGCGCATGGCGGCCGCGAGGATCAGCCAGGGCAAAGCGTGCAGAAGCTTGAACGGACCGAACGAGGTTTCGGGGCGGGCCGGCTCGAGTGCGAGCTGTTTGCGCAGTGCGACTGTCATCGCGTTGTGGTGACACAGGAGATTAAACCTGCGGTAGCGCTGATCGCTAAAATTGATCCGAAGGGGACAGGCCGTGCCCGTTATTCCTCCGGCTCGGTCGTGAACAGCAGCGGATAGCCCTTGGTGCGGGCCGCGTCAGTGGCGCGCGTGGCCTTGGTTTCGGCGACGTCCTTGGTGAACACGGCGACGACGCAGGCGCCCAGCTTGTGGGCCGTGATCATCACCTTGTAGGCCTGATCCTCGGTCATGCGGAACTCGGCCTTCAGGATCATCGTGACGAACTCGCGCGGCGTGTAGTCGTCGTTGATCAGGATGACCTTGTGCAGCTTCGGCCGCTCGACCTTGGTCTTGGTTCGCGTCTTCGGCTTGGTGACAGTGTTGCTCATTCCGCCTCCCGGACCCGGCGGGCTCGGGTTCCCTGCCGCAGCGATCAGTCTGCGGTCTTCGCACCATATTGCAGGACCTGTACCTTCTCCAAGGTGATCAGCCCGCTCGACATCATGCCATCCAGGATGGGCAGGAATGCGTTGATGTTGTCCTCGCTGTCGACGATCTCGATCAGCAGCGGCAAATCCTCCGAAAGCCGCAGGATCTTCGAGGTATGCAGCCGGCTCGACTTGCCAAACCCCATCGGCCCGCGCAGCACGGTGGCGCCGGCGAGGTGCCGCTCGCGCGCGGTCATCACGATCGCTTCATAAAGCGGCTTGCCCTCGTAATGGTCGCTCTCGCCGATGAAGATCCGGAGCGAAACTGCCTGATTGGGGATTTGCATGGTCAGCGCCTTGTCAAACGGTTGTAGCGGTTCGCCATCATATGGCCTGCCCATACCGACACCAGCCAGCAGGTCAGGGATGCGGCGATATAGGCGAGCGCGGTGTATTTCATGCCGCCGTGGACCAGGCGAAAGGTCTCCAGGCTGAAGGTCGAAAAGGTGGTGTAGCCGCCGCAGAACCCGGTCATGACGAATTGCCGGTGCTCCGGCCGCGCCAGCATGCGGCCGTCGGGGCCGGTCAGGCTCGCATAGAAGCCGATGATCAGCGAGCCCGTGGCGTTGATGAACAGCGTCGCGAACGGAAAGCCCGGCCCGGTGTCGAGCGCGAGCCCGACCAGGTAGCGGGTCAGCCCGCCGACCATGCTGCCGGCGGCAACCCAGGCGTAAAGCATCGCAGCGCGCCGGCGCTCGGCGGAGGGGGAGTTCATTGGCCGCTAGCCTCCAAGGCCGTCTGCCAGGAGGAAACCGCAACTGACGGCGGCAAGGCAGAGCCCGACCGAGAACACGACGTTGCCGAGCGCATGCATCGGTTCGCCGCTACGCGCGAGCGTCAGGGTCTGCAGGCTGAACGAGGACACCGTGGTGTAGCAGCCGAGAAATCCCGTCACCGCGAACAGCCACGGATTGGGCGTGGCGAAGACCGAGCCCGGATGGGTCGCCAGCGCGCCGAAAATGCCGATCAGGAAGGCGCCGGTGACGTTGATGGTCATGGTGCCCCAAGGAAACGTCTCGCCCAGCCGCCGCGCGATCACGCCGGAAACGAAATAGCGCGCGCAGCCGCCGAGCACGCTGCCGGCCATGATCGCGATTGCTCCGCTCAGCACGATGAACGACCTCCCATCCTCATTTGTCCTCCGATGCCAGACCGTTGCCGACGGCCAAAAGTCCCACGAGCGCGACCAGCGCGAAACCGAGCCCTGCAAAGAACGTTCCTGCCGGACCATAGGCGTCCCACATCGCGCCTGCGATCACACTCGCGGCCAGCAAGGCAAGGCCGGTGAACAGGTTGAAATAGCCGAACGCGGTGCCGCGCAGGCTGGGCGGCGCGGCGTCGGCAACGAGCGCCGAGAGCAGGCCTTGCGTCAGTCCCATATGCAGCCCCCACAATACGACGCCGAGTGCGAGGCCTCCAAGGCTCGGCAACAGCGCGAGCGCGAGATCGGCACACGCGAGGAAGACGAGCCCGAGCGCAAGCAGGCCGGTCCGGTTGATGCGGTCCGAGAGCACGCCGGCTGGATAGGCCGACAGCGCGTAGACGACGTTCATCAGCACCAGCACCGCCGGCACCCACATCGCATTGAGCCCGATATTCTGTGCTCGCAGGATCAAAAAGGCCTCGCTGAAGCGCGCGAGGGTGAAGACGATTCCGACGGCCACGACGCGCCAATAGACCGCACCGAGCTGCCGCATCGCGGCGAGATTGAGCGGATTCCCTGCAGGCTCCCGGCTCGGATCCGGCTCCGGCTCGCTCACCGCGAACGCGATCAGGCCGAGCGACAGGAATGCCGGCAGCACCGCCACCCAGAACACCGAGGCAAAGTTATCGGCGGTCCACCACATCATGCCGATCGCCACCAGCGGTCCGACGAAGGCGCCGATGGTGTCGAGCGACTGCCGCAGGCCAAAGCTGGCCCCGCGCAGGCCGCGAGGTGCGATATCGGCGATCAGCGCATCGCGCGGCGCGCCGCGAATGCCCTTGCCGACGCGGTCGATGAAGCGCGCCGCCACCAGCCATCCGACGCTGGGTGCAAGCGGGAATAGCGGCTTGGTGAAGGCCGCGAGCCCATAGCCGAGCGCCGCGAGCAGCTTGCGCCGGCCGAGCCAGTCGGACAATGCGCCGGAAAAGATCTTGGTGATCGAGGCCGTCGCCTCCGCGATGCCCTCGATGAAGCCGACGGTGAGCGTCGAAGCGCCGAGCACGGTGACGAGATACACGGGCAGGAGCGCGTGGATCATCTCCGAGGAGATGTCCATCAGCATCGAGACGAAGCCGAGCACCCAGATCCCCCTGGGCAGCGCGCGACGTGCAGCATTCGGTGTCGTCGTCGTCACGTTTGGCCTTCTCCTGGCCTCTGCACCAGACAACAAAAAACCCGCCATTGGCGGGTTTGTCCATGCTCCCGCCAAAGGCAGAGGCGTAAACAACGCCCCTCCTCAAGCAGGAGTCATCAGCCCATCACGGTCCAGGATTCGGGTTCGAGGCCGCCGGGCGGTTGTCGGGGGACTCCATCCCCATCTGTGAGGCCAACCTAGCACGGAAATCGTGCCGGACAAGTAGGTGGAACCCCCTGTCCCATGGCTGGTCGTTCCGGCTTCGCGCATCGTGAGCCCCGATGACGCGAGCAATTTGGCGCGTTCCGACGGACGAGAGCGGAACGCCGTGGCCGCTTGCGCAAAGCGCGTGCACTCCGAAGCCGCAAATCCTTAACTCGAATGTGAAGCGCAAGCGATCTTCGTGCTTTGCGGCTCGGCGATTGCATGTCACCATCGCGTCATACGACGGGAGACTGCGATGCGGTTGCTGTTCTCGATCGGGGCTGTGCTGGTGGCCGGCATCTTTGCCGGAGGGGACGTCGCGGGCATCGCGGCACCAGGACCAAAATTCGAACCGCCAAAGAACGAGCCGCAGCGGCTTGCGGCCGACAGGGACGCGCAGACGGTCGATGTCGAGCTGATCCTCGCCGTCGACGTGTCTTACTCCATGGACATGGACGAGCTCGCGATCCAGCGCGAGGGCTATGCGCAGGCGATCCAGTCGAAGGAGTTCCTTCAAGCGCTGAAGCTCGGCCCGAACGGCCGGATCGCGGTGACCTATTTCGAGTGGGCCGCCTCGAGCGACCAGAAGATCATCATCCCCTGGCGGCTGGTCGACGGCCCCGAGACGGCGGACGCGGTCGCCGCCGAGATCATGAAGACGCCGATCCGTCGTGCCTCGCGCACCTCGATCTCAGGCGCGATCACGTTTGCAATGCCGCTGTTCGACGAGGATCCCTATCGGGGCCTGCGCCGCGTGATCGACATTTCCGGCGACGGCCCCAACAACAATGGCGGCCCTGTCACGGTCGCGCGCGATGCGGCGCTGGAGAAGGGCATCGTCATCAACGGCCTGCCGATCATGGTCAAGGAGCCGTCCTATTCGACCATGGATATCGACAATCTCGATTTCTACTACGAGGATTGCGTCATCGGCGGTCCCGGCTCTTTCGTCATCACCATCAAGGACCGCGACAAGTTCAAGGAGGCGATCCGCACCAAGCTGCTGATGGAGGTTGCCGGCCGCACGCCGGAGCGTCCCGTGATGCGGGTCGCCGACAAGGAACCGCGCGTCAACTGCCTGATCGGCGAGAAGATCTGGTCGGACCGCTGGGGGCGCTGAAGCCCCGCTGAGACCTTTTGTCCATCCAACCGGCAGTTGAGTTTAACGACTCGTTAACCGGTGCAGGGCCCTAATCAGTCGGTTTCTGTCCGTTTCCAGCCGGCATCCTGATATTGTTGGCGCGAACGAAAGCGGGTTTGTCAGACCTGTCTCCGAGCACTCCAATGGCCGTCATCTCATCGAGCACCAACCAGATCTCGCCCGCCAACGAGCGCCTGTACCATCAGAGCGCGCTGGTCGGCGACTGGAAGGGCAATTGGGTGGGCAACGGCAATCAGCCAGTGGGCTTCAAGGTCGTAAACATCCGCGGCGCCCGGGCTCAGGTCGAGTACACCCATAACGGACACACCGAGCGCGGCTTTGCCGAGGTTCAGGGTACGCTCATCACCTTCGGCGGGGTCACGGTCGGCACCAAAGACGGCAAGAACATGGTGATGCTGTTCTCCTTCGGGGGCGCCGGCAAGCAGACCGCGAACCTTGAGAAGCAGGCCCCGCCGGCTTCCGACAGCAATCTCATGGGAAGCTGGGGCGGCTATTCCAGCGAGAACGGCAAGAGCGCGAGCTTCAAGGTGCTCGCGGTCGATGGCAAGGAAGCCCAGGTCAGCGTCACCACCGACGGCGTCACCCGCCAGGGCACCGGCTACGTCTACAAGAACGTCATCATGTTCGGCCAGGCGCAGATCGCGACCGACGACGGGCAGAACGGCAAGATCATCTACCAGGTCGGCACCAAATCCTTCATGGTGCCGGTGACGAAATATCCGCCGGCCGATACGTCGTCCTCCGTGGACAGGACGGCATAGCTTTCACGGAAACGGTGCGCCGGATTGCGCCAGTGTCTTCACCTGGCGTTCGATCCGTCTCGGACCTGCGGCTACGGCAATGGCACGGTCGCTGCGCTGGCATTGGTGATGGCCGAGGGGTATAATCCACGCGTTCTGACGGTAGATTTTCATGTTCAGCCTCGCCTCGTCACGTCGCCTTGCAATTCCGCTCGCGCTGCTTTGCCTGACCGCCGCACCGGTTCGAGCGCAGGTCGCTCCGCTGCGATATTGGATTCCCGGCGGCCCTTTCGGCCTCGGCGGTGGTGCGGGTCAGAGTTCCGATACTGACGGCAATTTCGCCGGCTTCAATGCCGTCGGTGCGGATTGGCGCAGCAACTCGACCGGCCTCTTCGTCGGCAGCCAGCGCGGCAATCTCAATTGGAGCGGGCTCGGTCAGACCGGGCCGGCCGGCAATTTCAGTGCGCTCTCATATGACAGCACGCAGTTCGGTTATGCCACCAAGACGATGGGCGGCTTGCCCGTCACGTTCTTTGCCGGTGTCGACACGTTGAAATATGGCAATGGCATCGGCAGCTCGGTTGCCCCGCTGACCTCGGGCGCGGCACCCGGCACCAGCGCATTTGCCGGTGTCGAATTCAAGCCGACGTCCAACCTCAGCCTGTCGTTCGGCGCCGGTTTCATCCAGCAGGATTCCGGTCGTATGGATAGCGATATCAGATCGAACATGCTGCCCGGCGAGTCGCCAGCCCTGAGCGGCCTTCGGCGTTAGGATCGCATCACCAGTTCCGGCGGACGCCGCAGCGATTTCGGCAGGTCCGGGCCGTAGCCGAAGCGCATCACGATATCTGGACGCCGCTCGCCAAGCCCGAGCGAGGTTGCAAATTGCGGCCTCAGTGCCGCCACCTCGACCGGCTGGTTGACGAAGGAATATTTCAGTCCCAGCGCGGTTGCCTGCAAGCCGAAGCGCTGGCAGGCGCGGCCGACCGCGATCCAGTGCGACGTGTCGCTGCGCTCGGCCGCGAGCACGACGACGCCCGCGGAGCTGGCAAGCTGTTCGCGGTATTTCTTGTTTTCTCCGCTCTCGGTGAAGAAGAGCTTGAGCATTGGCCGCGCCAGCCATGAGGGCAGGGACGGGTTTCCCGAGGCGGGCGCGAACAACCCGTCCATGGTCGTGAGCGCCTCTGTCTCGTCGAAGCGAATCCAGCTCACGAGTTCGCGCATGAAGGCCTTGTCGCGCATTTGCGCCGAGTTGCCTTCGAGCACATAGTCGGTGACGCCGGCGATCGCGGCGCGCTCGGTCAACAGGATGGCCGTGACATCAGGTTCGCGACAGGCGTTCTCGAGCTGGCGCAAGATCTCGGGCGCGGCTTGCCTGCCGTCGAACGTCGCGCGGGTGCATTGCCTGACCGGAATTGCAGCCGCCAACGCCGTTGCGGCCGGTGGGGCCTGCTCGAGCGCGATCACGATCCGGTCGCCGTCAATGACCGGATCGGCGCGCCAGCCCAGCGTGGATGCGGCGAGGATGAGGTTTTCGGCGGCACAGCCGAGACTGACGAAGAGGTGGTGATCGTCCGGATCGACGGCCGGACAGCGGAGCGCGAAGTCCGGTGCAATCGCGATCTCGTTGCCGCGAGCGGAGAAGATCCACGGCTGGGTGTTGTGGCTGTTGGCGGCGAGGGTGGCAAAGCGCACGAGCTCGCGATCCCGAGGTGCGGCCTGCAGCGGAACTCGCGATGACTTCACCGCCTCGTCAAAGGTCATCGCCGCAGCTGCAGCTGGGCTATCGACGGCCGCCGTGGAAAGTCCGAGCGCTGCCGCGATGAATTGGCGTCGGTCAACCACGAACGTCCGCTCCACGTTGAATTGCGCACGGCTCTTCTAGCGCCAGTGAAGGGCCGCGCAATTGACGGACGTCAAGGGTGGAGGATCCTCGCTCGGCCGTGAGTTTCAGGTCTATCGCGTAAATCGCGCCACCAACTCCACATGCGGCGTGTGCCGGAACTGATCGACGGGCACCACGGCGTCCAGCCGGTAGCCGCCGTCGATCAGCAGCCGCGCGTCGCGGGCAAAGGTCGCGACGTTGCAGGACACGGCGACCACTAATGGTACCTTGCTCGCGGCGAGCTTCAACGCCTGCGCCTGCGCGCCCTGGCGCGGCGGGTCGAACACCACGGCCTCGAAATCACGCAGCTCCGGCGGCACCAGCGGGCGGCGGAACAGATCGCGCGGCTCGGCCTTGATCGGCTTCAGGCCCGGCGTGCGCGCGGCTTTCGCCAGCGCGGCGATGGCGCCGGCGTCGTTGTCGAAAGCCGTGATGCGCGCCTTCTCCGCGAGTCGCAGAGCGAACGGCCCGACGCCGCAGAAGAGATCGAGAACCTCCTTGGCCTTGCCGATGCGTTCCGCGACGAGCGCTGCCAACGTCTCCTCGCCCACGACGGTTGCCTGCAGGAACGAGCCCGGCGGCAGCGTCACCTCGGCGCGACCCATCGTCACCGTGGGCGCCAGGCGTTGCAGCACCAGCTCGCCATGCCGCGTCAGCCGTGCCAGACGATGCTGCTCGGCGACGCGCGAGAGCGCGGTGACGAGCGGCGTCGGCAGCGGGCCGGAGCCGCGAACGTCGACATCGAGGCCGTTGGCGGTGGCGGTGACCTGGATGTCGAGCGGCTTGGTCACCGGCATCCTGGATGTCAGCGGCTCCGCCAGCGCCCAGGCGGCATCGAGCGCGCCATTCAGCGCCGGATCGAGGATCGGGCAACGATCGATTGGAATGACGTCGTGCGAGCTCGCCGCTGCGAAACCGACCTTGAGGACGTCATGCGTGCCGAAGCGGCCGTGCAGCGTGATGCGCCTGCGCCCGGCGCCGTGGGCATCGACCAGCGGCGCGACCTCGCAATCGATGCCGGCCTGCGCCAACGTTTCCACCACGATGCCGCGCTTCCAGGCGTGATATGGCTCGGCCGCCCAATGCTGGATGGCGCAGCCGCCGCAGACGCCGAAATGCGGGCAGAATGCGTCGATACGCTCGGGGCTTGCGACGTCGACCGCGAGCAGCTTGCGGCGGTCGGGATGGTTGCCCACGACGTGATCGACCTCGACGGTCTCGCCGCCAAGCGTGTAGGGCACGTAGACCGCATCGCCCGTGGTCAGCGAGATGCCGTCGCCGCGATGGCCGACATGGTCGATGGTCAGGCGTTCAACCACGGCGCGCGCCCAGGAAGAATTCGATGTTGCCGTCGCCGCCCGCAATCGAGGAAGGGAACACTTCGATGTCGGTGCAGCCGAGCGAAGCGGCAAAGGCGGCGATGTCGTCGCAGATCTCCCGGTGCACGGCGGCGTCGCGGACGATGCCCTTCTTGTTGTGCTTCCTGTCGGCCTCGAATTGCGGCTTGATCAGCGCCAGCAGGCTCATCGGCGCTGCCGCCAGAGACAGCGCCACCGGCAACACTGATCTCAGCGAGATGAAGCTGACGTCGATGACGACGACATCGGGCCGCGCCGGCAGCCGCTTGCCCTCATAGCCGCGGATGTCGGTTTCCTCCATCGACACGATCTTGGGATGGTCGCGCAGCGAGGGATGCAGCTGGCTGGTGCCGACATCGACGGCGAACACCAGGCTCGCGCCGTTCGCCAGCAACACCTCGGTGAAGCCGCCGGTGGAAGCGCCGACGTCGAGGCAGACATGGTCCTCGATCTCGATGGGGTAGCGCTCCAGCGCGCCGGCGAGCTTGACGCCGCCGCGCGAGACGTAGGGGTGCGCGGGTTCGGCCTGGATCACCGCGTCCTCAGCGATCGTCTCCGACGGCTTTGCGACCTGCTTGTCGTCGGCGGTCACGAGACCCGCCTCGATCGCCGCGCGCGCCCGCGCCCGGCTCTCGAACAGGCCACGCTCGACCAGCAGAACATCCGCACGCTTGCGGGCAGGGGACATCGGATCTCCGAAAGAAGGTTCGAGCGCTTAAGTAGCGATCAATCGCGCGGCTGCCATCCGGACGCAAGTCTCGAACGCGGCCAGATCGCGCCAGACGTCGATCGGCATCGCGACCGGCGTCACCAGCGGACAGCCGTGCAGCTCCAGGGCGTGGATCATCATGAGGTTGTCGACCAGGCCGAAATCCTCCACCGTCAGCCCCTGTGCGTCGACCAGCCGTCCGTCCTCGGATCTGACGTCCGTGAAACGACCGACACGGTCGGCATAGGTGGCGCCGTCGTTGCAATAGGCCATGCAAAATCTGCGGCGCCCGGCCATGTAGCCGAGTTCGTAAACGGTGCCGGGATCGGCGCCGGCGCCGCGAAACGGGGTGAGGTTGGCAATGATGGCGTCGGCCGCATCCATCATCGCCTCGTTGCCGCAAAAGATCTGCCTGGAGGCATCGGGCGCGGCGAGGTCGATGGCGTTGTCGAGGGGATAGAGGCCAGTAAGCCCGTGGCGCTCGCAGATCGCGACCTTCCGCCGGCCGATCTCGATCGCATCCGGCAGGAACACGTCGGGGCCTGCCAGATAGATCTTCATGGAAGTCGGTACCGGAACATTGAGGCAGAGATGCAAACCATAGCGCGTGGTCTGCTCCCTCCCCCGCTTGCGGGGGAGGGGTGGGGAGAGGGTGTCTCCGCGGGCGAGAACCCCCAAGAGGAGAGAACACTCACCGCGCTTTCAGCGCGACCTCTGCCGCAAGCGGGAGAGGTGACTCACGATCAAGCCAGCTTGACCGTCTCGGCCTTGACGTCCTTGCCGAGCGCTTCGAACACCTTGGCGACGATGCCCTTGGCATCGAGACCGGCGCGGCCGTACATCGCGGCCGGGGTGTCGTGGTCCTGGAACACGTCGGGCAGCACCATCGAGCGGAACTTGACCATGCCGGTGTCGAGCGCGCCCTGATCCGTCAGGTACTGCGCGACATGCGAGCCGAAGCCGCCGACCGAGCCTTCCTCGATCGTGATCAGCACGTCGTGGTCGCGGGCAAGCTTGAGCACCAGCTCGGTATCCAGCGGTTTCATGAAGCGTGCATCGGCGATGGTGGTCGACAGGCCGTGGGCTGCGAGCTCGTCGGCCGCCTTCTCGCATTCGGCGAGGCGCGTGCCAAAGGACAGCAGGGCGATCTTGCTGCCCTGGCGGACCACGCGACCCTTGCCGATCTCGAGCGGAATGCCGACTTCCGGCATCTCGACGCCGCGGCCTTCGCCGCGCGGATAGCGCAGCGAACTCGGACGGTCGTTGATGGCGACCTGGGTCGCCACCATGTGCACGAGCTCGGCTTCATCGCTAGCTGCCATGATCACCATGTTCGGCAGGCAGCCGAGATAGGCGTTGTCGAACGAGCCGGCATGGGTAGCGCCGTCGGCGCCGACGAGGCCGGCACGGTCGATGGCGAAGCGGACGGGCAGGTTCTGGATCGCGACGTCATGCACGATCTGGTCGTAACCGCGCTGCAGGAAGGTCGAGTAGATCGCGCAGAACGGCTTGTAGCCTTCGGTCGCAAGACCCGCGGCGAAGGTCACCGCGTGCTGCTCGGCGATGCCGACGTCGAAGGTGCGGTCGGGGAAGGCCTTGTTGAAGATGTCGACACCGGTGCCCGACGGCATCGCCGCGGTGATGGCGACGATCTTGTCGTCTTTCTGCGCTTCCTTGACGAGGCTCTGGCCGAATACGTTCTGGTAGGCCGGGGCGTTCGGCTTGGACTTGGCTTGCGTGCCGGTCGCGACGTCGAACTTGACGACGGCGTGGTACTTGTCGGCGGAGGCTTCCGCCGGACCGTAGCCCTTGCCCTTCTGCGTCACGACGTGGACCAGGATCGGGCCGGTCTCCATGTCGCGCACGTTCTTCAGGACGGGCAGCAGATGGTCGAGATTGTGGCCGTCGATCGGGCCGACATAGTAGAAACCGAGCTCTTCGAACAGCGTGCCGCCGTCCATCATGAAGCCGCGGGAATATTCCTCGACGCGGTTGGCACGGTTGGCGATGATCTTGGGCAGACGCTGGTTGATCTGCTTGGCGGCCTCGCGCAGCGTGCGATAGGTCTTGCCGGAGTAAAGGCGCGACAGATAGGCGCTCATGGCGCCGACCGGCGGCGCGATCGACATGTCGTTGTCGTTGAGGATGACGATCAGGCGCGAATTCATTGCACCCGCGTTGTTCATGGCTTCATAGGCCATGCCCGCCGACATCGCGCCGTCACCGATGACTGCGATGACGTTGTTGTTGCCGCCGGCGAGGTCACGTGCCACCGCCATGCCGAGGCCGGCGGAGATCGAGGTCGAGGAATGCGCCGCGCCGAACGGATCGTAGTCGCTCTCGCTGCGCTTGGTGAAGCCCGACAGGCCGCCGCCGGTGCGCAGCGTGCGGATGCGGTCGCGCCGGCCGGTGAGGATCTTGTGCGGATAGGCCTGATGGCCGACGTCCCAGATCAGCCGGTCGCGCGGCGTGTCGAAGACGTAATGGATCGCGGTGGTGAGCTCGACCACACCGAGGCCCGCGCCGAAATGACCGCCGGTCACCGAGACGGCATCGATGGTCTCCTGCCGCAGCTCGTCGGCGACCTGGCGAACCTGCTCGATCTTGAGCTTGCGCAGGTCGTCCGGCGTCCGGATGGTGTCGAGAAGCGGCGTTTTACTGTATGCGTTCACGGCGATTTCCAATTTGTCAGCGCCGGAAGGTCATTCCGGTGCGCGATGGGTTTGCACAATATCGGCGCAGCGCGAGTCCTCAAACCGTCGGAGCCACCTGCATGGGGCAAGGCCCCGTCTTCAAGCTTAGGTAAGCTTAAGTGCGCTCCGGTTCAGTCTCTGTGATCCCTGTCACTTAGATCGGCTTCGTCCGTCCCAGCCAATTTCATCAGCAGTTTGAAGCGCTTGTCGTCGGAATTCTCTGCCCACGCAAGGCTTGCAAAAAGCCACACTCCGCGCAGCTTTACACCAAAGCTTGGGCCAAAGCCAACCCGCAGGACCGATTAGGGGTATGCAGATGCAACCGGCGGGCCAGAGTGGTTAACCTTGGGCCGGGGCCAGGGGTTCCAGTCTTGCCCGGTTTCCTGGCAGGATTTGCGCCTGAATGCGATCCTTTTTGGTCCTGAGGGACCGATTTCCGGAACGGATGACACCGATCCGGCTGCATGGAACCGCGCTCCTCAGCGGATAGCGCCGTGCGATCGCGAAATCAATGTGGGTGCGGCCACGCGCTCGTGATGAGGTTCGCGAGGCCTGCCATCAGGAGACTGACCGGGACAGTCTCGGTTTTCCTTACTGTACGTCCAGCGGCGCGGTGCCGGTGGCCTGGCCGCTGGCATCGGTGGTGATCTTGTCGACGCGTGCCTCGGCCTGGCGCAGCAATTCCTCGCAGCGGCGCTTCAGCGCTTCGCCACGCTCGTAGATCGTCACGGATTCCTCGAGCGGCACCTTGCCGTCCTCGAGTCGCTTCACGATCGTTTCGAGTTCCTCGATCGCGCGCTCGAAGGTGAGCCTGGAGACGTCGACTTGAGTGTTTTCGGCCATATCCGTTTCCGATTGCCCGATTCGCTTTCCGCAGGAGAAAACAAAGTTTTGCGGGCGTAATGTGGCGGGTGCTTCAGGCGCCCATCAGGGCGCCGACATGCGCCGTAACAGATTCTTTCAGCCCTTGCAGGTCATAGCCGCCCTCGAGCACCGAAACAACGCGGCCCCCTGCGGTCTTGTCGGCGAGATCCATCAGCTTGCGCGTCACCCAGGCATAATCCTCCGCGCGCAAATTCAGCGAGGCCAGCGGATCGCGGTAATGCGCATCGAAGCCGGCGGAGATGACAAGTAGCTCCGGGCTGAATTTTTCGAGCTGCGGCAGGATCAGGTTTTCGAACGCAGAGCGGAATTCCGGCCCGCCATCCTCGGAGGCGAGCGGCGCGTTGACGATGGTGTCGTGGTCGCCGCGCTCGCCGGTCGCACCGGTGCCCGGAAACAGCGGCATCTGGTGCGTCGAGCAGTACATCACGGTCGGGTCCGACCAGAAGATGTCCTGCGTGCCGTTGCCGTGATGCACGTCGAAATCGACGATGGCCGCGCGCTTGATGCCGTATTTGCGCTGCGCGTGGCGCGCGGCGATCGCGACATTGTCGAAGAAGCAGAAGCCCATCGACTTGCCGATCTCGGCGTGATGGCCGGGCGGGCGCACCGCGACGAAGGCATTGCGATGCTCGCCCGCCATCACCGCTTCGGTCGCCGCCACCGCGCCGCCGACGCCGCGCATCACCGCTTCCCATGTGCCCGGCGACATCGAGGTGTCGCCGTCGATATAGACGAGGCCGCTGCCCGGTGCGATGTGGCGCAGCTCGGTGACGTAGTGCTCGTTGTGGCAAAGCGTGACGAGATCGAGATCGCCCTCGGGCGCCTGGTCGCGCACCAGAAACTGGAAGCGCTCATGCGACAGCGCTTCCTCCACCGCACGCAGGCGATCAGGCCTTTCAGGGTGTCCCGGCGGCGTGACATGGTCGAGGCAGGCCTTGTGGGACAGGAGAAGCGTGCTCATCAGGTCGGCCTCATGGATGCGGGCTTTCGACGTCGCTTGGCGCATCCGGCGCCAAAACGCAATGCAAAACCCAATCTATGCGCTTGAACGGGAATGGCAAAGGGTTGTCCCGTTCCGGCCCGTTTGATCCAGATCAATTCACGCGCAGGATGCGGCTCAGCGGGAGCGGGCCGACCGGGCCGTGCGCCCGGAAGAACGCGAACAGCGCGTCCGCGTCGTAGCCGCCATATTGCAGCGCCGTGCCTTGTTTGGCGACGGTAAAACCATCGCCGCCGACCGCAAGGTAATCGTTGAGGGTGACACGATACCCGCTGGCCTGCTCGATCGGCCTGCCGTTGAGCGTCATCTTGTCGGCCATCACGCGCTCGCCGAATGGCTTCGACGCATCCCAGGCATAGCTGAACCCGTTCGACACCTGGAGGATCCGCGGCCGCTTCGGGTCCAGCCATTGCTGCTCGAGCATGTCCTTGAGCTGGCTGCCCGTCAGCGTCATCGTCACGAGGCGGTTGCGGAACGGCTGGCTGGCGAAAACGTCGCCGAAGGAAATCGCTCCGTTCTCCTTCGGGACGATGTCGGTGCGGATGCCGCCGGGATTGGTGAGGGCGATGACAGCGCTGCCATCCTGGGCCGCCCTGGTCGCGGCAAGCTGCGCGTCCGCGATGACGTCGCCGAGCGTGCTTTCGCCGGCCTCGTTCGGCACGCGCGACAGCGTCTGCGTCACCGATCCGGCCGGCCGGTTGGCGATCGGCGCCGACAGCCTGTCATAGGCCTCGATCAGCGCGCTCTGCTCGGCGTCCTTCGCCAGCGATGCGTTGGCGACGATGACGTTCTCGGCTTTGGTGCTGACGATGTCGCGGGTGACAGGATCGAGCTTGAGATCGATCGCGGTGACCAGCGTGCCGTATTTGTCGCCACTGGTGACGAGCCGCCCGTCGATGTCGCAGACATAGGCGCGGTGGGTGTGGCCGCTGACGACGACGTCGACCGCGCGGTCGAACTTCTTGACGATGTCGACGATCGGCCCCGTAATGGCAGGGCATTCATTGTAGTCGCCGGCGGGCTCGCCGCCCTGGTGGATCAGCACCACGATCGCCTCGACGCCGCGCGCCTTCAGTTGCGGCACTATCGCATTCACCGTCGCGGCTTCGTCGCGGAATTCGAGGCCTGCGATGCCCGATGGCGAGACGATGCCTGCGGTCTCCTTCAAGGTCAGCCCGATGAAGGCGACGGGGATGCCATCGAATTCCCTGATTTCATAGGGCGGCAGCACGCTGTTGCCCGTCGCGGTATCGATGGTGGACGCGGCCAGATAACTGAATTTGGCGCCGGTGAACGGATGCGGCCCCTGGCAGCCGTCGACCGGATGGCAGCCGCCGTTCTGCATCCTGAGCAGCTCGGTCTTGCCCTCGTCGAATTCGTGATTGCCGACCGAGCTGATCGCAAGCCCCATCAGCGAAAGCGCTTCCACCGATGGCTCGTCGTGAAACATCGCCGACAGGAACGGGCTCGCCCCGATCAGATCGCCGGCGGCGACGAAGATCGTGTTCTTGTGCCCCTCGCGCAGTTGCTTCACCAGCGTCGCCATGTATTCGGCGCCGCCGGCCGCAACCATCACCTTCCTGGCTCCGTCCTCGGGATCGGCGATGCGGATGCCGCCCGGCGACGGGCGCAGATTGCCGTGAAAATCGTTGATGGCAAGGATGCGCAGCTCGACCGGCGCGGCGGTTTGGGCCGAGGCGGGAAGGGCGGCGATGAGGGCGAGGGCGGCGAGGATGGATCGGTATCGCATGAAACCAAGATTAGTCGTTCAGCACGAAGATTTCACGAAGGTTCTCGCCGTCATTCCGGGGCGACGCGCAGCGTCGAGCCCGGAATCCATTCATCCACCAACTCCGCGGCCCGATGGATTCCGGGTTCGCGCAGCGCGCGCCCCGGAATGACGGCTTTTGACTTGGCGCGGGCTTACCCCTACCGCTTCTTCCGGCTCGCGAACGCGTTGAATGCGGCCACCGCTTCGTTCGACTTCAGCCGATCGCCGAACAGATGGCCTTCCTGATCGATGCGGCGGGTCAGTTCTTCGGCCGGTGCGCGCAGCAATTTGCGGGAGGTTGCGACCGCCTCGGCCGACAGCCGGCAGATCTCGCGCGCCACCTTGCGCGCCTCGACCTCGGTATGTCCCGGCGACACCACGGTGTTGACGAAGCCTGCCGCGTGCGCCTCCGCGGCGGAGAAAGTCCGCCCCATCACCAGCATCGCGAAGGCACGCTGATATCCCATCGTGTTCGGCATCAAGAGGCTGGCGCCGCCGACCGGAACCAGCCCGAGATGAATGTAGGGCGCGGAGAAGGTCGCAGCGTTCGAGGCCAGCACGTAGTCGCAGTGAAACAGCATCACGGTGCCCATGCCGATCGAGGCGCCGTCGACGGCGGCGATGATCGGCTTGACGTTGAGGGCGAGCGAATAGAGAAACTTGGCGCCTTCCGACAGCGTCTCGGGGCGCGCGGTGTCGGCGTGCATGAAATCGTCGATGTCGTCGCCGGCAGTGAACACGCCGGAGCCGCCGGTGACGACCATGCAGCGGATATCGGGGTTATTCTGCGCGGTATCGATCGCGCGGCTCATTTCCCGATACATGTCCTGGGTGATGGCGTTCTTCTTGCCCGGGCGGCGCAGCGTGATCACGCGCGTTCCGCGCTCCTCGGTGACGACGATGTTGCCGTTCGGCATGAAAACCCCCTGCGCCCGCGGCGACGCTTCCGCTCGCGAGACTTGCAAGCATCAGCCTACATCATCCCGCAGGCGTGCCAATGCGCTGTCTCAACCTTTTCGGTGTCGAATTCCGTTGAGGTCGACGCAGGCGCCGCCGCCGCAACAATCGGCTACAATGTTTCATTTGAAATACCGCTGGTTGTGGTGCACGATCCCGCGCGGTTCCATTGGCCCGATTGCCCGATCGATGATTGCTGCAAGCCGCGTCGACGAATCCTCGCTGCACTACCGCGGCTGGCGCGTCGTGCTGGCCTGCTTCCTGATGGCCTTCTTCATGTTCGGCTTCGGCCTGTACGGACAGGGCGTCTACCTCGCCGAGCTGCAGCGCGCCCATGGCTGGCCGGGCACGCTGGTTTCCGCGGCCAGCACGTTCTCGTTTCTCCTGACCTCCGTCCTCGTCGTCTTCACCGACGATCTGCTCGCGCGCATAGGCTTGCGGTCGCTGATTCTGTGCGGCCTGGCGGCGCTCGGCGCCTCGACGGTGCTGCTGGCGCTGATGCAGACGCCCTGGCAGCTGTATCTCGCCTATTCGCTGATGTCGGTCGGCTGGACCGGCATGGGCACCGTGGTGATCGCGACCGTGCTGAATTCCTGGTTCGAGCGGCGCCGCGGGCTTGCGCTCAGCCTTGCGTTCAACGGCGCGACCTGCGGCGGCATCGTCCTCGTTCCGCTGCTGCTGTCGCTGACCGCCAGTATCGGCTTCCGCTCCGCCATGCTGGCGGCCACCATGGCGATGGTGGTGCTGGTGTTGCCGGTGGTCGTGGTCTTCATTGGCTGGCCTGCCGCGACCTCGCCGGTATCGGGCGGACGCACGTCCGGCGGCAGTTCGACCGTGCCAAGCCATTCCCGCAAGACGCTGCTCGCCAATGCGGCGTTCTGGACCATGGTGCTGCCGATCGCGATCGCGGTTCTAGCCCAGATGGGGTTCATCATCCACCAGGTGAGCTTTCTCGAACCGCTGATCGGGCGCTCCGCCGCAGGGTTCGCGGTCACCATCATGGCGGGGATGGCGGTGGTCGGCCGCCTGTCGCTCGGTCTGTTCGTCGACCGGCTCGATCCCAGGCTCGCCTGCGCGGCCTCGATGACGAGCCAGGCCGTGGCGCTGTTCGTTCTGCTGCAGAGCACGAGCCCGACGATGCTGCTGCTGTGCTGCGCCGTCTACGGATTCTCGATCGGCAACATGATCACGTTCCCGCCCCTGATCATCCAGCGCGAGATCGGCGCCGGCGCCTTCGCCGCCGCGATGGGATTGGGCACGTCGATCAGCGGCATCGTCAGCGCCTTCGGTCCCGGCATCGTCGGCCTCGTGCGGAGTGCCACCGGTAGTTACACCACGGCTCTTGCGATGTGCGTCGTGCTCGATCTCGTGGCCGCGGGAATCGTGCTGTGGCGGCCGGGGAGGACCGCGAAGGTCCTGGCCTCGTAGCCCGGATGGAGCGAAGCGTAATCCGGGATTCGTGCCATGAGCGACGCCGGCCCCGGATTGCGCTGCGCTCCCTCAGGGCTACAGCCCTTCTCACCCCAGCAACACCGCATCCGCCGTCGCGACGGACTCCGCGCTCTCGGTGACGGTGCGCTCGAGCGCGCCGGCCTGCACACTGATGTTCTCGGCGAAGAAGCGTGCCAGCGAGACGTAGCGCGCGGCGTCCGTATTGCCGTCGGCCTTGGCGGCGAGCGCCTCGGAGGCGAGCAGGCAGCCGCCGAGCGTGGAGCCGAACTGCTGCAGGTATGGCGTCGCGCCGGCAAGCGCCTCGTTCGGCGCGGACGTCACGCGCTCCAGCAGCCACTTGCTGGTCCGCGTCAAGGCCTCCAGCGCTTCGCGCAGCTTGACGCCCGTGGTGCCGAAAGCCGGATCGTTCGACGCTTCGACGTTCTTGACCGTCGCGGCGAGCTCGTCGAGCAGCGCCCACACCGACGCGCCGCCATTGGCCGCGAGCTTGCGCGTGACGAGGTCGATCGCCTGGATGCCGTTGGTACCTTCGTAGATCGCGGTGATGCGGGCATCGCGATAATGCTGGGCCGCACCGGTCTCCTCGATGAAGCCCATGCCGCCATGCACCTGCACCCCGAGATAGGCGACCTCGTTGCCGATGTCGGTGGAATAACCCTTGGCCATCGGCGTCAGCAGCGCCGCGCGTGCGGCGGCATCCGCGCGCACCTTGGGATCCCTGGCGCGGGTGGAGACATCGAGCGCGACCGCGGTCGCATAGCAGATGGTGCGCGCGGCTGCGGTCTGCGCCCGCATCCGCATCAACATGCGCTTGACGTCGGGGTGTACGAAGATCGCATCCGAGCCGTCGCCCTTCTTGCCGACGGCGCGGCCCTGCTTGCGCTCCTGCGCAAAGGACAACGCCTGCTGAAAGGCACGATCGGCAACACCGACGCCTTCCAGGCCGACGCCGAGCCTTGCCTGGTTCATCATCGTGAACATGCAGCGCATGCCCTGGTTCTCTTCGCCGATCAGGAAGCCGATGGCGCCGCCATGATCGCCCATGGTCATGGTGCAGGTGGGGGAGGCATGCATGCCGAGCTTGTGCTCGACGCCGGAGGCGAAGATGTCGTTGCGCTGTCCGAGCGAGCCGTCTGCATTGATCATGAACTTCGGCACGAGGAACAGCGAGATCCCCTTGGTGCCGGCGGGCGCGTCGGGCAGGCGCGCCAGCACGAAATGCACGATGTTGTCGGTCATGTCGTGCTCGCCATAGGTGATGAAGATCTTCGTCCCCTTGATGCGATAGGTGCCGTCGGCTTGCTTCTCGGCACGGGTACGCAGCGCGCCGACGTCGGAGCCGGCCTGCGGCTCGGTGAGCTGCATTGTGCCGGTCCATTCGCCGGAGACGAGCTTTTCGAGATAGATCTTTTTCAGCTCGTCGCTGCCATGCGCGTCCAGAGCCTCGATCGCCGAGGCCGTCAGCAACGGGCAGAGGCCGAAGGCGACGTTGGCGGCGCTCCAGATCTCGGTGCAGGCGGCGTTGATCGCGATCGGCAGGCCTTGGCCGCCGAAATCCTCGGGACCGGACACCGCGTTCCAGCCGCCCTCGGTCCAGCGCTTGTAGGCGTCGGGCCATCCCGGCGCGGTCGTCACCTTGCCGCCCTCGAGCTTGATGCCGTGCTCGTCGCCGACTTTGTTGAGCGGGGCCAGCACGTCGGTTGCGAACTTGCCGGCTTCCTCCAGCACGGCCGCGGCGATGTCGGCGTCGAAATCGCCGTAGTGACCGGCCTCCACGGCAGCCTTGAGGCCGGCGCCGTGATTGAGCGACAGCAGCATGTCAGAGATCGGCGCGCGGTAGGTCATGGCTCACTCCCGTGGACAGTCTTGGCGTCGTATTCCCATGAAACGAAGGAGGTCTCAATGGGCGGGAGGGGGCGGGAACGGACCACGGCCGGGTCTATAATGGAACGTGGTGAGCGCCGGCCCCGGGGCACGTGGTATTTTGGCTCTCCAGGCGGTTGAAATGCCGCGCCGCTCCCTATAGACCGACTGCGACCTGACGGAATCCGCGGTAGCCGGTTCTTCCGCCAATCCCGGTCGCCAGTTGGGGCGTAGCCAAGCGGTAAGGCAGCGGATTTTGATTCCGCCATTCGGAGGTTCGATCCCTCCCGCCCCAGCCACAAGCTCCGCTTCCCCTGAAATTCCTCACGAAACCGGCCTGGCTGGGGCGCTGCTGCACAGCGCTGCGACACATCACTGCTTCACAGGGTGTCGCTCGAAATGGCTTTCCACATCTTTCGCCGTCAGGCGGTCTATTCCTGGCGCCGTCGGACCCCTCGTGCGCTTGCCAAGGTCGTCGGCCGGCAGCATCTTTTCATGAGCCTGAAAACGACGAACCGTGCGGCCGCTCGTCGATCTGGTGGCATTTGCCGCCAAGAACGCTGGCTTCGACGTCGACTAGGCACGGTCGGACGACAAGTTAGCCTTATGGACCTTTACGCTTCTTGACGACCAAGGACATGGAGCTACCGTCCGTCCGCATCGCGCCGTTTTCGCACCCGTCGCGTGCTAAACACCTAACGCAAAGTACAGCTGGTTAGAGCACGGGAATCATAATCCTGGGTCGGTGGTTCGAGTCCCTCTCCCGCTAGCAATTCCAGCTTAACGCGTACGCGAGCCGGTCGAACGCATCCGCTCCGCTCTAGATCACCGACATCAACACGCCTTCCATGGACGGTCATGAGCTGGCCCCGCGCGACGCGCCTTGGGCCCGGGCTCAAGGTCTTGCAATCGTCGGGGCGCGAGCGCAGGCGCGACGGCTTTCCGATGATCCCAAAGGCGTTCTCCGAGGAAGCCCCGCGTCTTCACACGATAGCCTCGTCCCCACTGCAACTCGCTTATGTGCGTGGCCCGTCGGGACAAAACACCGCCGCGCCGGTCAAGGCCTCTCGCCAATATTCTCCAGCCGAAATTCGAGAGGAAGAGACCAAGCAAAGCTCGGGCGTAAATCGCCGCGAGACTGCAAGACCACGGCGCGATTAGCTGGCCATCGCTTTGTCTCCGCTCGCTGCGAGGCCAGGCGCAAGCCCATCTGCCCCGGAAACGATCGCCGGCGCTGTGTTCATTTTTTACCGCGCAGATGCCAGCCGTCGTCTCTCAACCGAAAGGTTGAGAGACGTCGGCTGGCATCTTGTTCTCAATCGAAGGGTTGAGATGTCGACAGGCGATTGCCCGCCTAAGTCTTCCTTGGGTTGAATAAGGTTCAACCATTCGTGCTGAACAGCGCTTGCCCGCAGAAAAAATTTCAACATCACACAATCAACGCGCGAGCACGCTCGGATTTTCTCTGCGATGTATCCGCTCCGGTTCCAATTTCGCCTGTCGCGATGTTCCTGATTGTTGCTGTTTATTTCTTAAGTTAAGCTTTCATTAACTTGCACAAGTGTGGTGATCGGCAAGGGTGAGATTGCCGGCGAGAAATCGCCGGCAATAGGGTTGAGGTTCTCGCGAAGCGGGCCGCCGATTTTTCTAGCCCGTGCGTGGCGGTGTTTTCTTTCCGAACACTCCCTCAACTGCACGCCCAAGCACAACCACGCGCCATTTTTTTTGGCTCTCGGTTGGGGCACCATGTTTTTTGAGAAACCTCATCGGTCGAAATTTGCGCCCGGCAAAGCGCATCAAAATCTGATCTCGCGAGTACGATGCGTACTGGCCGGAGCATCGGCGCCCCAGAAGCCCAACAAGCAGCGCAAGAACGAGCTGATGGCGAGCGCGTCGCGCCGCTTCTTGTTTGAGACGATCGAGCCCCGCGTGTTGCTTTCGGCCGATCTCGCACCGACCGCGATGGTGCATACACCTGATAATCCCGACACCAGCCTGCTGTCGTTGCCGCCGGTCGCGCCTCTCTATGCTCCTGCAGCCGATGTGAGGGTGTTGCCGGATGTGCCTGCCGCGCAGGCCGTCAATCCTCAGGCCACTCCGACTGGAAGCGACATCGTCGCCGCAAGCTTCACCCTGCGCGTCGAGGGGACCGGCGATGCCGTCGGAAGCTATCAATTCCAGCTTCCGAGCAGCCAGATCGCGACCAATCCAACGGATTATCCCGGCCAGGTCGCGCCTGCGGCCAACCACGTCCCCGAAGGACCGGGCTTCGCGATCGCCGATTCGAAGCCGATCGTGTTCATCGACTCCGCGCTGCCTGACTACGACAAGATCATCGAGGCCGTCTCGAACGGTCCAGATGCGGCCAAGACCGATATCGTGGTGCTCGACTCCACGAAGTCCGAGATCGCACAGATCACCGACACGCTCGCCGGGCGCACCGGCGTTACGGCGGTCCACATCTTCTCCCACGGATTCGAGGCCAGCGTCGGCCTCGGTGAAACGCAGCTCGATCTCGCTGGTCTGAACGAGCACGCGGACGAACTCTCGAGCTGGCGTCTGGCGTTGCAGCCTGGTGCGGACATTCTGCTGTACGGATGCGATATCGGTGCGGGTGACGACGGTTCGGCCTTTATCAGCCGCTTCTCCGAACTCACGGGCGCCAATGTTGCGGCCTCGACCGACGATACAGGCGGAACGCTGCCGGGCGGCAATTGGATCCTGGAGACCAGCACCGGCCCCATCGAAGCGACGCTGCCCGCGTCTGACGCGGCACTCGCCTCCTATGATCATCTGCTGGCTACGGTACAGTGGACAGGCAGCGGTGACGGCACGTCATGGAGCGATGCGCGCAATTGGAGCAGCGGCGTCGTCCCCGGCACCGCAGATTCCGTGAGCATCGCAGCGGCGGCCGGAGATCCCGCAATCACCATCGGTTCGGCCGCAGGCGTCGTGAAGATCGCGAGCCTCAGCACGGCTCGTCCGATCACAATCTCGAGCGGTGCGACGCTGCAAGCCGGGACGATCGATATGTCCCGCAACGTCACACTGGCGGGCGGTACGATTCAGGGCGGGACAATGACTGCGGCCAACGGCGCGGTTATCGCCGTGAGTGCCGACAACGCCGTCGGAAACCTGGTCGGTGTCACCGTGAACGGCGATGTCATGGTCACCGGCACGAATGCCGTGCTGCGCGTCAGCAACGGACTGACCCTCAATGGAACGATGCACGTCGCCGGCGCGAGCACGCAAGTCCGGTCGCTGGGAGACCAGACCTTTGCCGGCAACGGCACGATTTCGTTCGAGGGGACCACCGGCTCGATCCGCCGTCTCACCATCGAAGGTACGTCGACGCTGACCTTGGGGGCGGCCTTCAAGGTGATCGGCGGCTATAGCTCGATCGGCGACTACTGGGAGAGCGGCGGCACCAAGAACCTCGTCAACAACGGCCTGATTTCTTCCTCCACCGGCGGCCAGACGTTGACGATGCTGTCCTACATCAGCTTCTCGAACGCCGGCACGGTCGAGGCAGTTTCCGGCGGTGTCCTGACGATCACGCCCGCCTCGTGGACCAATTCCGGCACCATTCATCTCGACGCTAACGCGGCGAGCACCGTCAATCTGGGCGGTACGTTCAATGCGACGGGCGGAATCGGCACGTTCAATCGGAGCGGGGGCGTCGTCAATCTCGTCGGGACGCTCGACAACGCCGGCGCCGCGCTCACGCTGAACGCCGCCACGGGGTCCTGGAATTTCCTGGGTGTGATCAGCGGCGGCAGCGTCAGCTTTGCCGACGGTGCTGGGCTTCTGCTGGCTTCCGACAGTGCGACGGGCACATTCACCGGCGGCGTCACCCTCAACGGAGACATGACCGTTTCCGGAAACAGCGCCCGGCTTCGCGTCTCAGGCGGTCTGACATTGAACGGGACGGTCCACGTCATCGGCTCGTTTGCGATGGTGCGCGCACTTAATACACAGACCTTCGGCGGCAACGGAACGATCTCGTTCGAGGGCACGTCGGGGTCGACGCGCCGGCTGACGGTCGAAGGCGCCTCGACCCTCACCCTGGCCAACACGTTCAAGGTGGTCGGCGGCTATGCCACCGTCGGCGAGCAATGGGAGACCGGAGGCGCCAACGCGCTCGTCAACAACGGTCTCATCTCGGCGAATATCGCCGGTCAGAGCCTCACTGTCGCCCTGAACACCGCCTTCACCAATGCCGGCACGATGGAGGCAGTCGGGGGCGGTGTCCTGTCGCTCGCCAATGCCTGGACCAATAGCGGCACGCTGCACCTTGACGGCAATTCCACCAGCACCGTCAACCTGGGCGGTACGTTCAGCACCGCCGGCCTGGGAACCTTTAGCCGCGCCGGCGGCGTCATCAATCTCACGGGGACGCTGAACAACACCGGCGCGACGCTGACGTTGAACGCTGCGACCGGATCGTGGAATTTCCTCGGTACGGTCAATGGCGGCACCGTCGTTTTCGCGGACGGCGCGGCGTTGCTGCTCTCGCTCGACAATGCGGCCGGCACCTTCACCGGCGGCGTCACGCTCAACGGAGACATGGCCGTTTCCGGAAACAGCGCCCGGCTCCGCGTGTCCGGCGGTCTGACATTGAACGGGACGGTCCACGTCACCGGCTCGTTTGCGATGGTGCGTGCACTCAATACCCAGACCTTCGGCGGCAACGGAACGATCTCGTTCGAGGGCACGTCGGGGTCGACACGCCGGCTGACGGTCGAAGGCGCCTCGACCCTCACCCTGGCCAACACGTTCAAGGTGGTCGGCGGCTACGCCACGTTTGGCGAGCAATGGGAGACCGGTGGCGCCAACGCGCTCGTCAACAACGGCCTCATCTCGGCGAATATCGCCGGTCAGACCCTCACTGTCGCCCTGAACACCGCCTTCACCAATGCCGGCACGATGGAGGCTGTCGGAGGCGGTATCCTGTCGCTCGCCAATGCCTGGACCAATAGCGGGACGCTGCATCTCGACGGCAATTCCGCCAGCACCGTCAACTTGGGCGGTACGTTCAGCACCACTGGCCTCGGAACCCTCAGCCGCGCCGGCGGCGTCATCAATCTCACGGGAACGCTCAACAATACCGGATCTACGTTGACGCTCAATGCGACGACGGGCTCGTGGAATTTCTTCGGCGCGGTCAACGGCGGCATCGTCGCCTTCGCTGATGGTGCCGCTCTGCTGCTGACGCTCGACAATATTGGCGGCACCTTCACCGGTGGCGTCACGCTCAATAGCGACATGACGGTCTCCGGAAACAGTGCCCGGCTTCGCGTGTCCGGCGGCCTGACGCTGAACAGCACCATCCATGTCACCGGGTCGTTCGCGATGGTTCGGGCGCTCGACACCCAGACCTTCGGCGGCAACGGCACCATTTCGTTCGAAGGCACCACCGGCTCGACCCGACGCCTGACCATCGAGGGTACGACGACGTTGACCCTGGCCAGCACGTTCAAAGTGATCGGCGGCTATGCAACGGTCGGCGAGCAGTGGGAGACCGGCGGTACCAACAATCTCGTCAACAGAGGCCTGATCGATGCCAACGTGGTCTCGCAAAGCCTGACCGTCGGGGTCAACGGCGTCTTCACCAACGCCGGCATATTCCGGGCCACGAACGGCGGCACTGCCGTCGCCAACAATATCGCGATCACAAGCGCGGGCATCGCATCTGCGACCGATTCGACCCTGACCCTGGGCGGCACCTGGAGCAACAGCGGCGCCATCAACGTCGCCAATTCGACCCTCAACCTCGGTGGCGCTTTTACCACGGCCGGTCTCGGAACCGTCAATCGGACCGGTGGCGTGGTCAACTTCACCGGCACGCTGAACAATACCGGCGCGACCCTGACGCTGAACGCGACGACGGGCTCGTGGAATTTCTTTGGTACGGTTAACGGGGGCACGGTCGCGTTCGCGGATGGCGCGGCGCTGCTGTTGTCGCTCGACAATATCGGCGGCACCTTCACCGGCGGGGTGACCCTGAACAGCGACATCGCCGTCTCGGGGAACAGCGCGCGGCTTCGCGTGTCCGGCGGCCTCACCCTGAACGGGACGATCCACGTCACCGGCTCGTTCGCGATGGTTCGGGCGCTCGACACCCAGACCTTCGGCGGCAACGGCACCATCTCGTTCGAAGGCTCCACCGGCTCGACCCGGCGCCTCACCATCGAGGGCACGACGACGCTGAGCTTGGCCAGCACCTTCAAGGTGGTCGGCGGCTACGCCACCGTGGGCGAGCAGTGGGAGACCGGTGGCACCAACAATCTTGTCAACAGAGGTCTGATCAATGCCAACGTCGCCTCGCAGAGCCTGACCGTCGGCGTCAACAACGTCTTCACCAATGCCGGCACGTTCCAGGCTACCAATGGCGGCACCGCCATCGGCAACAACATCGTCATCGCGGCGAACGGCACGGCCTCAGCGACGGACTCGACCCTGACCTTCGGCGGCACCTGGAGCAACAGCGGGGCGGTCAACGTCGTCAATTCGACGCTGAATCTCGGCGGCACTTTTGCTACCGCGGCGATCGGAATCATCAACCGCACCGGCGGGACGGTCAACCTGACCGGCACGCTGAACAACACTGGCGCGACGCTGGCGCTGAACGCCGCGACCGGCTCCTGGAATTTCCTGGGGACGATCAATGCCGGCACGGTCGCTTTCTCCGATGGCGCTGCGCTGCTGCTGTCGCTCGACAATGTCGGGGGCACCTTCACGGGTGGCGTCACTCTCAATGGTGACATCACCGTATCGGGCAGCAGCTCGCGCCTTCGTGTCTCCGGCGGTCTGACGCTGAACGGCACGATTCATCTCATCGGGTCGTTTACGATGGTTCGGGCGCTCGACACCCAGACCTTCGGCGGCAACGGCACCATCTCGTTCGAAGGCACCACCGGCTCTACGCGCCGCCTGACCATCGAAGGAAATACCACGCTTACGCTGGCGAACACCTTCAAGGTCGTTGGCGGCTATGCCACGATCGGCGAGCAGTGGGAGAGCGGCGGCACCAGCAGGCTCACCAATAATGGAACCATCACGTCCAACGTGGCGGGGCAGGGGATCAGCATCGTCCCTGCCGTGGTCACCAATTTCGCCAATGCCACGCTGACGGGCGGCACGTGGCAGGTGCTCAACGGCGCAACCTTGCGGCTGGTGCTGCCGCAGTCCATCGCCATCAATGCCGCGACGATCCTCGTCGACGGCGCCAGCTCGAATTTCTACCGCGATAACGGCTCATCCGGCGCGCTGGCCGGCCTGACCACGAATGCGGCCGGCGCCAGCCTGACGATCGGCAACGGCTACAACTTCACCACGATCGGGGATTTCGCCAACGCCGGCTCGCTCACGATCGGCAGCGGAAGCGTGTTCGGCCTGAGCGGCCAGTTCACCCAATCGGGCGGCAGCGTCGATCTGCAGGGGGGCGTGCTCGGGGATACGCGGCCGTTGGGCAACGCGTTGCATTTCGACGGCAACGACTTCGTCGAGATCGCCGACAGTCCGACCTTGCATTCATCAGGCGACCTGACCGTCAGCGGCTGGTTCAAGGCGGACGGCTTCCCGCGGACCTGGCAGAACATCTTCTTCAAGGGCGACGGTCCGGACACGACCGGCGACCATTCCAATCGTGAATTCGCGCTCTGGCTCAATTCCTCCGGCTATCTCGATTTCGCGTCGACGCCGCAAAGTCGCGTCGGTGTCGGACAATTCGAAGTCACGACGGCCGCGGGTCTCATCAAGGCCGGGCAATGGTACCATTTCGACGCCGTGATCAGCACGTCCGGCAATTTCATGCGGCTCTACGTCAATGGCGTGCTCGCCGGCGAGAGGACCTACGATCCCAGCGGGATACGCGACACCTCCGGGCCCTTCCGGATCGGGCAGGCGCCCGGATGGGACAATTCGTTTCAAGGCAGCATCGACGATGTCAGCGTCTGGAACGTCGCGCGCCCGGCCGAGGCCCTTCGGACCGACATGTATCGCCGCCTCACCGGCAGCGAAAGCGGCCTCAATGCGCTCTGGAATTTCGAGAGCGTTGGGTCGACAGTCAGCGATGTCACGGGGCACGGCAACACCGGATATCTCGGCAGCGTCATCACGAGCCAGCCGGCCTGGACGTCGGATTCGGCGTTGTCCTTCGACGGCGTCAACGACACCGTCCAAATCGCCGATGCGTCTGCGCTGCGCCCGACCAATGCCTTGACCATGGAGGTCTGGGCGACGTTGGGATCGAATTTCGGCTCGGGCTCCCGCGTGCTCATGGGCAAGGCGGTCGGTTCCGGTGTCAATGATTCCTACGCCATCTGGTATTCGGGCGGCCAGCTTCATGCCGGTGCCGGCAACGCGTCCAGCGGATCGCAGGTCGACTATACCTGGAACCCGGCGGCCAACAGCTGGCACCACATCGCCTTCAGCTATGACGCCACCGGATTGAAGCTCTACGTCGATGGCACGCAGGTCGCCTCCAACGCCTCGGTCGCAGCGCTCGACTATGACAGCCATCCGCTGGTGATCGGTGGCGATTATGATTTCAATCAGCTGACCGGCCTGTGGGCAGGCAAGGTCCGCGATGCCCGGCTCTGGAACGTCGCGCGCAGCGTCGCCGAGATCCAGGCCGACATGAATACCACGCTCGTAGGCAACGAGAGCGGCCTTGCGGGCAATTGGCGACTGGACGACGGAACGGGTATCGTGGCCCGCGACGCGACGTCCAACCATAACGATGCGCTGTTGGGAGGATCGGCGGGCTTCCAGCCGATCCAGGCCTCGACCAACGCGGCGCCGCCAATAACGACGTCGCCGATATTCAACGGCGTGGATAACAACATCCAGATCGCCGACAACGCGACGCTGCATCCGGCCAACGCATTGACGATTGAAGCCTGGATCAATGCGGGCGACAATTTCACGTCCAACGTCCGCCACGTTCTGGGCAAGACAGTCGGCAGCGGCGTCCAGGATTCCTACGTCGTCTGGTATGAGAGCGGAGCTTTGCGGGCCGCTGTCGGGAATGCGTCAACTGGCGTTTCGATCGCCTACAGTTGGACGCCAGCGCAGAACACCTGGTATCGCGTCGCCTTCACCTACGATCAGGCAGGCCTCAAGCTCTATCTCGACGGATCGCTGGTGGCCTCCAGCACGGCGACCGCCACGATCGGCTACGACAACCACGCCCTGACCATTGGGGACGACTTCAATTTCGAGCGTCTCGGCAATCCCTGGTCGGGCCGACTCGCGGAAGTGAGTCTCTGGAATGTCGCGCTGACGCAGGCGCAGATCCTGGCAACGGCGCAGCCGCTGAGCGGCGCCGAAGCAGGTTTGATCGGCTATTGGAAGCTCAACGAAGGCAGCGGGACCGTGGCGCGGGATTCGTCCAGCGCCGGCAACAATGGCACGATCGCCGGCGCCACGCCGGTCTGGGTCACCGCGCGCAAGCCTTCCGTGAGCATTCAGGGCGGCACGTTCACCGGAAGCGGCGTCGTCGCCGCGGATCTCACCAATGCCGCTCAAATCAATGTTGCCGGAACTGGTGCGGCTGGATCCCTGGTCGTCACGGGCAACTATTCGCAGACCGCCACCGGCGCCCTCAACATCGAAGTCGGCGGCATTTCGGCTGGATCGCAATTCGATCAACTCGTCGTCGACGGCACCGCGACGCTCGCCGGCTCCCTGAATGTCAGCCTCATCAACAGCTTCCAACCGACTTCGGGCCAAAGCTTCGAGATCGAGACGTTCGGTTCACATCTCAGCACGTTCGGGACGATCAACGGCCTGCCGGCGGGACTGACCGCCAATTACAGCGCGACCGATCTTACCCTGATCAGCCAGGTCATCGGCATCACGGTGGTCCCGACGTCTGGACTGGAGACCACAGAAGCCGGCGGTACGACAAGCTTCTCGGTCGTTCTCGACGGCCGGCCGAGCGCCGATGTGTTCATCGACCTCGATACCGACAATTCAGCGGAGGGCACACCTTCGATCAGAACGCTGCACTTCACGCCGCAGAATTGGGACACGCCGCAAATCGTGACGGTGACCGGCGTCAACGACAACGTCCAGGACGGAGACATCGTCTACCACATCGTCCTCAAGAAGGCAGTGTCGACCGACGCCAGCTACAACGGCTTCGATCCCAGTGACGTCTCGGTCGTCAATCGCGACAACGATCAAGCTGGCTTCACGGTCACCCCCACCACCGGCCTCGAGACGACCGAGACTGGTGGGCAGGCGTCTTATGCGGTCGTGCTGAACAGCCAGCCGACCGCCAATGTCATCGTCAGCCTGTCGCCGAGCTCGCCGGCGGAAGGCTCGGTCACGCCGCTCACGCTGATCTTCACGGCGCAAAACTGGAACGTGGCGCAGACCGTCACCGTCAAGGGCGTGGACGATCAGCTCATCGACGGCGATGTCACCTACAAGATCCAGGGGGCCGCGAGCAGCACGGATTCGAATTACAACCAGCTCAAGCTGCCTGACGTCTCGGTCGTCAATCGCGACAACGACACGCGCGATCTTCAGATCGGCAATCTGACCCTGACGCCGGCGACGGGACTACAATCCGGCGGAACGGTTCTCGCGCAATGGACCGTCACCAATATCGGCAATCTCGCGACGTCAGGCGCTTTCAACGACCTGATCGTGGTGAAGAACATCACGACGGGGCAGACGCTTTACAGCACGACGGTGCCTTACGACCCGAGCGCCGCCGGCAACGGTGCCATCGCGGGTGGCGCCTCGCGCCAGCGCCAGTTCAGCTTCAAGTTGCCGGATGGCGCGGCGGGCGTCGGCCAGATCCAGGTCACCGCCACCGTCAATTACCAGCGCGCCGTCGTCGAATCCGATTCCGCCGGCACCAACAATACGGCGAGCGTGACGCTGGCCTCGACGATCGCGCCCTATCCGGATCTGCAAGTGAACGGGTTGACGCTGAGCGGCGTGTCGCTGCAGCCGCCCGCTGGTGTCTCAACCCTGTTCAATCACAATCTGATCGTGAACGGGAACGCGGAAACCGGCACTGCGGGCAGTCCGTTCACCGGGTGGACCGTGACAGGTTCGCCGGATCTGCTGCCTTATGGTGCAAATGCGCCTGCCGTCACCGATCCGGGGCCCGCCGACCGCGGCACGAATCTGTTCGCCGGGGGGCAGAACAATGCGCTGTCGAAGCTGTCCCAGACCATCGACCTGTCTTCGGCCGGCACGACCATCGATGCCGGGGCTGCTCACTTCGCCCTCGGCGGATATCTCGGCGGCTGGAGCAGCCAGGCAGACGCCGCGTCCCTGACGGCGCAATTCGTCGATGCCGACGGCACGGTGCTGGGCAGCGCGACGATCGGGCCCGTCACCGCGGCCGATCGCGCCAACGCGACCGGCCTGCTGGCGCGCACGACCACGGATCTCGTTCCGGTCGGCTCCCGCAAGGTGATCATCACCCTGACGATGACGCGGGACGGCGGCAGCTATAACGATGGCTATGCCGACGATCTGGCATTCTCGCTTTACACCGGCAACGCCGGCGCCAGCGTTCAGTCGGGCGATCTGGTGATCGTCAAATGGAACGACGTCAACGCCGGCAACGGTGCTACGTCCGGCACCTGGCAAGACCGCGTCGTTGTCCGCAACACCTCGACCGGCCAGATCCTGATCAGCCAGATCGTTTCCTACGATCCGAGCGCCCCGGGTAACGGCAACATCGAAGCAGGCGGACAGCGCGCGCGCCAGATGGCGTTCCTGTTGCCGGACGGCGCGGCCGGTGTCGGCAACATCGAGGTGACCGTGACCGCCGACGGCGGCAGCAACAGCGTCTTCGAGTACAATAGCGGCGGTACGGCTGAGACCAACAACAGCGCCGTT
Source organism: Bradyrhizobium amphicarpaeae (assembly GCF_002266435.3). Lineage (NCBI taxonomy): Bacteria > Pseudomonadati > Pseudomonadota > Alphaproteobacteria > Hyphomicrobiales > Nitrobacteraceae > Bradyrhizobium > Bradyrhizobium amphicarpaeae. The sequence continues at coordinate 2,044,474 of NZ_CP029426.2, forward strand.
GCCACGGTCGCGTCGTCGATCGCCACCTATCCGGATATCACCGTCGGCAATCTCGCCATCGACCCCGCGAGCGGCGTAACGTCGGGCAGCTCGGTAACGATCAAGTGGAATGACCTCAACACCAGTACGCGGGCAACGCCCGTCGGGTGGACGGACAAGGTCGTCATCGAAAATGTGACGACCGGAGAAGTCCTGGCGACCCTGCTGGTGCCGTACGACCCCGCCGCGGCGGGCAATGGCAATATCGAAGCTGGCGGCTCGCGAGCCCGGCAGGTCAGCTATCAATTGCCGGACGGATTGCGGGGCGTCGGCCAGATCAAGGTCACGGTGACGGCCGACAGCGGCAACGTGGTCGTCGAGAATAGCGCGGACGGCACTGCCGAAAGCAACAATTCAGGCACGCTCACCTTCACCGCGGTCAGCGCGCCCTATGCCGATCTCCAGGTCGCCAATATCAGCGTCGATCCGGCCGGCTTGACGTCAGGTGCAACGTTCACGGTTCGGTGGGACGACAGCAATACCGGCACGAAAGCGACCGGAGCCGGCTGGACCGACGTGATCGTCATCAAGAATCTGACGACCGGCGAGACGTTGACGACCGTCAACATTCCTTACGATCCGGCGCTGGCCGGCAATGGCGCCATCGCCGGCGGGACGTCGCGCACGCGGCAGTATGCCGGCAAGCTGCCGGATGGCGTCCGCGGCGTCGGGCAAATCCAGATTACGATCACCGCCGACAGCAACAACGCCGTGCCCGAGTTCAACGCGACCGGCACAGCGGAAACGAACAACGCCGCCAGCAAGACCGTGACATCGACGGTCGCCCCCTATGCCGACCTCACGGCGGCCAACCTTTCGGTCGAAGCTCCGGCCGGCTTGCAGTCCGGCGCAAGTGTCGTGCTGCACTGGGACGATCGCAACATCGGCAGTGCCGCCACCAGCGGTTCCTGGTACGACTATGTCACGATCAAGAACCTGTCCACCGGCGAAACGCTGGACACCATCCCGGTCGTCTATGCGGAATCGGCCAGTGGGAACGGCGCGATCGCGGCGGGCGGCGTCCGCGCACGCCAGCTCAGCTACGCGCTTCCCATTGGAGCTCGCGGGACCGGCCAGATCCAGTTCACGGTCACGACCGACAATTTCAACCAGGTGTTCGAATTCAACAATTCGGGCAGCGGCGGCAGCAATACGGCCGAGAGCAACAACACCGCGAGCGTGACCGTCACGTCGCTGGCAGCTCCCGCACCGGATCTCGAAATCGCCAATCTTGCCTTGACGCCGCCCACTGGTCTGCGGTCGGGTGACGGTGCGACGCTGAGCTGGATCGTACAGAACACCGGCAACGCCGCCGTCACCGGCTCGTTCTATTCCCACGTGACGGTCCGCAACGTCACGACGAACCAAGTGGTCGTGTTGGGCGATGTCCTCTACGACCCGGCGACTGCGGGCAACGGGTCGATCGCCGCGGGCGGCTCGCGGGCTCAGCAGTTCGCCTTTGCCTTGCCTCAGGGCTCTCCCGGCGCCGGGCAGCTCGAAATCACGGTCACGACCGACTTCTACAGCCAGGTGGGCGAGTCCAACGCGTCCGGCACAAACGGCGCCAGTACCGCCGAAAGCAACAACTCGGCGAAGATCACAGCGACCGCGGCGCTCGCGCCCTACGCCGATCTCGTGACGTCCGCCGTCACCGCGCCCAGCCTCACCATCAGCGATCCCGCCACGGTCACGATCGGCTGGACCGTCACCAATGCAGGCCAGGCCGCAACCACCGTCGGCAATTGGAGCGACGTCATCATCGTCTCCTCTGACACCGATCCCTCGCATGGGACGGTGATCGGACGGCTCGACCATGTCGGCGCGCTGGCTGCAGGCGCGACCTATCAGTCGAGCCTGACCATCACGCTGCCGCCGCGATACCAAACCCATTCGCATCTGTTCGTGCGCACCGATGCCAACGATGCCGTTTTCGAGAACGGCGTCGAGGCCAATAACGCCGCGGAAGCATCGAACATGTTCGATGTGGTCACCGCGCCTTTCGCCGATCTTTCCGTCTCCAACCTTGTCGTCGCCCCGACGGCGGACAGCAGCCGACCCATGACGGTGTCATGGACGGTCACCAACCAGTCGCCGCACGCGATCGGCACCACCGACCGCACCGCCTGGTCCGACAGCGTCGCGCTGGCGACGGACCCACTGGGCAAGAACATCGTCGCGAATATCGGCAGTTTCGATCACGTGGGCGCGCTCGAGGTCGGCGGTAGCTACACCCGAACCGGCACTGCGATGATCCCGGACGGCCTGCACGGCACGTTCTACGTCGTGGTGAAGACCGGTGGCCCTTCGGAGTTCATCTACACCGATAACAATGCGGTCGTGTCGGGGCCCGTCACCGTCAACCTGACGCCGGCGCCCGACCTCGTGCCGGGCACCGTGGTCGCAACGACGCCGGGCTCGACGGCCCAGGTCAGCCAGGCCACGGCCGGCGACAAGATCGACATCACCTGGACCGTGCAGAATGCCGGCGGCGGCCGCGCCGACGGGACGTGGTACGACAGCATCTATCTCCAAGAGGTCGGAGGCCAGCACCGCACCTTGGGCCTCGGCGCATTCGATTTCACCGGCCCGCTCGGCGCGGGGCTCTCCTACACCCGCTCCGAGGTCGTCCAGCTGCCGAGCAACGTGGCCGGCGTCTTCCAGCTGATGATCAAGACCAATGCCGGCCTGTTCCCGATCTACGAGCCGGCGGCCGGCAACAATACGCTGGCGGATCCCAACCCTCTCACGCTGGTCATCGCACCCAATCCGGACCTTCAGGTTTTCTCGATCGACAATCTGCCGTCGACGGCGAACGCCGGTGGCACCGTCGCGATCGACTTCACGGTCATCAACCAGGGCATCGTCGAAGCCAAGGGACATTGGAAGGACAACGTCTACATCTCGCTGGTCGACCATCTCGATGGCAGCGCTATCCTGATCGGCTCGTTCGACAATCTCTCCGCGCTGGCGCCGGGCGAGAAGTACAAGATATCGACCGGCAACATGCTGGTGCCGAAGCGGCTCGGCGGTCCGGCCTATATCATCGTCGACACCAACGCGAATGACGGCGTTGGCGAATACCCGGCCGGCAACAACAACACCTTCGTCAAGCCGATCTCGATCAACGCGGAGCCGCCAGCGGACCTCGTCACCAGCAACGTGAAGGCGCCGAATCAGTCGTTCGACGGCCAGACGATCACGGTGTCGTATCACGTCGACAATCTCGGCCTCGAAGCCACCGACCAGGATCATTGGACCGACGAGATTTGGCTGACGCGCGACAAGACGCGGCCGAACACCACCAAGGGCGACGTGCTGCTCGCGACCATCGCGCACAACGGCGTGATCGGGAATGACCCCACGGTAATCACCTTGCCGACCGGTTACGACGTCACCGCCACGGTGACGCTGCCCAAGCATATTTCCGGCGAGTTCTACGTCACGGCTTGGTCGGACGCGTTCGACGTGGTGCACAAGAGCACGCAGGACATCAACGTCAACCCGGACGATCCGAACCGCTCCAACAACGACAATTACAAGGCGCGCCCGATCACGGTGCTGCTGACGCCGCCGCCTGACCTAGTGGTGACCGCAGTTGCTCCGCAGTCCACTGGCGTCGGCGGTGAAGACTATACGGTGAGCTGGACGGTCCAGAACCAGGGCACCAACGCGACCGAAAACGGCATTCTATTCGATCAGATCTATCTGTCCGACGTGCCCGACTTCGTGCCGCCGAACACCGGTAAGGACATTGGCAATCAGTGGTTCCTCGGCGCCGTCGAGCATGACGGCACGGTCAATGCGAACGGAAGCTACACCAACCAGGCAACCTTCAAGCTCGCTCCCGAGATTTCGGGCAAATACGTCATCGTCGTCGCCAACACCGGCGGCTACACCGCGAGCGGCAATTACATCGGACCGACCTGGGAAGGCCAATACGGCGGCAACAACATCAATGTCGGCAACACCCGGGTCACGCCGCGGCCGGTTGCGGACCTCCGCGTCACTTCGGTCACCGCACCGCCCACCAACTACTCCGGAGAGTCCACGACGGTCACATGGACCGTGCAAAATTTCGGCGCGGACGCCTGGTCCGGCACGCGATATTGGACCGACGACGTCTATTTCTCGCGCTATGCGACGTTCGATCCCGGTCAGGTCACCTTCATCGGCCACTACCAGCACAGCAATGCGCAGCCGCTGGCGAATGGCGCGAGCTACACGCAGACGGCAACGTTCCTCCTGCCCAAGGGCATCGGCGGCACGGCGGCGGATCCGCAGCCTTACTATGTCTATGTGATCACGAATGCCGACGGCAACACGACCGCGCACTCGCGCGACAATACCGGCGCGCGCGAGACGTTTGCAACGCGCGGATACGAGGACATCAGTAACAATCGCACCACCGGCGTCGTGCCTGTCATTTACCGCGAGCCGGATCTGCAGGTCACCAACCTCGTCCTGCCCGGTACGATACCTCACTCGAGCGAGATCATCCCGATCACCTTCACGGTGACCAATCTGGGCAACCGCGATACCAGGGAAGGACGCTGGACCGACCGCGTCTTCCTGTCGCTCGACCCATCGCTCGATGCTCATGACATCGAGATCGGCTCGTTCTCGCGCGGCACTATTCTAGCGACCGGCGCGAGCTACACCACGACGGTCAACGCCCAATTGCCGGACGGCATCGGCGGTAATTATTACGTTCTGGTCTACACCGACAGCACCGCGTCCGGCGTGCTCGACGTGCCGGGCCTGATGTACAGCGACGGGATGGGCAACGTCCCCGAGTTCCAGGGCGAGGGCAACAACATCACCGCGGCCTTCATGCCGGTGTCGATGGTGCCGCCGCCCGATCTGCAAGTCACGTCGCTTCTCGCGCAGGGGCCCGATCCGCTTCAGATCGACCACGTTCTGATGGGGCAGTCGTTCACCGTCACCTACCAGGTGACGAATACCGGTGCCGGACCAACGCCGGATCGCCAGGGCAAATGGGACGATTACATCTACCTGTCGCGTGACCAGTTCCTCAGCGATGCCGATATCTATCTCGGCGCCGCGACCCACACCGGCGGGCTGGCCGCGGGCGCGAGCTATCAGAGCACCTTGACCTACAAGGCGCCGAAAAATCTCACCGGCCCCTGGTACGTCTTCGTCCTGACCGATCCGCCGACGGCGAATTCGCCGGTCACTGGCGTCGTGTTCGAGGCCGACAAGGAAAGCAACAATGCCAAGCCGACCGCGACACCGCTGCTGATCGATCAGCCGCCGCCGTCCGACCTGGTGGTCGACACCGTCACGATCCCGAACGGCGCGATGTCGGGCGATCCCGTTCACCTCACCTGGACGGTGAAGAATGCCGGCGTCAATTCAGCTATCGGTGCGTGGCGGGACGTCGCCTATCTCTCCAGCGACAACACTTGGGACATCAACGACAAGCCGATCGGCTTCTTCGATTTCACCGGCTCCGTGCTGCCTGGCGCATCATATACCGGGACGCTGGATGCGCGATTGCCGCCGGCGACGCCCGGCACCTACCGCATCATCGTGCGGACCGACATCTTCGACGATATCGTCGAGGCGCCGACGCAGAACAACACGACACCCTCGGCAAGCACCCTGCAGGTGACCGTGCCCGAGCTGCATCTCGGCGTCGCGCTCGACACCACGCTCAGCACCGGCCAGGACAGGCTGTTCCAGGTTACGGTGGCCCAGGGGCAGAGCTTGCAGGTCGACCTCACTTCCGCAGATTCGACCGCCGCCAACACGCTGTTCCTGCGTTACGGCGCGCTGCCGACCGGGGCGACCTACGACGCGGCCTATCAGGGCGCGGTCCAGGCCAACCAGATCGCTGTCATTCCGTCGACCACGGCCGGCACCTATTACGTGCTCGTGCACGGCCAGTCGGAGCCGGGCCCGAATTCGCACGTGACCTTGCTTGCCCATGTGCTGCCGTTCGGCATCACCGACGTCGTGCAGGACCAGGGTGGCGACAGCCGCTATGTCACCACGGTGATCACCGGCGCCCAGTTCGATCCACAGGCGGTGGTCAAGCTGGTGCGGCCGGGCTTCGCGGAGTACGAGCCGGTCAGCTACAAGGTCATGGATCCCACGCGGATCATTGCGGTGTTCGATCTGCGCAATGCGCCACATGGTCTTTACGACGTCGAGGTGATCAATCCGAACGGTCTGATCGCCATCGCGCCCTACCGCTATCTCGTCGAGGAGGCGCTACCGGCAGACGTGAGCATCGCGCTCGGCGGACCGCGCGTCATCTGGGCCGGCCAGAGCGGTCTTTACGGCTTCACGCTGACGAGCCAGACCAACGTCGATATTCCCTACGTTCAGTTCCAATACGGCGTCCCCGGCACGCCGCTGAACGAGGGTGTGCCGTATCTCGGTGTCACCACCAACGTCACGGGCACGCCGAATGTTGCCGATGTGCCGTGGGCGAGCATCGTGCCCATGTCGGACACGAACGGCCAGTCGCTGACCACCGGCTATGCGTACGATCTTGCCACGCGTGCCAACACGACTTTCAGCTTCCTGGTGCAGACTTATCCGGACGGACTGCCGCCGGGCAATCAGAGCGAGCAGCCCGGTGTCACCGCGTTCGCGTTCAACATCATGGGCGCCGCCACGGCGCTGACGCCCGACGAATATGTGGCGCAGCAACGGCAATTGGCCGAAACCCTGCGCACGAACATCCTGAAGGACCCGACGGCATCGTCGGCCCTGCAAAACCTCGCCGCGGATGCGACCTCCTGGACCGATCTCTATCTCACCGCTTTGACGCAGGCCGGTCTGTTGCGGCCGGTCGACCAGCCGCCCGAGATCCACGACAACCCCGTTCTCGTCAGCCTGCAGGCGACCTTGGCGGCTGGTATCCTCGCCGGCCCGGCCGGCAAACAGATCGTTACCAACGGTAACTTGCTGCAGTTCTTCAGCCAGGTTCAGCAATGGTACGGCAACGATCCGACCAAGACGACGCCGTATCAGACCATCAAGACCGACACGGTCAGCCCGCACGAGCCGACCACCTATTTCAGCTTCGATCCGCCGCCGGCCAGCGACTTCGACCTCCATGCGGCTTCGCCCACCCACTACGAAGCGAATTACATCTACGTGCCCTGGGCCAACAGCTGGGATTTCCCGGAGACCCAGCATACCAACGACCAGACGCATCCCGAGAACCAGAATTTCCTCAACGTCCAGCCGCCGAATTTCGCGTCGTTCTTCAACGGCAGCGGCCGGACCGGGCAGGCGTTCCTCAATGGTCCGCTGGGCTACGGGGCCGACCAGTTCGTTCCCGCTGGTGTCGCCGAGCCTTACACGATCCAGTTCCAGAATGCGCCGCACGCTTCCTCCACGGTCGGCGAAATTCGGATCGTGACGCAGCTCGACCAGGATTACGATCCGCGCTCGTTCCGCCTCGGCGACCTGCAGATTGGTGACATCAAGGTCCACGTTCCCGGAAGCGTGGGCTCGTTCCAAAACGATTTCGACTTCACCAAGAGCAAGGGCTACATCCTGCGCGTCAGCGCGGGCATCGAGCTGTCGTCCAACACGCTGACCTGGCTGTTGCAAGCGATCGATCCGCTCACCGGCGAGGTGATCCAGGATCCGACCAAGGGATTGCTGCCGCCCGACGATGCGCAAGGCGATGGCCGCGGCTTCGTCAGCTATACGGCGACGCCCAAGACGGGGCTCGCGACGGGCACACAGCTCACCGCGCAGGCGCGCGTGATCTTCAACACGGCTGCGCCGATGGACACGCAGCAGCTGACCTTCACGCTCGACAGCCAGGCGCCCGTCACCACGCTGACATCGGCGCCGCTGGCCCAGGGCGGGTCGGATTATCAGGTACAATGGAGCGCCAAGGACGATGCGACCGGTAGCGGCGTCAAGGACGTCACGGTCTACGTCTCCGTCGACGGTGGCAATTATACCACCTGGCTGAAGCAGACCACGCAGACCTCAGGCGTCTACAACGGGCAGGCGGGTCATACCTATAAATTCCTCGCGCTGGCGACCGACAATGCCGGCAATCGCGAGCAGGCCCCGCTCGGCGCCTCCGTTCCGAACAGCGACAGTTCCGCCAATCTCGGTGCGACGCCGACGGTATCCGGGACGACCACAGATCTCGGCACGCCGCCGGCGCCGTCCACGCAGCCCTCGACCAACGCCCTGTTCGTGCAGGCTCAGCAGGGCATCCCATCCGCCGTGCTGCAAACCCGTCCTTCCGAATTCTCCACCGTGCTCGCGCCCTTCACGGCGCAGGCTTTCGCGACCGGGGTCGGAACGAGCGGCGCAGGAATTGGCCCGATGGCCATCCTGGTCATGCCCGACGGCACGGTGCTGGTGAGCGGCGGTGCCTCACGCAACCAGATCTTCAAGCTGAACGCCGAAGGCGGGCAGGTCGGCGCGCCGCTGGTGACGCTGTCCCAGCCGATCTACGACATGGTGCTCGACACCGGGCGAAACGTGATCTGGGCTGCCACAGGCGGCGGGCCGCTCTACGAGCTCGATGCCACGACCGGCGCCGTGATCGACCAGTTCGGCGACTCGCTGACGCAAAGCCTCGCCATCCAGCCGGGCACCGGTCTGGTCTACGTCTCGTCGGGCAATGGCATCGAGGTGTTCGATCCGACCGCCAAGACCTTCAGCCATTTCAGCGACATCAGGGTCGGAGGCCTTGCCTTCGCGCCCGACGGTACGCTGTGGGCGGTCACTTGGCCGCACAATCAAGGGCAGGTGATCCAATTCACCGGCAACAAGCCGAAACTGATGCTGTCGTTCAACGACGATGTCGGCTCGATCGCGTTCGGCGCGGCCGGTTCCAAGTTCGACGGCCTGCTGTTTGTGTCCCATACCGAAGCATCCGCGTCCGGCGGCACCGTGCTGTCGATGGTCGACCTCACGACCATGAAGGTGGTCGACGTCGCCAAGGGCGGGACGCGCGGCGATATCGTCAGGACCAGCATCGACGGGCGGGTGTTCCTGAGCCAGTCGCATCAGGTCGACGTGCTCGGCCCGGTGCGCGCGCCGCATGTGGCGAGCACAAATCCGCCGCCGGACACCTTCGTCTCGCTGCCGTTCGCCAGCATCTCGGTGACGTTCGACGAGGACATGCTGGCAGACGCGGCGAGCGACCCGCGCTCGGTGCTCAATCCCGACAATTACCGGCTCCGCGGCGACGGCGCCGGCCTCATCCCGATCCAGGCCGTCGCCTACGATCAGACGACGCGAACGGCCGTGCTCGGCTTCGCGCCGCTCTCCGCCGATCACTACGAGCTCAAGGTTCTGACCGGCGTTCAGAGCGCTGCCGGCCTCGCGCTGGCGGAGGCCTATACGACGAATTTCACCGCGGTCAGCGACATTACCTCCGTGCTGGACGTGACTTTCTCGCTGGCCCGCAGCGACCGCGACACCGGCACGATCTCCTTCGATGTCACGGTGAGCAACAAGAGCTCGCATAATCTGTTGCTGCCGCTGGTCTTGCGGCTCTCGCCAACGCAGCATTTCGACGGCGAACCGCTCGGGAACACGGGGCGTGCCGCGGACGGCTCCTGGCTGATCGACCTCAGCTCCAATCTGCCCGCCAACGGGATTCTTCTGGCCGGTCATTCCACGAGCGGTAGAACGGTCACGGTTGCGGATCCCAATCGCCGGCCGGTCACGTTCGATCCCAGCGTCAGTGGCGTGTTGACGGGCAATGCTCCGCCGGTTTTCCTCACCTATCCGGTCATGTCGGCCGTTGCCGGGCAAGTCTACACCTACCGCCCGACCACCTTTGATCCCAACGGCGATCCGGTCTCCTTCGTGCTGGTGAAGGGACCGAACGGCATGGCGATCGACGCGGCGACCGGGCTGGTGTCCTGGATGCCTACGCCGAGCAGCATCGGCCAGACGACCGTCGCGTTGCAAGTCTACGACGCTGCCGGCGCTTACGACACGCAGACTTTCACGCTCACCGTGACCGGCGTGAACGGCGCACCGGTCATGACCGAGCTGCCCGCCGAAATCGACGGCAAGGAAGGGATGCCGATCCGGATTCCCGTCCAGGCGATCGATCCGGATGGCGACAAGCTGATCTATTGGGTCAACAACCTGCCACCCGGCGCGTCGTTCGATCCGAAACAGCAGGTCCTGACCTGGACGCCCGATTTCCATTCGGCCGGGACCTACACTGCAGTGACGTTCGTGGCCAGCGACGGTCTCCACGAAGTGAGCCAGACCACCACGATCGTCGTCGCACCGACGCCTCGGCCGCCGACGCTGCTCAAGCCGTCGGATTTCATCGCGCGCGAGGGCGATCCGATCCGCTTGACGTTGCAGGCCAGCGATCCCGATGGTTCGCCGCTGACCTTCTCGAGCGACTTGCTGCCGATCGGTGCGTTCCTTGATCCCAAGACCGGCGTGTTCGAATGGACGCCCGACTACAACCAGCACGGCCTTTTCAACGTGCCGTTCACGGTCAGCAACGGCGAGGCGAGCACGACCCAGAACGCCACGATCGTCGTGACGAACGTCAATGCCGCCCCGATCTTCCAGAACGTGGATCGATTCCAGGTGCCCGAGGGGCAGAAGATCCAATTCCGTGTGCAGGCCCTGGATCCCGACAATCCGGCCTATCAGCCGCCCAACCGCGCCGCCGACGGGAGCCTGGTGCACACCGGTCTGAACGTTCCGACGGTGACCTACCAATTGACCGGCATGCCGCAGGGCGCCACCTTCGACCCGGACACGCTGTTGTTCACCTGGACACCAGGCTTCGCGGACGCCGGCCAGCACGTCGTCACCATCAAGGCAACGGACGATGGCGACGGCACCGGCCAACCCAAGACCACGACCCAGCAGGTCGTGGTCACGGTCGTCAACGTCAATCGGGCACCGCAGGTTTCGCCGATCGCCAATCAGGCTGTCGATCATGACGGGGTGCTGACCGTTCCGGTCTCGGCCATCGACGCTGACGGGGATCCGCTCAAGCTGTCGATGCTCGGCGTGCCCGCTTTCGGCGGCTTCGTCGACAATGGCGACGGTACCGGCTTGTTCACATTCAAGCCGACCGCCGACGATCGGGGCAATTATACGATCTTCCTCACCGCGACCGATGACGGCGACGGCAACGGCGCCACCGCTGCCCTGTCAAGCACGCAGTCTTTCGTCGTCACCGTCAATGCGCCCGACCGTCCGCCGCACATCGCGCCGATCGGAGACAAGGTCGCCGTGGTGGGTCAGCCATTCCAACTGGTCCTCAAAGCGACCGATGCCGACCAGGATCCGCTGACCTTTGGTGCAACGGGCTTGCCGCCGGGCGCGGTCCTGTCGTCGAACGGTGTCTACGGCCAGAAGGTTTTGACCTGGACCCCGACCAGCGCCGACATCGGCAAGTACAGCATCCTGGTGACCGTCAACGACAGCGGCAATGGCGATCCCGCCAATGTGCTCGGCGATCACCAGCTCTTCACGCTTACGGTGCGGACCAGCAACCAGGCTCCGGTGTGGGTCTCTGCCGGCGACCAAACCATCGCAGCCAATCAGACGTTGACCGTGCCGCTGCGGGCGATCGATCCCGATGGCGACACCGTCACCTATACCGCGACAAATCTGCCTGTCGGTGCCAGGATCGACGCGGTGTCGGGCGTGCTGACCTGGACGCCCGGCCTGGTCCAGGTCGGCAAGTACAGCGGCGTCGTGCTCTCCGCGACGGACGGCAGCCTGACCACGACGCAGACGATTGCCATCACCGTCACGCCCTCGAACCAGGCGCCGCACTTCATTCCGTTGCAGCAGCAATCCGGCCGGGAAGGCGTCAAGCTGCAATTCGCAATCTCGGCGGCCGACGCAAATGACGATCAACTGACCTACAGCCTGCTGTCGGGATTGCCGACGGGGGCGACGTTCGATGCGAGCACCGCGCAATTGATCTGGACGCCCGGCTTCGAACAGGCCGGCGACTACACGATCAAGTTCACGGCGGCCGATCCCGGCGGATTGTTCGACACGCTCACGGCGAATATTCATATCGACAATGTCGATCGCTCACCAACCTTGCAGGTCAGCGACCATGGTGTTGTGGTCGGCCAGCCGTTCAGCCTGCAACTGGTTGCCGGCGATCCAGATCTCAACACGCAGCTCGCATTCTCCGCACTCGGACTGCCTGCCGGAGCGACGCTCGATGCCGACACCGGACTGCTGACCTGGACGCCCGGGCCGACCCAGACCGGCGACTATGCGATTAATTTCACCGTGACCGATGGCGAGCTCAGCACGTCGCGGGTGGCGACGTTGCGCGCCACGCTCGAAGCCACGCCGCCGCAGGTCATCGTCGAAATCACGCCGAGCTTCCCCGGCGTTCCGGGCACCGCCGTGCTGCTGCACGTTGCAGCGACAGGCACTGCGCCGATCCAGGGCCTGACGCTCGCGGTCGACGGCCAGGTGCTGGCGCTCGACAGCCATGGTCGCGCCAGCTTCACGCCGCAGACGCCCGGGCTGTTCGCGATTGATGCCACCGCCACCGATGCGGATGGCCGGACCGGCATCGCGCATACCGTGCTCAAAGTGCGTGATCCCAACGACCATGCCGCGCCAGTGGTATCGTTCGACAACATCGCCAACCATGCGCTGTTGACCGCGGCGCTCGACCTTCAGGCCACGATCAGCGACAGCAACCTGGATCATTGGGTGCTGGAGCGCGCGCTGGTCGGATCGAACGATTTCACGGCCATTGCCGGCGGCAACGTACCCGTCAGCGGCACGATCACGCATTTCGATCCGGCCGCGCTGCGCAATGGTGCCTACCAGCTTCGGTTGACCGCGACCGACGTAAGCGGCCGCAGCACTGTGGTGCAGACCATCGTCGAGGCCGATGCCCCCACCAAGCCATCGGCTTATGTGCAGAACTTCACGGACCTGACGGTTGTGCTTGGCGGCACGAGCGTCAATCTGGTGCGCTCCTACTCTTCGCTGGACCAGGACATCACGGGGTCGTTGGGCTACGGCTGGCGCCTTGCCAATCTCGATCCGCAGATTCAGACCAGCATCCCTCCGACCGGGCGCGAGAGCCTCGGCATCTACAATCCGTTCGTCGACGGCACCCGCGTCTATCTGACCTTGCCGGACGGACAACGCGCCGGTTTCACCTTCACGCCCGAGAAGCACGTGCAGCTCGGTGTCACCTACTACACGGCGAGGTTCACGGCCGATCCCGGCGTGACCTATCAGCTCGAATCTTCGTCCGTGCCGCTCAGCAAGGGGCCGAACGGCTATTACGAGCTGCAGACCGCGCGTCCCTTCAATCCGACCAACGGGGCGTTCGGCGCGGCCGACTATACGCTGAAGGCGCAGGACGGGACGGTCTACCATCTCAGCACCGTCCATGGCGTGCTTGACGAAATCCTGCCCGGCGGCAACACGCTTCATTTCAGCGACAGCGGCATCGTCAGTTCGAACGGCGATTCCGTCCAGTTCACCCGGGATGCCGCAGGCCGCATCGCCTCGATCGTCGCCTCGGACGGCACACGCGTGATCTACAGCTATGACGCGGCTGGAAATCTCGTCTCCGCGCACAATACCGGCACGGGGCTGAGCAACCGGTACGGCTATGATGTGAACCGTCCGCATCAGCTCATCGTGACGACGTCGCCGACGGGGCCGGCGGGGACCGTCGTCAATTACGGCACAACGGCACAAGTCGCCCCGCTCGCGGCCAATCTCGGCGGCGTCGGCGAATTCCGCGACGGCATCTATCAAGGATCGCTCGCTGCCGGTGCGACCGATTATTTCGCCTTCAACCTGCGGCCGTCGGAGCTTCTTTCGGCGCCGACCGATCAGGTTCTGCTCGGCGTGGAAGTGACGGCGGCGGCTGGCAGCGGGTTGCAGCCCGGCATGCCCGTCATTGCCGGATTGACGCCGCTCATCCAGCGTCGCGACGACGGGACCTCGTTTGCCCTGTTTGCCGTGGGCCGCGAAGGCGTCGACCAATTGCGAATTACCGGGAGCAATGCGGCGACGGCCGGAAGCTATTCGCTCCGCCTGTTCGTGGTCGGCGACGCCAACGAGGACGGCAAGGTGGACGGGCTCGACAGCGACTTGTTGAGCCAGGCCATAGGTAGCTCGACGGGACAGGCCGGCTACAATCGCCGCGCCGATGCCAACCGCGACGGCATGGTCGATGCGAGCGACGCCCAGCTGCTGGGCCGTAATTTCGGTTTCCTGCTGGCTCCCCCGCCCGTGGTGAAGGATGCCGAAGCATTGACGCATGTCGATCTTCCGCTGACTTTCGATCTGGGCACCGTCGCGAGCGATCCAGCGGGAGATCCTCTGTATTTCAAGCTGGTCGGCTCGGAGCACGGAACGGCGACACTCAATCCCGACGGTCATACCGTGACCTTCATTCCGGGGATCGGCTTCTCCGGTCAGGCGGATTTCGAGTTTCAGGCTGACGACGGTTTCAACAGATCGTCGATTGCGACGGTTCATGTGGACGTCAGTGCGGCGTCCCTGGTTCATCTCGATTTCCAGAACCGCGCACCGCGCCTGGCCGTCAATGGCGGCCAGAGCATGGTGCTGGTCGGGGACTTCGAGGACCAGCAGGACGTGGTGCTGGCACCGTCATACATATCGTTCCAGATGCTCGACCCGACGGTTGCGCTGGTGTCGGGGACCGGCCAGATCCAGGCGTTGAAGAACGGCACGACGGTGCTGCTCGCCTCCAGCCACGGCATCACCGCGGCGACCGCAGTGACCGTCGGCGTCCCCACGGATCCGACCGAGCTGCGTCTTTACAACAAGGGCCTCGATCTCTATCCGCTTGCCGTGTCGTTGAGCAGTAACGGCGGGACGCGTCAGTTCGAAGTGCATCCCGGCGATGACCGCGATCTGGAGACGGATCTGGCCCCGGGTTCGACGGGCACGCTCTACTTCGTCGATCGTGCCGGTGTCGTCCAGGTGACCGCGGATGGGCTGGCATCAGCGCTCGCGCCGGGCCGTGCGACCATCACGATCATCCACGGGGCGACCGAGGCGGTGGTGCCGGTTCTGGTTCAAACCCCGCAGCTCGGCACGGTGTCCGTCGGCGCCGATGGCGCGGTGATTCAGGGCAGCGATGGATCGATCGTCGCAGTGCCGCCGGGCGTTCTGGTGAACACGCCGGTCAGCATCGCGCCCGTGTCCGTCGCCCAGTTGCCGCAGGCGGTTCCAACGAATCTGCCTGTAGCGGCCGCTTTCAAGCTGGATATCGGCGACGGCAAGCTCGACGTCCCGGTGCAGCTCGCCATCCCCGTTGCCCCGGGAACGCCGGTCGGGACCGAGGTCATGTTCCTGCGCAGCGGCCAGATCCTGGATGCGCAGGGCCAACCGCAGAACATCTGGTGGCAACGCGAGACCGGCGTCGTCGGCGCTGACGGCCTTGCGCATACCCACTCGCCGCCGGCTCCGGGCGTCTCGTCATCCGGCTATTATCTGGTGGTGCAGACGGGCCTCAGCAATTTCAGCCCGCTCGATATCGACGTCGCGATCTCGAACATCTCCAACAATGTCGGCTTCATGTTCGATGGCGGCGGGGGATCGCTGATCGGCGTTTCGGCCGCCGTCACGGCGGCCGGCATCTCCGCGACGCTCGCTTTCCCCTCGACTCCGCAGCCGATCCCGCTGCTGATGCAGGTCATTCCCCAGATCGGTTTCCCGACCACGGTCGAGGTCGGACGGGTGCAGATCGACCCGGGAAAGGTCAATCATTTCACCACCACCATCGTGCCGCCGCCCTCGACGGCAGGCGCCAGTGCGCCCGTGATCACGCAGGCGCAGGTGTCGATCAACCACGACGATCCCGCCAACGCCTTCCCTGAACTGATCATCAAGGGAAGGGGTTTCCTCACGCCAAATCCCGGCCAGACCGCGCCCGCCATCACCGACTTGCGCGTGGTCTTCCAGATGCCCGGTGCGAACGGGGTTCGGGAAGAACGGCAGGTGACCGGCTCGGACACTGAATTGCACGTCCGCATTCCGAACGACGTCGCCGCAGGTCTCGTCGAGGTCACGGTGGTCCGGCCCGATACCGTCAACGTCAAAGCTGCCAACGACGACACCGTCAAACAGACGCAAAAGGCCGTCAGCAACGCGATCCACCTCGACGCGAGCGGCACCTATGTCTTCGTGACGCTTCCGGAATACAACTATCACACCGGCGGAATCGACGGCACGGTTGCGGTTCTCGACGGCGATCCCAATTCGAACAGCTTCAATCAGATCCTGGCCAATATCGGCGTCGGGACGTCCGACGCCTATCCCTATCCGCGACAGGTCGCCGTCACCCCGGACAACAGCCGAGCCTATGTGACGCTCTACGGCGCAGGCACGGTCGCTGTGATCGACGCGCTGAGCCTGCAGGAGATCGACGTCAATGCGGGCAAGAAGGCCAAGATTCCGCCTTTCAACAAGGATGATTGGAACGTCGACGGGCTGAGACTCGAGCCCGCGCTCCACGGTGCCTTGATCGGTGATGCCACCGATCTGACCGGTACGGTGAACATCAGCAATCTGAAATCGTGGAAGATCGAGCTCACCAGCGCGGCGACCGGTCAGGTCGTGGTGCTCAATTCGGGCGACAAGAAGCTGTTCGGCGAAAAGCTGGCGACGCTCGATCCAGGGGCGTACACCAACGGCCTCTACAATATCAAGCTGACGGCCGAGACCGCCACGGGGACCACGGAGCAAACCGATTTCTGGGTCGAGATCGCCGCGAACCCGAAGATCCTGGAAATCCACCTTCCGCATCCCGCGGCTCCCTACGGCATCGCGATCGATCCCGAAGGCAACTACGCCTACGTCGTGGACGGCCTGCCGCATCTGCTCAACGGCGAGCGGACCACGTACATGTACGTGATCGACATCAACCCGGCGTCGGACTCCTACAACGAGGTCGTCAACGTCATTCACCTGCTGCACTCCGACAAGCTGCCGGACGGTTCGACCCCGCAGACCGCCCTGCCGCAGATTGCTCCCACCGGCGCCCGCAACGTCGCGGTATCCGGCGACGGGCTGCACGTCTTCATCACCGCGCCGAACTTTTTCGACGACCCCAGTCCGAACGCGCCGTCATTCCAGGTCAGCGACGGCAATCTGATCGAGGTGACGCTGAAGCCGTCTACCGACGGGACGCCGCCCAAAGTTGCGTCGATCGTGGCGATCCCGGCCAGCAAGGCGACGTACGGTGTGGCCACCGATCCGGGTGGCGGAACCGACGTTGCCTTCACCAACGGTCAAACCGACAATTACGGTGTCGAGGTGACCGACGATGCCAACGGTCAAAAGCACAACGTCCCGCTCGATCTGAACCAGGGGTCGGATTCGCTGCTGTCGGTCCACAGCGCTCATGGCATTGCCGTCTACACTTACACCAACCCGCAAACCGGTGTGCAGGAGACGTACGCCTTCGTCGCCGGCAGGGCCGACATCGTCAACAACTCCTTCTTCTTCGAACAGGACGATCATCCGCTCTATCAGGGCGGCAACATCGGCATCATCAAGGACCCGTTCGGGCCAAATCCGGAGCTTGTCGCGGCGACCCGTCCGATCCCGGACAGCTTCCCGACGGATATCGCGCTCTCCTCGGACGGCGAATACCTCTATGCGAGCTACCAGGGTCTCGGCATCGCAGGTCCCAGCGGTGTTCTGAACGGCGCAGTGTTCGTCTTTGATGCCCGGGAGATGATCAAGCAGGTCGAAGACCCCAAGAACGCGCCGTACTTGCACAAGGTTGCGATCGACGATCTGCCGCTCAACAATTCCAACCAGCGCTCGGCAAACATCCTCATCGATGTCCACGCCGATTATCGACTAGACCCGGCGACCAATGCCTTCAAGGTCTTCGATCCGGATCATGCACCGCTCGCGACGGGTGGTTTCCCGGGCGGCATCGCCGTGCAGCATGGCCGGATTCCCGAGCCGCTCGTCTTGATGCCGGTGGCCGAAGGAGGCTCCGGGTCGCCGGAGACGCCGGGCTACGTGCCAACGGACGAGTTCAACATCGTCACCGAGGTCGATTACAGCAGCGGCGCAGTTGCGCTGGGCAAGACGGATTTCAATTTCACGCTCGGAATCCAGGATCCGAAGGTGATCCTGACCTTTGACGACGGCAAGGTGCTGAACGACGTCACCGTGATCGATGCGCAGGGCAAGCAGCATCATTTCAACTCGTCGGACGACATGGTGCTCGACGCCGTCAACAAGAACGACGTGTTCCGTATAGTCCTCGGTCCGAACAGCGATGTGAACAACCCGTTGAACAAGCCGGGCTCGCACACCTATTCCTTGAAGGTGGTCACCCCCAACGGCGTGGAGTCGGAGAAAACCGGCAAGATCACCGAAACGGTCGTGCAGTACGAGGGATTGCCGGTCGGGCACACCTTCGTGAAGGGTGTCGACGTCGCCGATGGCCACCTGGTGGTTTCGAGCACCGATGTCAGCATTCCCGGGATCGGCAACGGTCCGGGCCTGCAATTCATCAGGACCTATACGAGCGCGGGCTCTTCGTCCGTCGGCCCGTTGGGCGCGGGCTGGACCGACAATTACAACATGTTCCTTCAGAAGGTCTCCAGCACCTTCCCGTTCAATTCGACGGTTTTCACCGTCGTTGGCGGAGACGGCAACGGCAATACTTTCACCGAGCTGAACCCGACCATTGCCGAAGACGCGGCGATCATCGCGGTGTATCAGCAGCGGACGGGACTGTCCTCCATCGGAGGCGCGCACTTCTTCAAGTCCCAGGCGGGTTACCACGATATTCTCGTCCAGGCGAATATCGCGCTTCCCGAGTACGACCTCTACGCCAAGGACGGGACCCAGTACCACTTCACGCTGATCGGCGCCGAGCAGGGCAAGACGGAGAAGGCCGACGCCGCGTTCCAGCTGCGCTGGATCAAGGACGCCAACGGCAATGCCGTCACCCTGTATTACGGCAAGGACGACAAGAACATCACGGGCAACGCCGCCAGTCTGCCGGGCGCGATCCTCAGCAAGTTCGACCTGACCAGCACCGGCCGCGACGATACGACCACGCTGAGCGCTGTTGTAGACGGCTCCGGCCGCGCGCTGATCTTCAACTACCAGACGATCTTCAATTCCAAGCGGATCGTCTCGATCGAGGGGTACGATCCCGACGGCACGAGATTGAACGGGCTGGGTGTCACCTACCGGTATGACGAGGGAAGCTCTCGCCCCGGGGGAAATCTCACCAGCGTGACCCGCACCAACATCCAGGGCGCGATTGCGCAGCCGGCCACGGAAAAATACACCTATACGACCGACATCGACGCCAGCCTGCACAATCTGCTCAGCTATACCGATCCCAACGGCAAAAAGACGACTTACGAATATTATCCTGCAACCGCGCAGGTCCAGGTCATCGTTCCGCCGCAGAGCACTCCGAGCAGCCTGGCCTCCTATCTGAAGATCGTCGCGTCCGAGCGGATCCACAAAGTGACGGAGCAGAGCGGCTCGGATAGTGCCGCCGATATCATCTTCGACTTCGATCTGGGATCGCGCACCACGACGGTAACCGACGCCAACAAGAATGCGACCGTCTATTCGATGAACGCGGACGGCCTGGTCACGACGATCGCTGCGCCGATGGGGCAGACCACACGGTTCGTCTGGTCGTCTCCCCACGACCCGCATCCGGGAGTCTTCCAGATGCCCGACGGACAGTCGGCACCGGATGACATCGTTCTGGTCAGCCAGACTGATGCAGATCTGCAGAACACGAGCTACACCTACGACGCCTTCGGGAACGTCTTGAAGAAGACGGTCGCGTTCGCGACCGGGCCGGGAATTCTGCCGGTCGTGGGCGGAGACGATTCGGGCGATGCGGTCACCACCTACACCTACGACCCCCGGTTCAACAAGGTCACCAGCGTGCTCGACGCCCAAGGGAACCTGACCAAGTTTGAATATGACGGGCACGGCAATCTGCTTTCGAGCACGGATGCGCTCAACCACGTGCAGAAATACACCTACGACGCCAATGGCCTCCTGCAGACATTCACCGACGCGGCCGGCGGGACACAGACCTACAGCTACGACGTCCACGGCAATGCGATCTCGATCATCGACGCGGCCGGTAACGTCACGACCAACAAGTTCGACGCGCGCAGCCGGCTGTTCGATTCCTCGGACACGCTCGGCCACCACATCAGCATCGTCTACGACAATCTGGACCACATCATTTCCAAGACCACCTACGCCTCCAGCGGCGTAGTCGGCATGCTCGCGTCCTACACTTATCTTGCAGGCGGGCAGGTCGCTTCGGTGACCGACGGACTGGGGCATACCACGCGCTACACTTACGATCGGGCAAACCGGGTCACCACGAAGACCGAGGAGAACGTCCGGGGAGCCGACGGATCCGCGATCGCCCCGAGCACGTTGCAGACGTCGTACAAATATGATGCGAACGGAAACCTGCTGTCGGAGACCGGTCCTGGCAACGTCTCCTACATCTATACTTACGATAGCCTGAACCACCGGCTGACGACCACGGTGTCCCAAGCGGGAGGCCTGCAAGAGCTCATCGACACCAAGACCTACGACGCGATGGGTAACGTGCTGACCGATACGGACATGCACGGCAACAAGACTACCTATTTCTACGACGGTCTGTATCGCAAGGTCGCGACCAAGCTGCCGGATGCCGGCGGTGTGTCTCAGCTGCAATACACCTATGATCTGCTCGGTCATCTCACGTCCGAGACGGATCTCAACGGCGTGCTCACAACCTATTCTTACGACAAGGCTTATCGTCTGACCTCGACCGTCAGTGCCGCGCAATCCCTGAAATCGGAGATCGACTACAGCTACGACAACAACGGCAACAGGACACGCGAGGCGCATCTCACCGGAGGTGCGACCACCTACGCGATCGACTATCTCTATGACAGCCTCAATCGCGTGACACAGCAGACGCAGCATGTCTCCGGCCTCATGACCGGCTCGGCGAACTATGTCACCAAATGGTCCTATGACGACAGCAGCCATACCGTGACGATGACCGATCCCCGCGGCGTCTCCACGTCGGAAGCCCGTAACGGATTGGACCTCGTCACCTCGCGCACCGTCGACAGCAATGGGCTGAAGCTCAAGACGACCTATACCTACGACGCCAACGGAAACGTCGCTACGGTGGAGGATGCTCAGAATGGGGATGTCGATGCGGTCTACACTTACGATGGCCTCAATCGGCTTGTTCGGGTTCAATATGCCGCTGCGGCCGGCGACACCGGCAAGGTGCAGGAGACGTATGTCTACGATGATCTGAAACATCAAGTGGTGCACACCGATCGCAGCGGCGTCGCTTTCACCACCCAGTACGATGCGCTCGGCCGCGTGGTGCGGAGCAGCGTCGACGAGAAGATTACGGGAGCCGGCACTGTCGCCCTGAGCACGACGACGTACGACGACACCGCAAATTCGGTGACGGTGACCGATGCCAACGGGCACGCCAGCACGACTCAATATGACGCTCTGGGGCGGCGTATCAGGTTCACCGACGCTGTCGGAGGCACGATCGACTATAGCTACGCAACCCACGAAATGACTGAGGTCGACCAGTATGGCACGACCAGCGTCACCAGGTATGACGACCTCGATCGCGTGTTGTCACAGACCGATAGCGGAGGGCAGGGGTCGAGCTCGGTCTCCTACAGCTACAACGATGCGAATCTCACCGTCACTGCGACCGATCGCAACAACGTGCAGACCGTGTCGAAATACGACTCCCTCGGCAGGCTGTCGAGCGTCACCAGGCGGGGAGCCGTCGCGCAATACCAATATGACGGCGCAAACAACCGAGTGCTCTCGATCGACGCCGACGGCAATCAGACCAAATACGTCTATGATGGCGCCAACCGCCTGACCGATCTCGTGATCGGCTTCGCCTCGTCCGTCGAAGGCGCCACGCATTACGATTACGACAGTGCGGGCAATCTGCTATCCGTCACCGATCCGTTGGGCCACAAATCCATCAACACCTATGACGCCCGCTACCGTCGCATCACCGCAGCGGATGCCGTAGGTGACAAGACCACCTATGCCTACGACAACAACAATAACGTGGTCTCGGTTACCGAGCCGCGTCTCGGTGGTCACCCGACGACGTACACCTATGACGAGCTCAACGAGCTGCTCAGCGTCAACGAGTCCCAGCGTGGCGGCGGGACCACCACCTACAAATACGACAACAACCGGAATTTGGTCTCGGTGACCGACGCCGAGGGTCATCTCACGGAATACACCTATGATGCGTTGAATCGTCAGACCAGCGTCATCCAGCACGACGGCGGAGAGGTCGTGACCTGGACGACGGACTATGCGGGCGTTTCGGGAGGCAAGTCCCTGGATCAAACGGTGGCTACCGATCCGATGGGCCAGAAGACGACAAAGACCTACGACTATCTCGGCCGGCTCTCGAGGGTCGAATACAGCAATCACGCCAACACCACGATCACGCAGCCGAAATCCATCACCTATTCCTATGACGGAAACGGAAATCTCCAGGCCGTCGACGAGATCAAGTCGGTCGGAGGCCAGGATGTCGTCCAGCATACCGCAAACCTGTACGACGACCTCAATCGCCTCGTCAGCACGACCAATTTCGACAACAAGACGATCACCTACCAGTACGATTTGCAAGGCAACCTCAAGGTTCTGACGGATCCCGACCGGCACGAGACCCGGTACGATTACGATGCGCGCAATCGCCTGACCAAGGTGACGGCGCAGTCCGGCGTCACCACCTACGAGTACTTCGCGAATGACTTGATCCAGAAAGAAACCCATCCCAACAATGTGGTCGCGACGTATGCCTACGATGCCGCCAATCGCCTCACGGACATCACCAACCAGTCAGCCAGCGCGACGCTGTCGAGCTACCACTACTCTTACGATGCGAGCGGAAACCGTCTGACCCAGACGGAGAAGCACAGCACGATCGACAACGGCAGCGTCGAGACCACGACCTACGGCTATGACAACCTCGATCGTTTGACATCGGTCGATTACGGCGCGAACGGTGTCAATGGCTCGATCAAGTACAGCTACGACAAGGTCGGCAATCGCCTCACCGAAGACGATGCGCTGAACAACATCCACCTGATCTACACCTACAAGGGCCTGAACCAGCTCCAGAGCATCAAGAACGTCAGCGGAACCTACACGGTGGCGTTCAGCTACAACGCCGACGGGGACCGCACATCGCAGACCGAGTTGACCACCACCTCGCCGTTCCATACGACGTTCTTCACCTACAACATCCGCAACGAACTTGTCCGCAGCGATTTCGGCACCACGACAGGTTCAGGCGCGCAGGCGCAAACCAGCATCATCACGAGCTTCTATGACTACGATTTCCTGGGCAACCGCATCGCCCAGACCACGGCAGGCACGACCGTCAGCTACCTTTTCGACGGCTCTGGTGCCATGCTGGAATATGACGGTGCCACCAAGGCCACGCTGCGCAAATACGAATATGGCAACGGCCTGGTGTCGATGACGGATGCCGCCGCGGGCGCCACCGTGTTCTATCTTTTCGACGCACTCGGCAGCGTGTCCGAGACGTTCGGGATCAACGGCGCGGTGCAGTCGGCCTACAGGTATGACGCGTTCGGACAGCTGCGCAATTCCTTCTCTGCCACCAGCACCGACGGCAACACGAAGCAGTTCACCGGCCACGACACCACGTCGGTGCCCGATCTCTCTTATTTCAACGCGCGCTACTACGATGCGACGACCGGCCAGTTCCTCACGCAGGACACCGTGGGCGGCCGGACCGACAATCCCGGCAGCCTCAACCGGTACACCTATGCTCTCTCGAACCCCCTGAAATACGTCGACCCCGACGGCCATAATCCGCTTCTCGTGGCCGGCGTCGTCGGTGCGGGAATCGGCGCCATCGGTGGCGGCATCCTCGGGGCCGTCAACGCGGAATCGGGACAGGGATGGGAGGGCTTCGCGGAAGGCGCCGCCGTTGGCGCTGTGGTCGGCGGTCTGGCTGGTCTGACGTTTGGCGCCTCGACGGCGCTGCTGGGCACAACGGCGGAGGCGCTGTTCGTCGGGGGCTATCTGTCGGGAGCGGTCAGCGGCTTCGCAAGTGGGTCGATCACGACCGGCCTGCACGGCGGCAGCTTCCAGGCTGCGATCGCGGCCGGCGCGCTCGGCGGCATCATTGGCGGCACCGCGGGTGTGGTGGCGCTGCCCTTCGGTGAGGCCGGAGGATTGCTGGGCTCATCCGCCGCGCGGGCAATGACCGTGGCAAGATGTGAATTCGTCGAGCAGCTGGCAGGCGCGGCCGGCAGCGGCGCCTTTATGGGCTTCGGCAACAGTTCGGCGTCCCAGGGCCTGGCGATGGCGCTTGGGCAGCGCGATCATTTCAGCTGGGGTGAGGCATTGCTCGCCGCCGGCCTGGGCGGCGTCGGCGCGACGGCTCAATTCGTCTACGAACATCCCTCCGGCGGGCAGAACCTCGAAGCGCTGTTCAACGGGGAACTGCCTTGCTTCGCTGCCGGCACCCAGGTCGTGGTTCCCGCGGCCGCAGCCGCTTCGGTTGATACCGCCGCTTACGGGTTCAAGGCGATCGAAACCCTCGTTGCGGGAGAGCTGGTCCTTTCGCGTGACGAGCGCACGGGCGAGCAGGCGTGGAAACGGATCAGGCGTGTTTTCCATCGGACCTCCGATCATCTGCGCCGGCTGGTCTTGCGATGCAAGGACGGCTCGGACGAGCAGATCCTGCTCACTACCGACGAGCATCCCTATTGGGTGGAAGGCCGCGGCTGGATTCGTGCCGGCAGTCTTTGCGGCGAGATGGTTCTGAAGCGGCTGGATGGCCAGGCCTGCTCGGTCATTTCCTCGTCGCGCGAGGATCATCCCGGCGGTGTTGCCGTCTTCAATTTTGAAGTCGAGAAGTTCAGCAGCTACTTCGTGTCTTCCGACGCTTCGGCTGGTGCGGCCCTGTGGGTGCACAATTCGTGCGACGGCCCCGAGGGATTCCTCAAATTTGTTGACGATAACATCGAGTTTCACCAGGCGCACTACAAAGGCGGCAAGGAATGGTTTGAGTTCGCAGGTCCCGGCGCGCTCAGGCGGGCCGCAGCGTCGCCAGAATACCAGCTTGCGGTCAAAGCTGCTGGCCAGCTCGCAAGAGGAGAAGCGCCTGAGGTCGTTTTTGCGCAATTGAAGGGCGGATTGAGGGAGCATGGGGTCGAGGTCTTCGAGTTCAATAACTCCGGCGATCGCGACCTGTTTGGCACGGAGCTGGACAATCCAGGCAAGCTCGTTTTTTCGAATTCAGGAAAGCTGTCTCGGATTGTGCTCGATATGGGCTATATCAACAATTCAGAATTCTACTTCCGCGAAATCGTCCATGAACTCGGGGCGCATTCGATAATCAAGGCGCGGGATGCAGCTCTCATCAGTCCGAGAGTGGCGAATGAGGAGACCTTCCAGTGGGCCAGAGCACACATGGAACGGGTTGGTTTCCCGGATAACACGGCGATCAATATCGGCTGGAGGAACGGGGGTGGGCCGGGCACCCATTGGGAGACGCATGTCCTCGACGGGGCCATGCGGATTTACCAAAACTCTTTGAACCCCGCGCCGCGCGAAAACACGGGAACGGTCGTAGGCCTCGGGTCAGGTTATCCGCCTCCTCTCGTGCAAGAGGTCCCCGCGACGCTGGGACGCTCGCTCGCCGTTTGGCAGGCTCTGCTTGCAGACAGTCTTCCAATCTCGATTTCGGTGGTCTTCGAATCGCTTTCCGGTGGCGAACTCGCGGAAGCCCGCATCGATTCGTTCGGACTCGACGGCTTGCCGACGGCAGGCACCATCATTATCGATGCCGATGCCGCAGGCATGGGATGGTTCATCGATCAGTCGCCGCTCGACAATTCTGAATTCATCACGTCCGGCGCAGGAACACTTCTTGCGAGCGGCAACTCGGCCGCCGCTGGAAAATACGATCTCTTCAGCGTGCTGCTGCACGAGGAAGGCCATCTGCTCGGCTTCAACACCGCCATTCCCGGCTTCGCGGCCCATGTCGGGACGGTCGCCGGCTCGCAGATCTTCTCAGGTCCAGGCTTCACTGCAAGGCTCACGCGTGCGCCCGACGATGATCACCTCGACAGCAGTGTCTATCCCAATGACCTGATGACGGCCGCGCTCGCGCCGTCGGAGCGCCGATTGCCTTCGGCCCTCGACGCGGAAATCATCGCGGCAGTCAGAAATGGCAGCGCCGCTCTGCTCGAATCTGCCGGTGGCGTTTCGATCGCGCCGATCGTTCCGTCGCATCACGTCCCGGATCTGGTTGCCGCGCAACTTCCCTCCAACTGGACCAGCCACGGCACGACCAGCGTCAACGGCGGCACGCTGGTCCTGTCCGAGAATTCGCAGACGCTGTCCGGCCTGTCGGAAAGCTTTGTGGTCCCGGCCGGCGTCGATACGCTCGAGTTCACGATCCTCGCCGATCATCTCTTCGCCAACGCCAATGGCAATCCGCCGGATGCGTTCGAGGTCGCGCTGCTCGATCAGAACGGTGATCCGGTTGGCGGTTCGGCCACTGGCCTGTCGAACACCGACGCGTTCCTCAACGTGCAGTCGACCGGCCAGATCTTCTTCGGCCCGGGCGTCACCGTTTCCGGCCACGCCGCGTCGGGTGACGGCGGCTCGCTGTCGCAATTAATCACGGTGAAGAAGGATTTGAGCGGGATCGCGGCCGGCACGACGCTGACGCTGTATTTCGATCTGCTCGGCTTCGGCGCGTCCGACAGCTCTGTCACGGTCAACGTCGCGCCCGGGGCCAACAATGCGCCCACCGCACAGGACATCACGGCTGACGTGCAGGAAACCGGTCCGTCGAAGACCGTAACGGGGACCTTCACGGATGCCGACGCCAACGACAGCCATACATTCGCAATCGACACTACGACCGACGCGACCAAGGGCAAGGTCACCGACAATGGCGATGGCACTTTCACCTACGATCCGAACGGCGCCTTCATCAGCCTGAAGGCCGGCGCGGTCGCGACCGATCAATTCCGCTACACCGTCACCGACGCGGCGGGGGCGTCGTCCACCGCTCTGGTGGTCGTCACCATTCACGGTGAAAACCAGGCGCCGGCCGCGAAGGCCGTGACTGCCAACGCGGCAGAGCACGGTCCTGCGGTCGCGATCACCGCGTCATTCACCGACGTCGATACCGGGGATACGCACAGCTTCGCGATCGATACCGCGACAGACGCCACCAAGGGCAAGGTCACCAATCATGGTGACGGGACCTTCAGCTATGATCCGAACGGCGCGTTCGACGGGCTGAAAAATGGCGCGACGGCCACCGACCAGTTCCGCTACACCGTCAGGGATGCTTCGGGCGCGTCGTCGACCGCCGTGGTCACGGTTACCATCACGGGCCAGAACGAAGCTCCGGTGGCGGCCGACGTCAACGCCGGCGTATCGCAAGCCGGGCCATTGATTTCGGTGGCGGCCTCCTACGCGGACGCCGACATCGGCGATACCCACAGCTTCACCGTCGACACCACGACCGACGGCACGAAAGGCAAGGTCACCAACAACGGCGACGGCACCTTCAGCTACGATCCCAACGGCGCCTTCAACCTGGCGCTAGGCGCCACCGCGATCGACAAATTCCGCTACACGGTCGTCGATGGCTCCGGCGCCTCGGCAACTGCCGTCGTCACCGTCGTCGTCACGGCCGGTGAGAACCATGCTCCGATCGCGCAGGACGTCGCCGCCAACGTACTGGAACACGGCCCGGCCGCCTCCGTCGCCGCGCTGTACGACGATGCCGATCTCGGCGACGCCCATGGCTTTACGATCGACACCGCGACGGACGCGACCAAGGGCAAGGTCACGAACAACGGCGACGGCACCTTCAGCTATGATCCGAACGGCGCCTTCGTCGGCCTCAAGGCGGGAGCCACCGCGCAGGATGTTTTCCGCTACACGGTGGTCGACGCGGCGGGCGCGTCCTCGACGGCGACGGTGATCATCACCATCACCGGCGAAAACGACGCGCCAGTGGCGAAGGACATCTTCGCCAACGTGGACGAGCACGGTCCGGCGGCGACGGTGACGTCCTCCTGGACGGATCCGGATCTTGGCGATACCAGCAGCGTCACCATCGACACCACGGCGACCAAGGGCAAAGTCACTGACCATGGCGATGGGACCTTCAGCTACGATCCGAACGGCGCGTTTGAGGGGCTCAAGGCCGGGCAGACCGCCCAGGACACCTTCCAGTACACTGTTATCGACGACTTCGGCGCTTCATCGACGGCCACGGTGACGATCACCATCAACGGCGAGAACGACGCCCCGGTTGCGAAGGACATCGCCGCCGACGTGCAGGAGCACGGGCCGGCGACGACGGTGTCGGCCTCCTTCACGGATCTTGATCTCGGCGACACCCATGGCTTTACGATCGACACCGCGACGGACGCGACCAAGGGCAAGGTCACGAACAACGGCGACGGCACTTTCAGCTATGATCCGAACGGCGCGTTCGTCGGCCTCAAGGCGGGAGCCACCGCGCAGGATGTTTTCCGCTACACGGTGGTCGACGCGGCGGGCGCGTCCTCGACGGCGACGGTGACGATCACCATCACCGGCGAGAACGACGCGCCAGTGGCGAAGGACATCTTCGCCAACGTGGACGAGCACGGTCCGGCGGCGACGGTGACGTCCTCCTGGACGGATCCGGATCTTGGCGATACCAGCAGCGTTACCATCGACACTACGGCGACCAAGGGCAAAGTCACCGATCATGGCGATGGGACCTTCAGCTACGATCCGAACGGCGCGTTTGAGGGGCTCAAGGCCGGGCAGACCGCCCAGGACACCTTCCAGTACACCGTGATCGACGGCTTCGGCGCTTCATCGACGGCCACGGTGACGATCACCATCAACGGCGAGAACGACGCCCCGGTCGCGAAGGACATCGCCGCCGACGTGCAGGAGCACGGGCCGGCGA
Organism: Bradyrhizobium amphicarpaeae; assembly: GCF_002266435.3. Classification (NCBI taxonomy): domain Bacteria; kingdom Pseudomonadati; phylum Pseudomonadota; class Alphaproteobacteria; order Hyphomicrobiales; family Nitrobacteraceae; genus Bradyrhizobium; species Bradyrhizobium amphicarpaeae. The sequence goes on from NZ_CP029426.2 coordinate 2,073,551, forward strand.
AGACGGTATCGGCCTCCTTCACTGATCTTGATCTCGGCGACACCCATAGCTTTACGATCGACACCGCGACGGACGGGACCAAGGGCAAGGTCACGAACAACGGCGACGGCACCTTCAGCTATGATCCCAGCGGGGCGTTCGCAGGTCTCAAGGCCGGGGAGACGGCGCAGGACAAATTCAGGTACGCCGTGATCGACGCTGCCGGCGCGTCATCGATCGCGATCGTGACCATCACCATCAAGGGTGAGAACGACGCGCCGGTCGCGAAGGACGTTGTCGCCGACGTGCAGGAACACGGGCCGGCCAAGACCGTGGCGGCCTCGTTCGTCGATCTGGACCTCGGCGACACCCACGGCTTCAGCATCGATGTTTCGAGCGATGCGACCCGGGGCAAGGTCTCCAATAACGGCGACGGCACGTTCAGCTACGATCCAGATGGGGCGTTTGTCGGATTGAAAGCGGGACAAACCGCGCAGGATATTTTCCGCTATACGGTGACCGACGCTGCCGGCGCGCGTTCGACGGCCACCGTGACGATCACCATCAAGGGCGAGAACGACGCGCCGGTCGCGAAGGACATCGTCGCCGACGTGCAGGAGCACGGGCCGGCCAGGACGGTGACCGCGTCCTTCGTCGACCCCGACCTCGGCGACACCCATGGCTATGCCATCGACACCGCCGCCCATGCCACCAAGGGCAAAGTCATCGACAACGGCGATGGCACCTTCACCTACGATCCCAACGGTGCCTTCGTCAGTCTGAGGGTCGGCGACACCACGACCGATGAGTTCGACTATGTGGTCAGGGACGCCGCCGGTGCGTCGTCCATCGCCACGGTCACGATCACGATCATCGGCCAGAACGAAGCGCCGGTTATCGCCTCGGGACCCCAGAGCCTGGCGCTGGTCGAAGATGCGCATCCCAATGGAATCGAGAGCGGTTCGGGAGCGATCCTGTTCACCGACGCCGATATCGGCGACCTCCATTCGGCATCGTTCGGCGCGCAGGGAACGGGCTATGTCGGCCTGTTTACGCTCGATACCATCAAGCACGACAAGAGCGGCGGCGAGATCGGCTGGCGCTTCGCGGTTGCCGACGGTGAAATCGATCATCTGTCCGCCGGACAGGTGCTGATCCAGAAGTACACCGTGACCGTCGATGACGGCCATGGCGCGCGGGCGGCCGAGACCGTGACGGTTACCATCTCAGGGACGAACGACAAGCCCACCGTCCAGGTCGGTTCGCCCAGGGTCGAGATCGGGATCGAAGCGGACGATCACGGCAAGGGCATCGTGGCGGGGATGCTGACCTTCGGCGATCACGATCTCGGCGACAAGCACGTCGTCAGCGTACAGTCGCACGATCATGCCAACGCCTATGTCGGCAAGCTCGAAGCCAGCATGGTCACCGACGCGACCGGCACCGGCGCAGGCGCGGTCCAGTGGACCTATCGCATCACCGGCCAGTGGCCCAACCTTCGCGCCGGAGAACGGCTGATCCAGCTCTACGACATCGTGCTGGATGACGGCCACGGCGGCAAGGCGATGGAAACCGTGACCGTGACGCTGGTCGGCGTCGCACGCGAGGTTCGCCGTGACGACCAGCCCGTGGTCATGATGCCGTGGGAGATCAAGGTCGACGTTCCCCAGTTCTCCGAAATCAGGGGGCGGACGGGCGAAACGCAGGGGCAGCCGCCCGTGAACCTGCTGCCCTATTACACATTCGTCGCCTACAGCGGCTGGCTTCCGCATCAGGGCGGCGGAAACGTCAACACCAAGAGTTTGGATCCACTGCCCGAGCCGGGCGACGATCACCTCAACTACTGCCCGATCGAGCCCTCGCGCGTGCCTTGGCTGAACGGCGCGTCGCCCTTTACGCTGAAAGACCTGCAGCAGTTGGAGCGGACTGGTCCTGAGGGCTATGGAGCGCTGCCGGCCAGCCCGCCCAATGATGTTCGGCAACAGGACGAAGGCGTGCCTGGTGTTCCGGGCCAGCAGGGAGAAAGCCAGCAGCCGGGCGGGCCGGCCAACGAGCCAAACGCCAAACGCAGCGAGGCCGGGGCGCGGGTGATCGACGGCGTCGCCGCACTCGTGGCGCCCGCCATGCTGGTGCGGAGTGGTGCGGTGCTCGCAGCCGGAAAGCGGCGCAAGTCGCGCCATGAGCGAAACCTTCATGAGCGGAACCTTGGCGTGTCCTTCACGAGTGCCGGCGGTGTCAGGTCGGTCGTGTTCAAGCTCAGCTATGACGCCGCGCGCCTGAGCGTGCTCGGCGTCGAGCCCGGCAGCGATCTGCCGGAAACTGCAACGGTGACCTTGTCGTGCATGCCGAGCGACGGCAGCGCCCTGGTCCGCATTTCGGTGATCTCGGACGAAGCGCTTCCGGGCGGCACTGTCGATCTGGCCTCGCTGTCCGTCCGCTATCTGGACGGAACGATGGACGCCGCTCTCAGCCTACTTGCGGTGGACGTCAACGGCGAGGCCGCGGTCGACAGCGAGCCGGTTCGCATCCGCCTGGCCGAATGCATGTTGGAGGACGACACGGTTGCGGGAGCACAGATGCCGTCTGATCTGTCCAATGCCGTCGACCGATCGACAAGCCAGCATGGCCGCATCAGGATTTCGATGGACGCATTGGCCCGGGATGCCGCGATCTCGCCGGAGCCCGCGGCGGGCCGCGGGGGTGCACCGGTTCGAATCGCCATCCCTGCGGATGCCGGGACCGATGCGATGCCGGGCTTGTCCGCCGCAACGAAAGAATTTTGCCTGAAAGAATCGGCTCCGTGCACAGTTGCGCGGCCGGCCGGCGCAATTCGGATCGCGGCATCCGCGTTGTCGTCCAACACGAGTGATACGAATTCCCGCGTTCGGTTGCCGTAACGCGTATCATCGAGGAAGCAGAAGAAAGTCCAGAATTATGTCCAACGAAAAAGACACGCCGAATTCAGCCGGGCAACCGAGCAGCACGGCCGCTGCAGCTCCAGCCCAACCCGGGATCAAGGTCGATACCTCCGCGCTGAAGAGCTCGTATTGCAACGTGGTCAGCGGCAACAGCACGCGGGAAGAGGTCGTGCTGTCCTTCGGCGTGAACCAGGACTGGGACATGGGACCGCAGCCGCGTGAGATCCAGTTGCATCATCGCATCATCCTGAGCCCCGGCGCGGCCAAGCGCCTGCTGGAGCTCATGACGAAGCTCGTGCATGATCACGAGGCGCGGCACGGCGAGATCAGATAGTCCGGACGGGCCTTGCGATGCGACGCCTCAATCGGGCCTCGCAAAGGCCAGCATGCTGTCGCGCTGGTCCTGAAGCCGGAGCGTCTGCTGCCTGATCCGGTATTGCAGGCGTTGCGCGCGGTTCTGCGCGGAGAGTTGGAGGATATGGGCCAGCGCCTTGGGCAGCGGCGCCTCCTCGCCGGCCAGCATGCGCTTGAGCAGACGTGTGAGGGCAGGGGCAAAGATGCTCGGCAGCTCGTCGTCGAGTGCTGCGATGACTTCGTAGGTGCCAGGCTGGCCTTGCCGCCCGCCGCGGCCGATCAACTGACGATCGATACGTGCAGATTCGTGAAATTCGGTCAGCATGACGTGGAGACCGCCGGCGGCCTCGACACCGGGTCCGAGCTTGATGTCCGTGCCTCGGCCGGCCATGTTGGTCGCCACTGTGACGCGGCCCGCGCGTCCGGCTTCGGCGATGATCGCGGCTTCGTCCCGGTCATGATGCGCGTTCAGGACGACGTGCGCGACGCCGGCCTTGTCGAGCAGCCGTGACAGCAGCTCCGATGTCTCGATCGCCCGCGTTCCGATCAGTGTCGGCCGTCCCTCGCGATGTCCGGCGCGAACGCTCTCGACCACGGCCGCCCATTTCTGCTCACTCGTGCGAAACACCCTTGTGCCGCGCGAGCTGCGGCGGCTCGGCCGGTGCGTCGGGATCCGGACCACCGACACGCCGTAGACGGCGCGGAGCTCGCCGGCGACTTCCGAGATCGTCCCGGACATGCCGCAGAGATGCAAGTATCGCCGGAAGAAGCGCTGATAGGTGATGCTGGTCTGCGTCTGATGGCGCGCGGTGATCTCGCATTTTTCCTTGGTCTCGATCAGCTGATGCAGGCCGTGCTGCCAGGACCGTCCCTCGGCGATGCGCCCTGTGAATTCGTCGATGATCTCGACCTTTCCGTCCACCACGACATAGTGCTGGTCGATTTTGTAGTGATGCAGGGCCGCGAGCGCGTAATTGACCAGCTCTTCGCGGGCCCTCCGCGCCTCCCAGGGCCCGCTCAGTCCCTGGCAGAGCGTCTTGAGGGACGCAGAGCCGGCGGCCGTCAGCTCGACATGTCCCGCGTTGCCCGAGATCAGGAAGTCGATCTTCGGCTTCAGCTTTTCGGCAAAGCCGAGCGCCTGCGCGAATATGGCGTTGGGCAGCGGATTGTCGTCAGCGCCCGCGATGATCAGCGGCGTCCGGGCCTCGTCGATCAGGATGCTGTCGGCTTCGTCGACGATGGCGAAGTTGAGCCCGCGCAGCAGCAGCGGCGGCATGTCGACGCCGCCAAGCTTTCCGGCCATCCTGCTGGCATGACTGCGGCGATCACCGAGCTTGAGCCCGTCGCGCAGATAGTCGAAGGCGATCTCCTTGTTGACGCCGTACGTCACGTCGCAGGCATAGGCGGCGCGCCGCTGCTCCGGCTCGTCGTCATGCTGGATCACCCCGACGGTGAGGCCGAGGGCGCGATAGATCGGCTCGAGCTCCTCGGCGTCGCGCGCCGCGAGATAGTCGTTCACCGTGATGACGTGAACGGGGCGCCCCGACAGCGCGGCGGTGATCGCGGCCGGCAGCGCCGTCAGCGTCTTGCCTTCGCCGGTCTGCATCTCGGCGAAACGGCCGTCGATCATCGTCCAGGCGCCCATCAGCTGCACCGCATGATGACGAAGGCCGAGCTGCCGGAAGGTCGCCTCGCGGACCAGAGCGAAGCTCTGCGCGACCAGGTCCTGACGAAAGCCGTGGCGCAAGAGCGGGCCGCGCAATTGCCGCGCTGCAGCCGCGAGCTCCTCGTCGCTGAGGCCGGCAAAGGATGCAGCACATGCGTCTGCGAGCTTGACGCGGCGGGCGAGCTTGCCGGCGTAGTTCTCCAGGCGTGACAGCAGGCCGCCGAAAGTTCGCGTGAGCGCAAAATCCAGCGGCGCGATCTTGACGTCGCCACGCTCGGCGTAAGGACTGCGCGAACGCCAGGCCTCGTCCCTGTCCGCCGTTCTGGCCATCAGGCTTCGAACCGCGACAGGAACAACTGCCTCATCCGCCGATACCATTGGGCGGCGAGCGGCTCGAAGCCATGGTCGAACCGGACCAGCACGTGGCTGCCGAAGTTTGCGCGCGCGGCCTCGGCCGGCAGTTCGAGATCGAATTGGAATGTGCGGGCCAGTGTCTTGAGCTGGTTGCTGTCGCGAGGGTCGGCCGCGAAATGTCCGCCGCCGGCCTCGGTCAGCGCCCGGCTTGGCAGGCGGTCGGACGCAGCGGGGACCTCGCGCACGATCTTGCTGTGATAGCTGATCGACGGCTGGTTGGTCAGGCGGACGTCCATCTTCTCGAGCTTGTTGCGCACGAGATCGATGTCGTCCTGCGGGACGACGATCCGGGCGATGCGCGATTGCGGGAAGACCACATAGCCGAGCACGTCGCCGCGCTTGACGTAGCGACCGGGAAAGTCTTGCGAGGCTGGAGACAGGAACGTGCCGGTGACAGTGCTGCGGATCGTCAGCGCATCGCGGCGTTCCGCCGCCCGCGCCAGATTGGTCTGCTTGAGCGCGATTTCCTGGCGCGTAATCTCGGCCTGATTGCGATCGGTGAATTGCTCGGACGCGAGCCTTCGTCGCAAGCCGTCGATCTCTGACTGCAGGACCTTGATCCGGGCGTCAAGCTCGGGCTCGTCGGCCTCGACCAGCACGTCGCCCGGATGCACGTCGGCGCCGGAGCTTGCCAGCACCTTGCTGACGAAACCGTTGTCGGCAGCACGGACATAGCTTTCCTCGGGAAGCCAGACCACGCCTTCCGAGACGCTGTAGAGCGGCACCGGGACCAGGAAGATCGCGCCGACGAACACGCCCACACCCGCAAGGCTGATGGCGATGGCGCGAAGCCGCCGCTTCTCCAGCCGTGGCCCGGTGAGCAGATATTTGACGCTCTTGTAGACGGGAAGCCCGAGCCCGATCAAAAGCCCCCAGCCGGCAATCAGCGCGCCGACGACGAAATAATGCGCGGCCACGAAAAGCGAGATGCTGAACAGCATCAGGATGCGATAGGCCAGTGCGAGCGGGGCATAGGCCAGGAACCAGGACCGTTCGCGAGCCGTGGCCGAGGGCGGGGAATCGTGGAGGCCAAATCCATAGCGATTGACCAGCCACGTCCAATATTGCGTCGAGCGTGCGCCGAGATTGGGAATCTCGATGATGTCGGACAGGATGTAGTAGCCGTCGAAGCGCAGCAGCGGATTGATGTTGAACAGGACGGTGGAGACGCCGGCGATGAGCACGGTCTGGTACAACAGCGATCGCACCAGGCCCGGTTCGACCAACGTCCACAGCACCATGGCGATGGCGGCCACGAACATCTCTGTCAGCATGCCGGCCGCGCCGACCAGGACACGGCGCCATTTGCTGCGGAACGCGATCGAGGCGGATGCATCGACATACGGCACCGGCGCGAACACCAGCACCATCAGCCCGAGTTCGTGAACCTCGCCGCCGCCGATCTTGGTGGCGTAGGCGTGGCCGAGCTCGTGGAAGAACTTCAGGACCGGAAACACCATGGCGGTCAGCAGCAGGCTTTCCGCCGCGAGGATGCGGTCTGACATGCCTTCGGAGAGTTCGCTCCAATGGATGCCGATCAGGACCAGCGCGAACAGCACCGTCGCCAGCCAGAGAGCAGCGCCCGCCCCGGTGAATGCGTAACGAACGACGGGCAGCGTCGCTTCCAGGAAGCGGTCGGGGTCCCACACCGGCAGGCGCATGGCGAGCGGATTGCCGAAACTGCCGCGGCGTTTGGCCTTGGCGTATCTGCCGTATCGCGCCAGCATCTCCTGGGCGTTGGGCGCGATGTCGGTTTGCAGGAGGTCGGCGCTGTTCAATTGCGCCAGCAGGCTCACGACCTCGCCTTGTGTCGGCGCGTCGTCCTTGAGCTGCGACACCGCCTGCTGCCAGATCTCGTCGACTGTGCGCTGTCCATTCATCAGGCCCACGAACAAATACACCGCGGGCGTGAAACGGTGCGTACGCCCGGAAGCGGTGTCCTCGACGACGTACCAGGCGCTATCGTGATAGCGATGACGGTGCACGCGGACGTGGCTCCGCAGCCTCGGCTTCAAGGGGCCGATGCGATGCCAGGATGCGTCGAGAAAATTCTCCCTCATGGCGTCAGGGCAGCCATTTCCACGCGGTGATCCGGATCCAGTCGATCAGCGAGCGCGTCCAGATCGATAGCAGCGAACGGCGGTCGATCGAGATCTTGCCGATGCCCTCCATGCCGGGCCGCAACAAGGGAGCCTCGCCTGGAACGGCGGCTTCGACGCGAAACTGGTTGTGGCCCTCCGACGCCGTTGCCACGGGCGTGATGAGCTTGACGGTGAACGGCACGGCGTCGCTGGAGAGGCCGGTGAGAACCAGGGTTCCGTGCTGGCCTTCGGACAGGAACGCGATGTCGCGCTCGTCGACCTGAAGGATGACCCGGAACGATTCCAGCGGCGCCACCTCGAACAGCACCTTGCCTTTCTCGATCGGCGATCCCACCAGCTGGCGCAGGTCGCCCGACACCACGACGCCGCGGAAAGGTGCCGCGATCGCCGCGCGGGCGAGCTTGTCCTCGATCAACGAGAGCTGCGCGGCGGTCTGCTCCAGCGAGGCGGACACGACCAGCGCTACCGACCTGTCGTGCTTGGACATGGCGTCGCTGTATTTCAGCGACTGCTGGTCGCGCTCGCTCTTCCAGCGCGCGGCCTCGAGCCTGAGTTCGCGGTCGTCGAGGGTCGCGAGAACCTGGTCGGCTTCGACGAGATCTCCGGCCTTGACCGGCGCGCTCGCAACATAGCCGTCGAACGGGGCCACGATGGAGCGCTGCACGGCGCCCTCGACGACGGCCTTGGCGGTGACGCGGAATTCACCTTTGGCAAACGCCATGGTCCCGAGCACGGCCACCATGACGAGCGCGGCGAGCTTGACGGCCGGCCGTCCGGGACCGAACACCGCGCGCGCGCCCGAGCCGATCGCGGTCACCGCGCGGCCGGCGATCAGCTTGTTCGTTTCCGCCTTGGTTTCCAGGCCCGGGCCGACCAGCGCAGCGACGGCTTCCAGTGTTTCAATCGCTGCGTCGTCGAAGGCCTTGTCGCGGTCCCGCTCGAGCAAAATCACCCCGACGGGGCGGACGCCGTTGGTCATGAGCACCGATGCCACCGCGGAGCCGCCCAGCCGCTTGGCCAGATCCTCATGGGCAAGCGCAATGCGGCGCTCGGTCCCCTCGGTGGGGGGATACGCCACCGAAGCGTTCTGGTCCGCGGCCTCCTCCATCGCGTTCTCGATCGTCGAAACGATCTGGCTGTGCTCGCCGAACACCGCAGCATGCGACATGGCGGTGAGCTTGACGCTCTTGCCGTGGACAAAGCCGACGCTGACATTATTGCACTCGAGCCGGCTTGCGAGTTCGTTCGCGATCGACAGGGCCGAGGCCCGGAACGCAGAATGTTGCTGCGCCTCCGACAGGATCGAAATCGCGAACCCCGTGCGCGCCAGCTTGGCCGCGTCGTTGCCGCTTCGCTGCCGGACCAGCAGCACTTCGAGCCAGCCGACGCCCCAGCGCAATTGCCGGATCACGGCAGGGATGTCCGCCACCCGCTTCAGTTCGACGACCACCACGCCAGCGAGCCGGCCCTGGCTCTCGATCGGCTGGCCGATCTGCGCCGTGCCGGCGCCTGGTGCCTGGTCGACGAAGCTGGACTTGCGGCTCAACGCCTGTTGTGCCGTGCCAGCGAGAAACGAAAGATCCTGGCGGGGATTGGGCCACCCGGCGACGCTGGAGAAATGACCCTCGCCGTCGTCGAGCAGCAGCAGCGCGGCGGTCGCGCCGGCGATCTGCTCGCATTGCAAACGCAACCAAGCCTGGCCAAATTCGGGCACATCGCGCGCTGACGCCAGTACCGCCCAAGGGCTGGTGTCCGGCTTGGCCCCGTGCTCGGGGGCATCCCGCAACGTTATGACCTGGTCCGGTGTTGGCACTTGAGGCCTGCTGAGAATAGACTGCGAGAAATGTATTTCCGTATCTGTCCAGTATCGGGTCTTGCCGCGGGCAACGCAATGTTCCCATCGGGTTAGGGATGCCCTGGACGCGGCCGATTGAAGGTAAAGCGCTTGCAAAAAATCCGCTCGAAGCGCCGTTTGGCGCGATGGCTCGTTCCGCCCATCCTGGTGCTTTCGGTTGCAATTCAGGATTGTGCTTTTGCACAAAATAGAACTTTTGATTGTATTCTTGAGCCCCGCCTCAAGATCAAGCTGGCGACCCCGGTCTCCGGCGTGCTGAAGGAGGTCCTGGTCGATCGCGGCGATATCGTCCGCAAAGAACAGATCGTCGCCCAACTCGAATCCGCGGTCGATCAGGCGCTGCTCGATCTTGCCAAGGCCAAGGCAGAGAGCGATGCGACCGTGAAGGCGCGGGAGGCGCGTCTGGTCTTCCTCACCAAGAAGCGTGAACGAACGACGAGCCTGATGGCCAAGGGCGCGGCCTCGGCCGCGGCCCTCGACGAGATCGAATCCGATTTCGGCGTGGCGAGTCAGGATCTGCGCGAGGCGCAGGCCAACCTCCGCGTCGCACAGCTCGAAGTCCAGCGGGCGGAAGAGGTCCTGAAGTTACGCTCGGTCAGAAGCCCGATCGACGGCGTGGTGGCCGAGCGCAATCTTCTCGGCGGCGAATACGCCTACGACCAGGCGCCGATCATGACCATCGCCCAGATCAATCCGCTCAATGTCGAGGTCTTCGTCCCGATTGCGCTGTACGGGACCATCAAGGCCGGCATGGAAGCGACAGTGACAGGCGAGGAGCCGGTGGGAGGGCGCTACGTCGCGAAGGTCGAAGTGATCGATCCTCTCATCGATGCCAGAAGCGGCACCTTCGGAATCCGTCTTCTCCTCCCCAATCCCGACAACAAGCTCCCGGCCGGACTTCGCTGTAAGGTGCAGTTTCCCAATGGATCTTGATTCAATTCCCGCTCCCGAGGCCGACACGCCAATGTGCTGAAAAGCCTTGTGAGTTGCCTCGATTTTGGACTTGGTGCCGAGTCCCTTCCCGCTGCCAAATTACCGTCACCATAAGTCGCTGTTTTTGTAAGCCTTTATCGCTTTATCGCTTTTTATGAGGCTTTGAAGATCTCCGACGATTGTTGTGGCGTGGCCTCACGTACCCGCTTTTGTACCCAAGATTTCGAGGGGGTTCTTTGATGCTCGATCCGTTTTTCAGCCAGCGCTCCGCTTCTCGAAATCTGGCGAAGCCGGCCTCGTACAGATCCTTTGGCGGGTCCGCGCTTACGGCGATGCGGCGGCCCAAGGCCGCCGCAGCCGCATCGGGACGCCGCCGCCGGGCGGCGGGTCGTCGTCGTCATCGAGCTTGCGTAGCGCGGTGAGGATGTCCGCGAGCCGGAGCGGCCGATCGATGCCCGGAATCTCGCGCAGCGCCGGGTGGGATTCGACGGCGTACATGTCCGAGGCCCACGATGACAAGATGATCCGCTTCTCCGCCGTGGAGAGCTTGCCGTCGTCGAGGACGGCGCTTGGCGATGCATAATGCGCGGCGGGATGGAACAGCGCGCCGAGACCGCCGATGGTCGCATTGGCATTGGTCATCTCTTGTCTCCCCTACACTCCTTTCGAAGGGATGTTCGACCGGCGGATGGCGATCCGCTCGCCATCCGCCATGGTCGTTGTGGAATGCGTTCGACGGGCCTAGGCCGCCTTCTTCTGCTCGATCTGCGGTGACGTAGCCCCCGCGATCTGGATCCGACGCGGCTTCATGGCCTCCGGAATCTCGCGCAGGAGATCGATGACCAGGAGACCGTCCTGGAAAGCGGCCTGCTTGACCTGGACGTAGTCGGCGAGATTGAACACGCGGCGGAACGGACGCGCGGCGATCCCCTGATAGAGATATTCGCGGGTGGCGCTGTCGGGCTTCCGGCCCTCGATGGTGAGTGCGTTCTGTTCGGCAGTCACGCTGATGTCGTTGACGCCGAAGCCCGCCACGGCCAGCGTGATCCGGTATTGGTCTTCGCCGGAGCGCTCGATGTTGTAGGGCGGATAATTGTCTTCGCCAGCCTGGCGCAGCGTGCTGTCGACGAGGTCGGCCAGATGGTCGAAGCCGATGGTGGAGCGCCACAGCGGCGCGAAGTCAAAGGTGGTCCTCATACCAAGTCCTCCAAAGAGCAAGATGGATACGAAGGAGCGCCGTTAGGGAATCGGAAACGGATCCGAAGACCCCGGCCCGGCGCCCGCGCCGGACCCGATCGGGCATCCGGCACACCGCTCTCGCGGCGAAAAACGACTTAGAGCGCCGCAAGGACCTTGCAAGAGGGACGTGCAAGTTTTTTTTGGTGCCCTGGGCGTCGTCAAGGAAGCGACGAGAGAGGGGTCTTGACAGGAAATCGAGCTTGAATATTTTTTGCGCCGGAAGATGCTTCTTCCGACACCGCAAATTCGAAAAGGACCGTGATAGACCGTCAGGAGTGACGACGATGCTCGATCAGGATTTCGCCCGCATCCGCGCGCACCGCAACAACCTCTTTCGTTATCGACGCCTGCTCAAGACTGAGCTGTCGGACATTGAGCGCCAGTTTATCGAACGACGCCTCGCCGAGGAGCAGACCGCGCGCGAGGCTCTCGCCGCCGATGCCTTCCCGCCCGCATTCACGGTTCCGAACACGCCATCGGCCATTGCCGCGACCGGAGCGGAACGATGAGTGACGTCCGCAACCTCCTCATCAGGGGCAGCGAGAAGGTGATCGGGCATTATCGCGTGTTGCTGGCCGGTGCCAGAAGCGCGAGCGAACGCGAGCTCTATCGCGCCCGGATCGAACGCGAGCAGCGCCTGCTTGACGATCTGCGGGGCGGGCTGCCGGAGCGATCGGCGGCGTGAGGGGAAGAGCTACGCCAGCGCGGCCGACAATTTGCGCATCACCCGGTCGAGCACCACCACCTCCTCGGCGGTCAGCGCCCCAAGCAGCTTCGTCTCCCGCGCCAATGCGTAGGGCACGATCTTGCGATAAAGCGCGCGACCGGCCGGGGTCAGCGCGACGATCAGCTCGCGCCGGTCGTCGGGGTAATGCTTGCGGCTGGCGATGCCGCGCGACTCCAGGCCTTGCACGGCACGGCTGACCTGCATCTTGTCGAGCGTCGTCAGCGGGCCGATCTCCTTGGTCGCGATCGCTGAACGCATGCCGAGAATGGCAAGCACGCGCCATTCCTGCCGCGTCAGCGCGAAGCGCTCGGAATAGACCTCGGCCACCGCCAGCGACACCTGCTCGGCGAGGCGCGCCAGCCGGTACGGAAAATATCGCTGCAGGTCCAGCTCGACGCCATCCTGCGCCGCTGTGGCCTTGGCTGCATTCCCGCGCGCCACGCTCGGATGTCTCATCACGCGAGTCCCGTCCGTCGATCCGCCCGGAAAATTCTTCCGAGACGGTTGATCCATATCAAATTCAGGAGATAGTAACATCTGATACCAATTTCGCAACCGCAGATCCAGGGAGCGAACGCCATGAAAATCGAGAAGATCCATCACGTCGCCTATCGCTGCGTCGACGCCAAGGCGACCGTCGAGTTCTACAAGACCGTCATGAACATGGATCTTCTCGGCGCCATTGCCGAGGACCGGGTGCCTTCGACCAAGGCGCCCGATCCCTACATGCACATTTTCCTCGACGCCGGGAACGGCAACATCCTCGCCTTCTTCGAGCTGCCGAACTCGCCGCCGATGGGCCGCGATCCCAACACGCCGGAATGGACCCAGCACATCGCCTTCCAGGTCAAGGACCTTGCCGAGCTCGAAGAGGCCAAGGCGCGCGCGGAGGCTGCCGGCCTCGACGTCGTCGGCGTCACCGACCACACCATCTTCAAGTCGATCTATTTCCGCGACCCCAGCGGGCATCGCCTGGAGATCGCGGCCTGGACCGCGACACCCGAGCAGATCGACCGCATGAAATCGGTCGCGCACGAAATGGTCGAGGAATGGTCACGCACCAAGCGTCCGCCGCGCCATACCGCCTGGATGCACGAGAAGGAATTCGCGGACGCGCATTGATCCCCGGCACGCGCATCAGGAAGCGAACATGACGAGCTACATCTATCCGAAGTTCGGCTATCGGCGTTCCCAGGAGCAGTCCGAGGGGATCGTGAAGCGGCATCCGATCGTGGTGATCGGCGCGGGTCCCATCGGCCTGACCGCGGCGCTCGACTGCGCGGCGCGCGGCCAGCCGGTCGTGGTGCTCGACGACAACGACACCGTCTCGATCGGCTCGCGCGCGGTCTGTTACGCCAAGCGTCCGCTCGAAATCTGGGACCGCCTCGGTTGCGCGGCGCCCATGGTCGAGCGCGGCGTCAGCTGGAACGTCGGCAAGGTCTTCTTCCAGGACCAGATGTCCTACCAGTTCGATCTGTTGCCCGAGGCCGGCCACCAATGGCCGGCCATGATCAATCTGCAGCAATATCATCTGGAAGAAATGCTGGTCGCCAAATGCAGGGCCAACCCGCTGATCGATCTGCGCTGGAAGCATCGCCTGATCAGCCTCAAGCAGGATGCCGACCATGCGGTGCTGGCGGTGGAGACGCCCGACGGCATCTTCACCATGGAAGCGCAATGGGTGATTGCCTGCGACGGGGCCAATTCCGACGTGCGCAAGATGGTCGGCGCCGAGTTCACGGGACAGTTCTTCCAGGACCGATTCCTGATCGCCGACGTCGCCATGAAGGCGGATTTCCCGACCGAGCGCTGGTTCTGGTTCGACCCGCCGTTCCACCGCGGCCAGTCCGTGCTGCTGCACCGGCAGGCCGACAATCTGTGGCGCATCGACTTCCAGCTCGGCTGGGAAGCCGACCCCGATGAGGAAAAAAGGCCGGAGCGGGTGATTCCGCGCATCCGCGCCATGCTCGGCGAGGACACCGAGTTCGTGCTCGAATGGGTCTCGATCTATCAGTTCGCCTGCCGGCGCATCGACAATTTCCGCCAGGGCCGGGTGCTGTTCGCGGGCGATGCCGCGCACCAGGTCTCGCCGTTCGGCGCGCGCGGCGCCAATACCGGCGTCCAGGACATCGACAATCTCGCCTGGAAACTCGCGATGGTGTTGCGCGGCGAAGCGTCGGAAGCGCTGCTCGACAGCTATCACGAGGAGCGCGCCTATGCCGCCGACGACAACATCCTGAACTCGACGCGCGCCACCGACTTCATCACGCCGAAGACGAAAGCGAGCCGTTATTTCCGTGACGCCGCGCTGGAGCTCGCCCGGCATCACGGCTTTGCGCGACCTCTGGTCAACAGCGGCCGTCTCTCGACGCCGACGCCCTATGTGACGTCGGCGCTCAACACCCCCGATGACGACGCGATGACGGGCGGCGTGCGGCCTGGCACCAATGCCGCCGATGCGCCGATCACGGCGGATGGCAAGCCCGGCTGGTTCCTCCATTGCCTCGGCGACGCATTCACGGTCATGGTTTTCGGCAAGGAGACCGACAAGACCGAGATCGCGGTGGGTCCGCTCAAAGCGAAGCTCATCGTCGTCGGCCGCGACATCGCCGACCCCTCCGGCCTGCTTGCCGAGCGTTACGGCGCTTCGCCCGGGACCACCTACCTCTTCCGCCCCGATCAATATGTCGCCGCACGCTGGACCGGATTCGACGAGGCGGGGATCGCGGATGCGATGTTGCGGGCCTCCGGGCACGACATCGCCGGACAAAAGGAGCTGGCGGCATGACGCTCAATTTGTCCCCCAACATCGCCGATCCCGACGATTTCTATGCCGAGCTGATCAACAGCCAGCGTGACCTCGACGAGGAGCAGGCGCTGCGCATGAACGCGCGGCTGATCCTGCTGCTCGCCAATCACATCGGCGACCGCAAGGTGCTCACGGAAGCGATCGGCTGCGCCCGTACCGGCGGCGGCTAGGTCGCGGCCGAGCGCGCCGGGTTGTTTCCCCCGGGCCGGCGTGCCGCGCGACGGCCATGTTGATACAGCTCAACTGGCAAAGCAGGTTTCGGCGCAGGATCATTCGCATCCAGCCGTGGAAACCGAACTATGTTTGCAAGCCATGTCGTTTGATCGGGTCCTGCGATGGGCTCTGGTTGCGATCGCAATCGCAGGATTGACTGCGGGTGCTCTCGCGCGAGCCGCGGGCCGGCCTGATCTCGCCGACCTCGCGTGGGCGCTCGGCACGGCGCCCGTGATTGCGGGATTGGCGGTCTCGATCGTCAGGGATCTCTTGAGCGGCCGCGTCGGCGTGGACGCGATCGCGCTGCTGTCGATGAGTGCGGCCCTGGCGCTCGGACAGCCGCTCGCCGGCGCCGTGGTCGCGCTGATGTACTCCGGCGGCAACGTGCTGGAGGAGATCGCGGTCGCACGGGCGGAGCATGATCTGCGCTCGCTGGTTGATCGGGCGCCGCGGCAAGTGCATCGCAAATCCGGCGAGCGGATCGAGGATGCTCCGGTCGAGGACGTCGCGGTCGGTGAAGAGCTTTTGGTCAAGGCCGGCGAAATCGTACCGGTCGACGGTGTCGTTGCGTCGGCCTCTGCCACCATCGACGAATCTACGGTGACCGGCGAACCGATTCCGGTGGAGAAGACGCGCGGAACCGCCGTTCTTTCCGGTTCTCTGAACGCGGGCGAGACCTTCCAATTGACCGTGACGGCGGTGGCCAGCGAGAGTACTTACGCCGGCATCGTGCGCATGGTGACTGCGGCGCAGACTGCGAAAGCCCCCTTCGTGCGGATGGCCGACCGCTATGCGCTGATATTTCTGCCGCTGACACTCGTCATCGCCTTCGTGGCATGGCGCATCTCCGGCGACTTGACCCGCAGCCTTGCCGTGCTGGTGGCGGCGACGCCTTGCCCCCTGATTCTGGCCGCACCCGTCGCCTTCATCGCCGGGGTGGCGCAGGCGGCCCGCCGCGGCATCCTGGCCAAGGGCGGGAGCGCGCTGGAGTCGCTGGCCCGTGCGCACACCGTGCTGTTCGACAAGACCGGGACCCTGACGGTGGGCGGAGCACGGTTGCTGTCCGTCGAAGTCGCGCCGGGCGAGGATCCGGATGAGGTCCTCAGGCTCGGAGCGTCGCTCGAGCAAGCGTCGCATCACGTGCTTGCGAAGGCCGTCGTTGCCGCGGCCCTCGATCGCGGGCTCAAGCTGGAGCCCCCCGAACAAGTCAAGGAGATCATGGGGTCCGGCCTCGGCGGCCAGATCGGCGGACGCCACGTCGTGGCGGGCTCGCGAGAGATGCTTCTCTCGCATGCCGAGCTGTCGCCATGGGAGTTGCGGGCGATAAGACGTGCCTCGTGGCGCTCGGCGCTGATCGTCTTCGTCGCGGTGGACGGCCGCCTGATCGGTGCACTGCTGCTGGCCGACGAGTTGCGGGCCGACACGCCACGCGCGATCCGGCTGCTGCGCGACGCCGGCATCGCGCGGATGGTGATGGTCACCGGTGATCGCGCCGCAGCGGCGCAGGCCATCGGAGCGGCGCTCGATCTCGATGCCGTGCTGGCTGACCGCGTCCCTGCGGACAAGGTCGAAGCGGTGCGGAGCGAGCAGCGGCTGCATCCGACCATCATGGTCGGCGACGGCATCAATGACGCCCCGGCGCTGGCCATGGCTGATACCGGAATCGCGCTCGGCGCGCGTGGTGCAAGCGCCTCCTCCGAGGCGGCAGATGTGGTGATTCTCACGGACCGGCTGGATCGGGTCGGCGAAGCGATCATCATCGCGCAGCGGACGCGGCGCATTGCCCTGCAGAGCATCTTCGCCGGGATGGGATTGTCGTTGGTCGCCATGGTCGCGGCGGCCTTTGGCTGGCTCGATCCCGTGCCCGCCGCGATTGTCCAGGAGGTGATCGATGTCGCCGTCATCCTGAACGCGCTGCGGGCGCTCAAGCCGCCCCTCGTCTGGAGTGGTCCGCGCCTCACCGCAGAGCAGGGACTTACGTTGCATCATGATCATCAGGCCTTGCTCAGGGATCTCGACCGCTTGCGCCAGATCGTCGATGCGCTCGACGACGCGGTGCCCGAATCCGTCGCTGCCTTGATCGGCGAGGCCGACCGGCTGGTCCAGAGCAGCGTCGTGATGCACGAACGCGAGGATGAAGACAGCGTCTATCCGAAGCTCACGGAGGTGCTGCGCGACCGCCACGGGCTCTCCGCCATGAGCCGCGCGCATCGCGAGATCCTGCATCTCGCGCGGTTGCTCGCCCGGATCGCGGAGGACCTGCCGTCCGAGAAGATCGATCGCTACCTCGTTCGCGACGCCCAGCGGGTGATCGAGGCGATCGAAACGCTGGTGCGCATGCACACGGCCCAGGAGGAAGATATCTACGAGGCCGTCGCCGCATAGGCGACAACCGCTGGCGCTTCCCAACTTGCCCCGGCGGCCAGTCCCTGTAATCTGCACCAAACGACAGGGAAGGATTCTATGGGAGGAGTCTTGGAGGGGGTGCGGGTGCTCGATTTCGGGCGCTATATCGCAGGGCCCTATTGCGCGACCTTGCTGGCCGAATTCGGCGCCGAGGTCATTCGCGTCGAGAAGCGCGAGGGCAGCGAGGATCGCTTCGTCGCGCCGGTCGGCGAAGGCGGCGAGGGCGCGCTGTTCCTCCAAATCAACCGCAACAAGAAGTGCGTCACGCTCGATCCGATGAAGCCGGAGGGCCAGGAGGTGATGCGCCGCCTGGTCGCGACCGCGGATGTCGTCGTCGCCAATTTGCCGCCGCAGACCTTGCGTGCGATGAAGCTCGACTACGAGTCCTTGAAGGCGATCAAGCCCGACATCATCCTGACGACGGCGACTGCGTTCGGCGGTCCGGGGCCGTGGTCCGACCGGGTCGGTTTCGACGGCGTCGGGCAGGTCATGTCGGGATCGGTGTACATGACCGGCGCCGGCGACCCGCCGTATCGCGCCGCGGTGAACTGGGTCGATTTCGGCACCGCGCTGCACTGCGCATTCGGCACGCTCGCAGCGCTGATCGAGCGCGGCAAATCCGGGCGTGGGCAGGTCGTCGAGGGCGCGCTGCTCGCAACCGCGCTGTCCTTCACCAATGCGACGCTGATCGAGCAGGCGGTGATCAACGTCAATCGCGTGCCGACGGGGAATCTCGGCCAGACCGCGGCGCCCGCCGACATCTACCGCACGCGGGACGGCTGGGTGCTGTGCCAGGTCACGGGACATCCGCTGTTCAAGCGCTGGGCGAGGTTGATGGGCGAGGAGGAATTTTGGCTGAACGATCCGCGCTTCGCCGACGACATCAGCCGCGGCAACAACGGCCCTGTCATCAGCGAGCGGATGGCGCGCTGGTGTGCCGAGCGCACCACGCAGGAAGCCGTCGACGCGCTGGGACGTGCGATGATCCCGACCGGGCCCGTGCTCTCACCGCAACAGGCGCTGGATCATCCGCACATCCGCGCCGCCGGCTTCATGCAGGACGTCGATTATCCCGGTCTGCCGAAGCCCGCCCCGGTGACGCGTGCTGCGGTCCGGCTGTCGGAAACGCCGGGTGAGATTGCGAGCCGACCGCCGACGCTCGGGGAACATACCGATCTGGTTCTCGCCGAGCTCGGTTACGGCAAGGCGGAGATCGCGGCGCTGCGGCAAGGCGGTGCCATCTAGTTCGACGCCAGCGCAGTCTTGGCCACTTCCGCCATCCAGCCGGAGGCGACCGGCAGGATCGCGTCGTTGAAATCGTAGCGCGGGCCGTGCAGTTCGGCGCCGTCACGCAATTCACCATTGCCGATCCAGACGAAGGCGCCCGGCCGCTGCTGGAGATAGTGGGCAAAATCCTCGCCGGCCATGCTGGGCGCGAGGTCGCGCCGCAGCTCGGCCTGCACCTTCTCGGCGGCGATCCGCGCAAGGTCCGCCTCATCAGGCGTGTTGACCACGACGCCGACGCCCATCACGATCTCGGGCGTCACCTTGACGCCCAAGCTCGTCGCAATCCCGGCGCAGGTCCGCTCGATGCCGTCGAGGATGACGTCCTTGACCGCCTCGCGATGGAACCGCAGCGTGCCGCGGATGGTGACGCGTCCCGCGATCTGGTTCGGCGCGGTGCCGCCTTCGATGGTGCAGAGCGAGAGCACGGCGGTATCGAGCGGATCGACGCTGCGCGAGGTGATCGACTGCAGCGCCACGATCAGATGGCCGGCCGCCACCACCGGATCGCGCGTCAGATGCGGCATGCCGGCATGGCCGGCATGACCCTCGATGACGATGGTGATGCGCCCGCCGGAAGCCATGACGACGCCGTCGTGCACGGCGATGGTGCCGGCGGCAAGGCCCGGCCAGTTGTGGAAGCCGAACACGCGCTCCATCGGAAAGCGGTCGAACAGCCCGGCCGCGACCATCGCGCGCGAGCCGCCAAAGCCTTCCTCGGCCGGCTGGAAGATGAAATCGACCGTGCCGCTCCAGCTGCTGTCGGCAGCGAGCAGCGCGGCGGCACCGAGCAGCGAGGCGGTGTGCCCGTCATGGCCGCAGGCATGCATCACGCCTGATGTCCTGGAAGCGTAGGCAAGCCCGGTGTCCTCGGTGATCGGCAGCGCATCCATGTCGGCGCGCAGGCCGACCCGCCTTTGCGCATGTCCGCGCGTCAGGGTCGCGACGACGCCATGGCCGCCGATGCCGGCCTCGAAGGGAATGCCGAGCTCGGTGAGCTTCTCCTGTACGAAGGCAGCGGTCTCCTTCTCCTGGAGCGACAGCTCCGGGTGCGCATGAAGGTGCCGGCGCCATTCAGTCAGTTTCTGGTGCAGTTCGGGTGTCAAGGGAGGCGTCTCTCGCAGGGTCTCGGTTGCCGTCACCATAGCGGATTATCCGCGGCATGCATCACGCGTTAGGGAATGGCTCGCGTGCGGCAAGAGTCCGCTGGTGGTCGGTTCCAATGAACGGAGCCGCGAGGTCCCCTTCACCTCTCCCGCAAGCGGGAGAGGGGGCGCATCTCGCTCGTCGTCGCTCGATCCTAAGCCCTCAGCTTCGCCAGCCCTTCCCAATCGAAGCTGATGCCGTGCCCGGGGCGGTCCGGCGCCAGCGCCTTGCCGTCCTGAAGCACCAGCGGGTGCTCGATGTAGGTGTCCAGCCCGAAGCCGTGCGCCTCCAGATAGGAGCGGTTCGGGCAGGCCGCGAGCAGATGCACGGTGATGTCGTGCGCGCCGTGGCTGGTGACGGGCAGGTTGAACGCTTCCGCCAGCCGCGCGATCTTCATGAAGGCGCTGACGCCGCCGCAATTGGTGACGTCAGGCTCCGGATACGACACCGCGCCCGCCGCGATGTAGTTCTTGAACTCCCACAGCGAGCGCAAATTCTCGCCGGCCGCGATCGGAACGCCACCTTCCTGCATGATGCGCGCGTGGCCGGCGACGTCGTCGGGAATGATCGGTTCCTCGAGCCAGGTGAGGTCGTAGGGAACGAAGGCGCGCGCGGCGCGGATGGCCTCTTCGACCGTCCATTTCATGTTGGCGTCCACCATCAGCGGAAAGCCGTCGCCGAGATGCTGCCGCATCGCGGCGACCTTGGCGAGGTCGGATTTCAGGTCGGGCCGGCCGACCTTCATCTTGATGGCGCGGAAGCCTTTGGCGAGATTGCCGTCGGTCTGCTTGATCAGTTCGTCCGCGGAGAGATCGAGGTCGATGCCGCCGGCATAGCACGGCACGCGCGCATCGAACCCGCCGAGCAATTGGTACAGCGGCAGCTTGGCGCGCCGCGCCTTCAGATCCCACAGCGCGATGTCGAGCGCGGACAGCGCCAGCACCACCGGCCCGCCGCGTCCGCCATAGTGTTGCGCCCACCAGACGTGATGCCAGATCGCTTCGGTATAGTCAGCCTCGCGTCCCTCGACCAGCGGGCTGATTTCGCGCCTGAGGATGTCCGCGACCGCGCCGCCGTTGCGGCCCACGGTGTAGGTGTAGCCCACGCCCTCGGCGCCATCGGCATCGCGGATGCGGCAGGTGATCAGCTCGAACGCGGTGATCTCGCCATGCGTGGAGTCGGAGAGTGTGACGGGGAGGGGGATCCGATAGAGGGCGGATTCGATGTTTGCGATAAGCGGCATGGTGCCTCCCTGCTTCTTCTTTTCTGGTAGGGTGGGTTAGCTGAGCAGATGCGCGTAGCGTATCTGCTCGGCGTAACCCACCACTTCTGTTTCCACGGTGAAAAAGTTGGTGGGTTACGCCGTCGACTGCGCTTCGCGCATCCGCCGTCTAACCCACCCTACGCACCGCAAATTCATCGCATCGTTGCAATCTGCACCGCCAGCGCGCAGGCGCGGTCATATTCGTCGAGATTGATCCACTCGTCGATCGTGTGGGCCTCGTTCTGGCCGGCACCGAAGGTCACGGTCGGAATGCCGTGACGTACCATCCAGTTGGCATCGAGGCCGCCATTGGCAGTGCGCACGTTCGGAGTGCCGCCGACCGCGGACACCGCCTCGACCGCGCGCTTGATCACAGGCTGGCTGTCCTTCATGCGGAACGGAAAATAGTCGGTCTCGGCCTTGAACTTGACCTTGCCGGACTTGCCTTGCGCATTGGTCACCTTCTTGGCCGCCTTCTCGAACGCGGCCTTGTAGGCCTTGGTGATCTCCTTGAAGAACTTGCCGTCGTGGCTGCGGCTTTCGCCGCGCACATGCACGTAATCGGTGACGACATTGGTGGCATCGCCCGCCGGGCGGCCTTCGCCGCCGGTGACGGGGCCGACATTGCTGGTGCCCATCCGCGCGCTCGCGCCCTTGCCTTTGACGACCTTGCCGAACCAGCCGCCAGCCTTCACCTCGGCAAGCGCCAGCGCCATGATCATGGTCGAGGAGATGCCGCGCTCCGGCGCGACGCCGGCATGCGAGGCGCGGCCAAAAATCTCGACGCTCCAGCGGTCGGCGCCGACCGCGCCGATGACGACATTGGAAGCCGAGCCGCCGTCATAGTTGAACGCCATCACCGGCGAGCCCAGTTCGTCCAGCTTGACGTGGCGCGCGCCGTAGAGCCCGCTCTCCTCGCGGACGCAGAACAACAGCGTGATCGGCGGATGGTCGAGCTTGTGCTTCTCGAGTTCGGCCGCCAGCGTCACCAGCACGCCGCAGCCGCAGCGGTTGTCGCCGCCGAGCGCGGTCCTGGCTTCGTTGACGATCTTGCGGCCGGACTTCTTCGGTTTGGCGCCGGCGCAGAGCGGCACGGTGTCCATATGGGTCATGAACATGATACGCGGCTGGTTATGCAGCGCGCCGCGGCCGGGCAGGTCGACGATGAGGTTACCGGTCTCGGTCGGAACCGGAATGCGCGTGTTGGCATCGTCGAGCCGGATCGCCTTCGCCGGCACGCCGCTTTCCTTCAGCGCGGCGCTGAGCTCACGCCCGATCGCCGCCTCCTGCCCGGTCACGCCCTCGACGGCGAGGAAGCGCATGAGGCGGTCGGTGGCGGCTTTGGTGTCGACAGGCATGAGGGTCTTTCCTTTGGATGCGGTTCCCCAGCATCCTTTGGAGCGGCCTGTTTCGCAAGCCGACCTCAACGCATGAACGAGGGCGCTGCGTTGCTGTCCGTGCATGGTGCCAGAGCCGGCCTCGCCGCCGCGGCACGCACCTCAAGTGAGCGGGTTGCGCTTCAGTTGGCTCAGCTCATTCTTCACCGTGCCGTAGCACTCGCAAGCTATGGCTTCCAGTTTTATGGCATCCGTGATCAGGATCCGACCTCGGTTGAAGCGTATCGCGCCCTTTTTCTGGAGTTCGGCGGCCACGTAAGACACGGCATTCCGTCTCACGCCCAGCATTTGTCCGAGAAATTCCTGGGTGAAGTCCAGTTCGTCGCAACCGCCGGCGTCCTTGGCGCGCAGCAGCCACCGTGCAAGCCGGGCCATGGCGGGATGAGATGCGATGCATCCGGCCGACTGCTGCGCCTGCACGAATATCGCCTGCTCATGTCTTATGAGGATCGCACGCAGCGTTGGACTTTGGTCCGCCGCCTCCTTGAGACGCCTTATTGGCATCGCAGAACAGGTGCCCGGCGATTGTATGACGGCGGTGGTCAGAGCCGTGGGGCCTGCAAGCGCGGCTGACGCTCCGAACACGCTGTCCCTGCCGATCATTGCGATCTCGGTGGCCTCGCCTCCGGTCAGGCGCACGACCAGCGAAATGACCCCGCTATGGGGAAAATAGGCATCGACCAGATCGTCTCCCGCAGCCACAAGCTCCGCTGCGTGAACAAGCTGGGTGGTTCTGAGATGGCCGCCGACCAGGTCAAAATCGTCGCGGCTCAAATGCGCCAGCAATCGATTGGGTGAACGCTGGACAAACTCCATGGCGGCCTCCGGCCTAAAGGCGGGAGCGCTATTGGTCTCTCTGTCGTCGACGCCCAATATTCGCAGTCAACAATACAACGAATATGGGTGCTGTTGCTGAAAGAAGCAAGCTCCCGGGAGCGCGGGCCTTATATCGGCACGGTTCCATACGCACCCATGCGTGCAGAAACGACAGCCCGTAGCGGGGCACCACCCCGCCGGTTGCGGAGTTTATTCCGTGCACGGTCTGGTGCAGACGCAAAATAGCCTTTGTCTCAGAATCGCAATGATTCGTTTTGCAAGAGGCTGAATTGCCCGCAGGTCATTTGAAATGCAGGGGGAACATGGATGTCGCGCATTCTCGTGGTCGACGACGACTGGCTGGTATGTTCGGCGATCAAGGCGGTGCTCAAAACGGCAGGCCATAAAGTCGTCATCGCTGATGGCGCCACGTCCGGACTGAAGGCGCTGAAGGAAACTCCCTTCGATCTGATGGTTGTCGATATTTTCATGCCGCACATGCACGGCCTTGAATCCATAAGCCTGTTTCACAAGAGCGCGCCGAGCGTCCCGCTTGTCGCGATATCCGACTACGTGTTTGCCGAGCCGCGAACACAGGCGCCGGAATTTCTGCTGATGGCTCTCAAGCTCGGCGCGTCCCATTGTTTGAAGAAGCCCTTCACGACCAGCGCGCTGCTGTACATCGTCGGGGAGTGCCTGGAGACAGCCGTCGCCTCTGAACTTGTGGCACAGGGCACCTGAATGCCCGCAGCCTGCTGTTCGCGAAAACGAAAGTTCGAGAGCAGCACGACTTCGGCAACCAGAACAAGCCGTCGTTGCTTCGGCATCGTCAGGACCGAGAAGACGCGAACGCAGTCCGAAGGAATTCATGCGCATTCTTGTTATTGACGACGAACTGGCCGTTCGTGCCACCATTTCGATGGCTCTGCGCTTCAAGGGATTTGAGGCGGTGGCAGTTGAAAGTCTGGCTGCCGGTCTGCGCGAGTTGAACGGTTCGAACTTCGACCTGGCGATCGTCGACATGTTCGTGCGGGGCGTCATGACTGGCGTCGCTGCAATACGCGCGTTGCGCGAACGCGCGCCGGGCGTGTCGATCATAGCGATATCGGGAGTGACGGCGATGGAGCTCGACGCGCAGGATCCGGACATGAACGATGTGAAATTCCTGTCCAAGCCGTTCCGCCCCAACGAATTGGTGCGCGCGATTGACGAAGCAGTTCGCGCCCGTCCGAGTGTTGCCACGGAGCGTGGTCCATCGGAAGAAAACCGCGAACAGCTTTTTGTCGCAGCGGTCGAATCTTCGGACGACGCGATCATTACGAAGAGTCTCGATGGAATCATCACCGGATGGAATCACGCTGCACAGATCTTGTTCGGGTTCGCCCCATCGGAAGCCATTGGCCAGAGCATCGACATCATCGTGCCGGAGGAATTGCGCTCCGAGGTTCGAACAATCCTGGCAAAAATCAGGAACGGCGAGAAAATCAGTCATCACGATACGGTCCGGATGACAAAGGACGGGCGGCGAATCGGCGTCTCTCTCAGTGTTTCGGCCGTGAAATCCCGTTCGGGCGCCATCATCGGAGCCGCCAAGGTCGCCCGCGACAACACCGCGAAATTGCGCGAACACAAGGCCCTGCTCGAGAGCGAGCAGTTGGCGCAAGCCATCATCGAATCATCACTCGATGCCTTCGTCCAGCTCGACCATGCCGGTACGATTCTGCGCTGGTCTCCGAACGCCGAGTCCATGTTGGGCTGGTCTCGAGGTGAAGCTGTCGGACGCCATCTGCGCGATCTGATCATGCCGGAGGACCGGCGCGCGGCGGATATGCAAAGATTGAACGAGTTTCTGCAGGAGTTCGAAAAGGGCCTGCCTGGGTGGCGCTACGAGTCTCCATCGTTGCGGCGCGACGGCACCGAAATCTTGACGGAGGTCTCGTTGACTGCGCTCCGTCGCGATCAGGGCTACATCATCAATGGTTTCGTGAGAGACATAACCGAAAGGCGCGCTGCGGAGGAGCAACTCACACAGGCCCAGAAGATGGAGTCGGTCGGCCAGTTGACTGGCGGCATCGCCCACGATTTCAACAATATGCTCGCGGTTATCACGGGGACGGTCGACATATTGGCAACGGGAGTCGCCGATCGAACCGATCTTGCGGGAATCGTGAAATTGATCAGCGATGCTGCGGACCGTGGCGCGGAGCTGACCTCGCGGCTGCTGGCCTTTTCCCGTCAGCAGCCCTTGCAGCCGCGTGCGGTGGACGTCAACCATCTGGTGGCGGACGTCGCTAGGTTTTTGCGTCCCACTTTGGGCGAAGAGATCGAAATCAGCATGACCTCGACGGCGGAAGCCTGCGCGGCGCTGGTCGATCCGAACCAGCTCAGTGCAGCCATTGTAAATCTGGCCATCAATGCGCGCGACGCCATGCCGCAAGGCGGCAAACTCGAAATCCAGACGAGCAACATCGTGTTTGACCCGGGTGAGGTCAAGTCGGACGACGACGTTCCGTCGGGCGACTACGTGCTCATCGCAATTAGCGATACCGGTATCGGTATTCCGCCGGCACTGCTGACTAAGGTGTTCGAGCCGTTCTTCACGACGAAGGAGGCCGGCGCGGGAACGGGTTTGGGATTGAGCATGGTCTACGGCTTCGTCAAACAATCCGGGGGGCAAATCCGGATTTACAGCGAGGAAGGATGCGGCACGACATTCAAGATCTTTCTGCCAAGGGCAGGCCGGACGGCGGATCTGGCTTCCGACCAGTTGCAGGAGATATTCGAGGGCGGATCGGAAACAATTCTTGCGGTGGAGGACAATGACGCCGTCCGTAGGTCGGTGATCGCTCAACTTCGATTGCTCGGTTACAGGACTCTGCTCGCCGCCAACGCAACAGAGGCCCTCGCAATCGTGGATGAGGGCGCGGCCTTCGATCTCTTGTTCACGGACGTGATCATGCCCGGACCAATGAACGGCACCCAATTGGCTCTGGAGGTTGCCCGGCGTCGGCCCTCGGTCAAGGTGCTGTTCACATCGGGCTATCCGCAAGACGCGCTGAGCCATCAGGGGCGAATTGACCCGGGCGTGTTGCTGCTCTCCAAGCCCTATCGGCGGGCAGACCTCGCACGAATGCTCCGTTTGGCGATAGAGAACAAGGCCGAATTGGTTGCCGTCGGATGATGGTGCAGAGATTGCTTCAGGCGCGACGAAATCGCTGAAGACATTCGCAGGTAGCTCGTCTATCTCAAGAACGCGGCGACGTCGTGTAAGTCAGAAACAACAGCACGCCGACAGCGAGCATCGCCGCCATGAATAGGAGCACCGCCGGCAGCCCGGCGAGCGCCGCCACCGCTCCCGTCAGCGACTGCATCAAGGCCGCACCGAGAAAGAAGGCGAGGTTCACGGCCGCCAGCGCCTTGCCCGCCATCTGCGCGTCGACCAGCTGCCGCGACATGCCGAACAGCAGCGGCTGGGCGGATGTCGCAAGGCCGATCAGCACGAACAGCACGAGGTCGTATTGCGACGGCATCACGGTCATGCCTGACAGCACGGACACCGCGTAATGCGGCGCCCCGAGCGCCATCAGCGCCAGCAGCAACGCCCCGACCATGTGCGAGCCTGCCACCAGCGCGCGGCGGCGGCCGAGCCTGCGGTCGATCATGCCGATGCACAATGGCCCCGCGATCATCGCCAGCGTGAATGCGCCGAGCTGATTGCCGGCTTCGACCCGCGACAAGCCCTTCACGTCCATCAGCCACGGGCCGCCCCACAGGCCGCGCAGCACCAATGATGTCGCCAGCGACACCAGCGCGAGCGCGATCAACCCGCGCAGGGGGCGCGAAAGGCCGAGCCTGAGCACCTCGATCATCTGCGACAAGGGCGAGGACTCGTCCTTGTGCTCGGCCGGCTGCTGCGGCACCAGCGCGAACACCGCGAGCGCCACTGCAACGCCGCCGAGAGCGGATATCCAGTATCCCGCGCGCCAGCCGCAAGCGTCGATCACGAAGGCTAGCGGGCTCGACGACAACAGCATGCCGATATTGCCGATCGAGAGGATCGCGCCGGACCACAGCCCGAACCGGGCCGCCGACAATTGCTTGGCCGCCAGCGTCATCGGGCACATCAGCATGCCCGAGGTGGCGACCCCCAGCATGAACTGCCCGACAGCAAAGCTCGCGGCCCCCGTGGCAAATCCCGACGCCACCGCGCCGAGCACGGTTCCCGCGAGCAGGCTTAGCGACACCGGCCGCACGCCGAACCGATCCATCGCAGCCCCGACCGGGATCTGCGCTGCGGCGAACGCGAACGGATAGATCGAGGTGAGGCTCGCCAGCGCCTGCGGCTCGATGTGGAAATCCGCCGCCATCAGGTCGAGGCTCACCGCGGGAATGGTGCGCAGCAAGGTGGAGAGCATGTGACCGCAGGCGAGCGCGAGCAGCGCGAAGATCAGCGCGCGGGTGGCCGTGCCCGCGTCGTCGGCAGCAGTCTCCATGAGTGTCTCGTCCCGGCTGGTTTTAGGTGGGATTACAGGATTGGGGCGGAGGGCTCAACCCATCCTACGAGCTACTCCTGCATGAAGCGTCGAGCAGGAAGCGGACATGTTGCGACAGAATGTTTGTTGCATTGGCAAACCGTCCCTGATCGCCGACAACCAGGTCGTAGGCCGGAAGGAACTGCGTAATGAATTGCTCTTAAGAGCACTTATTGCTGGTTTATGTTCTCTCAAGAGCGTTTTTGCGCAGTTTTCTCCTCGCGGCCTACCGGAATTTCGCCGTCTCCGTCAGCAGCTTCCCTGCCTCGTCGAGCAGCTCCCGGATCGCCCGTCGCTCCGCGATCTGCTCGCGCGTGAAGGCGCCATGCTTTTGCGCATTGCGGTTTGCCCTCGGCGCGCCCGATCCGGGCGCGCCGCCGTGCATGCGGCAGCGGAGCCTGCCGCGCATCGCGGGCGCGCGGCAGGCGTGGCCTTCGCGGGTGCCGGCGCCGCAGCGCGGGCTCGCCGCCATCGCGCGCGTGTTGCGGGTGTGACCGGCGATCACGCGGTGGCGCCTTGTATGGCTGCGGTCGGTCCCGCGTCCGTCGCGGTGCCCGGCTCGGCAGCGATCAGATTCGCCTGTTGCGTGACATTCCCCACGATCGCGCTGCCGCCATCCTGCACCGACAGGTTCTGCACCGTGATCTGACGATCGCCGTTGCCGCGGTGACGATTGAGGGCTTCCATCTGGGCGGTGAAGGAGCGGGCCAGCCGGGTCAAGATGCGGGAGATGCCCTCTTGCTCCGGAAGCGCTTCGGCGAAGGCGAGGCGGCAGGTAAAGCGCATGGTCGCGACGTGGACGGACACCATCTGCGCCGTCAGCATGGCCTCGAGCGAATCCCGAGGCGCGATGCTCTTCATCATCGAGATCATGAAGGCCAGATTGTCCTCATCCGGCTTCCGCAGGATCACGCTGGCCTTCATCAATTGCTTGAGGATGCCGTGCAGGGCGTCCTGGTCGACCGCACCGAGCGCCTCGGCCAACAGGCGCTCTCCGGTCTCTACGTCCGGATGCTGAATTGCGATCCGCTGTTCACTGAGCTTGACCCGCGGAGTAGGCCTGCTGGCGTATCTGGCGATTGGTGTCGTGCTGTTGCGTGTCATGGCTGTCGTCATGTCGATGTCTCCCTTGGGCCCACGGCACACGCGAGAGGGCTCCGCCAATGCGAAACCGGCACGCGTATTCACCGTGCGGCGGTGGCGTTTCAGATGTCGATGCTGGGCTTGTGCGCGACCGAAATGAGTCCCACATGGCCGTGGAGGCCGGGTGCTGACGCGTATCGCGATGATGGCATTATGCCCCTGTTTTGCCCGACGAGTCAAAATTGATTTCGTAACATCCGAAGCTTGTGGCCTGGCGTAAGTCGTTGTTTCGACAAGGGCCGTCTACTGTGCATGGGGTTGTTTTCGCATTTTTTGCTTGCAGGCGGCCCGCACCTGCCGTGCGGCGGAATGCCGGCGCCCCAGCGCGATTGCGAAATCCGGCGTGACCGCTATTCATGATCTTCGAACGCGTCGCGCCAACAAGCCTGCACAAGCGGCGCTGCCGAAGTCCGGGGAGAGAGAACCAATGCAACGAACCATCCGCCTGCTGGTCGTCATCGCCGGACTATGCGCCGCTGCGCTGACGACGGAGGCATCGGCGCAGAAATATCCGGTGCGGCCGGTCAAGGTCATGGTCGGCTTCAGCGCCGGCGGGCCGGTCGATGTCGTCGCGCGCATCGTCGGCGATCGCCTGGGCAACAAGCTCGGGCAGCCCTTCGTGGTCGAGAACCGCGCCGGCGCCAACGGCATGATCGCCGCAGAGGGCGTCGCACGTGCGGACGGCGACGGCTACACCATGCTCGCCTGCAACTCGTCCACCATCACGCTCAACAAGACGCTGTTCAGGGATATCCGCTACGATCCGCAAAAGGACTTCGCGCCGCTCACCACCGTCGTCTCGGCGCCGCTCGTGCTCGTGGTCAATCCGGAGAATCCCAAGACGGCCGACATCAAGACAGTGGCCGATCTCGTCGCGGCGGCGAAGGCTGCACCCGGTGCGTTGGCTTACGGCTCGGGCGGCAACGGCAACCTTGCCCATCTCGCCATGGAGCTGCTGAGCCAGAAGGCCGGCATCAAGCTGATCCACGTGCCCTATCGCGGCGGCGCGGCTTCCGAGGTCGGCATCCTCGCCCAGGAGGTGCTGGCCGTGTTCGATCCGCTCTCCGCGGTGCCGCTGGTCAAGGCCGGCAAGCTGCGTGCGCTGGCGGTGTCGTCCGCCGAACGGCTGCCGGCGCTGCCTGATGTCCCGACTGTGGCGGAAGCCGGTTATCCCGGCTTCGACATCTCGTTCTGGGTCGGCTTCTTCATGCCGAAGTCAACGCCGGCGCCGATCCTTGAGACGCTGCACCGGGAGATCGTTGCGGCGGCGAGAGATCCGGCGGTCGCTGACAAGCTGGGCTCGCAGGGCGTCGTCAGCGTGCTGACACCGGCCGAGTATGCCGCGAAGATCACCAAGGAGACCAAGGAGCTTGCCGAGGTCGTCGTGGCCGCGGATATCAAGGCGGAGTAGGGACGCGGTCGCGTCGAAGGCGCGGGTGAGGTCGGCGCCTCAGCTCGCCGGGCGCTCGCGCTCCGCGACGCGGATGGCGCGGGCCTTGGTGCCCTTCGCCGCACGGACGGCGATCATGCTCCTGGCCTTGCCGCGAGCCGGGGCGTTCTTGTGGAGCAGGGAGACGAACCGTTTGCGCGCCCGGTTCGTTCTCAGGCGCGCGGCGAGCTGTTCGGCCTTGCGAATGAAAGCAGTCGCGGACGGCGTCAAGTTGACTGGAACCCAGGCGACGTGCCGGGCCTTGGAGAGACTGCCGATGCCCTCGCATGGCGCTTCGCGTGGCAGGTCGATACGGATCGCGAGCGCCTCGGACCGCTCGGTCCAGTCTTCGGCGTTGGTGCCGGTGACGATGCGGACATAGTCGCGGGTCTCTCGCGGCAGCTCGCTCTCCTTGGCGAGCCACTTCTGAACCCGGCCGGGACCGGCATTATAGGCTGCCGCCGCGAGGCCGAGATTGCCGAAATCATCGCGCAGCTTGCGCAGGAACCTGGCCGATGCGGGCAGCGCCTTGATGGGATCGAAGGGGTCGTCGAGCCCGACTTCGGCGGCCGTCTCCGGCATGAATTGAGCGACGCCCTGTGCGCCGGCCTGGCTGACTTCGTCGGACTTGAAGCGGCTCTCCTGCCAGAGCAGGCGGGCAAAGAACGGCACGGGAATGCCGCTGGCCTCGGCGGCCTGTCGAAGCGCATGGCAGAATCGTTCGGTCGATGAAACCGGCGCCTGTGCGGCAGCTTCGACGGCTGGCGGCGGCTCGATCGCTTGCTCAAAGGCAGCGCGCGCATTGGCAAGTTCGATGGCCTGCACGCTCGCGAGGAACAGCTCGACGACCGGAACGAGCGGGGATGCCTGAGTGTCTTGAAGGCGGGCGCTGTCGAAAGTCGATACCTGCCGCGACGCCGCGAGGTCGAAGTCGCACATCAGGATGAAAAGCGCGGCACAAGCCGCGACGACAAATCGCATCTCTGTGGAAGTCCTCGAACCGTGGGGAACGCGCGGCGACGCGCCGGTGACAAGGACTTGTTAACCGCAATTGCGGCGAAGCTGCGATTCCGCAAAGCGACCGGTGTTAGTACGGTGTTCCACTACGGGAAGCCATCGTCGTGTTCCCCGGAGCGTCCGGAGCTGCGACGAATGCCGGATGTATCGGTTATTCCTTCGGGAAATCCTTTCGCATCGCGATCTCGGCGGCATCGCCGGGCGACAGCACGGTCTGGTCGAAGGCCGCTTGCGGCGTCGTCATGATGTCGTAGAGCGAGATGCCTTTGATCGGCTTGCCCATCAGCTCGCGGACGCAGTCGGCCAGCGTGCCGTTGTAGACGAGATAGGGCGGACCCCGGTCCTTCTGCCGCTCACCCCTCAGCGACGGCCACTTCTTCAGTTCGGCCGGCGCCTCATAGGCGATCGGCGATCCCTCTTTGAACATGCGCTTCGCCCCGGTGGCTTGGATCGCGAGAGATCCTAGAGCCGCCGGGTAAACGCGCGTTAAAGAATTGGTTCAAATCAACCGGCAACGAAGGCGAGCAGGGTGCCGTTGGCCTTGGCCGGCGGCACACAGATCGCGGGCCCGCTGCGCACGGCTGCCGAACCCAGCGCCTTCTCGGTCGCCGCCAGATCGCCGCTGACGAGCACCAGCGCCGCGCCGCCGCGCTCGGACAGACCTGTGAGCGGCACGCCGGGATAGCGCTTTCCGAGCTGCTCCAGCGACAGATAGACGAAGTCGGCACGATCGCCGCCGGAGCGCACCGTGACCGCGCCATCGGCCTCGGCGAACGGCTCGCGGTCGATCAGCCGGCCAAGATGCGCGGCCTCCTTCGCGGGCTCGGGTGTTGCGATCAGCGCCTGCCTGATCCGCTTCGCCGCATTGGCGTGCTTCATCAGTTGGGGAATCCAGACCGTCTCGCGGGTCTTGTGCTGGCAGGCGAAGATGCGCACGCCCCCGGGCGCTTCCGCGGTCGGCCACATGAAGGTGCGGAATTTTGCCGCCGAGACCGTGCCGTCAGGCAAGGTCACCGGACGCTCGAAATCGGTCGGGCCGACAGGCGTGAAGCCGCGTGCGCGAATCTCTTCGGCGCCGGCAGTGGAATCGACCGCCGTGAAGGCGATGCGCTCGATGCCTTCGCCGCGCTTGTCGAGGAAGGCGCGCGCCGGCGCGTTGTGCTCGGTCGCGGCGAGCACGCCGAGCAGCTCCATATAATCGGGGTCGAACATGATGGTGTAATTGCCGGTGCCCATATGCGCGCTGTGGGTGCCGCGCGGCGACACGGTGAAGCCGAGCTGCCGATAATTCTCGGCGGCCTTGTCGAGGTCCTTCACCATGACCACGGCGTGGTCGATACCGATGACGTTCTTGAGGGCCACTTTTCTTATCCCCGAATGCAAGCTGACTTTGCGCCGCGGCGGCGGCTGGTCCTGTCTACGCCGGATAGGCGGCCAAGTCATTTTCAATTCGATGCGGATTACGGAATTTCGTTCCGCGAAATGCTTCGCCGACGCGCGGCAGCATCAGCGGGCTTGCTCGAGATAGGCAGCAAGGATCGCGCGCTCCTCGCTGGTCATTTCGGTGATGTTGCCCGGCGGCATCGCATTGGACCAGGCCGCGACGCGGCCGATCAGGCGGATGTTGCGGTGGATGTGCTCGGGCGCATCGAGCAGGATGCCCTTCGGCGCGGTGACGATGCCGACCCAGACCGGCTCGGCGGCGTGGCACATGCTGCAACGGGACGTCACGATCTCCTCGACGGCGGCGAGGGTCGGCTGCGCTGCCAGCGCGCCTGTCTTCACCTCGCGCGGGCCGGCTGCGGAAAGCAAGAGGATCGCAATCACGCCGATTGCAGCGACGCCCCACACCCACCATGGCGATTTGCGCCCGGCGTGGCGCTCGTTGAAGAAATGGCGGATCACGGGTCCCAGCGCCAGGATGATGGCGACGATGATCCAGTTGAAACGCGTGGCGTAGAGCAGGGGATAGTGGTTGCTGATCATCAGCACGACCACGGGCAGGGTCAGGTAGTTGTTGTGGACCGAGCGCTCCTTGCTGGCCTTGCCGAGCTTCGGATCTGGCGCCTGTCCCGCGATCAGGCTGGCCACGATCTTCTTCTGGTTCGGGATGATCAGCGCAAAGACATTGGCCACCATGATGGTGCCGATGATCGCGCCGATCTGGTTGAAGGCGCCACGGCCGCTCAGCACATGGGTGAAGGCGTAGGTCAGCGCGACCAGGAACAGGTAGCCGCCGATTGCAAAGGGCAATTCGCGCTGCGCAAGACCGGAACGGCAGGCGGCTTCATAGAGCAGCCACGCCAACGCGAGGCTGCAGAAGCTGAACAGCCCGGCCTGGAATGGCGTGAGGTCGAGGATCGACTTGTCGACCAGGAACAAATCGGCCTCGAGATAATAGACCACCACCATCAGCGCGAAGCCGGACAGCCAGGTGGTGTAAGCTTCCCATTTGAACCAGGTCAGCTCGTCCGGCATCTGAGAGGGTGCGACCAGATATTTCATGATCCGGTAGAAGCCGCCGCCATGGACCTGCCAGGCCTCGCCCTGCACGCCGTCGGGCAGGTCACTTCTGGATTTGAGGCTGAGGTCGAGGGCGATGAAATAGAAGGAACTGCCGATCCATGCGATCGCCGCCACCACGTGGAGCCAGCGCAGCAGCAGGCTCGCCCATTCCGATATGATGGATCCCCACATGATCATCCCGTCAAAAGCGACAGCGATGCCGCAGCTATGATGACCGCAACCTCCGCCCTACCAATGTGTCGCACCTATCCGCGACGTTTTCCAGTACGATGGGTTGGAGCCGATGCACATCGTGCGGGCATCGATTGACGTGGGATGCGGCAGGGCATTGTTGACCGGGAGGACGACTTGAAGAGCAGGATTTTGTCTGTCGCGATATTCGCGGGGCTGCTGGTTGCGACCGGTGCGCAGGCCGAGCCGGTGTTGCAGGGCAAGGACGCCTATGGCGACTGGCAGGCCGACAAGCCGGGCACAATCCGGCTGATCCGCCCGCAGGATCTGGTCAAGCCCGGTGCGACGCGGTCGGTGGCGAGCTCGTCGCGCGTGGTGCCGCGTCCGCCGGAGGCTGGGCTCCAGGTGCCGGCGGGATTCAAGGTCGAGCTGTTTGCCGAAGGTCTGCGCGCGCCGCGCATCATCAGGGTGGCGCCGAACGGCGATGTCTTCGTCGCGGAGACGCGGGCCGGCACCATCCGCGTGCTGGGCGCCGGGGAGGGCAACAAGCTCGCGACCAATGAAGTGTTCGCCAGCGGTCTGAAGCAGCCATTCGGCATCGCCTTCTTCCCGAGCGGTGACAATCCGCAATGGGTCTATGTCGCCAACACCGACAGCGTCGTTCGCTTTCCCTATCAGGCCGGCGATCTCAAGGCGCGCGGCAAGGCCGAGACGATCGTGGCAAGCCTGCCGCATGACGGCGGCCATTCCACCCGCGACATCGTCTTCACGCCCGACAACAAGCGCATGCTCGTCTCCGTCGGCTCGCTCAGCAATGTCGCGGAAGGTTTGGGCACGCCGCCGGGCGGAATGGAGGCGTGGTCGAAAGCGCAGCCACTCGGCGCGGCATGGGCCAGCGAGACCGAACGCGCCGCGGTGCTGGCTTTCAATCCTGATGGCAAGGAGCGGAAGATCTACGCCACCGGCATCCGCAATTGCGTCGGCCTCGCGATCCAGCCGCAGACGGGGCTGCCCTGGTGCTCGACCAACGAGCGCGACGGTCTCGGCGACGATCTCGTGCCCGATTACGTCACCAGCGTGAAGGAAGGCGCGTTCTACGGCTGGCCGTGGTTCTATATCGGCGGCAACGAAGACCCGCGCCATGCCGGCGCGCGACCCGATATCAAGGACAGAGTGACGGTGCCCGATGTGCTGGTGCAGCCGCATTCGGCCTCGCTCGGCATGGCCTTCTACCAGGGCACGCAGTTTCCGTCCGAGTACCAGGGCGACGCCTTCGCCGCCGAGCACGGCTCGTGGAACCGGTCGAAGCGCACCGGCTACAAGGTCATCCGCATCCGCATGAAGGACGGCAAGCCGACGGGCGAGTACGAGGATTTCGTCACGGGCTTTGTCGTCAGCGACACGGACGTTTGGGGGCGGCCGGTCGGCGTTGCCGTCGCAAAGGATGGATCGCTGCTGGTGTCGGAGGATGGCAACGGCACGATCTGGCGGGTGAGCCGACAGCCACAGTGACGGTGTACCCTCTTCCCTTGAGGGAGAGGGTGGCTTCGCGATAGCGAAGCCGGCACTGAGTTCGCTTCGACCTACCCCCGCCTCACGCTGGCCCCGCCATCTACCGGCAGCGTCACGCCGGTGATGAAGTTCGCCTCGTCCGACGCCAGGAACAGCGCGGCGTTGGCGACGTCCCAGCCGGTGCCCATTTTCTTGCGTAGCGGTACCTTGCTGTCGCGTTCGGCTTCGACCTCGGCGCGGGTCTTGTGCCATTCGCGGGCGCGGGTGTCGACGGCCATCGGGGTGTTCATCAGGCCGGGCAGGATGACGTTGGCGCGGATGCCGTATTCGGCATTCTGGTAGGCGAGCTGTTCGGTGAAGGCGATCATCGCCGACTTCGTCGCCTTGTAGGCGACGTAGGGATAATTCGTGATCGCCGCCATCGAAGAGATGTTGATGATGGCGCCGCTGCCTTGCGTACGCATGATCGGGATCACTTCTTTCGCCGCGAGAATGCAGCTCTTCAGGTTGATGGCGACGACACGGTCGAACGCTTCCTCGGTCAGTTGCAGCAGCTCGGCATCGCCGCCGGACAGGCTGACGCCGACATTGTTATGCAGCACGTCGATCCGGCCCCAGCGCGACTGTGCGTCCTTCACCATCGCCTTGATGTCGGCGGACTTCGTGACGTCGGCCCTGAAGGCCGCGGCGGAGCCATGTTTCGCGGTGATCATCGCCACCGTCTCCTGCGCAGATTCCAGATGATGATCGACGCACAGGACCATTGCGCCCTCGCGCGCGAAGGTCAGGGCGGTGGCGCGGCCATTGCCCATGCCTTCGCCGGGGCTCTGGCCGGCGCCGACGACGATTGCAACCTTGTCTTTCAGGCGCATCTCAGTTCACTCCCGGGATCGGGTACTGCTGGAGTACCTCTTTGTAATAGGGCTCGTTGTCGATCTTCATGGTGGCGAGCACGCGCACCACGCCGCAATAAAAGCCGATGGTCAGGACGAGATCGACCATGTGCTCGTCGGAGAGGTGCCGCTTGATCTCGGCGAAGGTGACGTCCGTCATTGCAAGCTGCCGAACCATCTCGCGGGCGCCTTTCAGGATCGCCCTGGCCAGCGGCTCGAGCTTCGAGGGCTTACCCTCGGTCTCCGCCATCAGGCCGGCGATGTCCTCGTCGGTGACGCCGAACTCCTTACCAATCTTCACATGATGGGTGAACTCGTATTCCGATTTTTCCATCCAGCCGACCTGGAGGATCGCGAGCTCGCGCAGACGCGGGTCGAGCTGGCTCTTGAAGCGGATATAGCCGCCGATGCCGTTGAAGGCGCGCGCCATCTCCGGCGAGTTGACCAGCAGCTTGTGCAGATTCGTGTTGCGCTTGAGCATGTCGCGATATTCGGGCGCGACCTGGTCGGCCTCGAGATAGGGCAGGCGGGCCATCGTGTGTTTCCTCTAATGTTCTTGTGACTCGCGTTCGGGGGCTTGCAGCGTGACGCCGCCGTCCACCACCAGCACCTGGCCGGTGATGTAGCGGGAAAAGTTGCTGAGCAGGAACTTGACGGCGTGGCCGACGTCCCAGCCGGTGCCTTCGGTCTTGAGCACGGAGGCTTCGGCGCGCTGGGCGCGGGCCTGCTCGCTCATGCCGCGGGCATAGACCATCGGTGTGTACATCGGGCCCGGGCAGATGCAGTTGACGCGGATCTTGTCGCGGCCGTGATCGACCGCCATCGCGCGCGTCAGGCCGATGATGGCGGCCTTCGACGTCGTGTAGGTCGTGAGCCCGCGCGGCCGCAGCGCCGAGATCGAGGAGATGTTGACGATCGCGCCGCCCTTGGCGGTCTTGATCATGGCGGGGATCGCGTGCTTGGAGAGCAGGAACATGGTCTCGACATTGACCTGCATGACGCGGCGATATTGTTCGGGCGCCTCGTCGACCACGCTGCCGCGGCTGCCGATGCCGACATTGTTGTCGAGGAAATCGAGCCGGCTCCAGCGATCGAGCGCAGCTTCGACCAGCAGCCGGCAATCGGTCTCGCTGGTGACATCGCCGCCATGGACCGCGGCCGTGCCGCCCTCGGCCGCGATCATCTCCACAGTGCGTTCGGCGAGCTTGAGGTCGCGATCGGCGACAAGCACCTTGGCGCCGGCACGGGCCAGCAAGATTGCTGCAGCGCGGCCGTTGCCGACGCCGTCGCCCGCGGCGCCGCCGCCGCTGATCAGCGCAACCTTGCCGGCGAGACCGGCATCGTCCTCAGGGCCCTGCATGTCGTTTCATCCCAATTATTTTCGTGCAGATTAGCAATCGCCCTGACAGGAGAGAAGGCCGGCAGTCCCGCGCAGATGCCATTGACATCGCATGGAATTGCATGCCGCCGGGCGGCACGGCAGGTGATTGAGCCGGGCATATGGCGGAACCGTTGTCACGCGCTTGCGTTTGTTGCGGAGCCTTTCCCGCGCTAGGCTGTGTCCAGGGGCTTCCCAACCGCCAGTGGCTTGCCGATGAATCTGCTTGACCCACAAGGGCCTGTGGCCGCGGCCAACAGCACCATTCTGGTCGATTCCGTCTTCATCATGCTCGTGATCGTGGTGCCGACCATTTTCGCGATTCTCGGCTTTGCATTCTGGTTTCGCGCCTCGAATTCAAAAGCGCGCTACCGGCCTGACTTCGTCTACTCCGGCCGCGTCGAGATGGTGGTGTGGGCAATCCCCGCGCTCACCGTCATTCTGCTCGGCGGCGTCGCCTGGATCGGCTCGCACCAGCTCGATCCCGCAGCACCAGTGCCGGGGACCGGAAGCCCCGTGCGGATCCAGGCGGTCTCGCTCGACTGGAAATGGCTGTTCATCTATCCGGACCAGCGCATCGCCACCGTCAACACGTTGACCGTGCCGGCCGGGGCCGAGCTGAACTTTCAGCTGACCTCGTCGAGCGTGATGAACACGTTCTTCATTCCGCAGCTCGGCAGCATGATCTACACCATGAACGGCATGGTGACGAAGCTGAACCTGCGCGCCGACAATGAAGGCAAGCTCAAGGGATTGTCGGCGCATTTTTCCGGCGACGGTTTTCCGGACATGATGTTCGACGTCAACGTGGTCTCGCCGCTCGCCTTTCCGGATTGGGTGGCGGCGACGGCGAAGTCCGACGCCGTGCTGAACGAGGACAGCTACAGGAAGCTGATGCAACAGGGCATCGAGAAGGGCAGGCCGACCTACCGTCTCGAAGACCCCAGGCTGTTCGACCTGATCGCAAACCAGCACATTCCGCCGGGGCCGGGGCCGGAGCTGATCTCCGATGCGGGACGTCCGCACAGTGGAGGGCACGATGCTCGGTAAGCTCGATTGGTCGGCCATTCCGTTCGATCAGCCAATACCGCTCATCGCCGGCGCGATTGTGCTGGTCGCGATCCTGGGCGTGCTGACCTGGGTCGTGGTGAAGGGGCACCTGCCTTATCTCTGGAGCGAATGGATCACCAGCGTCGATCACAAGCGCATCGGGGTCATGTACATCCTGCTGGCCTCCGTGATGCTGCTGCGCGGCGGCAGCGATGCCATCATGATGCGGATCCAGCAGGCGGTCGCCTACCAGTCGCAGGGCTATCTGCCGCCGGAGCACTACAACCAGATCTTCTCGGCGCACGGCACCATCATGATCTTCTTCGTGGCGATGCCGTTCGTGATCGGGCTGATGAACCTCGTCGTGCCGCTCCAGCTCGGCGTGCGCGACGTCGCGTTCCCGACGCTCAATTCGGTCGGGTTCTGGCTGACCGCGACCGGCGCGCTGCTGGTCAATCTCTCGCTCGTGGTCGGGGAGTTCGCGCGTACCGGCTGGCTCGCCTTTCCGCCGCTGTCGGAGCTGTCCTATTCGCCGGGCGTCGGCGTCGATTATTACGCTTGGTCGCTCCAGATCTCCGGCGTCGGTACGCTGGTGGCCGGCATCAATCTCGTCACCACGGTGCTGAAGCTGCGCACCAAGGGCATGAATTACCTGCGCATGCCGATGTTCTGCTGGACCACGCTGGCTTCCAACCTCCTCATCGTCGCGGCGTTCCCGATCCTCACCGCCACGCTCGCGATGCTGCTGCTCGACCGTTACCTCGGCTTCCATTTCTTCACCAACGAGGCCGGCGGCAACATCATGATGTTCATGAACCTGATCTGGGCCTGGGGACATCCGGAGGTCTATATCCTGGTGCTGCCGGCGTTCGGCATCTTCTCCGAGGTGGTGTCGACCTTCTCCGGCAAGGCGCTGTTCGGCTATCGCTCCATGGTGCTGGCGACCATGGCGATCTGCGTCATCTCCTTCATGGTCTGGCTGCATCATTTCTTCACGATGGGGGCGGGCCCCGACGTCAACGCCATCTTCGGCATCGCCAGCATGATCATCGCGGTGCCGACGGGCGTGAAGATCTACAATTGGCTGTTCACGATGTATGGCGGGCGCATCCGCTTCGCGACGCCGATGCTGTGGGCGGTCGGTTTCATGGTCACCTTCATCGTCGGCGGATTGACCGGTGTCTTGCTCGCGGTGCCGCCGGCCGACTTCATGCTCCATAACAGCATGTTCCTGGTGGCGCATTTCCACAACGTCATCATCGGCGGCGTGCTGTTCGGTGCCTTCGCCGGCTTCGAATACTGGTTTCCCAAGGCGTTTGGCTTCCGCCTCGACGAACGCTGGGGCAAGCTGGCGTTCTGGTTCACCTTCCTCGGCTTCTTCATCACCTTCGTCCCGCTCTACATTGCCGGCATGCTCGGCATGACCCGCCGCATGCAGCACTACGACGTCGCGGCGTGGCGGCCCTGGATGATCGTTGCAGCCATTGGCATGGCCGTGCTGACGATCGGCGTGATCTGCCAGATCGTGCAGATCGTGGTCAGCATCCGCAATCGCGAGGCGCTGCGCGACCGCACCGGCGATCCCTGGGACGGCCGATCGCTGGAATGGGCAACCTCGTCGCCGCCGCCGGTGTTCAACTTCGCCTTCAATCCCGACGTACGCGGCGAGGACGCCTATTGGGACATGAAGGCCCGCGCCCAGCAGCAATCGCTCGAACGCGACAGGCCGGACTATCAGGACATCGAGATGCCCCGGAATTCCCCGACCGGCTTCGTCTGCGCGTTCTTCGCCACCATCATGGGCTTTGCGCTGATCTGGCACATCTGGTGGATGGTGATTTTGGGTGGTCTCGGCGCGTGGGCGACGTTCGTGGTGTTCGCCTGGCGTGACCATGACGAATACGTCATTCCGGCCGAGGAAGTCGCATCGATCGACCGCGTCAATATCGAGGAGCGGCGCAACCTCGTCAGCATGGCGGGGGCAGCCCGATGACGATGACCGCGACCGCCGGCCACGCGCAGGCCGATCCCCATCACGTCGGGCTCGTCATCGAGCATCCCGGACCCGCGCCAAAACGGATCGTGACCGCCTACGGCTTCTGGATATTCCTGCTTTCCGACATCGTGATGTTCTCCTGCTTCTTCGCGGCCTATGCGGTGCTGTCTGGCCAGACCGCCGGCGGCCCGAGGGGCTCGGAGATCTTCGAGCAGAGAAACGTCGCGATCGAGACGGTCTGCCTGCTGTTGTCGAGCTTCACCTGTGGCATGGCCAGCATTGCTGCCGATGTGCGCAACCGGTTCTGGTTCTATCTCGGCATGACCGTGACTTGTCTGTTGGGACTCATATTCCTCGTGATCGAGTTCCGCGAATTCGCCGACCTCGTCGCGCGCGGCTATGGCCCTTCCCGCAGTGCCTTCCTGACCGCGTTCTTCTCGCTGGTCGGCTGCCACGGCCTGCATGTTTCGGCCGGCGTGCTCTGGCTGCTCACCATGATGGCGCAAGTGTTCGCGAAGGGCTTTCGCGCCGACGTCCTGCGCCGGATGATGTGCTTCGCGCTGTTCTGGCACGCGCTCGACATCGTCTGGGTCGGGGTGTTCTCCGTCGTCTATTTGCTTGGGAGCGCCGCATGAGCGATCAGAGCCACGTGCGAATCGACCATGACCTCGCACCGGGCGAGGAAGAACAACACAGTGTCGGCGCCCGGATCCTTGGCTACGTCGTCGGGCTCGCGCTCGCGCTGGTGCTGACGGCGACGTCGTTCTTCATCGCGGGCACCGATCTGGTCTGGCAGCCTTCCATTCCGGTGGCGCTGATCGTGCTGGCGATCGCGCAGATGGGGGTGCACCTGGTGTTCTTCCTGCACATCACGACCGGCCCCGACAACACCAACAACGTGCTGGCGCTGGCCTTCGGACTGCTGGTGGTCTTCCTGGTCGTGGGTGGCACCGTCTGGATCATGGCGCATCTCAACGCGAACATGCCGCCGATGGACCACATCATGCGGATGCAGTGACGGAGCCGCCCAAAAAGAAGAGCCGCTTGTTTTGACAAGCGGCCCAAGTCTAGGGAGGAAACGCCCAAGCAAGACAATCGGGCCGGAGCCGGATTGCTGCCAAGGAAACGCCCGCGCAAGCGCTTGCGTACACATACAAATGCAGCAACTCCCGATGAAGTTCAATTCCGGATCAATACGGTCCCGGACCACCACTCCTGGCTGCGTGAGCGACTTTGCTCACTTTGGCCGGCGGCAATTGTAGGCCTTGCGGAATCCGGCCGCCTGGGCGTCGTCCTCCGAGCAGAACCAGCGGTCCGGCTTGGTGGTCGCCGGGTAGCTCGGGCAGCCCCTCAGATGATAGATGCCGATATTGCCGGTGACGCGGGCGCGCACCGCGAGCTTGCCCTTGATGCTGCAACTCGGCGGCATCGTCAGGTCCTCCGGGAACAGCACAGCGCGGATTTCCTTGTCGCGGTCGGCGCGGCAGGCGGCGCCGAGCAGCGCGCCGTCCTTCTTGCCGGCGCGGAAGTCTTGCGGTGCAACGAAGCAACCCTTCCAGATTCCGGCCGAGGCCGTCTTGGCTTCGCCCGCCGCGGGCTTGACGTTCGCCTTGATCGGTTCGCGGGCGATGGCAAAGCCGAGCTTGACCAGCTGCTCGTTCAAGGTCGCCTTGTCGCCCTCGGCCGTGCAGATCGCCCGGTGCCGCTTGCCAAAACTCTTCTCCGGCCCGACATCGTCGCACCGCACGGAGCGCTTGTTGATCAGCTTCGCAAGCTGGTCGCGGGCCTCGATACCGCAGGTCCAGGGATCGGCGTGATCGTCGATGCAGACCTGGTCCAGCTCGGGCGCGTCGACGCCGTCGAGCCGGTAGGTGACGTCGCCAAGCTGGACGGAGTTGCCGTCACGGACTGTCGCGGCGGCGGTCAGCGCGGACGCCGGCTCGGCAGACGCCAGAAATCCGGACAAGGCGAAAAACAAAATCAGCGCAAAAGCGCGGGCGGCGGCAAAGACATTTCGGAAGGACATACGATCTCGCTATCGATGGCTCGTGCACCTCGTTCCTAGCATCCGGATGTGGCGATACCAATGGTCTGCGCCCTGCGAAGTGCGACATTCCGGCCCCGCGGCTTTACTCCCCGCCCGCTCTGACCCTATCGTTCGCAGGCCTTGCCGACCGTGCAGGCCGAATCGCCCGGGAAGCGGCGAGGGCGGGAGGACAAGATTGCGATGAAAGACCCCGTGGACGTCCTGATCATCGGCGCCGGCGCTTCGGGCGCGGCGGTGGCGTGGTCGCTGGCCGAGACCAAGATGCACATTCTCTGCCTGGAGCAGGGCGGCTGGATGAACCCGGCGGAATATCCCAGCACGGGCCGCGACTGGGAGGCCAAGTTCTACGGCGAGTGGTCGTCGAGCCCGAACGTGCGCGGCCGTCCCGAGGACTATCCAATCAACGACGACGGCTCGCCGATCAAGGTCGTGAACTATAATGCGGTC
The DNA here is from genome assembly GCF_002266435.3 of Bradyrhizobium amphicarpaeae. Classification (NCBI taxonomy): domain Bacteria; kingdom Pseudomonadati; phylum Pseudomonadota; class Alphaproteobacteria; order Hyphomicrobiales; family Nitrobacteraceae; genus Bradyrhizobium; species Bradyrhizobium amphicarpaeae. The sequence continues at coordinate 2,117,214 of NZ_CP029426.2, forward strand.
GGCGGCTCGACCGTGATGTACACCGCGCATTGGCCGCGGCTGCATCCCTCCGATTTCAAGGTGAGGACGCTCGACGGCGTCGCCGACGACTGGCCGATCGACTACGACGCGCTGACCCCGTTCTTCGAAGAGAACGACCGGATCATGGGCACGTCCGGTCTGTCAGGCGATCCGCTCTCGCCGTTGACGCATCCGCCGATGCCGCAACAGCCGATGGGATTGTCCGGTGCCATCATCGGCAAGGCCATGAACAAGCTCGGCTGGCACTGGTGGCCGTCGGATACGACGGTCGCGACGATGGACTATGAGGGCCGCGCGCGCTGCATCAATCTCGGCCATTGCACGCCGGCCTGCGCGCAAGGCGCAAAGTCCTCGACCGACATTACCTATTGGCCGCAGGCGATCCGCGCCGGTGTCGAGCTTCGCACCCATTGCCGGGTGCGCGAGATCACCACCGACGAGAACGGCATGGCCTCGGGCGTGGTCTATTACGACAAGGACGGCGTCGAGCAGTTTCAGCCGGCGCATGTCGTGATCATCGCCTGCAACGGCGTCGGCACGCCGCGGCTGTTGCTCAACTCGAAATCCGACCGCTTCCCGAACGGCCTTGCCAATTCGTCCGGCCTCGTCGGCAAGAATTTGATGTTCCATCCCTATGCGCAGATCTACGGGCATGTGAAGGAACCGACCGACTCCAACCGTGCGCCGCCGACCTGCCTGTGGAGCAAGCAGTGGTACGACACCGACCTGTCGCGTGGCTTCGTGCGCGGCTACGGCGTGCAGTTCGTGCGCGGCGCCGGGCCGGTGTTCGAGGCGGTCGTCAGCGAGCAGAGGGGAATTCTGCCCTGGGGCGAGGATCATCACCGTGTCTTCCGCAAGCTGAACGGCCACCGGCTCGGATTTTCCGCGATCTGCGAGGATCTGCCGGAGGAGCACAACCGGGTTACGCTGGACCCCGTGCTGAAGGACAGCCACGGCATACCCGCGCCAAAGATCAGCTACACCATCAGCGAGAATAGTCAGAAGATGATGGACTATGCGCTGGCGCGCGGCCGCGAAATTCTGGAGACCGCTGGGGCGACCGACATCTGCGTCAACTCTCCGATCCCCTGGGGCGGCTGGCACTTGCTCGGCACCGCGCGGATGGGCACCGATCCGAAGAAATCCGTCGTCAACGAATGGGGCCGCACCCACGACGTGAAGAACCTCTTCATCGTCGACGGGAGCATCTTCGTCACCTCGGGCGGCGTGAACCCGACCTCCACCATCCAGGCCCTCGCGCTCTACATCGCCGACCAGATGAAGCAGCGTTTGGCCAATTTGTTCGATTGAGGCGCGCGATGTGGATCCAGGCGAGCGGCGACCTCGGTGCACCTCTCCCGCTTGCGGGAGAGGTCGGCGCGAAGCGCCGGGTGAGGGTTCTTTCCTCTGGGGGAGTCCCTCCGTGGAGACACCCTCTCCCCAACCCTCCCCCGCGAGCGGGGGAGGGAGCAGACCTTCATCGTGGCGCCATAAGAGGACACAATGTCTGAGCAACTTTCCCTGACGCCGCGGCAGCGCGATGATCTCCGCGTCATTGCGGCGATGATCATTCCCGCCAGCGACGAATACCGGGTGCCTGGTGCCGACGATCCCGTGATCCAGGCCGACATGCTGGCAACGCTCGGGCGCGACACCAAATTGGTCACGGCGGCGCTGGATAATCTGGCGCGGTTGGCAGGAGCGCCGCTCGCCGAGCTCGATGCCGCGAGACGGGATGCGGTGGCGCAGGAGTTTCGCACCTCTGGCGGCGTCGCCGCCGCGACGCTCGTCCGTGTCGTGCTGCAATGCTACTACCGCGACGACCGCGTGCTGCGCTCGCTCGGGATCGAACTGCGCGCGCCGTTCCCCAAGGGTCATGTGCTGCCGGACGGCGACTGGTCGCTGCTCGATCCGGTCAGGGCGAGGGGCGGCTCGCTGAGGCAAGTCCCCTAGCCATCCGGGCAGTCCAGCCCTGCACTCCGGGGCGGGCACCTTGCGCGGCAAGGAGCAGGGCACCATCTGTGTGAGCCTCAAGGGACTCCTGCCATGTTGGACTTCACCTCGGATATCGTCGATGACGCCTCGTCATCGCGAACGACAGCATCTGCGCCGGCCGATGACCGGGCGTTGCTGGACGCCTATTCCAATGCCGTGATCGATGTGACCGACCGCGTCGGTCCCGCCGTCGTGCGGGTCGAGACTGGGCCGAAAGTGCCTGACAGACGCGAGCGCGGCGGGCTCGGCTCGGGCATCGTGATCTCGCCCGATGGCCTCGTCCTCACCAACAGCCACGTGGTCGGCACCTCGAAGGAGATCCGGCTGCGCGACGTGGAGGGCCATGTCGGCGATGCCCAGGTGCTCGGCGTCGACCCTGATACGGATCTGGCGCTGCTGCGGGCCAACGGCGCGCGCCATCTGCCTTATGCCGCGCTCGGCAATTCCAAGACCTTGCGCCGCGGCCAGCTCGTGATCGCGATCGGCAATCCGCTCGGCTTCGAATCGACCGTGACCGCCGGCGTGGTCTCGGCGCTCGGCCGCTCGATCCGCTCGGTCAGCGGACGCACCATCGAGGATGTGATCCAGACCGATGCCGCGCTCAACCCCGGAAATTCCGGCGGCCCTCTGCTGTCGTCGAATGCCGAGGTGATCGGCATCAACACCGCCATCATCAATGGCGCGCAGGGCATCTGCTTCGCGGTTGCCAGCAACACCGCGCAATTCGTGCTGTCGGAGATCATCCGTCACGGCTATGTCCGCCGCGCCTATATCGGCGTTGCCGGACAGACCGCGCCGGTGCCGCGGCGGCACGCGGTGCTGGCCGGCATTGAAAACAAGATGGGCGCGCTGCTCGCCCAGATCGAGCCTGACGGGCCCGCGGCAAAGGCGGGCTTGTTGCCCGGCGACGTCGTGATCAGGCTCGACGGTGTCGAGATCAACGGCGTCGACGATCTGATCCGCGTGCTTGACCGCGACCGCATCGGCCGGCGGCTTGCCATGGACGTGCTGCGGCTCGGCCGCCTGCGGGCGATCGACATCGATCCGATCGAGCGCAAGCCGGCGCGCTAGCGCCGGGCCGGCAAGGCGAGGTATGACGGTGTCATGCCTCGCCCCCGGAAACCCGCCGCATGATGCCGGCGCACGAGACCTACGACGTCATTGTCATCGGCGCCGGTGCCGGTGGCATGACGGCCGCGGCCGTTGCCGCTGCGCAAGGCCTGCGCGTGCTGGTGATCGAGAAGACCGCGTTCGTCGGCGGCACCACGGCGTGGTCCGCCGGCATGGTCTGGATTCCCGCCAATGCCAAGCTGAAGGAGGTCGGGCTCTCCGACAGCGTCGCGGATGCCGTCCAATATCTGTCGGGCACGGTGCCCGGGCCCGTCAATGCCGGCTTGCGCGCCGCCTTCCTCGCGCGCGGGCCCGAGGCGATCGCCTGGCTCGAAGCCAATACGGAAGTTCGCCTCCAACCGGTCATGGCCTGTCCGGATTGCTATCCGGAGCGGCTGGGCGCAACGGCTGGCGGCCGCGTGCTGGAGCCGGTCGGTTTCGATGGCAGGCAGCTGGGTGAAGCTTTTGCACGATTGCGGCCGCTACCGCCGGAGTTCACGCCGTTCGGTGGGATGATGGTCGATCCTCTCGACGTCGCGCATTTGCGCAGCGTTGGAAAATCGCTGCGTTCGACCCTGGGCGCGGCACGGCTGGTCGCTCGCTATGCGCTGCAGCGGCTGCGCAGCCCGCGGGGAACGTCGCTGTATCTCGGCAACGCGCTTGCCGCGCGGCTCTACGCTTCGCTGCTGGCGCGGCGGGTCGAGGTTCTCTTCAACGCCGATGTCGAAGACCTCTCGATGCAGGGCGATCGCGTCGGCGGCGTGGTCATCCGCCATGGCTCGCGCGACCGGCCGATCGCAGCGCGCCGCGGCGTGGTGCTGGCGACCGGCGGCTTCTCGCACGATTCGAGCTTGCGGAAGCGCTGCTTCCCGGCGGCGGCTGGATTCGTTTCGGCGGCCAACCCTTCCAGCACCGGCGATGGGATTCGGCTCGCGGCGACCGCAGGTGCCGCGCTCAACACGGACGCGACCAGCCCGGCCTGTTGGGTGCCGGCTTCGCTGTTCCGCCGCGCCGACGGCAGCCGCGGCGTGTTTCCGCACATGGCCGATTGCGCCAAGCCGGGCGTGATAGCGATTAACGCAGCGGGCCGGCGTTTCGTCAACGAGGCGGCGTCCCACCACGAATTCGTGCTGGCGATGCTGCGCGAGAGCAATGGTAAGCCGGACCGGCCGTTCTATTTGCTCTGCGACCGCCGGTTCCTGTGGGCCTACGGTCTCGGCCGCATCAAGCCGTTCACGCGGCGTTATCGGCGCTACGTGGCGAGCGGCGAGTTGATCGAGGCGCCCGATCTCGCAGAGCTCGCGGTGAGGATCGGCGTCGAACCGCCGGTGCTTGCGGCGACGATCGCGAGCTACAACGAAGGCGCAGGAGAAGGGCGCGATCCTGAATTCGGCCGCGGCAGCACGGTCTATCAGCGCCATCTGGGCGATATCGGGCACAAGCCCAACCCTTGCGTTGCGCCGATCCTCCGCGCGCCCTTCTTTGCCATGCGCATCTACCCGGCCGATCTCGGCACAGCGATCGGCGTGCAGGTGGACGCGCAGGCCCGCGTGCTGCGCGCGGACGGTACGCCGATCGCGGGTCTCTACGCCTGCGGCAGCGACATGGGCTCGATCATGAATGGGAATTATCCGGCGCCGGGGATCATGCTCGGGCCGGCGCTGACGTTCGGGTACATCGCCGGGCGGCATCTGTCGGAGGGAGCGGTGGCGGCGACGGCCGCCGCGAGCGCATCTGCCTGATCGTTGCCATCGCCATATCCACGTCGTTGCGAGCGCAGCGACTCCTCGCAATGACGGGGATAGAGTAGTGCCGCGCCGCAGCTACTCCGCCGCCGTCGCAAAGCGGCTGTTCTCCAGCTCCGCTTCCAGCCGCGCCGTCTCGGCCGCTGCCAGCTTGACGTTGGCTTCCTTGACGTGACCGAAGCCCCGGATCGTCTCCGGCACGCGGGCGAGCCTTGCCAGTAGCGGGATCTGCTCCGCCTTCAGCGCAGCGACGCGCTGGTCGATCATGCCGAGATAATCCGCCACCAGTTTGCGCTCTGTCCGGCGCTCCTCGGTGCGGCCGAACGGATCGAACGCGCCGCCGCGCAGGAATTTGAGCCTGGCGAGCACGCGGAAGGCATGGATCATCCAGCCGCCGAATTCTTGCTTCTGGAGATGCCCGGTGGTCTTGTCGCGCTTGGCGAAGATCGGCGGTGCGAGGTGGTATTTCAGCTTGAAATCGCCGTCGAACTTCTCCGACACCTTTCTGGCGAAGCTGCCATCGGTGTAGAGCCGCGCGACCTCGTATTCGTCCTTGTACGACATCAGCTTGAATAGGTTCTTCGCGACCGCCTCGGTCAGTTCCGTGGAGGAGGGCGAGGCCGCGCTCTCCGCCTTCCGCACCTTGATCACAGCCGCGAGATAGCGGTCGGCATAGGCCTTGTCCTGATAGCTCGTCAAAAACTCGGCGCGGGTCGCGATGATGTCGTCGAGGGACTTGGTCGGAGCGGACGCGCGGCTCTTGAACTGCAGCACGCTGCGCACCCGCGACATGTCGTGGGCGGCCAGCCGCCCCCAGGTGAAGGCGAGCTTGTTCATTTCGATGGCGGCGCCGTTGATCTCGATGGCGCGGAGCAGCGCCTCCAGCGTCAGCGGAATCGCGCCCTTCTGGAAGGCGAAGCCGAGCATGAAGGGGTTGGTGGCAATGCTGTCGCCCATCAGCGCTGCGGCGATGGCTGTGGCATCGATGATATCGAGGTTCTTGTCGCCGACGGCGTCGCGCAGCACGGTCTGCATCGTACCCATCTCGAAATCGAGATCGGGGTTTTGCACGAAGCTCGCGGTCGGCTGCAGATCGGCGTTGATGTAGGCTTTGGTCACGCCGCGCTCAGCGCGGCTCAGCGCGGAGGGGCCGGCCGAGACGATCATGTCGCAGCCGAGGATGACGTCAGCGCCGCCGGTGGTGATGCGGACCGCGGAGATATCTTCAGGCCTCCGTGCGATGCGCACATGGCTCATCACCGCGCCGTTCTTCTGCGACAGGCCGGTGAAGTCGAGCGCCGAGCAGCCGCGGCCGTCGACATGGGCGGCCATGCCGAGCAGCGCGCCGATGGTGATGACGCCGGTGCCGCCGATGCCGGTGACGAGGATGTTGTAGGGTGCGTCCAGTTCGCGCGCGGGTGGTAGCGGCAAATCTGCGAACAGCTGGCCGGAATCGACCGCCGAGGTCTTCATGCGCTTGAGCGAACCGCCGTGCACGGTCACGAAGCTCGGGCAGAAACCCTCGACGCAGGAGAAGTCCTTGTTGCAGTTGGACTGGTCGATCTGGCGCTTACGGCCGAACTCGGTCTCCAGCGGCTGCACGGAGACGCAGTTCGAAGCCTGCGAGCAGTCGCCGCAGCCTTCGCAGACCAGCTCGTTGATGAAGGCGCGTTTCGCGGGATCGGGATAGAGCCCGCGCTTGCGGCGGCGGCGCTTTTCAGCGGCGCAAGTCTGGTCGTAGACGATGACCGAGAGACCCTCGACGTCGCGCAGTTCGCGCTGCACGGCATCGAGCTCGCGACGGTGATGGATGGTCGCGCCTTGCGGGAAGTAGTTGCCTTGCGGGTACTTGCCCGGATCGTCCGAGACGATCGCAAGACGCTTGACGCCCTCGGCCCAGACCTGATGCGCGATCTGCGCGACGTTGAAGGCGCCTTCGGCGGGCTGCCCGCCGGTCATCGCGACGGCGTCGTTGTAGAGGATCTTGTAAGTGATGTTGATGCCGGCCGCCGAGGCGGCGCGAAGGGCGAGAAGCCCGGAATGGGTGTAGGTGCCGTCGCCGAGATTCTGGAAGATGTGCTTCTCGTTGGTAAATGGCGACTGGCCGATCCAGTTCACGCCCTCCGCGCCCATGTGCGAGATCAGATCGGTGCGGCGGGTCGGCATGCTCAGCGCCATGCCGTGGCAGCCGATGCCGGCCATGGCGCGGCTGCCCTCGGGGACGCGCGTCGAGGTATTGTGCGGGCAGCCCGAGCAGAAGAACGGCGTGCGTGCGAGCTTGATCTGGGTGCTGGTGGTGACCGGATTGTCGAAGGCCTCCAGCCGCGCGAGGCGCTGCTCCAGCACAGGGCTGTGATGGCCGAGCTTGCGCAAGCGCGCCACCAGCGCGCCGGCGACGATGGTCGGCGTCAGCTCGCCCTCGCTCGGCAGCAGCGGTGCGCCGCGCTCGTCGCGCTTGCCGGTGACGGTCGGGCGCTTCGACGCATCGATGTTGTAGAGGATGCGCATCAGCTGGTCTTCGATGAAGCCGCGCTTCTCCTCGACCACGAGCACGTCCTGTAGCCCTTCGGCGAAGCGCTTGGCGCCGCTTTCCTCCAGCGGCCAGGTCAGCGCGACCTTGTAGATGCGCAGGCCCAGATCCTGCGCGTCCTTGTCGGTGATTCCCAAGTCGGCGAGCGCCTGGCGGAGGTCGAGATAGGCCTTGCCGGTCGCGACGATGCCGAGCCGCGCCGGCTTTGAATCGAGCACGATGCGGTCGAGCTGGTTGGCGCGGGCGAAGGCCTGTACCGCGGCCATCTTCGGCCCGAACAGGCGCCTCTCCGCTTCCAGCGGCGGATCAGGCCAGCGGATGTTGAGGCCGCCGGGCGGCATCTCGAAATCGTCGGGCAGCACGATCTTGATGCGCTCAGGGTCGCTGTCGATCGAGGCCGAGCTTTCCACGGTCTCGCTGATCGCCTTGAAGCCGACCCAGCAGCCGGAGAAGCGCGATAGCGCGAAGCCCAAGAGGCCGAGATCGAGATAATCCTGCAGCGTCGCCGGATTGATCACGGGGATCAGCGCCGCCGCGAACACCTGCTCGCTCTGATGCGCCAGCGTCGAGGACTGGCAGCCGTGGTCGTCACCGGCGAGCGCGAGCACACCGCCGTTGAGCGAGGTGCCGGCCGCGTTGGCATGCTTGAGCGCATCGACCGAGCGGTCGACCCCGGGGCCCTTGCCGTACCAGACGCCGAACACGCCATCGACCTTGGCGCCGGGAAACAGCCCGACCTGCTGGCTGCCCCAGACCGCGGTGGCCGCCAGATCCTCGTTCAAGCCGGGGACGAAGGCGATGTCGTGCTGGGCGAGGTGCGACTTCGCGCGCCACAACGCGTGGTCGTACATGCCGAGCGGGGAACCGCGATAGCCCGAGATAAATCCGCCGGTGTTGAGGCCCTGGAGCCGGTCGCGTTCGCGCTGCAACATCGGCAAGCGGACCAGGGCCTGTGTGCCGGACAGGAAGATCCGCTTCGATTCGAGCCGGTATTTATCGTCCAGCTCGACCTGCAACAGCGTCATTTCGGGGATCCTTGTTGTCCTGGTCCGGCGAGGGATTTTGCGCCGCGGGAGGCTTGCGGCTTTGCGAAGCGGAAGAGCGCAGTCAAGAGCATGGGCCGGCGAAGTCAATACGGCTAGCCGCATCCGTGGCGCTCCTGCTAGTCATGGCTTGCTAGCGGAGAACATCATGGCTGCAGATGCATTCGAGACCGAGATCGCCGAGACGGCCGAGGCCCTGATCGGGCCCTGGCGCCAACCGCGTCAGATGCTGCAGGCGCAAACCTACGACGCGCACGCGTCCATTCACGACGACACCACCGCGCAGAAGCTCGGCTTCAAGGGCGGCACCATCGAAGGCCCGACGCATTTCAGCCAGTTCGCCCCGCTCGGCGCGCGTCTGTGGGGACAGGCCTGGTTCGAGACTGGCTGCCTGTCCGCGCATTATCGCAGCGTTTGCTATGAGGGTGAGGAGGTGCAGGCGATCCTGTCGAAGCCGCTGCCCGGGACAAGCCAGTGCCAGATCCAGATGGTCAAGCGCGACGCCACCGAGGTACTGCGCGGCACGGCCTCCGTTGGCGAACCGCATGCAGCGACTGCGCTGGAGGCCCGCCTCGCCGAGCTCAAGCCGCTCGCCGACCCCGTGATCCTGCGCGACGTCAAGGTGGCGCATACCGGCAAGCGGCAGACCGTCCGCATGGCGTTCGATCAGACCATGGGCGACCTCTATCCCTTCTCGCTGCGGCAGAAGCTCGCCGTCATCACCGAAAACTCGCCTTATTACTCAGGCGCCGACAATCCGTGGGGCAGGGCCATCATCCCGATGGAGATGCTGAGCGTGCTTTTCCAGTACCGCTCCAAGGACGATCCGCTGCCGGCCAAGGGGCCGGCCGTCGGCTTGTTCGCCGATCAGGAGATCCGGCTGATCAAGGGCCCGCTCTTCGTCGATGAGGACTACGAGGTCGAGCGCGAGGTGGTCGCGCTCTCCGGCAGCCGCCGCACCGAAAGTGCCTGGGCCAGGACGCGCGTTTTCGACAAGGCGGGTGCGGTGGTGGCGACCATGCTGCTCAACATGGCGACGCTGAAGGATTCCTACGCGCCGTATGAAGAGGAGTATCGGCGGCTGTATGGATGAGTGGGCGCGGGCTAGCGCTGACACCGAGGCGCTGACCAATTGCGCAGTGGAATTCAACTTCAGAGGGCGTTAGGATCGACCGGTACCTGTTACGGGAGTTGGCCATGACGGAAGCCATGAAACCTTCTGCGGACACAGGCAGGCCGCCGACGGTCAAAGACATCGTGACGTTCCTCTTGGCGTTCTTTGGTCAGGAGTTGAAGCCCGGGGCCGCCGTCCAGCCCACGACGGATATCAGGACAAAGCTAGGCTTGTCCGACGCCGATTGGACGGCGTTTGCAGACAGGATCAATGCGCATCCGCCGATCCAGGCGGCCCGCTTGAGCATTTCCCGCGGGCAAATGATCAATGCACGTTCCGTCGTCGACATCGCCAATATCATGCTTGCCGGTTTCGGCGAGAAGCCAAGGACCCTTGCAGTTCCGGCCCAGCCCGGTCGCCGGAAGGCTGCCAGCAAAGGACGGCCCGCTCTGGAACGGAACATGGAATTCCGGGGGCCGGGCGGCGATATGTCTTTCCTTGAAGAGTTGTTGAGGGCGGATAGCGCGAAAACCATTGTCGAGAACGCGCCCATCGAGGTGGAGAAGGCGCCTCCAGCCCCTCGCGATCTGCCGCAGGCCAAGGCCGGCGACGAGAAGGCGGCGCCGGGGCACGAGGAAACGGGTGCAGGCGATTCTGCGTCGTTCTTTTTCGCGCTGGAGAGCAAGCCCACGTCGGGTCGCAAGACCGTGCAAGGCAACGAGGTCTTGTGGGGTGAAGAATTCGATCTCCTCTTTCTCTACGGTCGCTTGACCGACAATGCGTTCGCCGTTGTCGACGGCGCCCGCGGATTGGAGGCAGTGAAGCAGGGGAAGGTCGCACTCGGCGTCGAAGTCATCCCGAAAGGTCTGACGCTCGCAAAGGGAGGCGCATTCAGGCTGGTCGAGATCAAGGACGGCAAGCTCGTCGGAGAGCCGCCTCGTTTCGAGTTGACGGCGCCGAAGCGGAGCGACGCGGAGCCTGGTCCGGCCGGCGCCTACGTTACGTTCACGGTCAATGGGGCTGCGATCTATACTTTCTTTCTCGAGCTTCGCTTGACTGACAAGCTATCGGACAGCCCGGCTCCTCCTCGAACGATAAATCTCGATCTTGAGCACGTGACAGCGAGCGCCAATGTCGAGCCGCGATATGCTCGGTTCACTATCCGTAAGAGAGGCGGACCTTGGCAGGTCTACGGATCAATACGGAACGGGGACGACGAACTCCTGCCCGACGATACGACGATCATCAACGAAAGCAGTCTCGATACCGTCTATAGGGAAAGCATTGTCCCGGTCCTGAGGAAGGTTGCCGACGAAACGGCATGGAAGTTCGTGGGCGACGATCTGAAATTGCCGGCGGAACACGATGCGGCGGCCCGAGCTTGCATGCAGAAGACCATGACCATTGGATATCGGCTCTACCGGCGGTTTTCGGAGGATCCGGTCTTCAAGAAGATGGTCGACATGATCGAAGCGCTTCCTGACGGATCGAAGATCACCATCACGACGGATCGCGAGGTTTTTCCTTGGGAAATGTTTTATCCCCTGCACTACGTCGATGACGACGTTCCGGCGAATTTTCAGCCCAGCAGGTTCTGGGGCAACCGCTTCCTGATCGAATCGCTTCTGTTGCCAACGTCGCATGATGAAAAGATCCCCGCGCGCCGGCAGCAAGTCGGGCCATTATATGTGAGCATGGGACTGAACCGCGGGATCGACGCCGAGGCACCGTGGGCGGGTCGAGAGCCTTTGCCGGTCGACGTTCAGCACACATTCTTCAACAAAGATCTGAAGGGCCGCGGACGCTATTGCGAACAGTACGACGACATCGTCAAGAATATCCGCGATGCCGATCCGGCGAGCGTGATCTACTTCTTCTGTCACGGCACGGCGAAGGAGCTCAAATTCGACAACACGGAGCGCCGGCTGGTCGCAGACCATCTGGACGGAGGGGAGAACTATCCGGGGTGGCCGCTGGTATTCATCAATGCCTGCGACGCCGGCGATCTCTCGCCTCTCTCGTTCTATTCATTCCGCACGGAATTCCGCAAGCGCAAGGCGGCCGGGCTGATTGCGCCATGCTTTCCGGTGCCGACGATGTTCGCCGCGATGTTCGCCAAAAGATTCCTGGCTGCTTATTGCGAGCGGCAATCGGTCGGGGCGACACTGTTCAACATCCGTCGCGAACTGATTGCGAGGAACAACCCATTAGGGCTGTGGTATTCGCTACAGTGCCCGCTGGATCTCAAGGGGCCGGAGGCATAGATGTCCCAGAAGCGCGTGACTCTCATCGTCAGCGACCTGCACATGGGAGACGGCGGGGCGGGCGACGATTTCGTCGACGACCGGCATCAATTCGCGACGTTCCTTCGCGCCCAGGCGGCCAGGCCGGAAGGGCGTGCCGGCGAGGTCGAACTGATCATCAACGGCGATTTCCTCGAAATGGTGCAGGTGCTGCCTGACGCCTACAAGGGGAACCCCTCGGACGCCTGGTGCTCGGAAACGGAATCGGTCGAGAAGCTCGAATGCATTCTGAAGGGGCATCCTCTTGTCTTCGACGCGCTCGCGGAACTCCAAGCGGCCGGCAATCAGGTCACGCTGTTTCCGGGCAACCACGACGTCGACCTCTATTGGCCGGAGGTCAGGGCAAGGCTTCAGACGAAGGTCCCCGGCATTCGGATCGAGAACGAAATCGTCTACACGCGGTACGATGACAGACTCCGCATCAGCCATGGTCACCTGCTCAAGAGCATCGATCCGGCCAACGGGTTCGAGCATCCCGATCATCCGATCGTCAACACGAACACCCCGCCACGTCTCGAGATCTGTCCTGGGACGCTCTTCATGGTCAAGTTCGTGAATCTGATGGAGGCGAAGTATCCCTTCGCGGACAATCTCAGCCCGGTGACGGCCCTGATCAGAATTCTCGCGCGAGAAGACCGCTGGGGACTGACCTCGCTCGCGTGGATGTTCACACGGTTTGCCGCGCGATATCCCTCGGCCCTGCTCGGCGAAGGGACGTCGCAGGGGCAGGTTGGAGCGCAGTTGCTGAACGCAATTCAGGGCGACCGATACCTGCGGCAGGACATCGCCGCTTTCTGCAAGGAACTGCTCGGCCGCGAGGTGACCGAAGCCGACATTCGGCGACAATTGTCGACGGAGGACGCCGTTGCGGACCTTATTGGAGAGTTCTTTCGTGCCGATCCCACCTTGGGCAAATGGGTGTCGATCTTCGACGGCGCGAAGCCCGGAACGTTGGGCGAGGCGGGTGGCGGGACATTGTCGATCGTGGAATCCGGCAACACGGATGCGCGCGGGGCCTGCACGGAGATCGCCCGGAATTATTGCAATGCCGGAGCCCAGGTCTTCGTCCTCGGTCATACGCATCTGCCTCAACAGATGTCGTTTGGCGCGAGCCGGTACTACAACCCCGGCTCATGGACCCGTTACGTCGAGGATACGTCGAAGCTGACGCTGAAGATGCTCGAGGATGAAACTGCGTTTCCGTATGAGCTGAATTGCGTCCGGGTTGAGGACGGCGGCGCTCCGCTTCTGAAGAGCGAGATGATCACGGTCGAGAAGCGTCGCTGAGCGCGTGGTGAGGCACATGCGATCTGCTGGCCGCCGGGCCGGCTCGCTGATGCAGGCCGAACGCGAGCGGCGGAATTCCGCACAAGCTTTGAGCAATTGCACCTCGTCAAGCCGTCGCACAGCCAATGAGCAGGCGCGGGCGTGCGGGATAACCTTTTGAGCGGGTTGCGAATTCTTCTGCGACCGCGAAGCTGCTGCAATTGTACACAATGGCACGGCGCTTGCAGAACTCTTGCAAAGAGAGTTCTCGCGAGGGGCTAGCGTCATGCTGAACTCGGGCAAGCCGACACTGGGCGTCATCAGCGCCGAGCCGGAGCCGATCAAGCTCGACTGGCTGAGTACCGCGCTTCTCATCATCGACATGCAGCGCGACTTCATGGAGCCCGGCGGCTTCGGCGAGACGCTCGGCAACGACGTCAGCCAGCTTGCGCGCGCGGTGAAGCCGATCGGCGCGGTGCTCACGGCGGCGCGCGACACCGGCATGCTGGTGATCCACACGCGCGAGGGCCATCTGCCTGATCTCTCCGATGCGCCGCCTGCCAAAGTCGAGCGCGGCGCGCCGAGCCTTCGTATCGGCGATCCCGGCCCGATGGGCCGCATCCTGATCCGCGGCGAGGCCGGCCACGACATCATTCCCGAGCTCTATCCGCTCGACAGCGAGATCGTGATCGACAAGCCCGGCAAGGGCGCGTTCTACGCCACCGAGCTTACGGACGTGCTGGAGAAATACGGCATCGAGAATCTGCTGGTGTGCGGTGTCACGACTGAGGTGTGCGTCAACACCACGGTGCGCGAGGCCAATGACCGCGGCTACCGCTGCGTTGTCATGTCGGACGGCTGCGCGTCCTACTTCCCCGAGTTTCACGAGATGGGCCTGAAGATGATCAAGGCCCAGGGCGGCATCTTCGGCTGGGTCGCGAGCTCAGCTGCGGTCCTGGAGGCAATGAAGGTTTCGACCACATAGGGGTATTGTCATGAGCACACTGACGGGGACAGCCGGCAAGTCAGAACTGAACAAGTCCGAGTTCAAGCCGGTACTATGGACATCAGGCGACTGGAACGCGTTCTTCGGCTTCGGCACCAACATCCTCGTCAACATGCTGGTGCTCACCGGCCTGTTGCGCTTCGTCTTGAAGATGCCGGACAGTCTCGTGTTCGGCCGCATCCTGCCCGCGCTCGGGCTGATGATGTGCCTCTCGACCTTCTACTACGCCTACCTCGCCTATCGCCTGGCGCAGAAGACCGGTCGCAACGATGTCTGCGCGCTGCCCTCGGGCGTCAGCGTGCCGCACATGTTCATCGTCACCTTTGTGATCATGCTGCCGATCACGATCAAGACCGGTGACCCGCTCAAGGGCTGGTCGGCCGGCCTCGTCTGGGTGTTCTTCCAGAGCTTCATTCTCATGATCGGCGGCTTCATTGCGCCACTCATCCGCAAGATCACGCCGCGCGCGGCGCTGCTCGGCACACTCGCCGGCGTTTCCGTCACCTTCATCTCAATGCGGCCGGCGTTGGAGATGTACATGACGCCGCAGATCGGTCTGGTCTGCTTCGCCATCATCCTGGTGAGCTGGTTCGGCGGCGTGAAATACTGGCGCGGCATTCCCGCGGGCCTCGTCGCGATCGCGGCCGGCATGATCATCGCCTGGGGCTCGAACCTGTTCGGGCTCGGTCTCGGCGGCCTGAGCGTGAAGGGCGTCGGCGATGCCTTCGCCAATTTCGGCTTCTCGGTGCCGATTCCCGCCGTGGGCTACGTCTTCTCCGGCTTCGAATTCCTCGGCATCATTCTCGTCACCGCCATCCCGTTCGGCATCTACGACCTCGTCGAAGCCATGGACAATGTCGAGAGCGCGGAAGCGGCCGGCGATGAATATCCGACCACGCGCGTGCTCACGGCCGACGGCATCGTCAGCCTGATCGGCTGCCTGATGGGCAATCCCTTCATCAACGCGGTCTATATCGGCCATCCCGGCTGGAAGGCGATGGGCGGCCGCATCGGCTACTCGGCCGCGACCGGCCTCATGGTGATCGTGCTGGCCTGGTTCGGCATCATCTCGGTGCTGCTGGCACTCGTGCCCGTGGTCGCGATCTCGCCGATCCTGCTCTACATCGGCATGCTGATCGGCGCGCAGGCGTTCCAGACCACGCCGGTCAAGCATGCGCCGGCGATCGTGCTGGCGCTGACGCCGCATCTGGCCGCCTGGGCCAAGCTGCAGATCGACACCATGCTCGGCTCGACCATGAATGCGGCGGCCACCGTCGGCGGCATGGCGGCCGACAAGGCCGACGCCGTGAAGGCTGCCGCGATCGCCGCGCTGCCGCAGCAGGGCGTATTCTACCACGGACTCGAAGTGATGGGCGGCGGCTCCATCCTTGGCGGCCTCATCCTGGGTGCGATCGGCGTCTTCATCATCGAGCGCGATTTCGAGAAGGCATCAGGCTTCGCCCTGGTCGGTGCGATCCTGACCTATTTCGGCTTCATGCACGGCGAGGCCGTCGGCATCGGCGGCGGATTTGGCGTCACGCCCGCCGTCGCGCTGGCCTATGCCGCGATGGCCGCCGGCCTGTTCGCGGCCAGCAAGCTCGGCGCCAGCGAACACTATGCCGCGCATCCGGAGATGTCGGCCGCGCCGGCGGAGTAGGTCACGGCGCGAAATTCTGCAAAGCGGCCGGCAATCGCCGGCTGCTTTCGTCTCACGGCCGCACCGCCGGCGCCTCCATTGGCAGGCCGCGCGCCCGTGACATCAAATAGAGCTCGAGCGCGACCAGTTCGGGCGAGCCGTAATCGTAGGCCTGGGCGCGCACGCCGCTCATGCAGCTGCGCAAGCGTCGCTCCAGCGAACCCAGCGACTGCCATTCCAGGCGGTAGAGCGGATAGCCGGTCGGCTGTCCTTGCGTGATCGGCGCGCCCGCGAGGTGCTTGTCGAAATTGTCGTCATGGCAATTGGTGCAGGCGAGGTTGAGTTGGCCTTCGCGCTGCATGAAGAGGTCGCGGCCCTGTTCCACGAAGGGTTCTGCTTGCGGATCGTCGCCGGCGGTGATCGCGACGCCGCGCGATTGATGGGCGACGAAGGCGGAGAGCGCCAGGAGGTCGCGGCTCTCGTAGGGCAGGGGCGAAGCCTGCTGATGATTGGCGCGGCAGAGATTGATGCGCTGGTCGAGCGTGACAGGGCGACCGAGCGCCTTGTCGATGGCGGGATAGCGCGCCGCGACACCCTTCATGCTGCTGCGCGCATCGCCATGGCAATCCGCGCAAGCTTTCTCCGCGCTGCCGGTCTTCTTCGTCCAGAGCTGTTCGCCGTCGAGCACGAACAGCATGCCGGGATTTGAGGTGTCGTCGTCCTGCATGGCGCGCGTGTCGGGGCCCATGAAGGAATAGCCGGAGCGGCGCGCATCGGGCGGGATTTCACCGGCAAGCAGGGCAGGGGCCGCGGCAACCAGGGCCGCCGCTGCTATCGCACGCCAAACGCTCATTCGACAATGATCGATGCCGAGGCGGTTGACGAATAGCCGTTGTCACCGATCCATTCGAACTCGAACCTGCCACTCTCCTTGGCGACCGCGAAGAAGGACAGATAGGGATTGGCCGCGATTGCCGGAAACAAATCGGCGCGGAAGATCTCGGCGCCGTTGTAGCGGCAGGTGAAGCTCGTGATGATGTCGCGCGGCACCAGCTTGCCGTCCGCGGTGTGGCGGAAGCCTGTCTCCATGATGTGCGAGGTCAGCGTGCGGATCTCGATGATGTCGCCGCGCCTGGCCTTGGCGGGAACGTTGATGAGCGCGGCCATCAATTCATCTCCTCTGTGCAGGCGGCCAGCGTCACGACGACATCGACGGCGACCTGCCAGAAACTGTCGTCGGAGAGGCGGGCGATCGCCACCACCTTCTGGGTATCGGCGAGCCGGATTCGTGTCGCCACCTGGGCCCGGCCGGAGGAGGGGCCGAGATAGAAATTGCCAATGTTGGGCTGCGGGTTCTTCTCGTTGAAGACGTGGATACTCTTGACGTGGTCGTCAGCCGTCATCGGGCTTGCGACGGTGACCGTCATCGGCACGGTATTGCCGTTCTCGACCAGCGGCGGAATGTCGAGCTTGACCTTGCCGGTGCGAATCGGCGCTTCGCCGACGACATTGCGGATCGCGGTGTTGAGCATCGCTGGCGTCGCCTGTAGCGGACGCAGGGTGACGATCGGGATCGTCCCGGCGGCAGCGACGCCTCCGGCAAGGCTCAAAAATTGTCGTCGCGTGGTTGGCATGAACAGTCCTAGTCGCGAAGCGTTGCAAGAAAAGCCACGATGTCCTCGATCTCCGCGGCCGACAAGATCGGCTTGCCGGTAAAATTGCGCCCCACCCGCACAAGGTCGGCGTTGCGATAGTAGGACGGCATGATGGTCTCTGCGTTGAAGCGCGATGCATCGACCAGTCGAAGTCGCAACTGGCTTGCCGTCCACCGGTTCCCGGCGCCGGCGAGGTCGGGTGCGAGATCGCCCTGGAATCGCGTCTCGGGGAAGGGGCCGGAATGGCAGAGGATGCAGGTCGTGGTGCGCGCCAGCACCAGCGCGCGGCCGCGCACGGCATCGCCGGTCGTGCCGGTGAGCGATTGCGGGATGCCGTCGCCGACAATGCTGTAGGCGGCGAGTTCGTCCGCCTTGGCAGGCGAAGAGAGGGCCAGGCTCGCCGCGATGAATGCAGCGATCGCAAATATCGGAGGGCGTGCACGGTGCTGCCGCGAGCTCCAGTTGCCTCTCCCGCTTGCGGAAGGGGTCGAGCCGAAGGCGAGGGTGAGGGTTCTCTCTTCTTGGGGAGTATCGCAAGCGGAGGCACCCTCTCCCCAGCCCTCCCCCGCAGGCGGGGGAGGGGGCGCAGCTTGCTCGCGGCGACAGCTTGATCTCATCTCGTGCTAGCCAAAGGTGTCCGCCGTGATGGTTTGAAACCAGCGTTCGGCCTCCGCCGCCTCGCGCGCCCGGAGCTCGCGCGGCGCATCGACCGGGCTCGTCGCGCCGCCCTCAACTTCGGCGAAGATGTCGCCCTTGGGCTGGTAATTGCCCGCGAGCGAGAAGCCGTAGTCGGGCGCGACGGTGTTGTAGCAGACGCCGGTCAGCTGCGGCGGCTCCGGCGTGCGGCCGGCGAGCAAAGCGACGATCGCGGCAGCGCAGGCCTTGCCTTGCGCGCCGGCAGCGGAAGCCGATTTGGGAATGCCGCCCCCAAGGCAGGCATCGCCGATGACATGGATGTTCTTGACGAGTTTCGACTCGAACGTGACAGGATCGATCGGACACCAACCGGTCGCATCCGCCGCACCCGCAATCTCGGCGATATGTCCGGCGCGCTGTGGCGGAATGACGTTGGCGACGTCAGGGGTGTAGTTGCCGAACTCGGTGACGATCGTCATGGTCGCCGGATCGACCGAGGTGACGCGGCCGCCTTGCGACAGGCCGATCCGCTCGATCATGTCGCCGTACAGCTCCTTCCATGCCTTCTCGAACAGCCGCTGCTGGGAGAAACTGTCCTTGGCGTCGAGCACCAGAACCTTTGACCGCGGCTTCTTCGCCTTCAGATAATGCGCGATCAGGCTGGCGCGCTCGTAAGGCGCGGGCGGGCAGCGCGAGGGATTGGCCGGGATTGCGATGGCGACTGTGCCGCCGTCGGCCATTGCCTCCAACTGCCTGCGCAGCAACAGCGTTTGCGCGCCCGCCTTCCAGGCGTGCGGCATTTTCTCCGATGCGGCATTGTCATAGCCGGGCAGCGCTTCGAAATGGAAGTCGATGCCGGGCGAGAGCACGAGACGGTCATAGGGCAGCGCGACGCCGTCATTCGTCACGACGCTGCGCCGCTCCGGGTCGATCGTGGTCACGGCCTGACCGATGACCGTGACGCCATCGGCGGCAATCCTGTCGTAGCCGAACTGCTGCGCCTCGATGTCGCGAAGGCCCGCAATCACCGCGTTGCTGAAGGGGCAGGACGTGAAGACCGCGTTGGGCTCGATCAGGATCACTTGCATATTTTTCTGCGCGCGCTTCAGCGCGCGGGCGCAAGCCGCGCCGCCGAATCCGCCGCCGACCACGACGACACGTCCTGCAGATTGCGCACGCAGCATCGATGGCCGCGCCAGCGTTGCGGTTGCCGCGGCGATGCCGAGCACGGCATCGCGCCGTGTCAGCGGGCGCCTTTTCATCGGGATCATCCAGCAAAATGCCGCGGCGGCCGCAATGGCCGCCGCAGCTGCTCTCAGGCGAAGGTGATGTTCTGGTCCCGCAGCGGCATCGAGCGGATCCGTTTGCCCGTCGCTGCGAAATACGCATTGAGCACCGCCGGCGCTGCGACGCCGATGGTTGGCTCGCCGACGCCGCCCCAGAACCCGCCGCTCGGCACCATCACCGATTCCACCTTCGGCATCTCGTTGATGCGCATCGAATTGTAGGTGTCGAAGTTGGTTTGCTCGATCTTGCCGTCCTTGACGGTGCAGCCACCATAGAACAGCGCCGAGAGGCCGTAGACGAAGGAGCCCGCGATCTGCCGCTCCACCTGGGCCGGGTTGACGACGTAGCCGGGATCGGTGGAGGCGACGATGCGAAGCACCTTGATCTTGTTGCCGTCGGTCACCGAGATTTCGGCGGCGCCGGCGACATAGCTGCCATAGCCCATGACTTGGGCGATGCCGCGATAGACGCCCTGCGGCGCCGGCGTGCTCCAGCCGATCTTCTCGGCGACCGCATTGAGCACCGCGAGGTGCTTGGGGTGCTTGCCCATCAGCTTGCGGCGGAACTCGAGCGGGTCCTGGCCTGCGGCCTGGGCCAGCTCGTCCATGAAGCACTCCATGTAGATCGCGTTGTGATTGACGTTGACGCCGCGCCAGAAGCCGGGCGGGACGTGCGGGTTGCGCATCGCGTGCTCGACCAGCAGGTTCGGCACCGAATAGCCGAACGCAGCTTCGCCGGATTGGGCGACGCCCTGGAAGGCAGCGGGGTCCATGCCGTTCTGCAGCGCTTCGGGGCGCAGCGAGAACAGGATCGACTGCCCGGACAAGCGGTAGTGCAGCGCGACCAGATTGTTGTCGGCATCGAACGCGCCGGTCATCTTGCATTGGGTGATCGGGTGATACCGGCCGTGCGCCATGTCCTCTTCGCGCGACCACAACAGCTTGACCGGCGTGCCCGGCATCTCTTTGGCGATCATGACGGCCTGGCGGACATAGTCGGTCTGGCCGCGCCGGCCGAACCCGCCGCCGGGCATGACCTTGTGCACGTCGCATTTGTCCGCCGGCAGGCCGGAGGCCTCGAGCACCGCTGCGAACGCGGCCTCGCCATTCTGCGTGCCGCACCAGACCTCGCATTTGTCCGCGGTGTAGAGCGCGGTGGCGTTCATCGGCTCCATCGTGGCGTGGTTCTGGTAGGGATAGGCGTAGACGGCCTCGACCTTCTTGGCCGCACTCGCAATCGCCGCCTTGGCGTCGCCGTTCTTGTTGCCGACATAGGCCGGCTGGTCGTTGTTGAGGCCTTCGGCCAGCCACTTCGCAATGGACTCGCTGGAGACTTTTGCGTTGTCGCCCTCGTCCCAGACGATCGGCAGCGCATCCAGCGCGGTCTTGGCGTGCCACCAGGTGTCGGCAACGACCGCGACCGCGGTATCGCCGACCTTGACGACCTTCTTGACGCCTTTCATGCCGGCGATCTTGGCTTCGTCAAAACTCTTCAGCTTGCCGCCGAACACCGGGCAGTCCTTGATCGCGGCGTTCAGCATGCCCGGCAGCTTGACGTCGACGCCGTAGATCATGGCGCCAGTGGTCTTGTCGGCGGTGTCGAGCCGCTTCACGCCCTTGCCGATCAGCTTCCAGTCCTTCGGATCCTTCAGCTTGACCTCGGCCGGCGGCGTCAGCTTCGCGGCGGCCTCGGCGACTTTGCCATAAGTCGTGGTCCGGCCCGACGGCGTATGGGTGATGACGCTGTTCGCGGCCGCGCATTCGGAGACGGGAACCTTCCATGCGTCGGCCGCGGCCTGGATCAGCATCACGCGCGCGGTGGCGCCGCCCTTGCGGACATAGTCCTGCGAGGAGCGGATGCCGCGGCTGCCGCCGGTCGAGAAATCGCCCCAGACGCGCTTGCGGGCGACGCTCTGGCCGGGCGTCGGATATTCGGTCGTGACCTTGGTCCAGTCGCATTCGAGTTCCTCGGCGACGAGCTGGGCGAGGCCGGTCAGCGAGCCCTGACCCATCTCGGAGCGGGCGATGCGAATCACGACGGTGTCGTCAGGCCTGATTACGACCCAGGCGCCGATCTCGGGCGAGCCGTCGGCGGCGCGGACCGCGGCGGGCCCACCGAAGGGGATGTCGAGGCCGATGGCAAGGCCTGCGCCAAGCGTGGCGCTGCCGATGACGAAGGCACGGCGGTTCATTCTGGGAGAAACATGCTTGTTCATGGGGCGGCTCCTTACGCGCTTGCGATCGTGTGGATCGCTTCGCGCACCTGCTGGAAGGTGCCGCAGCGGCAGATATTGGTGATGGCCTCGTCGATATCGGCGTCGGTCGGCTTCGGCTTCTCGCTCAGCAGCGCCGCCACCGCCATGATCATGCCGCTCTGGCAATAGCCGCATTGCGGAACGTCCTGGGCGATCCAGGCTTCCTGCACCTTGTGCAAGGCATCGCGTGAGCCGAGCCCCTCGATGGTCGTGATTTTCTTGCCCTCGGCTTCGCTGACGGAGACGCCGCAGGAGCGGGACGCGACGCCATCGATGTGCACGGTGCAGGCGCCGCATTGTGCAATGCCGCAACCGTATTTGGTGCCGGTGAGACCGGCATTCTCGCGGATCGCCCAAAGCAGCGGCGTATCCGGCTCGACGTCGAGTGTGAAGGTTTTTCCGTTGATTGTTAGGTTTGCCATCGCAGTCCCCTGATTGGCCCAATCCACCGACTGAACTCAGAGGCGCAATGTGTCCGGCAAATTGGAACTGTTCAAATCAATAGTGCGAGGGGTGAAATGCAAAGAATTGCGATACCGAAGGAAGATTGTGGGGTGAGCGGTGTTTTGTCTCACCCCCATCATGGTCGATCCGATCGACTTTCCGCGGGCGCCAGTCCTCAGGCCTGAGGCGACACGCAGCTGTGAACGCGGGTTCCATGCGCTGTCTGGCCACGGCGACAGTTTGTCCCTTTTGCCGAGATGCAAGGCGCTCGTTGTTTGGTACACTGCGCCGACGCCAGAAGGAGTTCCATGAAATTGCCGAGTCCTAACGTGCTGATGCTGTACCCGCTGTTTTCCGCGGAATCCTTTTGGACCTTTGGCGAATCCTGCAAGGTGTTGGGCGTAAAGCGCCCGGCCGCCCCCTTGGGCCTGATCACGGTTGCCGCGATGCTGCCCGAAAGCTGGACGGTCCGGCTGATCGATTGCAACACGGCGGCCTTCAGCGACGAGGATCTGGCCTGGGCCGACGCCGTCTTCACCGGCGGGATGTTGCCCCAGCAGGCCGACACGCTGCGCCTCATCGAGATTTGCCGTGCCGCAGGCAAGCCGGTTGTCGTGGGCGGACCGGATCCGACCTCGAGCCCGCACATCTATGAACGGGCCGACTTCAGGGTGCTCGGCGAAGCCGAGAGCGTCATCGACGATTTCATCGCAGCCTGGGAAGGCGGCGCGCGGTCAGGCACCTTCACCGCACCGAAATTCCAGGCGGACGTGACCAAGACGCCGGTGCCGCGTTTCGACTTGCTCAAGTTCGAGGACTATCTCTATCTCGGCGTGCAATATTCGCGCGGTTGTCCCTTCACCTGCGAGTTCTGCGACATCATCGAGCTCTATGGCCGCGTGCCGCGGACCAAGACGATCGAGCAGATGTTCGTCGAGCTCGAGAAGCTCTATCAGATGGGCTATCGCGGCCATCTCGACTTCGTCGACGACAATTTCATCGGCAACAAGAAGTCGCTGCGGCAGTTCCTGCCGAAACTCGCGGAATGGCAGCGGAGCCACGGCTATCCGTTCGAATTGTCGACCGAGGCGTCGGTCAACCTCGCCGACGATCCGGAGCTTCTGGATCTGATGGGTGCGGCGAATTTCTTCGCCATCTTCGTCGGCATCGAAAGTCCGGATCCGGCGACGCTGGTCGCGATGCGGAAGAAGCAGAACACCCGGCGCAACATCGCCGAGAGCATCCACAAGATCTACGCCGCCGGCATGCTCGTCACCGCGGGCTTCATCGTCGGCTTCGACAACGAGAAGGTCTCCATGGCGGACGCCATGATAGACTTCATCGAGGAAGCCGCGATTCCCGTCAGCATGGTCGGACTGCTCTATGCCTTGCCGAACACGCAGCTGACGCGCCGCCTGGAGCGCGAAGGCCGGCTCCACACCGGCCACGATGTGGCGCCGACCATCGGCGCCGATCAGTGCACGGCCGGAATCAATTTCGATCCTTTGCGCCCGCTGCGCGACATCCTGATGGACTACAAGCGTGTGCTGGAACACGTCTACAGCCCGGCCGCCTATGCGGGACGCGTCGACCGCTTGATGACGCTGCTCGACCGTTCGCGGCAGCGCGACGAACTCGCGGAAGGGGATATCCGCGCCAAGCTTGGTGCGATGGAGACCGTGCATCGTGTCGTCTCCGCGCTTCCCGAAGCGCGCGGGCCGCTGTGGCAGACGTTCATGAACTGCGCCAAGCGCGACACGTCATCGGCGCGCATTGCGGTCCAGATGATCGCCGCCTATGCCCATCTCGGACCGTTCTCCCGCAAGGTCATTGCCGCCATCGACGAGCGACTGGCGGCGCTGGACGAGCAGGTGCCGAGTCCGGCTCTGGCTGCGGACGCGACCGAGGCTCGACATCTGGCCTGAGATCCGCAGCGCGATTGGAACCGGCCACAATGCAGTGATGCGCTGTCCGGCGTGCCGCCGGCTATCAAAGTGGCTGTCATGTGTGAGATCCCGGCTTGACAGCCGGACAACCTCAAGCTGATCCTTCATCGAAACGACACCGGGCCTGCTGCGATCTTCGGCGGCTGGACGTTCCGCGCGGGCATTTGGTCCGCGAGGCTCAGTGACCGTCTGCAATTGCGACCGACGTCATTGCCAGAAAAGCTTTAGCGGGGTTGAGCCATGTTCAAGAAGGTCATCCTCGGGTCGGTTGCGCTGATCGTCGTGGCGGTGCTGGTCTTCGCATATCTGCCTTCCTTCATCGCCGATTCCATCTACAAGAACGTCGACGACATCACCGATGGCGAAATGCCCGCCACCATCACGGCCTTTCAGTCGGGGCCGGACGTCGTCAGCACCATCGGTGGCAGCGGCGAGGGCTTGAACTGCAGCCTGCCGCGCTGGGCCAACATATTCTTCGACGGCGGCAGGGATTCCAACCAGAAGCGCCATCTCGTCCTGCAGCGCTTCAGGCAGGCCTGCGTCTTTCACGACCTGTGCTATCGCCATGGCCTTGCGACCTATGGCTATAACCAGAACGACTGCGACCGCATTCTGCAGAACGCGGCTTTTCGACTCTGTCTCTACATACGAAACGGCAATCAGGAGAGCAGTGCGGCGCGCTGTCAGACCGACTCCAAGATGGTTCTGGCCGGCGTGAGTCTCGGAGGATACGACGCCTTTCGCGGTTGGGACCGATCGACCTATTTCGAATTCGATTCCGACCCGTCGCGGTCGAACGGATTTCTGGTCAGTCGCGTGGTGGATCATCCCTTCAAGGCGATCGCGCCGGCCCAATACGGCAGCGATCCTGATCAGGTCATTCTCATGTTCGAGAACCTGCGCTCCAATCTAGCGGTGACCTGCATCACCTGCGCGAGCGTGCCCGTTCTCGACTGGACGACCGATCCCAATGCCGTCAGCGCCGAATTGCGCTCGGTCGGCGTGACGCGGCTGCCGGAAGCGCTGCTCAAGCGCGAGCCCATGCTGTCCGAGACCATGCCGGTCTGGTTGCCGCCGCGCCGCCGGCACGCGGCGCCGCATCTCCTGGTCGATGCAGCGGGCAAGGATCATCTGGTCTGGATGAGCCGGAATAATCCGCAGGACAGCATGTCCTGTATCGTCGGCGCCGATGCGGCGCACCTCCTCACCAATACGCTTCCGGCCCGGGATCTCTGCTCAGCCGACGCGGGCCCGTCGCTCAGCAGGGTGGAGGTCGACATGTTCGCGACCTCTCCGCTGCCGATGGAAGTGCCGGGAAGTCCGGATCTCATCTACGCGACGTCGATCAGCGCACAGAAGACAAAGGAGCAGCATCTGAGCTTCTGCTCCCGCTCTGCCTCCAGGAAGGTCGAGGAGTCCGACGGCGACGACCAGTCCAAATGCGTCACCTTCCCCGAACCGGAGGTTCGCAACGGCGCGGCGCTCGGTGCATTTCAGAACTTTCCGCTGGTTCGCGCCGGACGGCAGATCTATTTCGCGCGGGACATCGATCAGCGGACGGACTCGCCGCTGACAGCCGCCTGGCAGCGCGCCTTCGGCAACAGCTTTTCGCCCGACGGCGCCCTGCTCGTGATCGACGTTGCGCCGCCGCTCGCCGCCAAAGGGCCTCTTTCGGCCAAGCTGAAGAAGATCGTCCGCTTCAACATCGACGATCGCTTCGATCCGATGATGCCGATCACGCGCAAGGTGGACGATTTGCGTTTCCTGAGCCTCGAGGCGTCGAAGTCGAGTGTCCATCTTCGCACGATCGACTTCGCCAGGGACAACCCCTCGGTCGGCAATGCACGGCTGACGATGGGGAATGGTGACGTGGAACTGGACCGCTCGTGGGCGGAGAGGCCCGTGCTGGTGCTTGAGACCAGGGAGGCGCGACCGAGGACCAAGCTGGTGTTCTCGCGTGGGGAAATCGCGATCGAACCGGGCAAGCCGGAGGTGTCCCGCGCGACGACCGAAGTGTTGACGCTGCAAGCCCTGGTTTTCGAACGCGATGCCGCCGCGCCGTCGGATGCGCCGTTCGAGAAATCGGCCGGCGCGGCATGCCGGATCGCCTATGAGTTCGAGGCAAACCACACCGACTGGCCGTGCTATCGCGCCTTCGACCCCGACCGCACGATGCGGGCCTCGCCGGCGACGCGGATGCAGGCCTCCCAGACGCTGGTTGGGCGATTCGGCCAAGGCGGCGGTCATGGCCTCGCATTTCCCGATCTCTGCCTGAAGTCGGAGCCGATCATCCTGACGCCGCAAGGAGGCACGTTTGTGCCCCTGAGCGAGACTGCGGGCTGGAACGGCCCGCCAAGGCTGAAACGGACGATCAAATGCGAGCCGCTCGATGCCGCGGCCCTCGTGAGCCGTCCGATCGCGCAGAAGGTCCCATGAAGGGCGGTGCGCCGATCGAGGGCGCGAGCCTGTTCGGTCTACTTCACCGCCAGCCGCAGGAAGCTCATCACGCTGCCGAGTGCTGCGAAGCCGGCACCGAGCGCCAGCGCGACGGTTGCGCCGTCGTGGCCGGCGAGCCCGAAGCAGAGCGCCGCGAGGGCCGCCCCTGTCGTCTGTCCCGTCAGGCGCGCGGTCGCGACGATGCCCGAGGCGCTGCCGCTCCTGTGCGGCGGCGCGCTTGACATCACCGCCTTCATGTTCGGCGCCTGGAAGAAGCCGAAACCCATGCCGCAGATCACCATCCGCCAGATGATGTCGGCAATGGCGGGGTTGGCCGGAAGCGACGCGAGCAGCGCCATGCCGATGCCGAGCAGCACCAGGCCGATGCCGCCGAGCACGCCGACCGAATGGCGGTCGGACAGGCGCCCCGCGATCGGCGCCATGATGCCGACCACCAGCGGCCACGGTGTCATGAAGAAGCCGGTCTCGACCTGCGAGCGCCCGAGCACGTCTTCGAAATAGAACGGCAGCGAGACGAAGGCGAGGCCCTGTACGGCGAAGGAGCACACCGCGGTCGCGGCCGACAGTGCGAACATCGGCCGGCTGAACAGGTCGATCGGCAACATCGGCGCCGGGTGATCGGCGTGACGGCGCGTCAGGATGAAGCCGAGCACGAGGGCCGTGACCAGCTCGATGCCCACGACCAGCGGCGACAGATTATGCGCGGCGCTGCCGATGCCGGTGATGAACAGGCCGAGGCAGGCCGACGCCAGGATCGCGCCCAGAAAGTCGAACCCGTGATCGGCGCGCGGCGTTTTCGGCAGCATTGCAAAGCCAATCCCGGTCGCGACGAGGCCGAACGGGATGTTGACGGCGAACAGCCACGGCCACGGGCCGATCGCCAGGATCGCGGAAGCGATCGTGGGTCCGATGGTGAAGGCGGTCGCGACCACCAGCGCGTTGTGGCCAAAGCCGCGGCCGAGCATCCGTCCGGGATAGACGAAGCGCACCAGGGCCGTGTTGACGCTCATGATGCCGCTGGCCCCGAGCCCCTGCAGCGTGCGCGCGACCAGCAGGCTGTCCAGCGACCACGCCACCGCGCAGAGCAGCGAGGCGATGGTGAACAGGATCAGGCCGCCGAGATAGATGCGCTGGTGCCCGACGATCTCGCCGAGCGCGCCGAGCGGCAGCAGCGTCGCCACCAGCGCGATCTGGTAGACGTTGACCACCCAGACCGACTGCTCCGGCGAGACATGCAGATCGGCGGCAATGGCGGGCAGGGCGATGTTGGCGATCGCGGTGTCGAGCGAGGCCATCGCCAGCGCGGTGAAGATCGCGGCGATCGCCCAGCGCCGCTGCGCGCGCGGCAGGCCGTCAGCGGTGGTATGGTCGGGCTCGCGCGCGGCGGCAGGTAACGTGATTGTCATTGCCCTGGTGTCATTGCGTTCGCGCGTTGCCCCGGCGGCGATGCGATAGCGGAATTTGGCATGTACTACGGCTGGCTTCGCTTCCACAGGCATATGCCTGCATGCGGTGTATGCGTGAAGCTGAGGCGATGCCGGCTCACGCTGGCGTATGATCGCGCCGCTGCTGCAATTGTCAGGGGATCGCCATGCAAATCGTCGTTCTGCCCGGTGACGGCATCGGGCCCGAGATCACGACTGCGACATCGGGTGTGCTGCGCGCGGCGTCCGAGCGCTTCCAGCTCAATTTGCGCCTGGAGGAGCATGCGGTCGGGCATGCGAGCCTGAAGCTGTCAGGCACGACCGTGCGCCCCGAACTGCTCGACATCGTCCGCGCCGCCGACGGCCTGATCCTGGGCCCGACCGCGACCTTCGACTTCAAGGACGAGGCGCATGGCGAGATCAACCCGTCCCGGCACTTCCGAAAGAACCTCGACCTCTACGCCAATGTCAGGCCCGCGCGGACCTATCCGGGCAGGCCGGGCCGCATCGGTGATTTCGACCTCGTCGTCGTCCGCGAGAACACCGAAGGCTTCTACGCCGACCGTAACATGGAGCAGGGCAACGGCGAGATGCTGGTGACGCCCGATGTCGTGATCTCGCTGCGACGGATCACGCGCCTCTGCTGCGAGCGCATCGCGCACGCTGCCTGCCGTCTGGCGATGAAACGGCGCAAGCATCTCACAATCGTGCACAAGGCCAATGTGCTCAAGATCGGGGACGGCATGTTCCTCGACATTTGCCGCGAGGCCGCGAAGGCCTATCCCGGGCTCGCGGTCGACGACATCCTGGTCGACGCCATGATGGCGCATGTGGTCCGCAACCCGGATCGCTTCGACGTCATCGTCGCCACCAACATGTTCGGCGACATCCTGTCCGATCTCACGGCGGAGCTGTCCGGCAGCCTCGGCCTCGGCGGCTCGCTCAATGTCGGCGACCGCTACGCCATGGCGCAAGCCGCGCACGGCTCGGCGCCCGACATCGCCGGTCAGGACGTCGCCAATCCGGTCTCGCTGATCCTGTCGACGGCCTTGCTGCTCGCCTGGCACGGCGAGAGAAGCGGCGCCGTCCGCTACGAGGAGGCCGCACGCGCGATCGAGGCGGCGGTGGCGAAGGCGCTTGGCGAGGGCAGGGCGACGCGCGATGTCGGCGGCAGGCTCGGCACGATCGCGGCGGGGGCGGCGATTGCGGAGGCTCTCAGCGCGGGGTGAGCGAAATATTCTTTGGCCGCTCCATGCGAAATTCGAAAAACAACCCCATGCACAGTAGAACGCCCTTGATCAACAAGGGCTTTTCGAGCCGCCGCGCGAGCGCATTCGCAGTGGTGATCGGTTTGACACGTCGGGCAAAACAGCCGCGCAATGCTGATATGGTCGTGACGTCAAGCTGCGCTGCCTGCGATCCGAAGTCGGCAGCGCCGTTGACCGCCCGAGATCACGCCGATCCCAGGCCGCCATCGACGGCGACCACCTGACCGGTGACCCACGCCGAAGCGGGTCCGGCGAGCTGGACGATCCATTCAGCGACATCATCGGGCACGCCGCGGCGGCCGAGCGGGATGCTGGCGCGCTCCTGTTCCTCGACCGCTGAAGCCTGCTCCGCCGACAATCCCATCATGCCCGTCAGTGCACCCGTCTCCGTTGGACCTGGTGCAACGGCGTTGACCCTGATCCCGAACGGGGCCAGCTCCAGGGCCCAGCATCGCGTCAGGTGCTCCACGGCGGCTTTGCTGGCCGCGTAGTGAGATAGTCCCGCCGCGGCCTTGTGCCCGAAGGTGCTGGAGACGTTGACGATCGCACCGCGCCTTGACTTGAGGTGAGGAAGCGCTGCCGACGCAAGCAGACTTGGGCCGAGCACGTTGACGGCGAAGATGTCTGTGATGCGATCGGCGGTCGCATCGGCGAGCGGCAGGATCGCGCCGGCGCCGGCATTGTTGACCAGCGCGTCGAGGCGGCCCCATTTGTCGAGTGCCTTCGCGATGGTTCGCTTGGCGTCTTCGGCGGACGCCGCATCCGCCGTCATTCCCACAACATTCTCGTGTTGCAGCATGGTCTCCTGGATCAGGCTCGCCCGGCGGCCGGTGATGAGCACCTGGTAGCCCTGTTTCGCGAAGCGCAGCGCCGCCGCCCGGCCGATACCTGAAGTGCCGCCAGTGACGACGACGACCTTTTGATCTTGCATGTTCTTGTCTCTCGTGCGGCCGACCGCACCAATTGGTCAGAGTTTGCAGGTCGCGGCGGCCGAATCTCGATGTTGCGGCCGCCGTGATGGGCGTGACCCGGAAGGGGCGCGCTCGATTATCCCGGGCGCGCGCTCCGGTTCAGTCTGTCCTTGGTGGTCAGTAGTCCCAGAACACCGGCACCCAGCGGAAGGCATCGCCGGCGGCCGCGACGTGACCGACCGATGGGAACGGCATATGCGTGGCCACCAGCAGCTCGCCGCTCTCCGCGAGCTCCCGCAAAAGCCGGATGCGAACGCGCGCCGCTTCCTCAGGGTCGTGCTCGAAGCCATTGTGCCACTCGGGTTGATCGAACCCGACCGCAAACACGGCATCGCCGGCGAATGTCAGCGCTTCACCGCCGGACGCCACGCGAACCACGCTATGTCCGGGCGTGTGACCGCCGGTGCGACGAACGACGACACCAGGTGCAACCTCGTGATGCTCGTCAAACTTCCGGATCTGGCTGCCGTACATCTTCACGAATTGCTTGGCGGCGGCCCGGAGCGCATCGGGGAAACCTTGCGGCATGTTGGTATGGGTGAAATCGGGGGACTCCCAGAACCTGACCTCGGCGGCGGCGACGTGGATCTGCAGGTCCTTGCGCAGGCGCTCCTTCACGCCGTCGACCAGCAAGCCACCGACGTGATCCATGTGCATGTGAGTCAGCACGAGATCGGTCACGGACGAAAGGTCGATGCCGGCGGCCTCCAGCCGCTTGATCAATTGTCCGGCGCGCGGCAAATGCAAGTCGGGATCGGACCCCAGTCCGGCGTCGATGAGGATCGTCTTGTCGCCACTTCGCACGATCACCGCATTCAGTGCCCAGTCGAAGGCATCCTGAGGCAGGAACATCTCGTTCAGCCAGGCGGCCCGGACTCCCGGGTCTGCGTTGTGCGCCAGCATGGTGGTCGGGAGCGGCAGCACGCCGTCACTGACCACCAGCACGTCGATGTCGCCGATGCGCACCGCGTAGCGCGACGGGACGAGCTCTTCGGGTTTCGCGGCAATGGAAGCGTTGTGAAGGTTCATGTTGGTCTCCTTTTCGAGGTTGGGGGTAGTTTGCTAGAGCGCAGTGACGCGCTCGGGGTCGGCGGAGGCGAGCGCTGCGGCACGCTCGGCCTTGGGCGGATAGATCCAGACCGTGTTGATTTCCTGCTTGGTCTTCTTGGCGACGTCGCCGACCATCTCGACTGTGCGCTCCCAGCCGCGGGTGAACAGCGCGCCGGCTTCGCCAAGGTCGAGGCAGGTGACGTAGGCTTTCTGGTGATAGGGTCTGGTCGGAACGCCCAGCAGCTCGGCGGCGGCGTTGTTGCCGGCGAAGGCGCCCATCCGGGTCGCGTGCTGACACGACATCAGCGCGTAATTGCCGACATCGTCACACGCGGCCCGTGCGGCGTCGCCGGTGGCGAAGACGCCGCTCACCGATGGCACGCGAAGATCACGGTCGACGAGCAGCCGGCCGAACTGGTCGCGTTCGGCAGGGATCTGCGCCGTCAACGGAGCCGCGCGCATGCCGGCGGCCCAGATCACGGTCTCGCATTCGATATGCTCGCCGTTGGAAAGCGTGACGCCGGACTTGTCGAGCGAAGTCACGCCGACACCGAGCCTGGTCTCGATGCCGAGCTTGCGCAGTGCCTCCTCGATGACGGGGCGGGGGCCTGCGCCCATGTCCGGGGCGA
The DNA here is from genome assembly GCF_002266435.3 of Bradyrhizobium amphicarpaeae. Lineage (NCBI taxonomy): Bacteria > Pseudomonadati > Pseudomonadota > Alphaproteobacteria > Hyphomicrobiales > Nitrobacteraceae > Bradyrhizobium > Bradyrhizobium amphicarpaeae. The sequence goes on from NZ_CP029426.2 coordinate 2,149,004, forward strand.
TCGCCTCGTTGCGGTCGACAATCACCACGCGCAGCTGGGCCTCCTTGCCGAGAATCTTGCGCAGGCGCGACGGCACTTCGGTCGCCGCCTCGATGCCGGTAAATCCGCCGCCTGCGACGACGACGGTGTTGCGTGCCTTCGAGGCTTGGCGGCTCGACAGCCCGTGGAGGTGACGATCGAGCGCGACGGCATCATCGAGCTGGTCGACGCTGAAACCATGCTCGGCAAGGCCGGGAACGTTCGGCCGAAACAGCCGGCTGCCGGTGGCGACCACCAGCCGGTCGTAGGACAGCTTCTTCCGGGTGCCTTGCGCGCCAGCGACCTCAACCACCTTGGACCTGGTATCGATCGCCTCGGCATGGCCTTTGACATAGACGACGTCGATCGACTTGAGGACGTCTTGCAGCGGTGCGGTCAGGGTCTCGGGGTTCGGTTCGTAGAGCCGCGGGCGAACCACGAGCGTCGGTTCGGGCGCGACGAGCGCGATCTCGAGCTTGTCCGGCGAAGCGCCCTGGATGTCGCGCAAGCGGGCTGCTGAAAGGGCGGCATACATGCCGGCGAAGCCGGCGCCAATGATGACGATGCGCATTATGAATGATCCTTGATTGGTGCGATTGCGATGAGGGCGGGATTAGGCCGTCACGAATCTGAGCAAGTCGGCATTGACGATGTCGGGATGGGTCGTGCACAGGCCGTGCGGCAGCAGGTCGTAGACCTTCAGCGTGCTGTGCTTCAGCAGCCGGGCCGACAGCGGTGCCGAGTCGGCCGCGGGGACGATCTGGTCGTCGCCGCCGTGCAGGACGAGCGTCGGCACCGCGATGCTCTTCAGGTCTTCGCTGAAATCGGTTTCGGAGAAGGCCTTGATACCGTCGTAATGGGCCTTGCTGCTGCCCGTCATGCCTTGACGCCACCAGTTCCAGATGGCGGCTTGTGAGGGCTCGGCGCCCGGACGATTGTAGCCGTAGAAGGGGCCGCTTGCGAATTCGAAATAGAATTGCGACCTGTTGGCGGCGAGCCGCCGGCGCAAGCCCTCGAACACGTCAAGCGGCAGCCCACCGGGATTGGACTCGGTTTTCAGCATCAAAGGCGGCACGGCGCCGATCAGCACGAGCTTGGCGACGCGATCCCGGCCATGGCGCGCCACGTATCGGGTCGCCTCGCCGCCACCGGTGGAATGGCCGACGTGGATGGCGTTGCGAAGATCGAGGTGCTCGGCGAGTGCGGCGACGTCGGCGGCGTAATGGTCCATGTCGTGACCGTCGCTGACCTGGCTCGAACGGCCATGGCCGCGGCGATCATGCGCGATCACGCGAAAACCCTTGCCGAGGAAGAACAGCATCTGGGCGTCCCAGTCGTCGGCGCTGAGCGGCCAGCCGTGGTGGAAGACGATCGGCTGCGCCGACTTCGGTCCCCAGTCCTTGTAGAAGATCCGGACGCCGTCGCTGGTGGTGACGAAGCTTGCACCGTCGCTCTTGCCGATCGAGAGGGCGGCGCTCTTGGAGTCGCGACCTACTGCCGAGGTGGAGCGGACGGTCAACGACGCCGTGTACAGAAGCGTTGTTGCCAGGATGTTTCGTCGCGAGGAGCTCGCGAGCCGGCTGACGGATGTTATCAAATGCATTTGCTGCTCCATTGCAGGTGTGGGGGCACGATGGATGTCTAGCGAACTGGATTTGCGCGTGCCCCAGCGCGATTGCCGCGATTGCAGCGCGATTGCTGCTATCGCGCGCGCCGCCGCCAATCGCTCGGCGATTCCCCGGTCAGCTTTCGAAACGCCGCGGCAAAGGCGGTCTGCGAGGAATAGCCAAGGGCGGCGGCGATCGAGACGACCGACTCGTCGGTGTCGCGCAGCATGTTCATGGCTTGCTCGAGCCGGTGCTGGCGCAGCCAGGCATGCGGGGAAAGCCCGGTGCTGTCCTTGAAGGCGCGGCAGAAGTGAAAGCGCGACAAGCCGGCCTCGGCGGCAAGCGCTGCGAGCGAGACGTCGGAATCACTGTCGGAGCGCAACCGCTCGATCGCCCGAAGCAAAGTCTTCGGCGCGAGCCCGCCCCTGGCGGGCGCGATCGTGCCGGGCGAGCCGGTGTGCGCTGCCAGGAGACGCGTCGCCAGCAAATCCATGAGTTGCTGTCTGAACAGCGTATCCAGCGCCTCGTTTCCTTCCAGCACGTCCGCCGCGCTCAGGAGCAGACGGGACGTGACTGGATCGGGATGCGCGGTTCGCTCCAGGAGTTCGGGCGATACGCCGGTTGCGGCTTCGTCGGCAACGCGCCTCAGCGTTGTCTGCGGAAGGTAGAGCTGAACGACGTCGACGGGTTTCGGAATGTCCCAACGGGAGCTCGATCCCTCGGGAATAATGATCACCGCTCCCGGACGAAACGTCCCGATTGCGATGTCCTTTCCGGACCGCCGCTCCATGCGTTGGACAACGCCGTTGTAAGCCATGATGACGTGGTGGCTCATGGGCGCGACGACGTCGTGCAATGGTTCGTGCTTCCAGTGCGCAATGCCTGCGCCGGACGAATCCAATGCCATGCGAAAGGGAAGCGTGCCGAGCACGCGCGCCATCTCCACGTCGGCAGCGGGCCGATCTCCTGTCAGGTCGCGCTGCACGCGGGACGCGGCCGGGATTTCGCCCGGAGAGTCGCGCAAGACGACTTTGCTCATGGCTTTGCTCGTGTAGCGACGCGTCGCCGATGGGCGACAAGGCGATCATCGTTTCAGCCGCCGCGGAGCGGGGCCGAACGGCAGGTCTGGCGATCTCTGCGCATAGGGCTGGATCGGGTCCGGAGGCGATGCGTCGAGGTTCCGATGCCGTTGATCTACGGGTTCTAAGCGGCGCGAAGACCTGTGTCTTTCCTGATCCTGCCGTGCGCTGCCTGATCCTGCTTCGCGCAGGCCCGGGCGCGCCGCTTGCGTGCGTTTGTGAAAAGCCGTGATGTCGACGTCTCGGTTCGGACGGCCCCTCACGGCGTCAGGGCACCAACCGATCGCTCTGAAATGTTTGACGAATTCTGCCGAGAATCGATCGTGGGGCGAAGCAAATGGCCCTCCGGAGTGCGACGTCGTCAATCGTGGACAGCGGTGGGTGAATACCCATATACGACTCTCGAAACGGCAGGTTGCTGTGGCCTGCTCCTCGGCTCACAGAAGAGACATGGGATGATCAGGACAGGTGCGTACGGTGAACGGGTCGGAGCATTCCTCCGTCTCGGTGAAGTGCCGCCCACGCTGATGACCCGGTCACTGCGCAATGCCGAGATCGCAGTGACAGAAACGCGGAACGACGATCCCATGGTGGGTCTGTCCGGTTCGTTTGCCGCGGAGGATGCCTATCTCGTCAGCCTGAAATTGCGCGACTATCCGGAGTGCGAGATCTGGGAGCAAGGTCGCCACCTCACGAAGGCCGATGTCCATGCCGGCACGACCTATCTGTACGATCTCAAGGCCGACCCCCGCTACTTGATCGACAAGCCGTTTCACTCGCTGCATTTCTACGTGCCGCGTCCGGCGCTCGATGGTCTCGCCGATCAATCGGGGGCGCGGCGCATCGATGCGCTCGACTGCAGTCCCGTCGGACACGATGATGCCGTCGTCCGTCATATCGGCGCTTGCTTGCGCGAGGGACTGCGCCGGCCGGACGAGGCCAACCAGCTCTTCATCGATCACATGATGCTGGCGCTTACGGCTCATGTCGCGGAAACCTACGGAGGGTTTCAACACAAGGTCGAGACCAGCCGCGGCGCGCTTGCACCATGGCAGCTTGCGCGCGCATGCGACAAACTTGAAGCAGATCTCGGCGGCAAGGTGCCGTTGCAGGCTATCGCTACGGAGCTCGGCCTCTCCGTCAGCCATTTCTCGCGTGCGTTTCGCGCTGCGACCGGCCTGCCGCCGTATCGCTGGCTCCTGCATCATCGCGTGAGAACCGCCAAGCGGCTGCTGAGTAAGCGCGGTCCGTCGCTTTCCGAGGTTGCTATTTCGGTCGGCTTTGCCAACCAGAGCCACTTCACGCGGGTCTTCTCCGCGATAGCAGGCGTCAGCCCGGGTGCATGGCGGCGCGATGCGCTGGGTACAGTAAGCGGCGAAGGTTAGGCACTCTTCGTCCCGCCCTTACGGCACAAGCGTGATCACCTCGTAGACCACGACGGCGGCGCCGAGACAGCGACGCCAGGGATTGACGCCGCGGATAATCTCGTCGGCGCCCCAGATGACGAGTCCGCCTTTCACGACCATCGTGAGGACGAAACTGGCACTGCCCTGGGAAGGCCAAATCCAAAGCAGAAGGCCCGCGACGATCACGATCCATAGAACGAGATTGGGCCACTGCGCGATGGTGATGGCACCGGTGTCGCGGCTCCGAAAGAACCAATCGAGCAATCGGCGCACGATCACGGGCCGATCAGAGCACGACTTCACCTTCCTCGCGTCCCTTCCAATAGGTGATGCGGCTGGCCTTGACCTTGATCAGAATGATGCCTGGCGTGTCGATACCCTTATCGAACCATTCATCGAGATCGCTGGTCCAGTGCCGCTGGAAGGCGCCCTTGTCGCGAATCAGCTCGGCCGTGCCTTCGACGGCCACGTAGATCCCCTCCGAGAAGAGCCCTGCTTCCGATGAAAATCCGAGCGCGACTTTCGGATTTCGTTGGATGTCCGATACGGTGCGCGTCTGCTCGTAGGCGAAGTAATAGGACGTGCCATCGTAGGAGACGTCACCATTGTTGCTCATCGGACGATTGGCGATCTCGCCGTTGTCGGTATGGGTCGAGAGAATGGCGATGTCGATGCCGGCCATGTCCTTTGCGATCTCGGCGAGTTCAGTCTTGTCCATGAATTGTCCTCCGGTCTGGCCTAGGCAACGGCGCGAACAAGCCCACGTTCCCTTTCGGCCCGGCTCTCCCGCCCAAAAGAAAACCGCCCCCGACATGGTCAGGGGCGGTTTTGAAATCAGTCGGGATCAGTGACCCGTGCCGGGCTTGGTGGTCTTCGGGGCCTTGCCGTCTTCCACGCGGCCCTCGTTGCGAAGATCGCGTCCCTCTTGAGCCTTGCGCTGGCTCGCGGGATCCTTGCCGTGCTCGTTCATCTCTTCCTTGATGTAGCCGGCGCCTTCCTTGATCTTGCCTTCAACGCTCATGATGTTCTCCTTCTATATGGGAGACAACGCGTTGGCGGGGTGACCGTTCCGCCGTCAGACAGCTGCACAAGCGAGGACCCAAGGGACGATGCGTGAAGGCAATGTGGGGCGGCCGCCCGCTCCCAAGCAGGGTCTCGACACCTCGCGGGGCGCCACATTGCAACGAGAGTGAAGTTTTCCTCTCGCGTCGGCTTCAGCTCTTCAGTCTCGCGTAAAGATGATGGGGGGCCTCGGTATGGATCCCCGGCTCTCCGGAGTTGCCTTGGCGTAGGATGCGCGCGCTGCGACAATTGTTCAACATAAGTATGCCTTGCCTGTGATCGATGTCACAGCCACTGCGCTTGCCTTTTGGCAGGCTGGGCTTAGGCTGCGCATTCATATTCGGGGCCGCGATGGGCGCTCTTCGCTGGTTTTCACTGTTCTTTTTCTTCATCTGTCTCAGCTGTGGTGTAGCGCAAGCCGAGCGCCGCGTCGCGCTGGTGGTTGGCAATTCGGCCTATAAGAGCGTCGCCAGGCTCACCAATCCGTCAAACGACGCAGCCCTGGTCGGTGCAATGTTCAAGAAGGCCGGATTTGACTGGGTCGACGCCAGGACCGATCTCAACGGCGCAGAAATGCGCAAGGCTCTGCGGGACTTTGGTGCACGGGCGCGGGATGCCGACGTTGCTGTCATCTATTATGCGGGGCATGGCATCGAGCTTGACGGGACGAATTACCTGATCCCCATCGACGCCACGCTGGAAACTGACAGCGACGTTCTCGACGAGACCGTAGGTCTCGACCGTGCGCTGTTCGCCGTCGAGCCTGCGAAGCAGCTCCGACTCATCATTCTGGACGCGTGTCGCGACAATCCGTTCGCGAAGACGATGAAGCGGACGGTTGCCGCCCGTGCCATTGGACGCGGCCTTGCCAAGGTGGAACTGACCAGCCCGAACACGATGATCGCCTTCGCGGCGAAGGCGGGGTCGACAGCCTCGGACGGTGATTCCAGGAATAGCCCCTTCGCCGCGGCTCTCGTTGAGCGGTTGCCGATCCCCGGACTTGATCTTCGCAAGGCCTTCGGTTTCGTCCGCGACGATGTGCTCAAGAGCACCGGCTACAAGCAGGAGCCCTATGTTTACGGTTCCCTTGGTGGGGACGACGTGCCTTTGGTTGCGGCAAAACCAGTCGTCACCGCGCCGCAGCCGAACCCTCAGGATGCGGTCCGCCGGGATTATGAGCTCGCGCTTCAAATCGGCACCCGGGAAGTCTGGGCCGCATTCCTGGCTCAATATCCGGATGGGTTTTACGCCAGCCTTGCAAAGGGGCAGCTGAATCGCATCGCGGCCGAAGAGGCGCGTGCCGCAGCCACGGAGAAGGCGCGGCTGGCTGAGGAGGAGAAGGCGCGGCTCGCAGCGGATAGAGCCCAGAAGGCGGAGCAGGACAAAGCCGCCGCGGCGGCGAAGGCCGCAGAGAATGCCCGGATCGCCGCGGAGAAAGCGAAGCAGGTCGAGGAGGCCAGGGCCGCCGCGGCAGAACAACGGCGCAAGGAGGCGGAGGCCGCGGTGGCAAAGGCCTTGGCCGACAAGGCGGTTGCGGAGAAAGCGTTGGCCGACAAGATCGCCAACGACAAGGCGGCTGCCGAACTGGCCGCGAAGGAGGCGGCCGCCAGGAAGGCGCAGGACGGTGGAGAGCTGAAGGTTGCGACTGTTGCGCCGACGTCGTCTCAGCCGAGCTTGTCGCCGCAAGAGATGGCGAAGGCGGTGCAGACGGAATTGCGGCGCGTCGGATGCCTCTCTGCGCCTGCCGACGGCGACTGGAAGGCGTCCTCGCAGCGGTCCCTCGCGATGTTCAACAAATACGCAGGCACCAAGCTCGAGGCGAACAATGCCACGATCGACGCGCTTGATGCGGTCAAGGCCAAGCCGGGGCGGGTTTGTCCGCTGATCTGCGACCGAGGTTTCAGGGCCGACGGCGACAATTGCGTCAAGATCGCCTGCCGTGCCGGCTATCGCGTCAATGACGACAACGAATGCGAGAAGGTTCAGGACAAAAAGCCCACGGCGAGCCGCGATCAGTCCAGGGCGCGCGATGCTGAACGCAAGAGCGACGAAGCGGCGCCCGCCAAGCCCCAGTCATCAGGCCAGATGATCTGCAATCAGGCCGGCTGCCGTCCCGTCGCTCGCGGCTGTAGACTCGTTGCCGACAGCACCGCCGGGATTGGCAACGCAGCCGGGATCAGCGGGCGCTCGCGCGAGGTGTGCAATTGATGCGGTGACGGGCGCTGCACTGCTAAAACTGATACCGCCGCAAGCCCCCATCCACCGGGATCACCGTTCCCGTGATGTAGCGCGCCACCGGTGAGGCCAGGAACACCGCGAGTGCCGCCAGATCTTCCGGCTCGCCCCAATAGCCGACGGGAATCTCTTCCTCGGCAAAGCGCTCGCGATAATCAGGCGCGTAGTTGCGGCGGATCTGCTCGCTCATGATGCGGCCGGGCGGGATGCAGTTGATGGTGATGCCGTGCTCGCCGATCTCGCGCGACAGGCCCTTGGCCCAGGCGTGGACCGCTGCCTTGGCGGCGAAGGCGGCGTTGAGGCCCTCGGGTTCGGACTTGCCGGTGATGTTGACGATGCGGCCCCATTTGCGCGCGATCATCTGCGGCAGCAGCGCATGCGCGATGCGGCGGTAGCTGGTGAAGTTCAGCGCGAACGCCTCGTCCCATTTGCTGTCAGGCGCATCGACCGGCAGCGGACGGCTGCCGCCGGCATTGTTGATGAGAATGTCGACATGACCGAGCTCCTTCTGCGCGAAGGCTGCGATCCGCTCGGCCGCATCCTTCGCCATCACGTCCTGCTCGAACGGCGTGATCAGCCCGGAGCCTTCCTCCTTCACCAGCTCGGCGAGAAGATCGGTGCGCCGCGCCACGCCGACGACGCGCACGCCCTCGGCGGCGAGGCCCTTGGCGATGGCGCGGCCGATGCCGATGCTCGCGCCGGTGACGACAGCGGTTTTCGATTTGAGCCCGAGGTCCATGGTCACACGCTCTCTTGTCTGGTTCTTGCTTGTTGCTGGTCGTTTCCTGCCCGTCCCGCGGGCCTTGCGAATTGCCTGAGCGGGACGAGCAGTGGTAACCAAGAGCGGCGTTGAAGGAAACACGAAAAAAAGAAGGCGTTGAGCGATGGTCTGGGATCCGCAGCAATATCTGAAATTCTCCGGCCACCGGCTGCGGCCCGCCGTAGACCTCCTGATGCGGATTCCGGATTTTGGCCCGCGCGAAATCGCCGATCTCGGCGCGGGCGCCGGCAACGTGACGAAACTGATCAAGGAGCGTTGGCCTGAAGCGAGCGTGACCGGCGTCGAGGGCTCAGCCGAAATGGTCGCGGCGGGGCGCAAGGCGGCGCCGAATGTGGAATGGTCTCATGAAGACCTCGGCCATTGGCGCCCGGCCGGGCGATTTGACCTGATCTATTCCAATGCCGCACTGCACTGGTTGCCCAATCATGCGGCATTGTTTCCGTCGGTCATGGAGAAGGTGAAGCCTGGCGGCATGCTTGCGGTGCAGATGCCGCGCAACTTTCTGGCGCCCTCCCATGTGCTGATCGGCGAGACCGCGCTCGATGGTCCGTGGCGGTCCAAGGTCGAGCATCTGGTCACGCCGCCGCCGGTCGAGGGGCCGGCCTTCTATCATGATCTGCTTGCGCCGATGTCTGATAATATCGACATCTGGGAGACCGAATATCTGCAGGTGCTCGAAGGCGAGAACCCCGTCAAGGAATGGACCAAGGGGACCTGGCTGACGCGCTATCTCGACGTGCTCGCAGGCGAGGAGAAGACCGCATTCGAAGCCGCCTACGGCGCGCGGGTTGCGAAGGCCTATCCGAAGAATGCGGCGGGGCAGACCCTGTTCCCGTTCCGTCGCCTGTTCATGGTCGCCCAGCGCAAGAACTGAGGCCTTGCCGCAATGCGACATAAGCGCTCGTTCGGTTGAACGGGCGCGGATGGCGGGTTGCGTAGGCAGCTTTCGTCAAGATAGCTTGGCTGCGGCAAATTGGGCTTAGGTCTAGTTGTTCGGCTTGCGGATTACTGCCACTACTAACCTGTAAAACAAAAAGAACTCGATTTTCGAGGTTGTTGGGGAGGTCTTCATGCGCAAACTGCTTCTCGCGGTCGCGGCGGCCGCGCTGGTTCTGGCCCCTGCCGTTGGGCAGGCGCAAACTCCGATCGTCATCAAATTCAGCCACGTCGTCGCCAACGACACCCCGAAAGGGAAGGGTGCGCTGAAGTTCAAGGAACTCGCCGAGAAATACACCGACGGCAAGGTCAAGGTCGAGATCTACCCGAACTCCACGCTCTACAAGGACAAGGAAGAGATCGAGGCGCTGCAGCTCGGCTCGGTGCAGATACTTGCGCCCTCGACCGCGAAATTCGCGCCGCTCGGCATCAAGGAGTTCGAGGCGCTCGACCTGCCCTGGCTGTTCAAGGACGACCAGACCTATTCCAACGCGATGAAGGGCACGGTTGGAAAGTGGCTGTTCCAGAAGCTCGAGGCCAAGGGGATAACGGGGCTCGCTTATTGGGACAATGGCTTCCACATGGTCTCTTCGAATCGCCCGCTGGTGAAGCCGACCGATTTCCAGGGCTTGAAGGTCCGCATCTCCGGATCGAAGGTCGCGGACCAGTATTTCCGCCTGCTCGGGACGATCCCGCAGATCATGGCGTTCTCCGAAGTCTACCAGGCGCTGCAGACCGGCGTGGTGGACGGCTGCGAGAACACTGCGTCCAACTACCTGACGCAGAAATTCTACGAGGTGCAGAAGGACATCACCGTGTCCTATCACGCGCATCTGCAATATGCCGTCATCGTCAATTCGAAATTCTGGTCGGGGCTGCCGCCCGACATCCGTACCCAGCTCGACAAGGCGATGGCGGATGCGACCGACTACACCAATTCGATCGCGCGCAAGGAGAACGAGGACGCGCTGGCCGAAATCAAGAAGACCGGCAAGACAACGCTGCATTATCTGACCGACGCCGATCGCAAGGCCTGGCAGGAGGCGATGCAGCCGACCTATAAATGGGCAAAGGGCAGGGTCGGGCAAGAGGTGCTCGATCTCGTCGCCAAGGAACTCGACGTCAAGATGAACTGACGGCCGCGTCCCAACAAGAACATAGCAACGGTCGGGGGTGATCGCACTCCCGGCCGTTTCGCTCTTGAATGGACGAGCCAATGCTGGGGGGACGAAGTTGCTGCGTGTGCTGAATCGTGTGCTCGATCATCTCGAGGAATGGCTGATCGCGACGATGATCGCGGCTGCGACGTCGCTCATCTTCGTCGCCGTGCTGCACCGCTACGGCGCCGGGCTTTCGATCGACATCGCCAAATGGGCGGAAGCCCGCAACCTGACCTTCCTCGCCGTCCCGATGCGGGCTGCGTTCGTCTGGCTCGCCGCGCTCGATCTGTCCTGGGCGCAGGAACTCTGCATCTACATGTTCATCTGGATGGCGAAGTTCGGCGCCGCCTATGGCGTGCGGACCGGCATCCATGTCGGCGTCGACGTGCTGGTCAACATCCTGCCCGGCGGGTCGCGCCGGCGCGTCATCACCTTTGGCTTGTTGTGCGGCGCGCTCTTCACCGCCATCGTCGCCTATTTCGGCGCCGCTTTCGTCGGCCAGATGTGGCAGACCGGCCAGCAGTCCAACGATCTCGAGGCGCCGATGTGGATGGTGTATCTCACCATCCCGCTCGGCTCCGGCCTGATGTGCTTCCGCTTCCTGCAGGTCGCCTGGTCGTTCTACCGGACCGGCGAGCTGCCGCATCACGACATGGCCGGCGTCGAAGGCGTCGAGGTGGATCCGGTGCATCCTGCCCCGGTGACGCCCACCCAGGTCGTCCGGGACGAGCGCAGCCCGCTCGGCTGGATCCTGATGCTGCTGCCGGTCCTGATCGTCGCCTTGTGCTTCGCTCATTCGGCTCACGTCATCACGCTGCCGCAGGGTCTGCGCGTCGTCATCGTGTTCGCGCTGCTGCTGTCCTTGATGCTGACGGGCATGCCGATCTCGATCGCGCTCGGTCTCACCGTGCTCAGCTTCATGTTCACGCTGACCGATGTGCGAACGGAATCGGTGGCGCTGAAGCTGTTCACCGGCATCGAGAATTTCGAGATCATGGCGATCCCGTTCTTCATCCTCGCCGGAAACTTCCTGACCCATGGCGGCGTGGCGCGGCGGATGATCAATTTCGCAACCTCGCTGGTCGGCCATTGGTACGGCGGTCTGGCGCTGTCGGGGGTGGTCGCCTGCGCGCTGTTCGCCGCGATCTCCGGCTCTTCGCCGGCAACCGTGGTGGCGATCGGCTCGGTGATCCTGCCTGCGATGGTCGCGCAAGGCTTCCCGAAGCGGTTCGGCGCCGGCGTGATCACGACGTCGGGCTCGCTCGGAATTCTCATTCCGCCGTCGATCCCGATGGTTCTCTACGCCGTCTCCACCAACAGTTCGGTGGGCAAGCTGTTCATCGCGGGCATCATACCAGGACTCGTGCTCGCGCTCCTGCTTGGGGCTACGACCTTCTACCGGGCCTGGCGCAACGACTATCCGCGGATGCCGAAGGCGACGTTCATGCAGCGCGTCGATGCGTTCCGCAAGTCGATCTGGGGCATCCTGCTGATCGTGATCGTGATCGGGGGCATCTATAGCGGCCTGTTCACGCCGACCGAGGCCGCCGCCGTCAGCGCGGTCTACGCCTTCATCGTCGCGGTGTTCATCTACAAGGATTTGAAGCTGCGGGACGTGCCGCGGGTGCTGCTATCCTCGGCAAACCTTTCGGCGATGCTGCTCTATATCATCACCAACGCCGTGCTGTTCTCGTTCCTGATGACCTACGAGAACGTGCCGCAAGCTCTGGCGCAGTGGATGATCGACCAGGGCCTGGGGTGGATCGGCTTCCTGCTGATCGTCAACCTCCTGCTGCTAGTTGCGGGCAACGTGATGGAGCCGTCCTCGATCATCCTGATCATGGCCCCGATCCTGTTTCCGGTCGCGGTCAAGCTCGGCATCGATCCCATTCATTTCGGCATCCTGATGACGGTCAACATGGAGGTCGGCCTCTGCCATCCGCCTGTCGGCCTCAATCTCTACGTCGCATCGGGCATAGCCAAGATGGGCATCACCGAGCTCACGGTCGCGGTGTGGCCGTGGCTGCTGACGATGCTGGGATTCCTGGTGGTGGTGACCTACTGGCCAGGCCTGTCGTTGTGGTTGCCGAGACTGCTCGGGATGTAATGTGGGCGAAGGACCACGCATGGCTAACGCGCGGTTAACCCGCGCGCTAAAATGCCGGCGCGGTGCGACGCTCCCCTTTTTACGGATGTGAGGTAGGACCATGCCAGGAGATGGGAGCTGGCATGTTCTTCGACAGAATGGAATCCGGACGGGCGTCGATTTCCGACGCCGTCTATATGGAAGTCATCGGTGGCCTTCACGGCACCACGATGCCGAACATTCTCGCGGCCGCCTGCCTCGCAATGGTCGGCGCCATCACGACCTACGAGACCGGAGACATCTTGACGGCGATCCTGACGGTCGCCGGTGTCGTGGTGGCGATCGTCCGTCTGTTCGAAATTCTTGCTTTCCGCCGTCGTCTCACGCGTTCACCGCAGCTCGATCGGGCCGAGGCCGCGACCTGGGAGCGGCGCTACATCGCCGGCACCGTTGCGACGGCGTTGGTGCTTGGCGTGTTCGCCGCGCGTAGCGTCGTGCTGGGTGATGCGCTCTGCTCCGTGATGGCGATCGGGATCGGATTCGGCTTCGGCGCCGGCGTGGTGGCGCGGCTGGCGCTGCGTCCCGTCGCGGCGCTGCTCGATCTGGTTGCGATCGCCGGGCCTACCGCGATCGTCACGTTCATGCAGCCGGATCTGCGCCACGTCGGCCTCGGGCTCCTCATTCTGATGTACGTGGTCGCGAGTTTCGAGATGGTGCGGTTGAGCTTCAACGCCTCGATCAGCCAGATCACGCTGAAGCGGAAATTCGAGCAGCTCGCGCGCTTGGATTCGATGACCGGCGTCTCCAACCGCTCGGTACTGGCGGCGGACCTGCCCCTGATGCTGTCAGCCGGGATGGTTGCGGTCCATACGCTCGATCTCGATCGCTTCAAGGAGGCCAACGACCGGTTCGGCCATCCCGCGGGGGACGCGCTGCTGAAGCAGGTCGCCGGGCGGCTCAAGGCGCTCGTCACGCCAGACGACCTGTTGATCCGCATGGGCGGCGACGAATTCGTCCTGGTTCAGCACGCGGCGGCTGATGCGGAGGCGATGGCGCAGCGCATCGTGCAGTCGATCAGCGCACCCTACGACGTCGACGGACAGGTGATCGAGCTCGGCGCCAGCGTCGGCGTTGCCGTCGCGCCGGACGACGGGCGCACCGCGGAAGCGCTGCTGTCGCGCTCCGACAAGGCACTGTACCGGGCCAAGCAAAGTCGCGGCGGCTATGTGCTGGCGCGCGAGTTGCGGGTGGCGGAAGCGGCTGTTGCAGCGGCGGTGACCGAAGGATTGGCCGCGCAAGCGGCATAGACGGCGCAGCTTCTTCCAAAGGGGAGGAGCGAAGAAGAATCCACTGTCCTTTCGCCTCTGCCGCAATGGCAATCGCCTGCGAGATGCGGTTAGATGCCCTGCGACGAGCCGGGAGGACGCAAACGTGACAGAAGCCAGCAACGAGCCGAAGGACGCGAGCGCGTCCGTCATCGCGCAGCAAGCGGCGATGCTGAACGCTCTGCCGTTTTCCGACACGCGGGATTTCGACGACGCCGCGCGCGGCTTCCTCGGCACGATCGACAATGCGGCCATCACGAACCCGCAGGGCCGGATGGTCTGGAGCCTCGAGCCTTACGGATTCCTGTCCACGGAAGAGGCGCCGGCCACGGTCAATCCGAGCCTGTGGCGGCAGTCGCGGCTGAACATGCAGCACGGCCTGTTCGAGGTCGTGCCCGGCGTCTACCAGGTGCGCGGGCTCGACATCGCCAACATGACGCTGATCGAGGGCGACAGCGGCGTCATCGTCGTCGACACTCTGACCTCGATCGAAGGCGCCCGGGCCGCGCTCGATCTCTATTTCAGGCATCGCGGCCTGAAGCCGGTCGCGGCCGTCATCTTCACGCACACCCACACCGACCATTGGGGCGGGGCGCGCGGCGTGCTGGAGGAGGATGCGCTGGCCACGGCCAGCGTGCCGATCATCGCGCCGAACCTGTTCATGGAGCACGCGGTGTCCGAGAACATCATCGCAGGCCCCGCGATGCTGCGCCGTGCCCAGTATCAGTTCGGGCCGTTGCTCGCCAAGGGCGCGCGGGGGCAGGTCGATTGCGGGCTCGGCAAGTCGATGGCGGCAGGATCGGTTGCGCTGCTGCGCCCGACCGACCTGATCATGGCGACCGGCGACAGGCGCGTCATCGACGGCGTCGAGTTCGAATTCCAGATGGCGCCGAACAGCGAAGCGCCGGCGGAGATGCATTTCTTCATCCCGCGCTACAGGGTGCTGAACCTCTCCGAGAACTGCACCCACAATTTCCACAATCTGCTGCCGTTCCGCGGCGCCGACGTGCGCGACGCGCTGGCCTGGTCGAAATATCTGGGCGAGGCTTTGCAGCTCTGGGACGGCAAGGCGGAGGCGATGTGCGGCCAGCATCACTGGCCGGTGTGGGGACGTGAGCGCATCGGCACGATGATCCGGCAGCAGCGCGACCTCTACAAATTCGCGCACGACCAGACCATCCGCCTGATGAACCACGGCCTCACCGCCGCCGAGATCGCCGAGACGATCCAGTTGCCGAAGAGCCTGGAAGGCGCCTGGCACGGCCGCGGCTATTACGGCCACATCCGGCACAATGTGAAGGCGATCTACCAGAAATATCTCGGCTGGTACGACGCCAACCCGGTCAATCTCGATCCGCTGCCGCCGGTGCAGTCCGGAAGGAAATATGTCGAATACATGGGCGGCGCCGACGCCATCCTGGCGCGCGCGCGTGCGGATTTCGACAAGGGTGAATTCCGCTTCGTCGCCCAAGTGCTCGGCCATCTCGTCTTCGCCGAGCCTGATCATGCGGCGGCGCGCGCTCTGCTCGCCGACACGCTGGAGCAGCTCGGCTACGCCGCCGAAAGCGCGACCTGGCGCAACGCCTATCTGTTCGGCGCGCAGGAATTGCGCCTGGGCATGCCGAAGGTGCCGGCGCGCCCGCCGATGCCGCGCGAAACGCTGGCTGCGCTGCGCACCGGGCAGCTCTGGGACGTACTCGGCATCCGCCTCAATGGTCCGAAGGCGGAAGGAAAGCACATCGTGCTGAACTGGAATTTCTCCGATACAGGCGAGACCTTCGTGCTCAATCTGGAGAACTGCGCGCTGACCTACGCCGAGGGCGTGCAGGCGGACGGCGCCGATGCCAGCTTCACGCTGGCGCGCTCCACGCTCGACGAGGTGATCGCCAAGCTGACGAGCTTTCCGGAGGCGGTCGCGGCCGGCAAGGTCAAGCTCGCGGGCAACCCGATGAAGCTCGCCGAACTGATGGGCCTGATGGACGAGTTTCCTCGGATGTTCGAGATCGTGGAGCCGAAGCGGGCGGTGGTGAGGTAGGGGCAATATCTCTTCCCTTCTCCCCTTGTGGGAGAAGGTGGCGCGAAGCGCCGGATGAGGGGTGTCTCGCCACTGCGAGAGCTTCAATGCGGAAGCAACCCCTCACCCAAGCGCATGTGCCGCTACCTTCTCGAAGCCCTCTCCCACAAGGGGAGAGGGCAATTCGACTGGCTGTGGTGTAGAAGTGCTACTCCGCGCTGCTCACCAGCTTGATCCGCGGCGCCTTCTCCTCGGCGAGGCTGCGGTAGGCCGCGAGATAGTCGAGCGCCATGCGCCGTGCCGTGAAACGCGTTTCGAACTGTTTGCGGATGACGGCGCGGTCGAGCTGGGCGAGGCGGCCGACGACGCCGGCGGCGCTGAGAACGTCCTCGACGACGAATCCGGTCAGCCCCTCGTCGATGATCTCGGGCACCGAGCCGCGGTTGAAGGCAACGATCGGCGTGCCGCAGGCCATGGCTTCGATCATCACGAGGCCGAACGGCTCCGGCCAGTCGATCGGCAGCAAAAGGCCAAGCGCGCCGCTCAAGAATTCCGACTTCTCGTGATCGCCGATCTCGCCGATGAATTCCACCAGCGGATTGTTTTCGATCATCGGCCGGATCAGCTCGTCGTAGTAATCCTGATCGGCACGATCGACCTTGGCCGCGATCTTCAGCGGAATGCCGCAATGGGTCGCGATCTTGATGGCGCGGTCGACGCCCTTCTCGGGCGCGATGCGGCCGAGCACGGCGAGATATTCCTGCTTCGCCGGCCGCGGCGTCAGCAAATTCTCCGGCAGGCCGTGATGAATCGTCCGCACCCAGTTCGCCTGCGGCACGGGCCGCCGCTGCGCATTGGAGATCGAGATGACGGGCATCTTGGAGAAGGTGTTGAAGACCGGCTGATGCTCCGGGAGATCAAGACGGCCGTGCAGCGTGGTCAGGAACGGCGTCGGCTGCCGGTGGAACAATGACCACGGATAATAGTCGAGATGGAAGTGGAGGAAGTCGAACTCCTCGTCGTCACACTTCTGCCGCACACGCTCCAGCAGCACCATGTGCAGCGCATTAGGATCGCGCACGGAGCCGTCGAGGCGAAGCGCTCGCGGCCACAGCGCATCCAGCTTGGCTGATGTCTGCGAGTCACCGCTGGCAAACAGTGTCACGTCGTGACCCAAGGCTACCAGTTCTTCCGTCAACCAATGTACCACCCGCTCGGTGCCGCCATACAGCTTGGGGGGAACAGCTTCCGTCAACGGAGCTACCTGCGCGATGCGCATCTCACCATCTCCTCTATCATGGAGTTAAAGCCCCCGCCGTGTCTCGGCACCGGCATGCCAAGCTGGGAACGTTCTCGCACTTGCGAAGTTCCTTCCCTGAACGTTACTTCTTTGCCACGGCACAGCGTGGTCGCGATGATGCCATCACCTCTTCTCACATCGTCCGCATCTGCATGTCGTGATCGTCTGGCCCGGAACCGAGGCGAACTGGTCGATGTTCAATCGACAAGTAACAAAATGAAGATCAACAGAACGGGGCGCTAGCCACATGGATCATCTTTCTGGATATGCGCGCAGGCCATTTGCCTTTGTCTTGCGCTATCTTCGGATGCGAATGGCGTCGCATCTGGTGATCCTGGCCGCTGTCGTTGCAGCGGTTGCCTGCTCCGTAGGCACCCAATATGGTGTCAAATCGCTGGTCGACGCCCTGTCCGCGGGGCCTTCGCAAGGCGGCGGTGTATGGCTGGCATTCATTCTGCTCATGTCGCTGATCGCTGCCGACAACTTTTTATGGCGGATCGCGAGCTGGACGGCGAGCTTCACCTTCGTTCGTGTCACGGGTGATTTACGGCGTGACATATTCCGTCATCTGACCGGACACGCACCGAGCTATTTCTCGGACCGCATGCCCGGCATGCTGACGAGCCGCATCACGGCGACGTCGAATGCCGTGTTCACGGTCGAAAACATGTTCGTCTGGAACGTGTTGCCGCCCTGCATCGCCACAATTGCAGCGATCGCATTGATTGGAACCGTCAGTCCCTACATGGCGCTCGGCTTGCTCGTCATCGCCGGTGGCATGGTGCTCGCGATGTTCCGTCTCGCCGCCGCGGGCAAGCCGTTGCATGACGACTTCGCCGACAAGGCCGCCGTGGTCGATGGCGAGATGATCGACGTCGTCAGCAACATGCCCTTGGTGCGGGCCTTCTGCGGCATCGGCCACGAGCATGAGCGGTTCGACGCGACGGTGAACCGGGAGCTGACCGCGCGAAGCCGCAGCCTGCGTTATCTCGAGAAGTTGCGGTTGCTCCATGCCGCCGTGACCGTGGTCTTGACGATCGCGTTGATGGCCTGGGCCGTCACGCTCTGGCAGAAGGGCGAGGCGACGACCGGCGACGTCGTGCTGGTCTGTACACTCGGCATCTCCATTCTCAGCGCCACCCGCGATCTCGCGGTGGCGCTGGTGGACGTCACCCAGCACGTCGCGCGGCTGACAGAGGCGATTGCCACGCTGCTGGTGCCGCACGAGCTGCGCGATCATCCCGACGCCGAGCCGCTGGTGAAGAGCGGCGCGGCGATCGCGTTCAACAACGTCACCTTCGGCTATCCCGGCGGCGACAAGATCTTCGAGCGTTTCAGCCTGCGGCTTCAGCCCGGCCAGCGTGTCGGCCTGGTCGGCCAGTCCGGCGGCGGCAAGTCCACGCTGTTCACGCTGCTGCAGCGCTTCTACGATACCGACGAGGGCAACATCACCATCGACGGCCAGGACATTTCGAAGGTCACGCAGCTCAGCCTGCGCGAGGCGATCTCGGTCGTGCCGCAGGACATTTCCCTGTTTCACCGTTCCATCCGCGAGAATATCCGCTATGGCCGGCCGAACGCCACCGATGACGAGGTGCTGCGGGCCGCGATCGCGGCGCGTTGCGATTTCATCGATGGCCTGCCGGAGGGGCTCGACACCATGGTCGGCGACCGCGGGGTCAAGATGTCCGGCGGCCAGCGCCAGCGCATCGCGATCGCGCGCGCCTTCCTGAAGGATGCGCCGATCCTGCTGCTGGACGAGGCAACGGCGGCGCTCGACAGCGAATCCGAGGAGGCCATCCGCGAGGCGCTGTCGCGCCTGATGCGCGGCCGCACCGTGATCGCGATCGCGCACCGGCTGGCGACGCTGCGCAATTTCGATCGCGTGGTGGTGCTGAGAAATGGCAAGATCATCGAGGACGGCTCGCCCGAGCGTCTGATGCAAGGCCATGGGCCCTATCGTGAACTGGTCACGCAGGAAATGAGCCGGCTCGCACAGGCCGCAGCGTAAACCTACAGTCGCGTTGTCGAGTCAGTCGCGTCTTGAACCAAGCGCAGGGGAGCAGCTCATGTCGGCTGAAGCCGTAACCCATCTCGTCTCCGTCACGCGAACCTCCGAGCAGGTCGCGGAGCAGCCTTTCTATATCCCGATGACCGGGCCGTCGGCCCGGCCGCGGCGATCCCTCAAGCACGACGACATGTTCATCGTGCTCGACAGCCATGGCGACATCGGCGCATCGGCCGGCGGGCCCGACGGCCTGTTCCACCATGACACCCGCTATCTGGCGCGGCTGGAGCTCGTGCTCGACGATCTCCAGCCGCTGCTGCTCGGCTCGAATCTGCGCGACGACAATTCGGCGCTGACGGTCGATCTCACCAATCCCGACATCTACCGTCAGGGCCGCCTCGCCCTCCAGAAGGACTTGCTGCACATCGTGCGCACGATCTTCCTGTGGCGCGGCACGGCCTATCAGCGCATCGGGGTGCAGAACCATGGCGATGCGCGGGCCAGTTTCGAACTGACGCTGCTGTTCGACAACGACTTTGCCGATCTGTTCGAGGTCCGTGGCGAGCGCCGCCCGCGCCGCGGCACCGGCACGGGCAAACTGCTCGGTCCGACCGACGTACTATTCGAATATCGCGGCCTCGACGACACCGAGCGCACCACTGGACTGCATTTCGACCCGCGCCCGACGCGGCTGTCGGTGAATGCCGCGACCTGGCAGCTCGAGCTGGACCCGCATGAATCCAAATCCCTGTTCGTGGCCGTGTCCTGCAACCGTCCGCTCGCCGAGAAGCCCGCACGCTTCTTCCGCGGCCTGCTCGCCCATCGCCGCGAGATGCGCCAGTCCACAATGGGTGCCGCCAGCATCGAAACCTCGAACAACATCTTCAACGAGGTGCTGTGCCAGGCCATGGCCGATCTCAACATGCTGATGACGGAGACGCCGCAGGGGCGTTATCCCTATGCCGGCATTCCCTGGTATTCGACGACGTTCGGCCGCGACGGCCTGATCACCGCGCTGCAGATGCTGTGGGTCGATCCGCGCGTCGCCAAGGGCGTCCTGCGCCGGCTCGCGCATTTCCAGGCCAAGGCGGTCGATCCGCTCGCCGATGCCGCGCCCGGCAAGATCCTGCACGAGATGCGCGGCGGCGAGATGGCGGCGCTACGCGAGGTGCCGTTCGCACAATATTACGGCAGCGTCGATTCGACCGCGCTGTTCGTGCTGCTCGCCGGAAGCTATTTCGAACGGACCGGCGACGAGAAGACCCTGATCGAGCTGTGGCCGGCGATCGAGGCGGCATTGGCCTGGATCGACGGTCCCGGCGATCCGGACCAGGACGGCTTCGTCGAATATCAGCGCGCGACCGAGAAGGGGCTCGCCAACCAGGGCTGGAAGGATTCCTACGACGCGATCTTCCATGCCGACGGCAAGCTGGCCGAAGGATATATCGCGCTCGCGGAAGTCCAGGGTTATGTCTATGCCGCCAAGCAGCTCGCTGCGCGTTGCGCTCTGCGGCTCGGCAAGCCGGACCTCTCACGCAAGCTGGAGGCCGAAGCCAGGGCACTTGCCGAGCGGTTCGAGAAAGCGTTCTGGTGCGAGGAGCTCGGCACCTACGCGCTCGCACTCGACGGCAAAAAGCGGCCCTGCAAGGTGCGGACCTCGAACGCCGGCCAGGTGCTGTTCAGCGGCATGATCCGCGAAGACCGTGCCCGGCTCGTCGCCGCCGACCTGATGGGGCCGCATTTTTTCTCGGGCTGGGGCATCCGTACCGTCGCGCGGGGCGAAGTGCGATACAATCCGATGTCCTATCATGACGGGTCGATCTGGCCGCATGATAACGCGCTGATCGCGCTCGGCTTTGCGCGCTACGGTCTCAAGCATTCGGTCGCGCATGTCTTCAAGGGGCTGTTCGACGCCGCGACCTATATGGACCTGCGCCGGCTGCCCGAATTGTTCTGCGGCTTCCGGCGCGAGAAGCGCCGCGGCCCCACGCTCTATCCGGTCGCCTGCGCGCCGCAGGCCTGGGCCAGCGCGACGCCGTTCACGCTGCTGGAGGCGGCGCTCGGCATCGAGTTCGACGTGGCGCGCGGCGAGATTCGGCTACGCAACCCGCATCTGCCGGCGTTCCTCAACGAGGTGATCCTGCGCGATTTGCGCCTCGGCGAATCCAGCGTCGATCTTCGTGTCAGCCGCCACGGCGACGACGTGGCGCTGGAAGTCTTGCGCACGCGCGGCCGGATCCAGGTCTCGATCGTGCTGGCGCGCTAGCGGCGCGCAAGGAGAGTGTCATGCGTGCGATTGGAGCGTTGATCCTTGGCATCGCCATTGTCGCTAGTCTGGCGGTTGACACCGGACGCGCCGCGGACGAGCCGCCCGCGGGTGCGGGTGAGGCGAACGCGCAGGCGACTCTACCGCCGGCCTCGACCGTGCCCGTTACGCCGAAGGATGCCGCGCCGCCGCCATCGGTGACCATCATCGGCGCGAGTGAGGCCCACGGCGTGCTGGGCCGAGATGTGCGCAGCGCGGCCGGCGAGGACATGGGGCGGATCGTCGACGTCGTCGTCGATCGCAGTGGTCACGTCCGCGCCGCAGCCATCGATTTCGGCGGATTTCTCGGCGTCGGCAGCCGCAAGATCGTGGTGGACTGGAACGCATTGCGCTTCGGCAAGATTGCCAACAAGAAGGACAGCATCACGCTGGAATTGACCAAGGCGCAGGTCGCGGCCGCGCCGGAATACAAGGAAGACGCGCCGATCGTCGTGCTCGGCGCGTCCGGCAGCCTTCAACCGCTGCAAGCGATCCAGTGAGGTGCGGGGAGGGCTGACCGCCTGTGCTGTTGTTGAGGAAGCCGAACCATGCCGATCGCGACGGCTGTTCCGAGCCGGACAGCGTCGCCGCGCCGTCGGCCGCGCGCATTCCCGCGCCGTCGCGCCAGAGCCTGCGCGGCCTCGACTGGTTCATCTTCTTTCTCGCCGACGTCCAGACCGGATTCGGTCCCTTCATCGCGGTCTATCTGACGACCCAGAAATGGACCCAGGTCGAGATCGGCCTGGTGCTGTCGATCGGCGGTATCGTCGCGCTGATCGGGCAGATGCCGGGCGGGGCGATCATCGATGCCGCGAAATCGGAGCGGCTGGTGGCAGGCCTTGCCATTGCGGCCATCGGCTGCTGTGCACTCGCTTATGCCGCGATGCCGATCTTCCCGGTCGTGATGGCCGCGGCCACCTTGCATGCGGCGGCGAGCTGCGTGCTGGGGCCGGCGATTGCGGCGATCAGCCTTGGCCTGGTCGGGCCGTTCGCGATCGGCGAACGGCTCGGCCGCAACGCGCGATTTGCCTCGCTCGGGAGCGGCGTTGCCGCGGCGGTGATGGGCACCGTCGGCTATCTGCTGTCGAGCCGGGCGGTGTTTCTGGTCACCTTCCTGCTCGCGATTCCGACCCTGATCGCTCTCTCCCGCATCCGCGAGAACGAGGTCGACATCAGGCGCTGTCACGGCGAGATGCCGCGTGATGCCACGGAGCGCGGCGACACCAATATCTGGCACCTGATGCGGCAGCGCCCGCTGATCGTCTTCGCTCTCAGCGTGCTGCTGCTGCAGCTCGCCAACGCCTCGATGATGCCGCTGATCGCAAGCGCCGTGACGGCGCGGTCCGCCGAATGGGCGACGGTACTCGTCGCCTTTTGCATCGTCGTTCCGCAAGCGATCGTGGCGCTGCTGTCGCCGACGGTCGGGCGCAAGGCGCAGGCGTGGGGCCGGCGGCCGTTGCTGCTGATCGGATTCGGTGCGCTGATCGTTCGCGGCCTGCTGTTTGCGACCGTACGCGATCCGTACCTGCTGGTCGCGGTGCAGGTGTTCGACGGCATCACCGCGGCGGTGTTCGCGGTGATGATTCCGCTGATCGTGGCCGACGTCGCCTTCGGCAGCGGGCACTTCAACCTTGCGCAGGGCATCGTCGGCACCGCGACCGGCATCGGTGCATCGCTGAGCACCGCGCTCGGCGGCTATGTCAGCGACAAGTTCGGCAATGCCACGGCGTTCATCGGGCTTTCCGGCGTGGCCGCGACGGGACTTTTGCTGATCCTTGTCGTGATGCCGGAAACGCGGCGCACGGCATGATTCGCGGCCCCAAGAAAAATGGCCGGCCGAAACATGTTCGGCCGGCCAGGGGTAGGGAGCGGGAAGATTGACGAAGATCAGGCGTCGAGATGCTGCAGGCGCTGGCGGTTGCGCAGCACGATCTGGCGGGCGCCGGAGAAGCCCAGAATGCCCTGGGCGTGAAGCTGCGACAGCGCGCGCGACACGGTTTCGAGGGTGAGGCCGAGATAGTCGCCGATATCGCGGCGGCACATCGGCAGCGCCATCATGCCGGCAACGGCAAGACGGCGGTCCATTTCGAGCAGGAAGGTCGCAACGCGCTCCATCGCGGTCTTGCGGCCCAGGAGCAGCATGTGGTCCTCGGCATGGCGCAGCTCGCCGGCGGTCATCGCCCAGAGCTTGCGGGCGACCTGGACGTCGGTGCCTGCCGCCTTCTCAAGGCTGGCGCGCTTCACGAGGCGCACCGTAGTGTCGATGATGGCTTCGGCAGCAAGGCGGTGAGCGGGACCGGATTCGAGGCCGAACACGTCGCCGGGAAGATGGAAAGCGCCGATCTGGCGGCGGCCGTCGGACAGGAGCTTGTAGCTGCTCACTGCGCCTGACACGACCTGGTAGACATATTCGGCCGGCTCGTCCTCGCCATAGATCTCCTCGTCCTTGCGGTAAGAGAACTCGGTGGCGACGAGGCCGACATGGCCGGTGATGGCGCCGAACTGGTCGGTGACGGGATGGGCGGGGGCGATCTTGCCAACGATCTGGGTGTTGATCGCCTGGGTGTTGAGGGTCTGGGTGAGCATCTGCGCCATCTCCGTTGTGATGGCGCTTTGGTACGCGGTATCGGGGGCTTCGAAAATTTCGAGCGATATCTTAAGGGGGTCTACCTACGTAGAATCCCGTAGGTCACGCGCGGGGGCGGTCCTGGATGGCGTGGCGGATGCACTTGACCAGGTTTTCCTCGAGAAGCGGCTTCAAAACCACGTCTTTGATGCCCGCCGTCGCAGCCCGGGTCGAGATGTTCTCGTCGGGATAGCCGGTGATCAGGACCACAGGCGCGTCGCGGTCGGATTTGCGC